>NZ_CP062006.1:0-745000 GCF_017487345.1 Brevundimonas pondensis | reverse complement strand
CTGGAACCAGTACAGCACCGGCATGGAAGCCGCGATCAGTACAGGCAGGAAGGGCGCGTTCAGGATCTTCTCGCGCTGCGGGGCCGACGGGGGGGATGGCTCTTGCATGCTCCCTTGATGGACAATGTCGCCGTTAACCTCAAGGCGTCCCAAAACCACCATTTCGCTTTGGCACGACCGTTGCTGAGTGAGCCGCATAGACACTGCGGAGCCTCTCATGCCGTCCCAAAGACTGACACTGCCGGTAGCGACCCTGACGATCAGCCTGATCGCCGGCGTCGGCGCGACCGCGGCCCAATCGTCGGGCTCCGCAGGCGCCGCCCAGTTCCAGGCGGGCTACGGCGGCTCGCGCTACACCACCGCCCAGAACGCCACGGGCTCGACCCGCGACGCCAACGGCAATCGCCTGATCGTCGACGGCATCATCCAGGCTGGCGCCAGCAGCTATTCCAGCAGCAGCGCCGGCGTCTCGGCCGGCCACGTGGGCTCGGGCCAGGGCGGAAGCAACATCGCCGGGGCCACGGCCATCGGCAACAATCTGAACGTGGTGGTGCAGGGCAACCGCAACACCGTCATCGTCAACTCCACCCAGACCAACACCGGCAATGTCACCGCCGGCACGGCCCTGAACGGATCGCTGGTTTTCCCATGAGCACCAACATTTCCCTGCGCGCTCGCGCCGCTGTCGCCGTCGCCGCCGTCGCCGCCCTGCTGGCCGGCTGCGCCAGCACCAGCGCCGGTCCTTCGGGCCAGTACGCCAAGCCGATCGGCAACGCGCCGGTCACGTCGAACCCGACGCCCTATTCGACCGCGCTCTACTGCCTGGCCGACTATGCTCGCCGCTATAATCTGCCCTCGCCGCGCATGGCGGTCGGCCGGATCAGCGACTACACCGGCACGGTCTCGGCCGACGGCGGTCGTCAGATCACGCAAGGCGCCTCGCTGATGGCGAACACCGCCCTGGCCAAGGCCGGCGCGCGAATCGTCGAACGCTACGACACCTCGGTTTCCGAGCTGGAGCTGCGCTACGCCAACAACAAGCTGATCGGCGACGACCAGCCCAACGGCGCGCCCCAGGACGCCGCCTACCGCCGCATCCTGGCCGGTCAGGTGCCGGGCTCGGACTTCTATGTGGTCGGCGGCATCACCGAGGTGAACTACAACATCCGCTCGGGCGGTTTCGACATCGCCGGGGGCGAGGTCGAACAGGGCGGCGGCTCGGGCATGCTGACCGGCAAGGTCTTCGTGATGAACGTCGCGATCGATCTGCGCCTGGTCCAGACCACCACGCTCGAGGTCGTTGACGTCGTCTCCTACCAGAAGCAGATCGTCGGCCGCGAAATCTCGGCGGGCGTGTTCGACTTCCTGAACGGCAACGTCTTCGACATCTCGGCTGGCACCAGCGGCATGGAGCCGGTTCAACTGGCCGTCCGCGCCCTGGTGGAACGCGCCACCGTCGAGTTCATGGCCAACCTGTACGGCGCCCCCGGCCCGGAAGTCTGCCTGAACCCCGCCAACGACCCCCTCGCCGACACCCCTGTCGGCCCGACCGGCGGCTTCTACCCCGCCTATGCCAACACGGACACGAACAATGGCCAAACTCGCGCGGACCCGTCTCGCTGGCACGATCGCCGCGACAGCGCTGTGCGCGGCAGCCGCTAACGCGGCTTCCGCCCAGGACGGCGCGCTCGTCCTGAACAACCAGCTTCAGCTGGGCGACGTCGTCGCCGGCCAGACCCTGAACGTCGTCGACGTCAGAGGCCAGGTCACCGCCTCGACCGCCGCCCAGTCCAATGCCGCTGTCGGCGGCGCCGACAACGGCCGGCTGAACCTGCGCTCGGACCAGGTTGCGCGCGGCGAGACCGTCGCGCGCACCTCGATGACGCTGCGTGGCGACACCTCCGGCCCCGTCACCGGCGTCATTCAGGCGCGCGGCAACTATCTGGCGGCGACGACCAACAACGCCGCCTCCACCGTGAACGCTCGCCAAGGTGTCGAAGGTGACGTCCGCGCTCGCAGCGAGATCGTCAACAGCGACGCGCGCCTGCTGGGCGGCGCCAATATCGCTGTCGGAGCCCTGGGCAATACGACCGCTCTAGGGGGGACCAACACGGCCGTGCGCGGCACGATCGAGCAGACCACCTCCGGCGACGTCCGCGCCCACAATGTCGCCAACACCCAGTACATCCCGGCCGCCGCCGACTTCTCGGGTCAGGCTGTCGCCAATGCGGTCCAGATCACCAGCGCCGGCGCCTCGAACCAGAACACCACGATCCGCCAGCGGTCGCAGGGCGGGATGGTCGAGGCGGCGGTGAATCCCAATGCGGGAAACGCCTGGGATCTGGCGGGTCGCGCCAACGCGGCTGGCAACCTGGCGGCGACCTATAACCACGGCGGCGCACTGATCACGCGCACGGATCAGGAAAATGACGCCCAGATCCGCAGCGCCGCACGCGTCTTCGCCTATGACTACGGACGTGCAACCGCCAGCGCCAGCGGCGTGGGCAACGAGGTCTCGGTCGGCAACCAGGACATCTACGTCAAGATCGACAACAGCCAGTTGAACAGCGGCGGCGTCGACGTCACCGCCACCTTCCAGGGCGGCAAGGGCTATGACGCCTATGTCGGCGCCAACGCGGCGGGCAACTCGGTCACCGGCTACGCCTGCTCGACCTGCGGCGGCGACCTCAACGCCAACAGCGTCCAGGTCAACAACGGCAATATCAACGCCGTGGCCAATACGACCATCAGCGGTCCCAGCCGCCATGTCATCAGCGGCGCCAACGCCGTCGGCAATACGGCGAGCTTCTATGTCACCGGAAATGGCGGCGGGGGTGGAAATTAACTTTCGGTAACTTGAGGCAGTCAAGGACCTTTGTCACTTTGGTCGAACGTGCATACGCCATTGCACGCGACCAACGTGCAGGGCCGCAGTCAGTCCCGGGGGCAGCCTGATCGCACGGTCCGGAGACTATACTGAATGCGATCCCCTCGCCGCCTGCTGCTGCTCGCCGCCTCCAGCCTCGCCCTTCTGGGCGGGGCCGCCCTGCCCGCCGTCGCCCTGACGCCCCCCGCGGTCGTCGCCGCGCAGGACGCCCAGCCGTCTCAGCCCTGGGCCCAGGCCGCCAGCGATGTTCCCGCTGACGCCAACGTTCGTTTCGGCGTCCTGCCGAACGGCATGCGCTACGCCATCCTGAAAAACGCCACGCCGCCCGGCCAGGCGTCGCTGCGCCTGCGCATCGCCGCCGGTTCGCTGATGGAGAACGACGACCAGCTGGGTCTGGCCCACTTCATGGAGCACATGGCCTTCAACGGCACGACCAATGTGCCGGAAAATGAGCTCCTGCGGATTCTGGAGCGTCTGGGCCTAGCCTTCGGCGCCGACACCAACGCCTTCACCAGCTTTGACCAGACCGCCTATACGCTGGAGCTGCCCCGCACCAACGACGAGACCGTCGACACCTCGCTGCGCATCATGCGCGAGCAGGTCTCCGAGGCCCTGATGAAGGCCGAGGACATCGACGCCGAGCGCGGCGTGATCGAAGGTGAAGAACGCCTGCGCAACACCCCCGCCCTGCGTTCGATCAAGGCCCAGCTCGCCTTGCTGGCTTCCGGTCAGCGTCTGTCGAACCGCCTGCCCATCGGCGACCTCAGCATCATCCGCTCGGCCCCGCGTGAACGCTTCGTCGAGTTCTACAACGCCTATTATCGCCCGGAACGCGCGACCATGATCGCGGTCGGCGACTTTGACGTCGATCAGATGGAGGCCAAGATCAAGGCGACCTTCTCGGACTGGGCGCCCAAGGCCGCTGACGGTCCGAATCCCGATCTGGGAACCGTCGCCCCGCGTTCGGCCGAGACCCGCATCCTGGTCGAACCCGGCATCCAGTCGTCGATCCAGCTGAACTGGATCCGCAACCCCGACCTGGACCCCGACACCGTCACCGAGCGTCGCGAAGCCCTGGTGCAGAACCTGGGCCTGGCGGTTCTGAACCGCCGCCTGGGCGAGATCGCTCGCGCCGACAACCCGCCCTTCATCACCGCCAGCGCCAGTCAGGGCAGCCTGTTCAAGACGGTCGACCTCGGCAGCGTCTCGGCCAACTTCAATCCCGGTGGTCTGAAGCGCGCGCTTGAAACCATCGAGCAGGAACAGCGCCGCCTGGTCCAGTTCGGCGTGACCCAGGTCGAACTGGACCGCGAGATCGCCAACTCCCGCACCGCGCTGGAGAACGCCGTCCAGGCCGCCGCGACGCGCAGCACGCCCAGCCTGGCCAACGCCCTTCTGGGCGCGACCAATGATGACAAGGTCTTCTCGTCTCCGGCCGCCAACCTCGCGTTGTTCGAGGCCGGAGTTAAGGACCTGAAGGCCGATCAGGTCAGCAGCGCGGTCAAGGCGGTGTTCGAGGGCTACGGCCCGCTGGCGCTTGTCGTCACGCCCGAAGCCATCGAAGGCGGAGAGGCTGGCGTCACCGCTGCTCTGGAAGCCAGCCGCTCTGTCGCCGTCACCGCCCGCGCCGAGCAGGCCCAGCTGGAATGGCCCTACGCCGACTTCGGCGCCGCCGCCGCGCCAAGCAGCCGTACCGAGGTCGCCGCTGTGGGCGCCACGGTCGTCACCTTCCCGAACGGCGTGCGCCTTACGGTCAAGCCGACTGATTTCAAGGACGAGCAGGTCCTGATGACGGTGCGCACCGGCATCGGTGAAGAAGGCCTGCCCACCGACCGCTTCACCCCGCAGATGCTTGCCCCGATGGTCTTCACCCAGGGCGGCCTGGGCAAGCTGACGGCGGATGAGCTGAGCCGCGTTCTGACCGGCAAGATCTACAGCGCGGGCTTCTCGATCGACGGTGACGCCTATCAGCTCTCGGGCGCCACCCGCCCCGCCGATCTGCAACTGCAAATGCAGGTGCTGGCCGCCTATCTGACCGATCCGGGCCTTCGCGCCGCGCCTTTCGAGCAGATCAAGGCCTTCTTCCCGCAGATCCTGACCCAACAGTTGGCCACGCCCGGCGGCGCCTTCGGCATCCAGGCTGCCGGCCTCCTGGCCAGTGGCGACAAACGCGAAGCCGTGCCGTCAGCGGCCGAGATCGCCGCCTTCACCCTGGACGACCTGAAGCAAGGCCTGACCCAGGGCCTGTCCGCAGGTCCGATCGACATCGTCATGGTCGGAGATGTCACGGTCGATGACGCGATCAAGGCCGTGGCCTCGACCTTCGCCGCCCTACCTGCTCGCGCACCCGCGGCCCAGCCGCTGCCGGGCTCGGACCAACGCCGATTCCCGGCGCCCAGCGCGCAACCGGTGCGTCTGACGCACACGGGTCCGGTCGAGCAGGCTCTCGGCTACATCGCCTGGCCGACCACCGACGCCGTCGATGACCGCACGGAGGCCCGCAAGGTCAATATCCTGGCCGAGGTCTTCAAGCTGCGCGTGCTGGACGAAATCCGCGAGAAGCAGGCCCTGGCCTATTCACCGCGCGTCGGTTCGTCAGCCTCTGACGTGTTCAAGGGCTACGGCTCCATCTTCGTGATGGCCGAGACGGCGACGGACAAGCTCCCCGCCTTCTACGCCGCAGTGGATGCGATCACCGCTTCTCTGCGCGACACGCCGGTGACGGAAGACGAAATGAACCGCGCCCGTCTGCCGTTGATCGAAAGCCTGCGCCGCAGTCAGGCCGGGAACGAGTACTGGCTCGGCCAACTGGAAGACCTGGCCGCCAAACCGGCTTCGCTGGAGCAGATCCAGACGCACATCAGCGATCTGGAATCCTTCACCGCCGCCGACATCCAGGCCGCCGCTCGCCAATACCTGACGGCGAACACGGCGTGGAAGGCTGAGGTCGTCTCGGACAAGGCTCCGGCCCAGTAAGGCGCGAAGTCAGGACAAAAAGGGGCCCCGATCCGCTGGATCGGGGCCCCAAGTCTTTTGGCCTATCGACGGAGAGTCGATGCCGGCAATCTGGCTCAATCCGCCTGACGCCAGGCTGAACGGCCTGTTCAGAAGACGCGGCCGCCGACGCCGCCGTCCAGCATGATGACTGCGCCCGAGGCCACAGCCCCGGCGGTCTCGACCATCTCCTCACGATACTCGGTGTAGGATTCCTCCCGGATCATGGTCAGCACCTTCACACCCGCGCCATAGCGGCGCAGCAGCGAACGCTCGTTGCAATCACGCTCCTGCTTCTCGGGCCGGCACTCCAACTGGCCGCCGCGGCCGTACCACAGGGCCTCGCGCTTGTTGCAGTTGATGGTCTCGCCCGGACCGCCGGCCTCGTCAGCGATGGTCCATTGCAGCTTGGTGCCGGCGATGCAGCGATACAGTTCGCCCTCATAGTCGGTCGCCACGTCGCGACCGGGACGGACCTGCGAGGCCGGGTGCGGCACGGCGCGGTCATCGATGCAGACGGCCTGGATGACCACCCGCTTCTCCATGCGGCGCGAAGCCGTATAGGGAACGCGGACCATCTCCATAGTCTTGCCTTCGACCGACAGCCCCTGGATCGTCGTCGGATAGGGTTGATCGACGTTGAAGTAGGCGCCGCCGCCGCCGCCGACGATCACCGTCGCCCCGCTGCGCGATCCGGCATAGGCGCGCGCCGTCGCCTTGGCGCTGGCGCTCGCATTGACGTTGACGTTGACGTTCACGTTGCCGCCGCCCGAGCAGCACGGCGGCGGAGGCGGCGTCGTGCAGCACGGCGTGCCCGGCGGCGTCACCGGCGGTTGCGGCGGACGCGGCGGCTGGCAGCATGGCACCGGAGGCGGCGGAGGCGGCGGGGGCGGCTGGCAGCCGCCCGGATTGCATCCCGTCGCTGCGGACGCCACGTCCGCCAGGGCCATCAGGCCGATGAAGCCTGCTGATCCAGCCAGCAATTTCTTGATCCCCACCCGCATGGGCCCGGACTCCTGCATTGATCTTGGCCGGACCTGTGCAAGTCGCAGGCCGCTTCGATCACCTGAAAATCCAGCAGGAATCACCCGTTTTCAGGACAGTCGTCAGGGATGGAGCCGCCGACTGTCCCAAGCTGAAGCATCGCGCTTCAGCGAAGCAGCGTCAGATCCTGCACATACCGCCGCCAATTCTGGACATAGTGCTGCGCCGAAATCCGCAGGGCCTCGACCTGTCCCGCGTCCAGTTCCCGCACCACCTTGCCGGGCTGGCCCATGACCAGGGAGTTGTCGGGAATGACCTTGCCCTCGGTGATCAGGGCGTTGGCGCCGATCAGACAATTCTTCCCGATCTTCGCCCCGTTCAGGATCACCGCCCCGATTCCCACCAGGCTGTTGTCGCCAATGGCGCAGCCATGCAGCATGGCCTTGTGCCCTACGGTGACCCCCTCGCCGATCGTCAGCGGCGACCCCACATCCGTATGCAGGATGCTGCCGTCCTGAATATTGCTGTCGCGACCGATCACAATGGGATCATTGTCCCCTCGCAAAACCGTGTTGAACCAGATGCTGGCGCCGGGATGCAGAATCACATTCCCTAGGACCGTTGCATTTGGCGCGATCCAGTATTCGCCTTCCGGCGGAAGCTGCGGCTTGCTGTCGCCAAGACTGTAAACACTCATCCGAACACCGCCTATGTTTCAGAAAATGATGGCTTTAAGCCTTCATAAACTACGTTAGCATCAAATTGTTGATGCGATTCGTGGTCGCCATTTCGGCCCCGGATCCGAAGCCGGATCAAGCCCGGTCCGGTCAGATGCTGGAGAATGCGCATGGCGTGTTCGCGACCGGTTCCGGGACGACGCCTCTGCTGCGGCGACGATCCTGCAGCTGATCCGGGCGGCCGCCGCATGGCTCCGGCTCCCTCCTCCCCCACCGACGACCAAGGCGTGTCCCTGCCGGGCGCGCCTTTTTTCATGCCCTGGAGGCGTTCATGACGAAGCGTTCGGCCATCAAGCATCAGGTTCGCGAAGGCGTGCTGGATTCGCGGGAGTTCCTGCAGGACGCCAAGGTTCGGCGTTTGCCGCCGCGCAACGGCTGGTCGCCCTATCCCTCCAACGACGAACGCGACCAGGCCTATCTGAAGACGCTCAAGCCCAAGTCAGACGGTCAGGCCGAACTGATGGACGCCGTCGATGCCCACAATCTCGTTCTGGCCCTGGGTCCGGCGGGCACCGGCAAGACCTATCTGGCCGTGGCCAAGGCGGTCGAGGCGCTGGAGGCGGGCAAGGTCGGGCGCATCGTCCTCAGCCGCCCCGCCGTCGAGGCCGGGGAGTCGATCGGTTTTCTGCCCGGCGACATGGAGGACAAGCTGGCCCCCTATCTGCGCCCCCTATACGACGCCCTGTCCGACCGTCTCAGCATGAAGCGGGTCAAGGCCCTGATGGCCGAGGGTCTGATCGAGATCGCCCCCATCGGCTACATGCGCGGCCGCACGTTGAACAACGCCTTCATCGTCGTGGATGAGGCGCAGAACTGCACCTACGTCCAGTTGAAGATGCTGCTGACCCGGCTGGGCTGGCACTCGACCATGGTGGTGACCGGCGACCCGCATCAATCGGACCTGCTGCCCGGCGTCTCGGGCCTGTCGGACATCGCCGAGCGGCTGGAGGCTGTGCCCGAAATCGCTGTGGTCCGTCTGGCTGAACGCGACATCGTGCGCCACCCCCTGGTCGCGAGCATGATCGGCGTCCTGTAAGCCCCCCTGTCAGGACGCGGATGCGAAGAGGCCCGGAGAGCGATCTCCGGGCCTCTTTTTCTTTACATGACGTCGGCCAGGGTCGCCTTGGGCTCTTCCTTCTTGGGCGGGACCACGACCCGCCCGCCCATCCGGTCGATCAAGGCGAAGACGAAGGGATTGAGCGAGATCGACAGCAGGGCCGCGGCCAGGATCAGGTCGTGGGTCTCGCGGCTCATGGCGCCCAGGGACACCGAGATGGCGGCCAGGATGAAGGAGAACTCCCCGATCTGGGCCAGGCTGGCGGCGACGGTCAGGCTGGTCGGGCGATCCAGCTTGAAGGCCGTGGTGATAGCCAGGGCCGCCACCGACTTGCCGACGATGACGATGCCCAGGACACCCAGAACCGCCAGGGGCTCGCGCACCAGGATCATGGGGTCGAACAACATGCCGACCGAGACGAAGAAGAGGACGGCGAAGGCGTCCCGCAGCGGCAGCGACCGTTCGGCCGCATTATGCCCTAGCGGCGAGCTGTTCAGCACCAGACCCGCCAGGAAGGCGCCGAGCGCGAAGGAGTGGAACAGGTAGTAGGCGACCCAGGCGATGCCCAGGGCGATGGCCAGCACGCCCAGGGTGAAGAGTTCACGCGACTTGGTATGGGCGATCCGCACCAGCACCCAGGGCAGGACCTTGGCGCCGACGACCAGCATGACGCCGACGAAACCGGCGACCTTGACCAGGGTCCAGCCGATGGACTTGGCCAGTTCTGCGCCGCTCAGCGTTTCACCCGGCTGAATGATCAGCAGGGGCAGCATGACCAGGGCGATGACGATCACCAGATCCTCGACGATCAGCCAGCCCATGGCGATGCGGCCGGCGTCGCTCTTGAGCTGCTTGCGCTCTTCCAGCGCCCGCAGCAGCACCACGGTCGAGGCCACCGACAGCGAGAAACCCAGCAGCAGGGCCTCAACGTCGCCAAGACCAAGCAGGAAGCGCCCCAGAACCCAGCCCAGGACGGTGGCGGCGCCGATCTGGACCAAGGCGCCGGGGATGGCCACCTTGCGCACCTTCATCAGGTCCGCCAGCGAGAAGTGCAGCCCGACCCCGAACATCAGCAGGATGACGCCGATCTCGGCCAGCTGGGGCGCCAGCTCGGTGTCGGCGACGAAGCCGCCCGTATAGGGGCCGACCGCCACCCCGGCGACCAGATAGCCGACCAGGGGGGACAGCTTCAGCCGATTGGCCAACATGCCGAACACGAAGGCGAGGACGAAGCCTCCGACCAGGGTGGCAATCAGGCTGTGCGGCATCGGCGCTCCTGCGTCGGTGAGGGGTTTTCCTTGGGGCTGGAAGCCTCAATCTGGGGGCGCAGGGCCGCCACGGCAAGGCTTTCACCGCCATTTTACCGGGATGAAACCGATTGAGAACAGTCAAAGTTGCGTGCGCGACGACGGGTCGCGGAGGTCGGCGCTCTTCTGCCTCAAGGGGAGAAGGAAACGGCATGCTCGCCTGACCCCACCCGCCAGCTCCCCTTCCACCGCCCGCCGCGTCAGCGAGGCGGGCGGCGGCGCTGAAGCAGCCAAAGGGCGACAGCGCCTTCCGAAGGTCCTTGTCCTGCAAGGGAGAGAAGGCTTCTTGCACTACGGCTGCCTGGACTCAGCGACCGCCGCGCACGGCGCCGAGGAAGGTCTTCCAGTTCAGCTTGACGTCCGACAGGGCGCCGGCGCGGAAAGCCCGGCCCGCGATCCAGATCATCAGCGCCGCGAAGGCGAACATGCCGATCAGAGCACCGATGATCTCGATCAACGGCGGGCCGCTGGGCGCCCGCGCCGCCATGACAAAGGGGGTGAAGGGCGGGATCAAACTCATCACCTTGACCACCGTCGCATCCGGCGTGCGGATCGCCATCTGCATGACAAGCAGCGGCACGATCAGAACCATCATGATCGGCCCCATCAGGGTCTGGGCGTCGCGCGGCGTATCGCAAAAGGCGCCAATGGCGGCGAACAGCACCGCGTACATCAGGTATCCGCCGACCATGAACAGCAGGAAGTAGATCAGCAGACCATTGCTCAGCAGCACCGAACCGATGTCGCGCGCCACGTCCGGCGCCGCCGCCAGCAAGCCGATGCCGCCCAGCCCCCCCCAGGCCAACAGCACCGTCAGGGTCAGCAGGGCCACGCCC
Organism: Brevundimonas pondensis; assembly: GCF_017487345.1. NCBI lineage: Bacteria > Pseudomonadati > Pseudomonadota > Alphaproteobacteria > Caulobacterales > Caulobacteraceae > Brevundimonas > Brevundimonas pondensis. Next base: position 734,198 of record NZ_CP062006.1, on the reverse strand, counting down.
AGCACCTTGCCCGTCAGGATTTCTGTGGCCGATGCCGAGGACAGCAGAACCTCCAGGATCTTGTTCGATTTCTCCTCCATGACGCTGTTCAGCAGGATGGAGGCGCCGGTGATGATCAGCGACCAAAGGATGAAGCCGACCGCCAGACCGACCACCGTCGGCAGCTTGTCGCGGAAGGAGACCTCGCCGCCCGAGCGCGCCTTGGGCGAGAAAACGGACAGATCGGGACGGAAGCGGTCCGTCTGGGCCACCACAGCGGGGTCGATGCCGCTGGAGGTGAAGACGCGATGACGGTTGGCGTCCTTCAGGGCGTCGCGCACGGCGTCCTCGACCGCGTCGTCAGTGGCGCGAGCTGTCCAGATGCGGGCGGCGGGCTGGCCGCTCGCCTCGGTCAGGAAGACGACGGCGCTCAGTTTCCGCCCCTCCGGCGCATCGTCGCTGACGTAGCGACGCGCCAGCGCGTCGCGCGCCTCGCCGGGCGCAGCGGCCGCAATCTCGGCGGGCGGCGCGACCAGGGTCAGGCTGCGCCTGGGCATGTCGAAGGCGGCGCCGGCGCGGGGAGCCTCGCGCTTCAGGGCGGCGACTCCAGCCTCGAAGCCTTCGGTCTCAGCGACCTGACGCACGCGGTTGCCCCCCTCGACGCCCGCCTCGGGAATGGCGGCCATGCGCAGGGCGCTGATGTCACCCTTCTGCTGTTCCGTCTCCAGCGCCTGACGCACGGCGGCGGCCACGCCCGACCCGGCCGGAGCCTCGTCCACCAGGGCGACCTGACGCACCGGCTCGGCGCTCTTCATCAGAATGGGAATGGCGCCGCCCAGAGCCCCGAACAGGGGGAAGGCCAACAGCGACAGCCAGAAGCCGACCGTCTTGGCATAGGCCATGAATTCGCGTCGAGCGATCAGAAGGATGCGGTTCATCGGACGGCCTCCGCCTTGTGTCCATCGCGGGCGACGCTCTGGTCTTCGTCCGGGTGATCTCCGGTCAGGGCGATGAAGGCGTCATGCAGGGTCGGCTCCTTGATCTGGAAGCGACGCACGTCCAGTCCGCTCAGAAAGGCCGACTTCAGCGCCTCCTGCCCGCCCGCACCCTGGGCCAGGCCGGCCCGTATCGTGCGCGCGCCGTCATGGTCGTGCAGCACCTCGACGCCCGACACGCCCGGCAGGGCGGAAACGGCCGAGGGGTCCAGCGCCCCCTCCAGTTCAAGGAAGCGCGGCGAGGTCGCACGGGCCTGATCCACCGTGCCCTCGAACGCCTTCTTGCCGCGCGCCAGAAGCACGACCTTGTCGCACAGGCGCTCGGCGTGCTGCATGACATGGGTCGAGAACAGGACGGTCGCGCCGTCGGCGGCCAGGGCGCGGATCATGGCCTCCAGCCCCTGCTGGTTCATCGGGTCGAGGCCGGAAAACGGCTCGTCCAGGATCACGAACTCGGGGCGATGCACCACCGAGGCGATCAGCTGGACCTTCTGGGCCATCCCCTTGGACAGGTCCTTCATCTTCTTCTTTTGCGCGTCGCCGAGGCCCATCTGCTCCAGCATGTCGCGGGCGCGCTTGCGGCCTTCAGCTGCGGGCAGCCCCTTCAACCCGCCGAAGAAGGCGATGGCGTCGACCGGCGTCATCTTCTTGTAGAGGCCGCGCTCCTCGGGAAGAAAGCCGATCCGGTCGCGAACCTTGCGCCCGTCGTCCGCGCCGAGGATGTCGATCCTGCCCGAGGTGGCGGGTTGCAGACCCAGGATCATGCGCAGAGTCGAGGTCTTGCCCGCGCCATTGGGACCGAGAAAACCGCAGATCATGCCCTTCTCGACCTGAAAGCTCAGATCCGAGACAGCCTGAAAGCCGCCGTATCTCTTGCTGATTCCGTCCAGCGTCAGCGCCGCGTCCATGGCGTCCCCCATTCGTCGATGGACGAATCCTAGCGGCGGGAGGCGGTCAATGGAAAGGCCATTTTACATTACAGATCAGTCATCATCCGTGCCTGCCCTGTCAGGCGCTGACCTTCACGGCGAAGGACTGGCCGACGACCTTGGTCGGGTTCACCTGGCCGCCGTTGCGACGCACCTCAAAATGCAGGTGCGGACCGGTCGAATAGCCCGTTGAACCGACCAGGCCGATCCGCTCGCCCGAGACGACTTCCTGCCCCGTATGCACGTCAATGCGGCTGAGGTGACCGTAGACGCTGCTCAGGCCGTTGGGGTGCTTGACCTCGATGAAGTTGCCATATCCGCCCGCCTGGAATCCGGCGCGGACCACACGCCCCTCGGCGGTCGTATAGACGCTTGTGCCCTTGGGCGCGGCGATATCCACGCCCTTGTGGGCGCGCGCCTTGGCCTCGATCGCCAGCTTGCGCAAACCAAAGGCGGAGTTGATGCGATAGCCCTTCACCGGGGCTTCAAACAGGACCTGTCGGGTGACGGGCCCCGCCGGCTTGGCCACGGCCTGCACAGGCGGCGTGGCGGGGGCGGACAGATCCTCGACCTTGTCGGGCACAGGACCGGCGGCGCCCAGAGGGGCGCCAGCCATGGCGAGAACGGCGGTGGCGGCGACGACGCTGGTCTGGCCGAAACGGATCGCAAGCGGCCTCACGGCCGGAGGAAGAAAACGCATACTGAAACTGCACTCCTGGCGCTCAAACTGCGAGCGGGAGGGCCGTCATGATCACGCGAAACAGGCAGCGCAGATGGCGGAAAAACAGTCGCCGACGGCCGGGGTTGGTCGCCTTTTGCCATCACACCGGGACGTGAATGGGGCGCGCACGGGGCGACAAGGCGTCGCACGGCGGGAACCCGGGCGCCCCACCCCAAACGAAAGGGGCCGCGCGACCTGCGCCGCGCGGCCCCTCCCCTGTCTTGGGAACGCCTTACAGCGGCAGGGTCAGTTGGACCACGCCCATGTGGCTATCGGCCTGATCACCGAACCGGCCCTTGTAGCCGATGGAGACCTTCAGGCGGTCCATCACCGTGCCTTCGATGCCCGCCGAGGCCAGGAACTGACCACCCCAGGGTTGATCGACGTTCCGCGCCAGAACCTGGGCCGGGTTGCCGGCGATACCGGTGCGAACCGGGTCGCTGTCGTCGCTGAGGCTGTCGCGATAGCCGCCCTCGGCGAAGAAATGGAAGCGGTCGATCCCGCCCTCGGCGCGCAGGGCGATCTCGGCGGTCGCGCCCTGGACCGAGCGGTCCTGATAGGCGTACTGCGCGGCCGGTCCCTGCTCGACGAAGCCGTCCACGTCGCTGTTGATCCAGGCCACGGCGGCGCGCGGGGACACAGCGACGCCGCCCATGTCGAACCACATCCCCCCCTGCAGGCGCGCCCCGGTCGAGACGCCGCGGGTCGAGCCGGTATGGACGATGGGCGCCAGAGAGGTCAGGCGGCTGATGTCGTTGAAGTCGTCCTGGGCCACGCCCGCCGCTGCGTTGACGAACAGATCGCCCGAGCGCCAGCCGCCGTAGATATCGAGGCCGAAGCTGTCCAGATCGACATTCAGAGCGCCGGCATCGACGTCCGCATTGCGATAGCTCCCCGCCAGGCCGAACTTCATCGTCTCGGTGCCGGACTCCAGGGCAATGCGCACGCCGTAGCCGTCAGAGGTCGCCTCGCCGATGGCGCCGCGCGCGTCGGTCTTGGTCCGGTCGACCAGGGCCGCGACCGAGATCGCCGTCCCCGCCGTCCAGGCGTCGCGGCCCGACAGGCTGGCGGTCGAGCCATCCAACGCGTCCTCGCGGTGACGCCAGGCCGTCTCGCCCAGCACCGCCGTCTGCGAGCCCAGGTCGCCGTAATAGAGATAATCGTTGGCCAGGCGCGCCATCACGGCATGACCGGCGGCGGTCGGATGGACCCCGTCCCAGTAGAAGTAGTCGTTGGGATTGGCGCAGACCGTGACCCCGTTGAAACAGGGCTGGGTGACGTTACTCACCCCGAAGGCTGTGGGATTGGCGGCGATGACGTCCCCGACCTTGAACAGATCCATCATGATGATGTTCGTGCCCGGTCGCGCCGCCGCCGTCGTGTTCAGGCCCGTCAACAGGGCGCCGTTGAAGGTGGTCACGGCGTAGTCGGCCAGAGGTGCGGCCGGCGTGGCGCGGAATTGCGGCGTCAGGCTGAGCTTGGGCAGATTGGTGACCAGGATGGTCCCAGCCCCCGCCTGGGCTACATTGCCGACGATGAAGTTGATGTCAGCCGCCGCCGCCAGCGAGACGGGCGCAATGCTGCCCTGCGGGTTGGACGAGGCGCCCGCCGCCGGCAGCCCCTGGAAGATGTTGTTGGCGCCGCCCAGAATGCTGACCAGGTCATTGGCCCCGAACACGCCGCCACGTCCCTGATACTGGGCCAGTTGCACCCGCATTCCCGGCGGCGAGGCCTGGCTGTCGGTGCGCGCACCGCCAAAGGCGTAGTTGATGTTGCCGGTCACCGGCCCCATGAAATTGGTCAAGGTGAAGCCCAGTCGCTCGGTGAAGACCGGGCCATTCGAGAAACGCCCCTGATAGTAGGGCGGCGAGGTCGGGGTCGTGCCGCCGGTCGCCAGATAGAGGTTGCCGTTGTCAGACAGGCTGTCGCCGAAGACGACCAGGCGGTTGTAGGTCTGGGCCCCGGCGGCGTCGGCGGCCGAGACAGCAGCCAAAGTCAGAGCCGCCACGGCGGCTCCGCGAAGAAGACGAGACATCGGTGTTCCTCCCTCGACCGTCAGTATGCGGTCGTTGTCGCAGAGGATGCGCCGCTTTCAGCGCAGCGCAAGATGCCGTTACGGAACCTGAACAGCGTTCAGTGAAGCATTCTGAATCGCACTGTGCCCGGCAGGTCACGCAGGACCTTCAGCACCTCGGGATCATAGTCGCGATCCACGTCGGTGATGACGTAACCCGTGCGCTCGTCCGTCTTCAGGTGCTGGCCCAGGATGTTGAGGCCCGCGGACGACAGGGCGCGGTTCAGCTCAGCCAGAACGCCCGGCTGATTCCTGTGGATGTGCAGCAGGCGGTGAGCGCGCGACACCTCGGCCAGTTGCACGTTCGGCAGGTTGACACAGAAGGTGGTGTCGCCCCGGTTCAGATAGCCCAGAAGGCGCTCGGCGGCGAACTCGGCGATGGCTTCCTGCGCCTCTTCGGTCGAGCCGCCGATGTGGGGCGACAGGATGACGTTCTTCAGGCCCTGAAGGGGGCTGGCGAAGGGGTCGGCGTTGGTGCGCGGCTCTTCGGGGAAGACGTCCACCGCCGCGCCGGCGATGCGTCCCGACTTCAGCGCCTCGGCCAAGGCGTCGACGTCGACGACGTGACCGCGCGACAGGTTCAGGAACAGGACGCCCGGCTTCATCTTGGCGAACTGGGCCGCGCCGATGACATCGGCGTTGTCCTTGCGCCCGTCGACGTGCAGGCTGACCACGTCGGCCTCGGCCAGCAGGGCGTCCAGCGAGCGCATCCGCCGGGCGTTGCCCAGGGCCAGACGCTCCGACAGGTCATGGAAGATGACCCGCATCCCCAAGCCCTCGGCCAGGACCGATAGCTGAGAGCCGATGGCGCCATAGCCGACGATGCCCAGGGTCTTGCCGCGCAGCTCGCGCGACCCGGTGGCCGACTTGTTCCACTGGCCCTGATGCATGGCCGCCGACTTGTCGGCCACGTCGCGCATCAGGACGATGGTCAGGCCGATGGCCAGTTCGACCACCGACCGGGTGTTGGAATAGGGGGCGTTGAAGACGGCCACGCCATGTTCAGCGGCCGCTTCCAGATCGATCTGGTTGGTGCCGATGCAGAAAGCGGCGACCGCCAGCAGGCGGTCGGCCTGCTCCAGCACCCGCGCGCTGACGTTGGTCTTGGAGCGGATGCCCAGAACATGCACGCCCTTGATCGCCTCGATCAGGTCGTCCTCGTCCAGCGCGCCCTTCATGGTCTCGACGGAGTAGCCCGCCTCCTCCAGCCGCTCGACGGCGGCGGGGTGGATGTTCTCCAGCAGCAGCATCCTGATGCGGTTGCGCGGATAGGACCAGCGCCCGGCCACGCCCTCGGCGAACAGGACCTCATCCAGGGAGGCGGCGGTCGCGTCCGCGACCTCGATCACCTTCGGACGGCTGACGACCTCAGTAAAGGCGTAGAACCGGCTGGCGGCGCCGGCCAGCTTGACCTCGGCGTCGGTCCAGCCGTCGCCGACCATGACCACCGGTCCGGTCAGGTTCAGGGCCTTGATGACCTCGGGCTTGCCGTTCTCGCGCGACAGGGGGTTGGCGTCGTCCACGCCCGTCACCCGGCCCTCAGCGTCATAGATCAGGTCATTGGCCAGGACGTGATCGGCGGCGATGCCCAGACGCGCGGCCAGGGGCGCGATCACCTCGCGGAAGCCGCCCGACAGGATGTAGACCCGCTCGGCATGGCGCTCGAAGAAGTCGACGTTGCGGCGGATGGAGGCGCTGGCCTCGTCCAGAATCCGGTCCGTCAGGGCCTCGACGTGGCTGCGGTTCAGGGCCAGCAGATCCAGACGACGACGCAGGGCCGTGCCGAAGTCCACCTGCCCCGTCATGGCCTGATCGGTCAGGGCTGCGATTTCAGCCTTTTTCGCCGCCGCATCGGGCGCGTCGGACAGGGCGATGTCAGCGAGCGCCTCAAGCGTCTCGATGCGCACCAGGGTGGAATCGAAGTCGAAGATGAAGACAGGCGAAGTCATGCGCCGCACCTAACCCACCTTCGCACTTGCAGCAATAAAAAGGGGGCTCAAAGCCCCCTTTTCCGCATGAATTTTCCAAAAGCGTCACAGTTTGCCGAAGTCGCCCTTGCGTCGGCTTTCCAAGGCCGCAGCGCCGATGGCGGCGGCAATGGTGGCCACCGCCAGCAAGGCCCCGCCCTCCTTGGCGTGATCACGGGCGAAGTCTCCGGCGTCCTCAGCGTAGCGGCGCGCCTGTTTGGCGTAGCGCTTCATCGGCTTGCGGGTCTTCTTGCGCGAACGTTGCAGCCAATGCTCCGCCTGCGCGCGCGCGTCATGGCCGAACCGTTCCGCACGCTCGCCCGCATAGCCGCCCAGATCGGCGGCGCGATGCGTCAGGTCTTCGGCGCCGTGACGAACGCCACGCGCGATGTCGTCAAAGCGATGACGCAGAGCCTCGGCGTCAAACCAACCGCGCGGATCGACCCGTTCCCGGATACGCTCATACCGTGTGGGGCCGCTGCGCTGGTTCAGCAGCAGAGCCGCCAGACCGACGCCCGCCAGAACGGCGACCACGCCAGCGGCGATGCCGGGATGCTTGCGGACCTCGTCCACGGCGTTGAACTGTCGAACCATGGGCAACCTCTTTTTGAAACCACTGTCGTCAGGACAGGAGCGAACCGGGCCGGAAGAGGTTCCGTCGGAAACAGCCAAGCTGCAAGTCGCGTGGACGAGAAATCCGACGGCGTGCCCGCCCCTTACCAAGCACGCTGCGGCTCCCTATGTTGCGCCGCTTCCGACAGTTTCGCCTTATTCAGGACCTTCGCCGTGACCGATCACGCGCCCGCCGCACACCCCATCGAGCCCCCGACCGACAACCTCGCCGCCGCCTTCCAGATCGAAGGCTGGCCCGTGCGCGGCCGCCTGGTGCGGCTGGGCGAGGTCGTGGACAAGATCCTGTCGGCCCACGACTACCCCGAACCCGTCGCCGCCCTGCTGGGCGAGGCCTGCGTCCTGGCCGCCATCGTCGGCTCGGCGCTGAAGTTCGAGGGCCGCCTGATCGTTCAGGCCCAGGGCGACGGCCCGGTGCGCTATGTCGTCGCCGACTATGACACCGCCGGGACCCTGCGCGGCTTCTGCCGCTTCGATCCCGAAGAAGTCGCCAAGGCCTCCGAGGGCTTCGTGCGCCCGGGCGCGCAGACCCTGCTGGGCAAGGGCGTCTTCATCATGACGATCGACCGTGGCGAGGACTTTGAGCGCACCCAGGGCATCACCCCGATCGAGGGCGAGAGCCTGTCACTGTGCGCCGAGCACTACTTCACCCAGTCCGAGCAGGTGCCGACCAAGGTGCGTCTGGCCGTGGGTCAGGTCACGACCGACGCCGGAACGTTCTGGCGAGCAGGCGGAGCCATGATTCAGGTCATCGCCGGCGACGAGGCTCGCGGTTCGACCGAAGAAGTGTGGGAACGCACCCGCGCCCTGTTCGCCACCCTGGGCGACGACGAGTTGATCGACCCCACGATCAGCGCCGAAACCCTGCTGTTCCGCCTGTTCCACGAGGACGGCGTGCGGCTGGAAGGCGCCCGGCCCCTGGCCGCCGTCTGCCGCTGTTCCAAGGAGCGGCTGGTCACAGTGATGCAGTCCTTCCCGCCCGAAGACCGCGCCGCCATGGTCGAGGACGACGGCATGATCCACGCAACGTGCGAATATTGCTCGACCGTCTACAAGATCGATCCAAGCGAAATCGAAGCTTGAGACATGACCTCCCTCCCCTTCGTGGGGAGGGAGGTCAGTGCGTCACGCTCTTCGAGAACAGGTTGATCACCACCACCCCGCCGACGATCATCACCAGACCGATCACGGCCGGCAGGTCCAGCTTCTGCTTGAACAGGAACATGCCGATGACCGAGATCAGCACCACCCCCAGCCCGCTCCAGATGGCGTAGGCCAGCCCCACCGGCATCTGCTTCAGGGCGATGGTCAGCAGGTAGAAGGCCAGACCGTAACAGACCGCCAGTCCCGCCGTCGGCCAGGGCCGGGTGAACTGCTCCGACTGCTGCAACAGGGTGGTGCCCAGCACTTCAAAGCCGATGGCGCCCAACAGGGCCGCCCAGGTGATCGGGTTCATCAGAAACCGTGCGCCTCGGTCAGGATGCTGCCGGGCGTCAGCAGCGACAGCAGCGCCCGACGTTGCTCAGGCGAGACCTCGTGGGTGCCGAACAGGTCGCTCATCCACAGGCCGTCGGCGATCAGCCGCAGCATCAGGGCGTCGTCCTTGCCCGCCGGATCGATGGGATCGTCCTCGGCCAGGGTCCGCATCGCCGCCCGCCAGCGCGCGATCAGGCTCGGCTCCACCGCACAGGCCACCAGGGCCGCCCGGCCGATGCTGACGTCGCGCTCCGTCACCGGCTCGTTGACGGTCGCCCGCAGATAGGCCCGCGCATTGCGGCCATAGGGATTGGGGTCGCGGGCCGCCTCGGCCAGTATGGCCGCCGTCATCTCGTTCGCCAGATGGTCGATCACGCCCTCCAGCAAGGCCAGCTTGGTCGGAAAGTGATGCAGCAGGGCGCCCTTGCTGAACGGCAGACGCGCCACCACCGCGTCCAACTTCAGCCCGGTCGCCCCCTCTTCGGCGGCGGCCTCGATGGCCATGTCGATGATCTCGGCGCGGGTGGCTTCCGGCGCGCGGCGGCGAGTCTGAGCGTCCATGACGCCTTACATACCAACCGGACAGTTTCCTTTCAAACCAATTTCGCCGAACGTCGAACTTCGACTTGCCGCCCGCCGGACCGCCCCGCTACAGACAAGCGTCGCGGCAAGGGGGCTTAGCGTGATCATCGGCATCGACCTGGGAACGACCAACAGCGCCGTGGGCGTCTGGCGCGACGGCAAGGCGGAGCTGATCCCCAACAGCCTGGGTCACCTGCTGACCCCCTCCGCCGTCAGCCTGGACGAGACGACCGGCGAGGTCCTGGTCGGTCTGGCCGCGCGTGAGCGCCAGTCCACTCACCCCGACCTCACCGCCACGGCCTTCAAGCGTTACATGGGCGCCAGCCGCCCGACCAAGCTGGGCAAGCGCACCTTCCTGCCCGAGGAGCTGTCCGCCCTGGTCCTGCGCCGCCTGGCCGACGACGCCGCCGCCCATCTGGGCCAGCCGGTGACCGAGGCGGTCATCACCGTCCCTGCCTATTTCAACGACAAGCAACGCAAGGCCACACGCCGCGCCGGCGAACTGGCCGGGCTCAAGGTCGAGCGCCTGCTGAACGAGCCGACCGCCGCGGCCCTGGCCTATGGCATTCACGAACTGGACGACGAAAGCCGCTTCCTGGTCTTCGACCTGGGCGGCGGCACCTTCGACGTTTCGGTGCTGGAGATCTTCGAGGGCGTCATCGAGGTCCGCGCCTCGACCGGCGACAACCGGCTGGGCGGCGAGGATTTCAACCAGGTGCTGATCGAGGCCTTCGGCAAGGCCATGGGCGACCGCCTGTCGCCCGCGCAGCGGGCCGATCCGCATCTGCGCGAACGCATCCGCGCCGCCGCCGAGCGGGCTCGCCGCGCCCTGACCGACGGCGCAGCCGCCTCGATGGCCGTGACCTGGAAGGACGAGAGCTTCGAACACGGCTTCACCGCCGACGCCTTCGAGGAGATGTGCTCAGGCCTGCTGACCCGGCTGCGTGATCCTGTCCTGCGGGCGCTGCGCGACGCCGGCCTGCGCGCCGACGGCCTGCAGGAAATCGTCATGGTCGGCGGGGCCACGCGGATGCCGGTCGTGCGCAGGTCCCTGACCCGGATGTTCGGCCGCTTCCCCTCCAACGCCGTCGACCCGGATCAGGCCGTGGCCCTGGGCGCCGCCGTCCAGGCGGGGCTCAAGGCCCGCGACACGGCGCTGAAAGAGGTCGTCCTGACCGACGTCTGCCCCTACAGCCTGGGCGTCGAGATCAGCGAGCGCGGCCCCGGCGGCATGGTCCGCCATGGCGTTTTCTCGCCCATCATCGAACGCAACACCGTCATCCCGGCCAGCCGCATCCAGGTCTATTCGACCATGGAGGCCAACCAACGCCAGGTGAAGCTGCCCATCTACCAGGGCGAGTCCCGGGCCGTAATCGACAACATTCGCCTGGGCGAACTGGACGTCGCCGTCCCCGCCGCCCCGGCCGGCGAGATCGCCATCGAGGTGCGCTTCTCCTACGACATCAACGGCCTGCTCGAGGTCGACGTCCATGTGCCGAAAACCGGCGAGCGCCGCGAGCTTGTGATCGCCGACGAGGACGTCATGTCCGGCCCCGACTTCCAGAAGCGCCGTGAGGCCCTGGCCGCGCTGAAACACCACCCGCGCGATGCTGATGTCAACCGCGCCGTCCTGGCCCGCGCCGCCCGCTGCTACGAGGACTCCCTGGGCGACCAGCGCCACTTCATTGGTCAGCATCTGGACCGCTTCACCTTTATCCTGGAGCGCCAGGACCCGCGCGAGATCGAACACGGGCGTGCCGAACTGACCCAGGTCCTCGACCAGTTCGAAGGCGCGACCTGGCTGTGAGAACTTCCGTCTGGCGCGAGCTCGCCATCTCCCCTTCCACCGACGAGCGCGAGATCCGTCGCGCCTATGCCCGGCGGCTGAAGATCGTCCATCCCGAGGACGATCCCGAGGGCTTCCAGGCCCTGCGCGCCGCCTTCGAGCAGGCCCTGAACCACGCCCGTCACGCCGCCTGGGAAGCCGACAACGGCTGGAATGACGACGACGCCGTCGACGAGGGGCTGGACGCCCCCGCCGCGCCCCTCGGCGAGAACCACGCCCCTCCTCCCGCGACGCCCTCGACCGAAGCCTCGCCGCAAGATCCCGCCCTGGTTGCGGAAATGGCCCGCGACCGCGCTGACCGCGACGAGCATCAGCGCCGCTGCGACGCCCTGTCCGAGGCCCTGCGACAAGCGGCGCCCGATAGCGAAACAGTCCTGACGGCCCTGGTCGCCGTCTTCCGCTCGCCGGCGCTCGGCGCGCTGGACGTTCATGACTCCACCGAGCATTGGCTGGACCAGCTGGCGGCCCAGCGAGGGCCGGGCTTCGAGGTCCTGCTGGAGCCGACCATCACCTTCTTCGGATGGGACCACCGGCCTGTCGGCGACCACTGGCGCCCCGGTCTCGGCGCCTTGCAGCACCGCGCCGATCTCGAGACCCTGAAACGCCTGCGTAGCCGGGCGTCGGCCGGACACGTCGCCTTCATGGCTCTCAGCCGGCCCATCGGTCCGCGTGAACGGATGCAAGCCCGCCTGCGTCCCGAACTGGGCCGCCAGATCAGCGACCTTCTGGCCCGCATAGATCATGAGGTCCCCTATGTTCTGAACTACCTGAACCCCGCCGCCGTCGCCTGGTGGCGCGAGTACCTGTCTCGCCCTCGCTTCGGCCTCGGCAGCATCTGGTTCGCAGGCATTGTCACCCTTCTCTCCGCCCTGGTCGTCAGCGCGGGCGCGCCCGCCGGAAGCGAGGGCGTCGGCTTCCTGGCTGGCGCCGGGGTGGGCCTGTCGGGGTCCATTCTGTTGGCTCTGGCTGGCCACTACCTGTTTGTCCTGCCCCGTTGGCGGCGGAGGGCCGGCTTCACAGCGGACAGCTTCTGGCGCGCCTGTGGCTGGGCGCCGGTCACGGCGCTGCTGATGCTGTTGAACGCCTTCCTGCCGCCTGACCCAAGCCCCGTTCAGTCGATCGCCGTGCCGGGGGCCGTCCTGGCGGGCATAGGTCTGATCTGGTGGGCTGCTCTCGTCAGCGACGCCGACCGTTGGAGTCAACGCCTCCATTGGCTCTGGACATGGCCCGGCCTGTTCATTCCGTTGTGGTTCGTCGCCGTCGCACAGATGGAAAACCGTCCCGCCTTCTATCTGACCCTGGTGATCGTCATGTTGCTGATGCCGGTAGGCGGACTGCATCTGGCACGACGCTGGCCCGCGCGCGGTGCGGCGCACATACTGGCCAGCGGCGTGCTGATCGCCGCCGCCGCCGTCGGCGCGGGTCTGGCTGCAGTCTCGCCATCATTCTGGGTCGGCGCCCCCGCCGCAGCCATCCTGTTTCTCGCCGGCGCCGCCGGCGCCGTAGCCGCCGCCAGTCAGCACCCGCTGATGCTGAACCTGCGCCGATGGGGCACGCCTCTGGGACTCGTGGCGATCTTCATCGGGCTGGTCGCTGTGGATCCGGCCGATCAGACGCCCGCCATCGTCTTCTTCGCCTGGGGCGGCGCCTGGATCGGCGGCGTTCTGGCCCTGACGACGCTCGGCGACCTGCTCCTTGCGCACTGGCCACAAAGAGCGCGCAAGCGCCACAAGTCCGCCGACCACATCGCCTGACGCCTTGTCGCGCCAGCAGACGTGGCGGTCGGGCGCGGGCCGCGCTATAGGCCCCGCCATGGCTGCTCGTCCCCCTCTCGTCGCCCTCAAAGATGTCCGTCTGCAGGATGGTCAGCGCCCGCTGTTCGACGGGGTCGATCTGGCGGTCGAGCCGCGCAGTCGCGCCGCCGTGGTCGGCCGCAACGGGGCCGGCAAGTCGACCCTGATGAAGGTGGTCATGGGCTTGGTCGAGGCCGACAGCGGCGACCGCGCCGTCCAGGCCGGCACCCGCTTCGCCTATGTGGCCCAGGAACCTGACATTAGCGGCGACACCCTGCTGGACTACGCCGCCTCGGGCGGGGCCGAGCGCTGGACCGCCGAAAGCTGGCTGACCACCTTCGGCCTCAACCCCGAAAAGCCCGCCCAGAACCTGTCCGGCGGCGAGACCCGCCGCGCCGCCCTCGCCAAGGCCTTCGCCGAAGAGCCCGACGTCCTGCTGCTGGACGAGCCGACCAACCACCTAGACATCCTGGCCATCGAACTGCTGGAGAACGAGCTGGTTCAGGCCCGCTTCGCCGTCCTGGTGGTCAGCCACGACCGCGCCTTCCTGAACAAGGTGACGAATACCGTCCACTGGCTGGACAACCGCCGCGTCCGCACCCTGAACAAGGGCTTCGACGCCTTCGACGACTGGGCCGCCAAGGTTCAGGAAGAAGAGGCCATCGCCCTCGAAAAGCTGACGAAAACCATCGAACGCGAGACCGAGACCTTCTACCGCTCCATCACCGCGCGGCGCACCCGCAACGAGGGCCGCGCCCGCAACCTGGCCGCCCTGCGCGCCGAACGCGCCGAGAAGATGAAGGACGTCCCGCGCGACCTCTATCTGGGCGTCGATTCCGGCGCCGTCTCGGGCAAGCTGGTGGCCGAGCTCAAGGGCGTGACCAAGGTCTTTGGCGACCGCGTCATCTTCAAGAACCTGACCACCCGCGTCATGCGCGGCGACCGTCTGGCCATCGTCGGCCCCAACGGCGCGGGCAAGACCACCCTGGTCAAGACCCTGCTGGGCGAGCTGGTGCCCGACGAGGGGACCATCCGCCTCGGCGCCAATCTGGAACCCGTCTATCTGGATCAGTCGCGCGAGGGGCTGAAGTCGGACATGACCCTGTGGGACGCCCTGACGCCCGGCGGCGGCGACAGCATCATCGTGCGCGGCTTCTCCAAGCACGTCGCCGCCTACGCCAAGGACTTCCTGTTCCAGGAAAGCCAGCTGCGCCAGCCGATCTCGACCCTGTCCGGCGGCGAGCGCAACCGCCTGCTGCTGGCGCGCGCCCTGGCCAAGCCGGCCAACATGATGGTCCTCGACGAACCGACCAACGACCTCGACATGGACACCCTCGACAAGCTGGAAGAGCTGCTCGAGGGCTATGACGGCACCCTGATCCTAGTGTCGCACGACCGCGACTTCGTCGACCGTCTGGCCACCTCGACCATCGCCATGAACGGGCGCGGCGACATCGTCGAAACCCCCGGCGGCTGGCAGGACTTCCTGCGCCAGAACCCCACCTTCCTCGCCCCGCCCCCGACCCACGCGGAAACAGCCCCCAAGGCCCCGCCCCGGTCGCCGCCGCCCCCAAGAAGCAGGTCAAGCTCTCGTATAAAGACGCGCGGCGTCTGGAAGAGGTCGAAAAGCTGATGGAGACCCTGCCGGTCGAGATCGCCAAGCAGGACGCTATCCTGGCCGACCAGAGCCTCTACACCCGCGACCCCGCCGCCTTCGACCGCGCCATGAAGGCCGCCGACAAGGCCCGCGCCGACCTCGAAGCCGCCGAACTGGACTGGCTGGAGCTGGAAGAGAAGAAGGCGGCGCTGGCGGGCTAGATAATGGCGACGGCTCTAGAAAAGCCGTCGCCATCATCAGGACAGGAAGCTACTCAACCCTCTGGATACTGGGCTGAGCAAGCAGCCTCAACGTCAGCCAGACATTGCTCGAACGCGGCCTCCGCGGCTGAACCCGGACTGGGCAAATAGACGAACCCGTCGGACGTTCGCGGCAAGCAGGCGTCGTAACCTTGGAAATAGCAGCGTACGTAGTCGGACTCCGTTTTAGCCTCCGCCTTGGTCGCGCCTGTCGTTGAAGCGCCAGCAAAACCCGCGCCGATCAACAGGGCCAGCGCCGAAAGGCGCGCGACGTTTCGTTTGGATTTCATCATGGAACCACCCTCCCTGGAGACAACCTCCACGTGAAATGAGAGCGAGAAATCACAATTTACAAAACACGAATATGTGAAAATACACCGAATGGCCGCCCCCGGCGTCAACGCAGCACCGGCTCCACGTCCACCAGCACCACGTCGTGCATCTGGTTCAGATAGGCCTCGTAGTAACCCTTGTGCGAGCCGCCCACGAGGGCCAGCATCTTCACGCCGGGCTTCATCCCCATGACGTCGCGCATGTTGGCGACCATGCGCAGGTTCCGCGTCTCATAGGACGCCAGATACATGCGGCCGAAGCCCTCGGGCGAAGGGTCCTTCTGGGCCGCGCCGAAGTCGCTCTCATAGGCCCGGCGCATCGCCTCGGGGCTGTTGTAGTAGCGATAGAGGTTCAGCAGGCCGTCGGGCTGCGACAGCCCGGCTTCGAACGGCGCCTCCGCCGCGCGGCGCTCCTCGCTCGCCGGATTGTTCCAGACCTGACGGATCGCCCGGGCATAGCCCCTGATGTCCGCCGGATAGCGGTCGGACGAGTGGTCGTCGACGCTCCACACCCGCTCCAGTCCCAGGCGTGCGGCCAGGGCAGCGGCGACGGAATCGCTCTCGTTGATGCTGTCGACCAGCGTGTTCAGCTGGGCCACCAGGGTCGCGTCCAGCCCCTCGCCCTCGCGGCGCTCCGCCGGGGCCAGACGCAGCCACTGGACCAGGGCCGAGGTCGGCTCGCCCGCCGCCAGGAAGATCGCGGCCAGACGGCGACGCTGTTCCGGGCTCGGCGCCGCGGGCCATTCCGCCAGCAGCCGCTCGGCCTCGGCGTTGGCCGCCGGGACGTCCAGCCCCGCCTGCTGACCGGCATGGCTGACGTCCGGGCAATAGTCGCTGATCGACACCCTGTAGCGCTGCGGATAGCGGCGCATGGCGTCGCATTGCAGGCCCGAGACGTTCTCGATGGCGATCACTTCAGGGGCCCAGGCCGCCAGGCGGTCCAGCAAGGGCGTCAGCATCTCGGCCTTCACCGCATCGCCCATCTGGGCCAGGTGGGGCGAGCCCACCACCAGCACCTGATTGACCGGCCCAGCGGGCGGTCCCTTCAACTGGTCCGGGTGGAAGGTCGGACGATAGGTCTGGGCGGCGGCGGCCCCCGTAAGAGCCAGGGTGACGCCGAGGGCCAGAAGACCGGCGGTGGAACGGACAGAAATCACGGAAGCAGCCTTGAGGGATCGACGCGCCGTCGGCGACGCAAGCGGAGCCATTAAAGCGAATCCGGTCCGCCGCCCCGTTAAATCCTGCTCATTAACGCTAAGGGCCGCTTTCCTGTGGACAGTCGCAAACCCTTGATCCGCGAATGCGAATTCCGTCCGTCCACAGATATCCACAGACTTGCCCACCGGGGCCGAGGCGATTCCGCACAGCCAGCCGAATTCGGACGCTTGCCGAATAGCGGTTTCCGCGAGAACGTCAACAGGCCAACGGGACACGGCGGCGCGGAAATCCAAGACCCAGCAATGGGTTAGAGAGATTTCAAGCGAACCGGCCCGGCTCTCTGACCCAGGGTTCCAAGCCTCTTCGGAGGATGCGGAAACACCGACGCAGGGCCACAGGCTCCCGATCCTTAAGCGCCTCGGCGCGGGGATCACGGAGAACAAGGCCAGGATCGAAGACGACGCGTCCCGACGACGCGCCCGACACGACCAGGAGCCGCCAGGAGACCAGCCGACGCCGCCGGGTTCGCCCGACGGTCCAGAGCGAAATCGGTTTGAACGCTTGCGCGTTCAAACTCAGATCTTCGCTTCGGAACAAGGCCAGGCCCTGACCCGAACGGCCAGGTCCAACCCGGACTTGGCGAGGGGACGCGATCAGGGCTTCGGCCAGGCTTGCGTCCCCTCGCTCAATTCCGGTGTGCAGTGCGGCGCCGCCGACCTTTCCAAGTCCGCCGCCGCCCCCTAAACCATCTCTCAATGACCTTCGACCGACTCTCCCGCCGCCATCTGCTGCTGGGCGCCGCCGGCCTGACCGCCGTCAGCTCCCTGTCCGCCTGTGGTCGCGCCGAGGCGCCGGTGGACGAATCCGGCCGGGTGCGCCTTCGCCTGGCTTCTGGCGGCACGGTCACCGCCGCCCACGGAGGCTTCTATCAGGCCATCGCGACGGGGGCCTATGAGCGACGCGGCCTGAACGTCGAGATCCTGACCGAGGCGGCGGGCGCCGACGTCCCGGCCCTGCTCGCCGCCAGCGCCGTCGAACTGGCCATCGGCGCCGACAGCTTCGCCCCCCTGCGGCTGATCGCCGACCGCGCGCCGGTCAAGGCCGTCGCCGCCTTCCTGCAGAAGGACCCCGTGGTCCTGATGGCCCGGCCCAACCAGCCGCTGGAGACCCTGTCGGCCCTGCGGGACCGGCCCATCCTGATGAGCTCCGCCGACCAGGCGGGCTTCTGGAACTGGCTGCGCACCCGCTTCGAACTGGCGACCGATCAGGCCCGGATCGGAACGGCCGAAGACAACCTCGCGGCCTTCCGCGACGATCCCAAGGCTGTCCTGGTCGGGCGGCTGACGGCCGGAGACCCCGCCATGATCGCGCGCGAGGCCGGTTTCACGCCACGCGTCCTGATCCCCGCCGACGACGGCTACCCCTCCTATGGCGGCCTGGTCCTGGCCCCCAACGCCTTCGCCCGCGACAACGCCCGGGCCCTGCGCGACTTCATCGCGGCCTCGGTCGAGGGCTGGCGCGACTATGTCCATGGCGACGGGTCCAAGGGCGACGCCCTGATCCGCCGCGCCAACCCGGACCTGAACCAGCGCCTGCTGAACGCCGTGCGCGACAGCCTGCGCACCGAGGCCGTGGTCGATGGCGGCGACGCGGCCCTCTACGGCCTGGGGACCATGACGCCCGACCGCTGGCAAGCCTTCGCCGAGCAGACCGAGATCGCCTATCCCTCGGTGCCCGATTGGCGTGAAGCCTTCACTACACAGTACCTGCCCGGCCGGGGGTAGGCCCCGCGTTAGCGCCGGATTAAGCCGTCTCGGCCTAGGTTGCTCGCTTACCGCCGTCTCTTGCAGGAGGCCGTCCGTGCGACGCCCGCCGATCACCGCTATCCTGACTGCCGGGGCCTGCGCCCTGGGCGTCGCCGCGCCCGCTGCGGCTCAAGAGGGTGCGGCGCGCGACGGACAGCGCTATCTGGCCTGGCCGGGCAAGGCCCAACAGCCGGACACGTCCTCGCTGACCAACCCCGCCCTCCAACCCGTCGTCGACGCCTCCCCGTCAGCCACGTCCGCCCTAGTCACGCGTCGCCGCGCCCCGATCATTCCGCACGGCGGTTTCGGCCGTCTGCCAGACACGGCGCCCTCGCAGAACCTGACCCCGGCCAGCGCCTGGCTGGGACCCAATGCGCCGACCTACCAGCCCGCGCCCCCCCCGCGCGTCCATGCGCCGCCGCCAGACGCTGCGCCTGTCGCGCCCCCCACGGCGGAGGCGCCCGTTGACGCGCCCATGCCGGCACCGACGGCCATAGCGCCTGCTCGGGCTGCTCCCTGGGTCGCTGCACCGGCGCCGAGGCCCGCGCCGACGCGCGACTGGAATCCCGCACCGGTGCATGCCGCGCCCTCGCCGGCGCCGGACGAAAGCGGCCCTGCCTTCTCCGAAGCCGCGCCGTCGGTCGCCCTGCCCCCACACAACGAACCGGCGCCCGCGCCGCCGACGCCTGTTCCGGCTTCAACCGCTGTTTCCGTTCCGGAGTCCATCGTCGAAGCCGCACCGCCGCCCATGGCCGTCGCGCCTGTCGTCGATATCCCGGCGCCGCCTCCCGCCATGCCGACCGTCGAGGCGCCCCGGCCGACCGAACCCGCGCCGATCACAGCCGCGCCAGACACTCCGGCCTTCGACCCCATGGCCCCGCGCCGCGACGCGCCCATCTTCCGCTTGCAACGCCCGGCGCCTGAACCCGCCGCTCCGGCTCCGCTTCCCTCCCCGGAGACGGCGGCGCGTCAACCGCAGACCCAGGCCCAGGCCCAGGCCGCGCCGCAGCCTCTGCAAGCCGCTCCGCAAGAAGGCGCACGCTATTATTCTCTGCACCGACAGGCGGGACGCCAGCCAGACGCCACGCCCCTGCCGGCGGCTGTCTATCTGGACGCCCTGCCCGTCGAACTCGACACCCCGCCGGCTTCGGCCGATCTGGCGGAACCGCCCGCAACGCCTAATCTGGCGCGCACAGCCAACGGACGCGTCCGCGCCGTTCCCGATACTGAAGTCCAAGATCAGCCATGAGCGACGGCGCAGCTACTCCCTCCATCGTCGATCCTGAATCGCGACTGCCGGACCTGATCGCGCTGGCTCAGGAGCCGTCCAGCGAAAAGCGCCGCGCCCTGTTGCGCGAACTGACGGACTGCTTTTTCGGCGCTACACAACGCAGCGAAGCTGAAACCGCACTATACGGATCAGTCCTCGGGGATCTGACCGAGGCCATGGAAACGGCCGTGCGCGCCGAGTTGGCCGCACGTTTCGCCGACGCGCCTGACGCTCCGCATCAACTCATCCGCCGCCTGGCTGAGGACGAAGCCGAAGACGTCGCCGAACCTGTACTGCGCGCCTCTCCCGTCCTGACCGAGGCTGACCTGATCCACGTCATCCGATCGCGTGGACAGGGCCACATGCGCGCGGTCAGCCAACGCGCCGAGGTGTCCGAAGCCGTCTCCGACGCCATCGTAGAGCGGGGCGACGACGAGACCCTGGGCGTTCTGCTCGGCAACGACGGCGCCTGCCTGTCTCGCGCGGCGTCCGAGGCCGCGGTCGGACGGGCGCGCGCCAACCCTGCCCTGCACCAGGTCACGGTTGAACGATCCAGTCTGCCGCCCGACCTGTTGAACGACATGTATTTCGAAGTCGAGGCTCGCCTGCGCCAGCGTATTCTGGAGCAGAATGCGCGCATGGACCCCGCCTTGCTGGAAAGCGCCCTGGCCGCCGGCCGCACCCGGATCGCCACCGACGACGGCGCCTTGCCTCCGGACTACGCGGAAAGCCTGGCCTATGTGGAAGAGCTGCGCGCCGCCGGGCAGCTGACGCCGCAAATGCTGGCCCGTTTCCTTCGCTCGGGCGGCCGCACCTCCTTCCTGATCGCCCTGTCCCAACTCGCCGACATCGATTTCCACACCGCCCGCCAGATCATCGAGCGTCGTGAACTGGATGCCCTGGCCGTGGTCTGCAAGGCCGCGGACCTGGATCGCGCCCTGTTCCTGACCTACGCCGTGGTCCTGCTGAACACCGACGGCGACGCCATGGGCAAGGCGCGCGCCTACGCCGGCATGTACAACGACCTGACCCACGAGGCCGCTCAACGCACCTTGCGTTTCTGGCGCATGCGCAAGGCCGTACAGGCGGCTTGAGACCGGATCGCGGCGCATCTCCCTCCCTTGCGGGGGCGGAGAACGCGCCACCCGGTGCGCTCAAGCCCAGGAGGCTATAGCCCCCCGCAATGCAAAGCGCCCGCCCTCCTTTCGGAAGACGGGCGCTGCATCCAGGCCTGAAAGATCAGGCTTACTTCTTGGCGCGGGTGGCGCGGGCGGGTTTGCGGCCGCCCTGACCCAGGCCCATTTGCTTGGCCAGATCCGAACGGGCCTTGGCGTAATTCGGAGCGACCATCGGATAGTCCTTGGGCAGACCCCACTTGGCCCGATACTCCTCGGGGCTCATGTTGTACTTCGTGCGCAGGTGGCGCTTCAGCGACTTGAACTTGCGGCCGTCTTCCAGGCAGATCAGGAAGTCGGGCGTGATCGACTTGCGGACCGGAACCGCCGGCTCCTTGGGCTCGGGCTCGACCTCCACCGGGGCCGACGACACGCCCGACAAGGCGGCGTGGATTTGAGCGATCAGACCGGGCACGGCGTCGGCCGAGACGGTGTTGTTGCTGACATAGGCCGACACGATGTCCGCCGTCATTTCAAGCAGTTCGGGTTTTTCTTCCATGGGGGGCTCGCCTTCTACAGAACGGATCAGCCTCGACTGATCAGAAACGACCCGCCGGCGCATGGTTTCATACGGATGTTCGACGACGAACGCAATGCAAGCATAGTCTAGACGAGAAACGACCAATTCCTCTGTTGATCCCGCTCGAAATCAGTCGTCGCGATTCATCGACCGAAGTTCTCCGCCAACGCCAGCATGGCCGCCTTCTCAGGAGCGGAGTATTCGTCAATCAGCGCTTCGTCGCCATCGCGTATCGCCTGAAGCAAGGCAGGCGTCAGAGCGGAAGACAGGGACCAGTTCCAATATCGCAACACGGTTTGCGCCCGGTCCACGGCCAGCATCTCATAGGTGACCTGGACCCTTTCCCAATCGGGATGGACATCACCATCAGGCGTCAGTTCAGGTCTGCGCATGGCGCGCCACAAGGTCTGCAGGTCCAGTCGGGACAGACCTGTGGCCTTGCACAGGATCGCCACCGGCTCGCCGCCCGCATCGCCCATGATCTTGGCCGCCGTCAGCGGCTTGACCCCTGACAGATAGCCGATCTCGCTTACGATCTCGCGCTTCAGGCCCGCGCCCGCGGCGGCGACGGCAGCCTCCAGCCCGGCATAAGGGCTTCTTTCGATAGCCGCGCGGTTTCTCTGGCGCCGCTCGATGAATTGCAGGGCCTTGCGCGCCACTGGATCGGTCCAGCCTTCAGCCGCGACCATGGCGAACAGGTCCTCGACGCTGTCCTGCAGCACTTCACGCGAAACGGCGAAGCGCTGCAGCACGGTGCGGCGCTCTTCCGGTCCACACCACCAGAACATCACATAGGCCCCGGATGGCCGCAGTTCGGAGCGCCGAAGCAATGGCGCGCATAGCCCTGGGCTTAGCCGGCTGAGCGCCACCACGCCTTCAATGGCCGTCTGCGAAAGACGTGCCGAAGCACTCTTCAACACAGCCTCGATGACATCATCCTCACCAAAGCTCAGCAGGACTTCCGTCACCACCTCGGACAGACCCCGCCGCGCGGCGATCAGAAGTCTGTGCGGGGCGTCGGCGTCACGAGCACAACCGATCAGATCGACATCGGTCAGCGAGGCGCACTGCTCAATCAGCGGGGCGGCCACCGACGGCTCATCGCGCAGAAGTATACGGACAAGGCTGTTCGGGGCCTCGGCCAGAGGCGCCAGGCGCATGGCCACGCGCCGACGATCCTCGAGCGGCGCCAACCGCAGCATGTCCACCAGCAGGTCACCCGTGACCGCACGCTCGAAGGCGTTGATCCGGCTGGCCGGCAGGCAGACGACATCGGTCAGCCGCCGCAACAGAACGTGGCGCGCCTTCGACGTCGCTTGTGGAACGTCCGGTTCAGACATGGCGGCCGAGCTCGACATGACTTCTACCCTAGCGCGAGCCGGTTAACCGTGCGTGAGGGCGCTTTGTCTGTCTTACAGCCCCTCGAACAGCGCCGTGGACAGGTAGCGTTCGGCGAAGTCGGGCAGGACGACGACAATGGTCTTGCCGGCGTTTTCGTCCAGAGCGGCCTGACGGAAGCCGGCGACCAGGGCCGCGCCCGAGCTGATGCCGACCGGCACGCCGTCGGTGCGGGCGACGCGGCGCGCCATGTCGAAAGCGTCCTCGTTCGAGACCTGCTCCACGCCGTCAATGACGCCCGTGTCGATGACCGGCGGGATAAAGCCCGCGCCGATGCCCTGGATCTTGTGCGGGCCGGGCGCGCCGCCCGACAGGACGGGCGAGGCGGTCGGTTCGACCGCGATCATCTTCACCGCGGGCTTCTTCAGCTTCAGCGCATGGCCGACGCCGGTGATGGTGCCGCCGGTGCCGACGCCCGAGACGACGATGTCCACCGCACCGGCCGTATCGATCCAGATTTCTTCCGCCGTCGTGACCTCATGAATGGCCGGGTTGGCGGGGTTCTCGAACTGCGAGGGGCTGACGGCGCCAGGCGTGCGGCTCAGAATGTCCTGGGCCATGCCGATGGCGCCCTTCATTCCCTGTTCGGCCGGGGTCAGCACCAGCTCAGCGCCCAGCAGGGCCAGCATCTTGCGACGCTCGATCGACATGCTCTCGGGCATGACCAGGATCAGCTTGTAACCCTTGGAGGCCGCGACGAAGGCCAGGGCGATGCCGGTATTGCCGCTGGTCGGCTCGACCAGGACGGCGCCGGGCCTGATCTTGCCGGCCTGCTCCAGGGCCTCGATCATGGCCACGCCGATGCGGTCCTTCACCGAGTTGATCGGATTGAAGAACTCCAGCTTGGCCAGCACCGTCGCCTTGGGCGCCAGCTCCTTCGTCAGGTTGGGCAGCCGAACCAGGGGCGTGTCGCCGATGGTGTCGACGATGCTGTCATAGATCCGGCCGCGTCCGGCCTTCTTGTGGCGGCTGGCGTCGTAAGCGGTGTCGGACATGAGGAGCGCTCCGTAGCGGCGAGTTCAGCTTAAGTGACAGCCCTTATACGCCCGAGGCAAGATCACGCCGCACAGGAATTCTATGGGCCGGTTAAGCTTGGCTATCAGGGCCGCCGCGCCAACCCCCGCCGCGCAGCATCAAAGGGCAGGACCTCGCGAATCGAGATCAAGGTCTTAAAGGCTCGAACCCGGGCGTCGTCGTTCAGCACCTCGCGGGTGAAGACCTCGTAGGCCTCCATGGTCGGCACGCGGACATAGAGGACGAAGTCGGTCTCGCCGGTCACATACCAGGCGGCCTGGACCTCGGGCCGTGCGGTCAGGCTGTAGATCAGGGCGTCCAGGACGCCTGTCCCCTCGCGTTCCATCTCGACCAGAACATGCATGGTCAGGGCGCGTTCCAGCCGCCCTTCGTCAATCACGGCTACATCGGCGACGATGACCTTCTCATCCCGCAGTCGGCGCAGACGGCGCGACACCGCCGATTCCGACAGGCCCACCTTTTCCGCCAGCATCCGCGCCGGCTGCAGATTGTCGCGCCGGACCAGATCGAGCAGGCGACGATCGAAATCGTCGAGTGTGACGGTTTCTTGCATATGACATCTTTCTAACGCGGATTTATTGCATTCTATCAGCAGAAATCAGCGAGAAACACAGGCGGCTTTTCACTAGGTTCCCGGCCGATGTCCTCCCCGACCCTGCACCTGAATTCGCCGCGCCTGACGGCCGCCCTGCCCTACCTCGCCCTGGTCGGCGGGATGGTTTCTCTGGCGGTCGGCACCTCCTTCGCCAAGGGCCTGTTTCCGCTCGTCGGCGCCGAAGGCACGGCGGCCCTGCGGGTCGGTCTGTCGGCCCTCGTCCTCATCGCCATCTGGCGGCCGTGGCGGTTCCGCCTGACGCGCGCCGACGCCGGACGGGTCTTGCTGTACGGTCTGGTCCTGGGCCTGATGAACCTCAGCTTCTACATGGCGCTGCGGACCATTCCCCTGGGTCTGGCCATCGCCATCGAGTTCAGCGGGCCACTGACCCTCGCCCTGATCCATTCGCGGCGGCCGGTGCATTTCGCCCTGGTCGGCCTGGCCGTCGCCGGCCTGGCCATGCTGCTGCCGATATGGAGCGGAGTCGAAGGGCTGGACCCTGTCGGGGTCGGGTACGCCGCCTTCGCCGGCCTGTGCTGGGCTCTCTATATCGTCTTCGGCAAGCGCCTGTCGCACATGCACGCGGGTCAGTCAGTGGCCCTGGGCATGAGCACCGCCGCCCTGGTCATCCTGCCCTTCGGCATCTCGACAGCGGGCGCGGCGCTTCTGGCCCCCTCGGTCCTGTTGCTGGGTCTCGGCGTCGCCCTGGTCTCCAGCGCCCTGCCCTATTCGCTGGAGATGATCGCCCTGCGCCACATTCCCAAGCGCACCTTTGGCGTCCTGCTCAGCGTCGAGCCGGCCATCGGCGCCATGGCGGGCATGGTCCTGCTGCATGAACAGCTCAGCCCGATGCAGTGGCTGGCCATCGGCTGCATCATCGCCGCCTCGATCGGTGCAGTGCTGACCGCGCCTCGTGGCCAGGGCCAAACCCTGACAGAGCCCGGCGCACCGGCCTGACGCCCATGAAGATCCTGATCGCCTGCCTGCGCGCGCCGGTGCTGAACATCGCCGCCGGGGGCCTGTTCGGCCTGATCCTCGCCGTCGTCATGCTACTGGTCATCCGCCGCATCTTCTGACGGATCAGAACTCAGTCCATTCCTCCGACAGTCCGCCGTTGACCACGGCTCGCAGCCGCACCCTCTGCCCCTCCAGCGCGGGCGGCGGGCCGCCACGCGGGGTAACAGCCAGCCGCCGCACCATGCCCGCATTCGCCTCGGCGCCGGTTCGGAAACGCCCGACCAGCTGCGCCAGGCCTTCCGCCTCGGTCTTGAGGTTGGCCGCCGCCGCCGTGGTCTGCTCGACCATGGCGGCATTCTGCTGGGTGACCTGATCCATCTGGTTCACGGCCTGGTTGACCTGGCTGAGGCCCGAAGACTGTTCCTGGGCCGAGGCCGCGATTTCAGCCACCAGCGCGTCCATCTCGCCCACCTTGCCCGCAATGGCGGCCAGGGCGGTTCCAGCTTCACCGACCAGCTTGACCCCCTGCGCCACCTCGACCGCCGAGGCCGAGATCAAGGTCTTGATCTCCTTGGCCGCCTCGGCGGAGCGCTGGGCCAGGGCCCGGACCTCGGAGGCCACGACGGCGAATCCGCGTCCGCTTTCGCCCGCCCGCGCCGCCTCGACCCCGGCGTTCAGGGCCAGCAGGTTGGTCTGGAAGGCGATCTCGTCGATCACCCCGATGATGTCGCTGATCTGATCCGAACTCTTGCGGATGCCGTCCATGGCCGCGACCGCTTCTCGCACCACCTCGCCCGACCGGTCCGTCTCGCCCCGCGCTTCGCCGGCGACAGTCGCCGCGCGGCGAGCGCCTTCCGCGCTGCGTTGCACCGTAGCGGTGATCTCGTCCAGGGCGGCGGCGGTTTCTTCCAGGCTGGCGGCCTGTTGCTCGGTGCGGCGCGACAGGTCATCCGAAGCGCTGGAGATTTCATCCGATCCACCCCGCAAGCCCGACACCGAGGCCAGCACCTGCCCCAGGGTCTGACGCAGGCTGTCGACCGCGCTGTTGAAGTCATCCTTCACCCGACCGTGGGCGCCGCTCATCTCCTGATGGATGTGCGCCGTCATGTCCCCGTCCGACAGTCGGGCCAAACTGCCCGCCAGCGCCTCGACCAGAGCGTTCTGCGCCGCCTCGGCGCTCAGACGCTCCGCCTCGCGGCGAGCGGCCTCCTGTTCGGCAGCGGTGATGTCCACCGCCAGTTTGATGACCTTGGCCGGGCGACCGTCCGGCCCCATGACCGGGTTGTAGGAGGCCTGAAGCCAGACCTCGCCTCCGCCCTTGGCCAGACGTCGGAACTTGGTGGCCACGAAGCGTCCGGCGTTCAGATCGCGCCAGAAGTCGGCGTAGGCCGAACTGGCCGCCTCGGCCGGGTCCATGAAGGTGCGGTGATGCTGACCCCGGATCTCCTCCAGGGAATAGCCCATCGTCTTCAGCAGATTGTCGTTGGCGTCCAGAATATGCCCGTCGAGATCGAACTCGATGACCGCCTGAGAACGGCTGATCGCGGCCATCTTGCTGTCGAGGTCATGGAGCTTCTGCTCCGCATCACGGTTCTGACGACCCTTGCCGAACATCCAGTCCGCTCCTTGGCGTTATGACTCGATTGATGACCGCACATTTTACATTTCAACCTTAAGTTTAGAAACCTACATTTTTCTTGGATGGCGCGTAAGGGCGATCCCTTAGGTCGGTTTCATCGCTCGTTAACCACGATGGCCCATTCGTTAACGGGTAGGGCTGGGCTCCGATCAACCGGGTTCACCCCCAAGGGGTCTTCATTTGCGCAATCTCGTCGCCGCCGTCGAAGCGATCGACCCGCTGGTCGTCACCGGCAAGGTGGCGGGCGTCAGCGGTCTGCTGATCGAGTCGCGCGGCGGCCTGTCGCGTCTGGCCGTCGGCGCCCGCGCCGAGATCGAGCGGCGCGGCCAGGCGCCCTTGCCCGCCGAGGTCGTCGGCTTCCGCGACGCCAAGGCCCTGCTGATGCCCTTCGGCCCGGTCGAGGGCGTGGCCCCCGGCGCCGACATCCGCATCATCGACACCGCCGCCAGCGTGCGCCCGACGACCGCCTGGCTGGGGCGTACCATCGACGCCTTCGGCCTGCCGATCGACGGACTGGGTCCGCTGCCGCAGGGCGCCGTCCCCTATCCCCTGCGCGCCTCGCCGCCGCCGGCCCATTCGCGCGGCCGAGTGGGCGAGCGTCTGGATCTGGGCGTGCGCTCGATGGACGTCTTCACCACCACCTGCCGGGGCCAGCGCCTGGGCATCTTCGCCGGTTCAGGCGTGGGCAAGTCGGTGCTGCTGTCCATGCTAGCCAAGCAGGCCACCTGTGACGTCGTGGTCGTGGGCCTGATCGGCGAACGTGGCCGCGAGGTCCGCGAGTTCATCGAGGAGACCCTGGGCGAAGAGGGCCTGAAGCGCGCCATCGTCGTGGTCGCCACCTCGGACGAGCCGGCGCTCAAGCGGCGCCAGTCGGCCTATATGACCCTGGCCATCTCCGAGTACCTGCGCGATCAGGGGCTGGAAGTCCTGTGCCTGATGGACAGCGTCACCCGCTTCGCCATGGCCCAGCGCGAGATCGGTCTGGCCGCGGGCGAGCCGCCGACGACCAAGGGCTATACCCCCACCGTCTTCACCGAACTGCCCAAGCTGCTGGAGCGCGCCGGACCCGGCCCGATCCGCCCCGACGGCACCGAGGCCGGGCCGATCACCGCCCTGTTCACCGTCCTGGTGGACGGCGGCGACCATGACGAGCCCATCGCTGACGCCGTGCGCGGTATTCTGGACGGCCACATCGTCATGGACCGCAAGATCGCGGAGCGCGGGCGCTTCCCCGCCATCGACGTGCTGAAGTCGGTCAGCCGGACCCTGCCTGGCTGCCAGACCCCGCCCGAGCGCGAACTGAACCGCCGCGCCCGTCAGTGCCTGTCGGCCTACGCCAACATGGAAGAGCTGATCAAGATCGGCGCCTATCGTACAGGGGCCGACCCCATCGTCGACCGCGCCATCGCCCTGAACCCCGCGCTCGAGGACTTCCTCGGCCAGGACAAGGACGACCACACCAGTTTGAGCGAAAGCTTTGACCGTCTGGAAACCATTCTGAACCAAGGAATGGTGTAACCGTGATCTGGAACACCTCTGTATGACCGCCTGGGCCCAATCCTTGATCCGCATCTCCAACTACGAAGTCGAGACGCTGCAGAAGCGTCTGGCTGAGGTCGCCGCCCGCAAGGCCGAGGCCGAGATGCGCGTCGCCGTCCTCGACGCCGAGGTCGAGATCGAGCGCCAGAACGCCCGTATGGACCCAGCGTCGGGCATGATACTGCAGGCCTATCTGAAAGGCTGGGCCCTGAAGCGCGCCGACGCCGAGGGCGTGGTCGCCGCCGTTTCCGCCGAAGAGGAAGGCGCGCGCGACGCCCTGACCAGCGCCTTCGAGGAGCTGAAGAAGTTCGAGCACGTCGCCGAGACGACCCGCCTGAACAAGCTGATAGCCGCCGCCAAGCGCGAAACCGCCGCCTTCGATGAAATGGGCCTGAGGCGCCGTGCGGGGGGCTAACGCCTGATGATCGACCGGCGCGCGCTGCTGGCCTCGACGGTCGCCCTGGCCGCCTGCGGCTCCGGCGAGGCCGCCGTGGTTCCTGTCGATCGCCCGGTCCGCCCGCTGAAGTCCATCGCCCCATTCCCCGTCGGCACTGCCTGCATGACGGGCCAGCTGTCGGATCAGGTCTGGTTCCGGCTGGTGTCGGAGCACTTCTCCCAGCTCACGCCCGAGTGGGAGATGAAGATGGAGTACATCCTCCAGGGCGACGGCTCGCTGAAGTTCGACGCCCCCGACCGCATCGCCTATTTCGCCCGCGACCTAGGCCTGCGCCTCTTTGGCCACGCCCTGATCTGGTACGCGCAGGACCACCCGTGGTTCAGAGCCCTGACCGGCGACCGCGCCCGCTTCGCCGCCGAGTACGACCACTACATCGCCGAGGTCGCCGGCCGCTGGCGCAGCCAGGTGGTCGGCTGGGACGTGGTCAACGAGCCGGTGTCCGAGGACGGTCGAGGTCTGCGCGACTGCGTCTGGAGCCAGGGTCTGGGCGGCGTCGACGCCTACATCCTCCGCGCCTTCGAACAGGCGAAGCTGGCGGCGCCCGACGCCGTGCTCTTCCTCAACGACTACAATCTCGAGAACAATCCGGTGAAGGGCGCCACCTATCTGCGGCTGGTCGAACGCCTGCTGAAAGCCGGGGCGCCGATCACGGGTCTGGGCACGCAGAGCCACCTCGACATCGACATTCCCGCCGGCCAGACCGCCGCCTTCATGCGCGAACTGGCCCAGTTCGGCCTGCCCATCCATGTCGCCGAGTTGGACGCCTCGCTGCGTGACGACGGCCGCCTGCCCGATCTGCGCCCCCGCCGCCAGAGGATCGAGCGCCAGACCGCCCGCGTCGCCGAACTGGCCGAGGCCTTCATGGCCCTGCCCCGCGCCCAGCAGTTCGCCTTCACCGTCTGGGGCGTGCGCGACACGGACCACTGGCTGCGACGCGGAAACAAGGACGACGGTCAGGACAGCCCCCTGCTGTTCGACGCCGCCGGTCGGGCCAATCCCATGTTCCACGCGGTGGCGGACGCCTTCGGCGGCTGACCCCCACGCACGAAACGCGCTCAAGCAGGCCGAAGGCCGGTAGCGCACCAAAAATGCAAAACGCCCGCCGGTTTCCCGGCGGGCGCTTCAAGCTTCAAACCTGAGTGGAGGCTCAGGCCGTCAATCAAGCGGCGACGTTGATCGCGCCTTCCGACGGGTCGCGCAGGACATAGCCGCGGCCCCAGACAGTTTCGATGTAGTGCTTGCCGCCGGCGGCCGTCGCCAGCTTCTTGCGCAGCTTGCAGATGAAGACGTCGATGATCTTCAGTTCCGGCTCGTCCATGCCGCCGTAGAGGTGGTTCAGGAACATTTCCTTGGTCAGGGTCGTGCCCTTGCGGAGCGAGAGCAGCTCCAGCATCTGATATTCCTTGCCGGTCAGATGCACGCGGTGGCCATCGACCTCGACCGTCTTGGCGTCCAGGTTCACGGCGATCTCGCCGGTGTGGATGATGGCCTGGGCGTGACCCTTGGAGCGACGGACCACGGCGTGGGTGCGCGCGATCAGCTCGTCCTTGTGGAAAGGCTTGGTCAGGTAGTCGTCGGCGCCGCCGCCAAAGGTCTTGACCTTGGTTTCGATCTCGTGGCTGCCCGAGAGGATCATCACCGGCGTATTGATCTTGCCGACGCGCAGCTGACGCAGAACCTCAAGGCCGCTCATGTCGGGCAGGTTCAGGTCCAGCAGAATGAGGTCATAGTCATAGATCTTGCCCAGATCGATGCCTTCTTCACCCAGGTCGGTCGTATAGACGTTAAAGCCTTCCGACTTGAGCATCAGCTCGATGCTTTGGGCCGTGGCGTGATCGTCTTCAATCAGCAGGACGCGCATTCATGCCCCTCCAGGCAAAGCTGTGGTTCGACCGCCAAGGGAGCGACAGCCGGGTAACCTTGTTCCAACGTTAACGGGTCAAAACCTTAAGAAGGGTTAACGGGTCCCGATATGAAACGCCTAAGGTGATTTGCGAATCGGCGTCCAGAGTCTCGAGTCAAGGATTCGTTAATTTATTAACCATGCGGGCCGACATGCCCCCTTGACGCGCGAACCATCCCCCGCTGCGCACCCAATCGTCCACAACCAATCCCGCGTCCGACAAGGCGAAGCGACCGCTTCTGACGTCATATAGGACAACATTCCTAACTCACCCCTCGGCGCACTGCACGATGGGAAAATCAAAGATGCGTTCGGGAGTTGCTGCGACAATGGAATCCTATCGGGCCGAGCCCTATCGCGTGCCGGTGACGGAGGGCGACCGCATCCGCGCCGATGCGGCCCTGCATCTGGCGGCCTACGCCTTCGGGGTTCCGGCGGCGCAGATGCTTCGGCGCGAACGGACCCGCCCGCGCGCCTGCCGCGCCCGCTGGTCGGCCATGTACCTGGCCCACGTCTCGTTCGGCTGGCCGCTGGAACGGGTCGGCCATGCCTTCGGCCTGAACCGCGCCACGGCCTCGACCGCCTGCCGCTGGGCCGAGGACGCGCGCGACGACGACCGCTACGATGCGGTGATGGACGGGCTGGAGTCCGGCCTGCGCGCCATATCGGAACTGCCCGCGGTCGACCTGGCCCTCGCCCTCGGCGGCGACCGATGAGCCGCACCCTTGAGCGCGCCCGCTCACTGCTGGACCGGCCCGGCGCCTGGCTGGATCAGTCGGGCGGGACCTATCCGTTGCGGCTCGGCGGCGACCGGCGCGGCCGAGTGGTGCTGACCCTGGACGAGGCGGCCTTCAGCGCCCTGATCGAACGCCCCGGCCTGCGGCGGCGCGACGGCGGCGGCTGGCTGCCGCGCCCCACGCCCGCCGCCAACACCTCGCTATCGCCCAGCCCGCCGCCGGGTCGCCCCGGACTGGTCGAGGGCGAACGCCCGGTCATGGAGGCGGACGGCCGCCTGACGACCCGCCGCGCCAATCTGGGCGAGAGCCCCGTCGCCTGGCTGGCCCGGCGCAAGGACGCCTCGGGCCGCCCCTGGCTGAGCCCGGCCGAGATCGCGGCGGGCGAGCGCCTGCGCCTGGACGGCCAGATCGCCCTGTCCGGCCCCTCCGTGACCATGCGTTGGGACGCCCTGCCCCGCGCCGGATCGGGCGGCGGCTGCAGCATGGAGCCCGCTGAGCACGCCCTGTCCGCCGCCGCCCGCGTCGAGGCGGCGTTGACTGCCTGCGGCCCACGCCTGCGCAGCCTGGTCGAACGCGTCTGCATTCACGGCACATCGCTGCAGATGGCGGAGCAGGACCTGTCCTTGCGCCGTCGTCAGGGCAAGACGGTGCTGAAACAGGGCCTGCAGGCCCTGGCCGCCCACTACGGGATCGGCTGAGCGAAAAAGCCCGCCCCGGCAAGCCGGAGCGGGCACAGGTCGAGGGATCACACGATCATCGACGCGCCCTGCAGGATGGCGCGTCTTGCCGAGTGCGGCCGCATGACTTTCCGGGACTGCGACCGCACCTCGACAGACCAGATACAAACATTAATGTCAATATATTGGACTTGGCGCCCTCAAAGCCGGTTCAAACGCTTCCCATGGCCAGGAAGGCTCGACCGGCGGCGAAGTCTCCCGCCTCGAACCGGGC
Source organism: Brevundimonas pondensis (assembly GCF_017487345.1). Classification (NCBI taxonomy): domain Bacteria; kingdom Pseudomonadati; phylum Pseudomonadota; class Alphaproteobacteria; order Caulobacterales; family Caulobacteraceae; genus Brevundimonas; species Brevundimonas pondensis. The sequence continues at coordinate 701,878 of NZ_CP062006.1, read as the reverse complement.
CGATGCGACACTGTCGTCGCGGAACAGGAACTCGATGACGAAGCTCTCGCGCGGGTCCAGTTGGGCCAGGGCGTCTGCGGCCTCGGACGAGAAAGTCCAGGCCTCGCCCTGACGCGCCCCTTCGGTCAGCAGACCAGACGCAGCCGCGCGAGATGAAGCGGCGAAGAAGACACGGCGCGCCGACTCCGGCGGCAGCCCGCCCCCGGTCAACCAGACACGCGGCGCCTGAACACGGTCGCGCATGACCAGTCGCGCCGCATAGGGGCGCGGGCGCCCGGCGAACGAGACCACAGCCACGGGCGACGTCGCCGTCGGCCCCTGGCCCGCAAGACCGAAACGCACCGGCGATCCGCCGACGACGCTGTCCTGGACCAGACGCCAGCCGATCTCACGACTGACGTAGCGGTCGCCGCGCCAGGCGGAGCGATCGCCGGGGAAGCTCATGCGTGCGGCGCGCGACCAACCGGCGAAGCCCGCCTGCACCCGCGCCTTCACCCGGCTCAGATCGCTGTCGTCACAGGCCGTGCGCGACGCCCTCGCCTGCGCCCGCGCCGCCGCCGACGTCAGATCGGCCACGGGTGTTCCCGCGCGCAAGGCCGCGCCCCGCGCCTGCAGGGCGGCGGCGTCCAGGGCGGCGATCAGCCGGGGCTCGAACAGGTCGCATTTCTGATGCGCGGCCAGCATGAAGACGCGGTCATAGAAGGCGTCGGTCACGGCCGCGCGCGCCGCGCCGACCGGCGCCGCCAGTGTCATGACGGCGACCGCGGCGGCCAGCATTCTGCTGGCGGTTCGGGGGGAAAAGCCTATCCTCATACCCCGACCATAGGACCGCATGGTTCCGGTCCCGTGTCCAAGCAGGGTTAGCGAATTGCTTCTATCCACAGATGTCTGGGCCGGCGCCCTGATCCGCCGCGCGGAACTGGAAGGCGCCTACGCCACCGTGGTGAAGAAGGGCGACGCACGCGGCGGCGCCGTGATCGTCAAGGCCTACAACACCGATACCCGCACGGCGCGGCTTTATACCGAGGCGACGGGCCAGGACGGCGAGCCCCTGTGGATCCAGCCCGTGGTCAGCGACAGCGAGAGTGAGTTGGACGCCTATATCGAACGCCAGCGCCGCTATGATCCCGACCTCTGGGTCGTCGAGATCGAGGACCGGCAGGGCCGACATTTCCTGACGGAAAAGGTGCAGGAAGCCTAGAGCGAGCCCCACCTTCATCTAACGGGCCTCAAGTAGCGCGAAGCGCGATAGGCCCCAAGAATAATGGTAACCGTCCTGTTCACCGCGTTCGTGAACGGGACCGCAAGCGACCCGGCTTTAAACCTGTCTCATCGGGCCAGAAGGGCCTGCGTAGCGGTGGACGGCCCATGCTGTTTCTCTTGAACGACGTCGTGTTCGATCTGGACGAGGCCTGCCCGGCCCCGAGCCACGACGTGCGGCGCTTCGAGAAGCTGGACTTCGACTATGTGCTGGAGATGGGCTGCGACCTGTTCGCCGAAGATCCCATGCTCCACCGCAACGATCCGGCGCGCGCCCGGCGTCTGGCCTGGCTGATCGCGCACAAGACCGAGGGCGTGAACGCCGCCCTGTTCGCCGCGCCCGACGCCGGCTGCGCCCCCGAACTGGTCGAGCCGCGCTTCTGCGCCCTGCCCGAGATGATCATGCGCCAGCTTCAGTCCCGCGCCGCCCACGGCCGCCTGAGCGCCGTCGCCGCCGACAAGGCCGTCTGGGGGCGCCTGGCGGCCTGACGTCGCTTTCGTCGCCTAAAGCAAGCCGAACAGGATATGCACCCCGGTCGCCATCAAGGCGATCAGGGCGAAACCCGCCACAAGACAGATTGCAGGGTGAACCTCCCGTTCGCTGCGCGCGGGCGGGACCTTGCCCGGAAGCACCAGAGCCATGTCGTTTCCTTTCCCTTGCGGCGTCGATCTCATGGACCGGCGTCTCACAGAAACGAGCATGCCCCTAAAAGCCCCGCTTCGCGAAGGGTCTTTCACGGCATCGTGACAATCGACTTTCAGCGCCGCGCGCGCTAGGTCCGCGCCATGTCGAAACTGACCCTGCCCGAGGAAGCTGCGCGCCGTCGCACCTTCGCCATCATCGCCCACCCGGACGCCGGCAAGACGACCCTGACCGAGCACATCCTGCTGGCGGGCGGCGCCGTGCGCGCGGCCGGCGCGGTCAAGGCGCGGGGCGACAACCGGCGCGCGCGCTCGGACTGGATGAAGATCGAGAAGGAACGGGGCATTTCGGTCACCGCCTCGGTCATGACGTTCGAGCACGACGGCAAGATGTTCAACCTGCTGGACACGCCGGGGCACGAGGACTTCTCGGAAGACACCTATCGCACCCTGACGGCCGCCGACTGCGCCATCATGGTGCTGGACGCCGCCAAGGGCATCGAGCCGCAGACGCTGAAGCTGTTCGAGGTTTGCCGCCTGCGCGACATCCCGATCATCACCTTCATCAACAAGCTGGACCGTGAAGCCCAGGACCCGATGGCCCTGCTGGACGAGATCGCCAACCGACTGCAACTGGACCCCTCGCCCATCTGGTGGCCCGCCGAGAGCGGCAACCGCCTGCGCGGCATGGTCCAGGTCGGCGGCGACGGCCGCTTCCAGCCCTATACGAAGAAGCCTGCCGGCTCGACAGAGGACGTCCCCCACCCCGCCGCCCTGCCCCTGGGCGAGGCCGCGCAGTATTTCGAGGGTTCGGAACAGGCCGACCTGACCGACGCGCTGGAGCTGGTCGAGGCGGGCTACAAGCCCTTCGACCGTCAGGCCTTCCTGGAAGGCCACATGACGCCTGTGCTGTGGGGCTCGGCCCTGCGCCATTTCGGCATCGAGGAACTGCTGAAGGCCATCGGCGAGTGGGCCCCGCCGCCCAAGGTCATGCCGGCGCGCAAGGAAGCCCCGCCCGAGACCCGCAACGCCCCGACGCCGGAAGACATCACCGTCGAGCCGGGCCGTGACGAAGTCACCGGCTTCGTCTTCAAGGTCCAGGCCAATATGGACCCCAACCACCGCGACCGCATCGCCATGTTCCGCATGGCCTCGGGCAGCTTCAAGCGCGGCATGAAGCTGAAGGTGCAGAACACCGGCAAGCAGTTGTCGGTGAACGCCCCCATCATGTTCTTCGCCTCGGACCGTGAACTGGCCGAAGACGCCTATGCCGGCGACGTGATCGGCATCCCCAACCACGGTGTGCTGCGCGTCGGCGACAGCCTGTCGGAAAGCGGTCTGGTGCGCTTCGCCGGCCTGCCCAACTTCGCCCCGGAAATCCTGCAGCGCGTCCGCGTCAAGGACCCGCTGAAGGCCAAGCACCTGAAGAAGGCGCTGGAAGGTCTGGCCGAGGAAGGCGTGACCCAGCTGTTCCGCCCCGAACTGGGCTCGGACTTCATCGTCGGCGCCGTCGGCCAGCTGCAGTTCGAGGTCATGGCCGACCGCCTGGGCGAGGAATACAACCTCGACGTCGTCTTCGAGCCTTCGCCCTACGCCGAGGCCCGCTGGGTGGCACCCGCCGGGGACGGAACCAGGGCCGATCTGGAAGACTTCGCCGGCAAGTACCGGCCGCAGATGGCCGTCGACATCGACCAGAACCCGGTCTTCTTGGCCAAGTCGGCGTGGGAAACAGGCTATGTCTCAGAACGCTTCCCCAAGATCAGCCTGACCAAGACGAAGGAGCGGGGCTGACCGCCCTTGCATAAACGGCCATGGACGGGTTCCATCCGCCCATGGCTGTTCAATATCGAAGCAATCTGGTCCTCGGCATCTGCGGTGTCGCCCTGATCGGCAACATCGCCATCGTCATCTGGAGGCTGAGCCAGGGCCCAGACACGCCGCTCGCCTGGATGTTCGTGGCGACACACGCCCTGATCGCGCTCAGCATGGTCTTCATCCTGCGGCGCCACTGGCGTCTGCCCGCCTGACGACAAGGGCCGCGGACGAACAGCGACGGTGCCCGTCTCAGGTCTTGCTGATCGACACCCCGCCGTCGACCAGCATGGCCGTTCCGGTCATGAAACTGGAGGCGTCGGACGCCAGGAAGAGGGCGGCGCGGGCGATCTCGTCCGGCGAGGCCATCCGCTTCAGGGCGTGCATTCCCTCGACGAAGGCGATGATCTCGGGCGTGTGGGCGAACTCGCGCCCCGCTTCGGTGTCGGTGCCGCCGGGCAACAGACAGTTGCTGCGCACGCCCCGCGCCCCGAACTCGGCGGCGATGACGCGCGACAGGCCGACCAGACCCGCTTTGGCCGCCGCATAGGCCGCCATGCCGGGCATGCCGATGGCGTGACCGACGAAGGTCGAGGTGAAGATCAGCGAGCCGCCGCCGCGCGCCAGCATGGCCGGGATCTGATGTTTGGCGCCGAGGAAGGCGGCGGTCAGGTTCAGGTCCAGCGTGTCCCGCCAGCGCTCCAGCGTGATCTCCGACGTCGGCTCATTGGCGCCGATGGCGCCGGCGTTGTTCAGGGCTACGTCCAGTCCGCCGAAGCGCTCGACCGCCGTCCTCACCAGCCGTTCGGCCAGGGCCGGGTCGCGGATGTCGCCGGCCACGGCGACGGCGCGGCCGCCCTCGGCCTCAATGGCGGCGACCACGGCCGACAGCTGGGCCTCACGCCGGGCGGTGACGATCACCGCGGCCCCTTCGGCGGCGAACAGGCGGGCGGCGGCGGCGCCGATGCCGGAACTGGCTCCGGTGATGACGGCGACCTTGTCGGTGAGAGCAGGCATGACGACCTCGTGCGTGATTGAGGCCGCCTTCCTTTCATGGCCCGACGCCAAGGTCTGGCGGTCTTCGGACGCCGCGTTCAGGTCGAGGGCGCAGGACTGACCTCGCCCTTCGGGGCGATCTCGAAGCGGGCCATGAACCACTGGACCAGAGGCCCGTTGGCCAGGGCGTAGAGGACGGTGCCGACCCCGGCCATGCCGCCCAGCAGCCAGCCCATGGCCAGGACCGCGACCTCGATCGTCGTGCGCGCCCAGCCGATGCGCCAGCCGGTGATGCGGACCAGTCCCGTGGTCAGGCCGTCGCGCGGGCCGGGGCCGAGGCCGGCGCCGATATAGGCCGCCGTCGCCGCCCCGTTCAGCACGATGGCCGCGACCAGAAAGGCGATCCGCAGCGCTAATCCCTCAATGGGCGGCAGGGCCCACAGGGCCACGTCCGCCGCCGTGCCGATCAGCAGGACGTTGCAGATCGTCCCCACGCCCGGCTTCTGGCGCAGAGGGATCCAGACCAGCAGGACCAGCAGGCCGACCAGGTTGACGATCATCCCCAGACTGATCCCCGTCCGTTCCGACAAGCCCTGGTGCAGCACGCTCCACGGATTGAGGCCGAGGTCCGCCCGGACCATCAGGGCCAGCGACGCCCCGTAGAGCAGAAGGCCGATCTGAAGCTGGATGAAGCGACGCATGAACATGAGGCCATACAGTCGATAATTGGCCTTGTTTTATAGAGCCGCTTTCGTGACGATGGCCTTATGCGCGACCTCCTCGTCAACCCCGCCTCCCTGTCGCGTCAGCTGAACAACTGGCGCGGGCCGGACGGCGAGCCCGCCTATCGCCGCCTGTCCGAGGCGCTGAAGCTGCTGATCCTCGACGGGCGGCTGTCGCTGAACGCGCGCCTGCCGGGCGAGCGGCGGCTGGCCGAGACCCTGGGCGTCAGCCGCATCACCGTCAGCGCGGCGCTGGACCGGCTGCGGGCCGAGGGCTTCGTCGTCAGCCGCACCGGATCGGGCAGCGTCACCGCTCTGCCCGCCAGCGCCGCCTCGCGACCCGTGCGGCTGGACGGGCCGATGCAGGGCGACGACACGCCCGGCGTCATCGACATGGCGACCGCCTCCATGCCCGCCGACGAACAGGTCCACGCCGCCTACGCCCGCGCGCTGGAGGCCCTGCCCGCCCACCTGCCGGGCCGGGGTTATGAGCCGGTGGGGATCGAGGCCCTGCGCCGCGTCGTCGCCGACCGCTACGCCGCCGAAGGTCTGGCGACGTCGCCGGATCAGATCGTGGTCACGGCGGGGGCGCTGGGGGCGTTGGCCATCCTGCTGCGGGCTGTGACCCGGCCCGGCGACCGGGTGGTGGTCGAGCACCCCGGCTATCCCCATGCGCTGGACGCCCTGATGCAGGCGGGGCTGGACCTGACGCCGGTGGCCATGACCCCGCAGGGTTGGGACATGGACGGGATGCTGGCGGCCATCGCCCGCGTCAGGCCGCGGCTGATCTATCTGATCGGGGCGCACCAGAACCCGACGGGTCATGTCCTGTCGGCCGAGGACGAGGCCGCCCTCGCGATGGCGGCCGCCCGCGTCGGCGCGCTTCTGGTGCTGGACGACACCCTGCGCGAGCTGTGGTTCGACCGCCCGCCGCCCCCGCCCGTCGACCACGGCCCGCATGTGGTCCGGCTGGGTTCGACCAGCAAGCCCTACTGGGGTGGTCTGCGCGTCGGCTGGCTGCGCGCCCACCCTGACGTCATCGATGTGGTCATCCGCCGCCGCCCGTCGCTGGACCTCGGCGTGCCGGTCATGGAGCAGCTGGCCGCCGCCGTCCTGCTGAGCGGCGATCCCGCCCCGCTGGCCGCGCGGCGCCGGACCATCGCGCGGCAGGAGGCCCATCTGCGCGCCCGGCTGGCCGAGGCCCTGCCCGACTGGACGACGCGCCGTCCCGAGGGCGGCCTGTCGCTCTGGGTCGAACTGCCCCGGGCCGACAGCACGCGCCTGGCACTGGCCGCGCCGGACCACGGGGTGCGCATCGCGCCGGGGGTACGCTTCGGGATCAACGGCGCCTATGAGCGCTTCCTGCGCCTGCCTTTCAGCCGCCACGAAGCCGATCTGGACCGCGCCGTCGAAGGCCTGGCCGCCGCATGGCGGACGCTGGACCGCCGCGCGCCGCGCATGACGACGAAGCGCGTGGACGTGGAGCCGGTGATCTAGCTCCGCCGCTCCAGCCCGAAGGTCATGGCGAACATCAGGACGCAGACCGCGCTGGAGGCCAGCAGCGCCAGCCCCGCCGAGCGGTCCAGCAGGACGCCGTAGCTGAGCGGCGCCGCCGCCTGAAGGAAGCGGGCCGGGGTCAGGATCAGGGCCTGCCGCGTGGCGTAGTTCGCCTTACCGAACAGGTGCAGCGGCAGGACGCCCGAGGCCACGGACAGCAGACCATTGCCCGCCCCCTGTCCCAGGGCCACCGCCCCGGCCAGCGACTTGCCGCCGAAGAAGGCCACCGCCGCCCCCAGCGGATGCAGCAGGGTGGCCAGCCTCAGCACGGCGATGGGCGAGCCCTTGCCCGACGTCAGGAAAGACAGCAGCCGCACAACCACCGCCGCTCCGGCCATCAGGCTGGCCGCGCCCGCCGCCTCGGCCGGGTCCAGCCCCAGGCGACCCAGCAGGCGCGGCAGGAGGGCGCTCATGGCCGTGGCGATCCACCAGGCCCCGGCGAACAGGACCGCCAGTCGGATCATCCTTCCGTCCCAGCGCACCCGGCCCGTCTCCGCCGAAGGACGCGGCCCGGCGCGCCCATCGGGCAGCAAGGTCAGATAGAGGGGCAGACAGACCAGCAGATGCAGCCCCGCCCAGCCGAAACAGGCCCCGCGCCAGCCGACCCACTCGATCATGGCCAGGGTCATGGGCCAGCCCAGCGCCCCGCCAAAGGCCCCGATCAGGGACACCGCCGTGATCGGCTTTTTCGCCTCCTCGCCGTGGATGGCCACAAGGACCGCAAAGGCGGGACCATAGAAGCCCACCCCCATGCCGACCCCCAGCATCAGGATCGCCGCGACCACGCTGACCGGCCCCTGCGACAGGCCCAACCCCGCCAGCCCAAGCGCGAAGACGACCGAGGCCGCCGTCAGCACCTCGCGCCCGCCGCGCCGGTCGACCCAGCGCCCGCCAAAGGGGCTGAGCCCCGCCGAGATCAGAAAGGCCCCCGACAGACCGGCGAAGACCAGCGACGGCGTGGTCCCTGTCCCCGCCGCCAGCGGCTCGGCCAGCACCCCCAGCAGGTAGTAGCTGGAGGCGAAGGCGACGATCAGGCCGAAGCCGAGGACGGGGACGATCAGGCGAGAGGCAGGGGACGACATAGGCCGCTCTGATCCCCGCATTGCCGCCGGGGCGAAAGCGACCTATCGGGAGAGGTATGTTCGAAAACCTCACACCCGGCGCCGCCCTGCCCTCGCTGAACGCCCTGCGCGCCTTCGAGGCCATGGCGCGGACCGGCAGCGCCACCCTGGCCGGGACCGAGCTGAACGTGACGCACAGCGCCGTCAGCCGTCAGGTCAAGGCGCTGGAGGCGCAGATGGGGGTGCGGCTGTTCGAGGGGCCGCGCCACGCCCTGAGCCTGACGCGGGCGGGCCGCGACCTGCTGCCAGGCCTGACCGCCGCCTTTGACGGCATAGCCGCCGCCGTGGCGGGCGCACGCGGCGAGGGTCAGGACCTCCACGTCGCCGTCAACGCCAGCCTGTCGGTCAAATGGCTGATCCCGCGTCTGGCCGACTTCGGACGGCGACACCCCGAGGTCCGGGTGCATCTGGTCGAACTGGCGCCCCATGCGGTCAGCCGACGCGGAGCCGACGTCATGCTGCGCCTGCTGGACCCAGAACGGATCGAGACCCTGAAGGCCCAGGTGGTGGTCCCCAACGCCCTCGGCCCCGTCATCGCCCCCTCTCTAGCCGGGGACGACGCCCGCGCGGCGGTGCTGAGCGCGCCGCGCCTGACGGCCCGCACCCACCTGAGCGGCTGGAAGGACTGGTCCGTCCTCAGCGGCCATGGCGCGACCGCCGCGTCCGAGCGCCCGGTCGCCCACCTGCACTTTGTTCTGGACGCGGCCCTGGCGGGCTGGGGCGCGGCGGTCCTGCCCTGGGCCCTGGCGGCCGAGGCGGTCGCGGACGGGCGGTTGCTGGCGCCCTTCGGCTTTCACGCCGACGGCGGGGCGGTGGCCGCCATTCCCGGCGCAGGCGAGCCTTCTCGCGCACGGCGCGCCTTCGTCCGCTGGCTGATCGAGCAGGGTCAAGCCATGCCTCCCGCGCCAGGGGCGAACTGAACTCAACCTGAAGTTTGGCTGAACGCGTCTTTCATCCGACACATGACCGTGGTTCTCTACTGAGCATGCGGCGCCGGGTTCATCTCGTCGGGGCGCCGTGGAGTTTCTGATGTTCATCGCTGTCGTCACCGCCGCGCTTGCGGTTCTGGGTCCCGCCCAGACGACCCGGCTCGTCTCCTACGACGAGGCGGTGCGGTGCGCCGGGCTGACCCAGGCGGCGTCTGAGCTGGAAGGCGGTGAAAGCCGCTATGGACGGAGCCTCTACGACGCCGCCCTCTACTGGTCGCTGGCGGCCATGCAGGCGGCGACTGCGGCGGGCCGCGACCCTGACGCCGCCGAACGCGAACAAACCCGCGCTCGCCTCGATTCGGTGAAGCGCCTGTCGGCGGGCGAGGCCGAGGCCCGTGAAGTGCTGCAAAGCTGCCGTCAGAAGACCCCGCGTCTGGGTTGAGGAACCCCTGCTTTCCTCCCCATGGAATGGGAAGGAAAGAGGCCCACCGGATTTCCCCGTTATGCTCAAGTCGAACCCATCCGGCGGCGCTGCGTTTGCTTGTGCGTCTGCAGGATCGCCCTCGCGATCCCGAAGCGGGACGACGAAGGTCTGGAATGTTCGAATTCGGCAGGGATTTGCGACGGCTGTTCGAGAAGGCGCGTGACAGCGACGACCTCGGCTGGCTGGAGTTGATCGGCGTCGGCCTGGTCGAGGTCGAGGCCCGCCAGCAGTCGGTCGAGGCCGGCCGCGTCTCCTGCGCCCGCCCGCATGACGCCGCGTTGCGCGCCTCGGCCCTGTGGCGCGAGCACGCCCGCCGCTGCGGCGCCGCGACCAGTCTGGAGCGGGCGGAAACCGCCGCCCGCGACGCCGCCCGCCACGCCCACAACGACGATGAAACCATCCGCGCCACGCTGGAACTGGCCCAAACCGGGATGCTGGCCTTCGACCTGTGCGGCGAGCCCGCGCGGCTGGACGCCATCCTGACCCTGCTGGCCGCCCTGCCCCCGGCGCGACGCGGCGACACCGCTGCGGCGGTCGCCGCCCTGCATGCCCGTCTGCGGGCGCGTCAGGCCTCGATCGCGGGCGAGGCCACGGCGCTTCAGGAAGCCGCCGCCCTGCTGGACGCCGCCCTGCACGGCCTGAAGGGCCAACAGCGGCCGGTCGAGGATGACCTGAGGCTGGACCGCGCCGCCCTGATGCTGGAAGCCGGCCTGGCCGCGCGTGATCCGCGCATGCTGGACCAAGCCGGGGCCGACCTGCGCGCCCTGGTCGAGGCGGCCACGCCGGAACAGCGCCCCCTCAGCCGCGCCCGCGCCCTGGCCCTGTGCGCGGCGGGCATGGCGGCCCTGGCGGCTATCGCCGACGACGTCCTGGCGCGCGATCAGGCCCACGCCCTGTTCGACGCCGCCGCCGACCAGTTCACGCCGGATCACAGCCCGCTCGACTGGGCCGCCATCCAGGTGCTGCGCGCCGAGCGCGAGACCCTGCCCCTGCTGGTGCTGGTCCAGGCCGAGGCCCTGACCGAGGGCGGCGGCCTGGTGCTGGGCGCGCTGGCCCACGAACGTCGTGTGGCGCAGGAAACCACGCGCGCCGGCTCGGTCGGCGACCTGTCGGCCCTGCTGGAAATCGAGGCCGGCCTGCGTCGGCGGCTGGTGCGACCGTCGATCCTGGCGACCCCGCTAGACTGGGCCTCGGACCAGATCGGCATGGCCCGCATCGCTCTGGCGCGCGCCCGCTGGACCGGCCAGACCCCGCGTGGTCTGGGCCTGATGCTGGTCGAAGCCGCCGCCACCGCCCGCGAACACGGCGCCCCGAGCCTGGCCCAGCGCGCCGAACGCCTGGCGCGGGCGCCGGAAACAGCCTGAGCCCTTACGCCGCAGCGGCCTTGACCCGGCCCCATTGGGCGCCTAGCTGACGGGCTTCGCTGAAAGGCCCCTTACCGTGACCGATCAAATGACCGCTGACGCCGCCGCCGACCCCGTCCACGCCTTCATCGCCCAGACCGTGGCCGAACATGACGTGGTCCTGTTCATGAAGGGCACGCCGGACGCGCCGCGCTGCGGCTTCTCCTCGCTGGCGGTGCAGATCCTCGACCACGTGGGCGCCCCCTTCGTCGGCGTCGACGTGCTTCAGGACGAAGCCCTGCGCGACGGCATCAAGAGCTTCACCGACTGGCCGACCATCCCCCAGCTCTACGTCAAGGGCGAGTTCGTCGGCGGTTCGGACATCGTGCGCGAGATGTTCCAGGCCGGCGAGCTTCAGGCCCTGATGGTCGAGAAGGGCGTCGCCCTCGGCGAGGCCTAAGACCGGATGGCCCGGCCGCAACTGACCCCGCGTGAAGACCGCGAGGTCTTCGTCGTCCCTCTGGACGTGCGGTCGGAACACATCGACGAGAACAACCACGTCAACAACGTGGTCTATGTCGGCTGGCTGCAGGACGTCGGCACGGCCCACTGGAATGCGCGCTTCGACGAGGAAACGCGGGCGAAGTGGTCCTGGGTCGCCCTGCGGCACGAGATCGACTACCTGCGCGCCATCGCGCCGGGCGCGACGGGCGTCGTCGCCCGCACCTGGGTCGGCGACCCGCAAGGCCCACGCTTCAACCGCTATGTCCGCATCGAGGACGGCGAAGGCCGCCTGTGCGCCCAGGGCGTGTCGGAATGGTGTCTGGTCGACGCCGCCACCCTGCGCCCCGCCCGCATCCCGACGGAGATGCTGGGAGCGTTTGCGGCCTAGGCTCTTCCTTCTCCCCTTGGGGGAGAAGGTGGCAGGCGAAGCCTGACGGATGAGGGGTGTGAGCGCCTCGTATCCGATAAAAACTTCGCCGCCTGAGTGGGAATAAGGCGGTCGTCGCGCCGACACCCCTCATCCGGCCCTGACGGGCCACCTTCTCCCTCAAGGGGAGAAGGTTTTTTCCTTACAAACTGATCGGGTTCAGCACGCGGACCGGCTGGCCCGCTTCCAGGCCCAGTTCGGCGTAGGTCCAGCTGACGGTGACGCCTTCGCGGACCAGGGCCTTGCACAGGTCCGGCGCGCGACGGATCAGGCTAAGCTCGGCCGGGTCCGTGTCCTTGATCTTGACCTCGAAGCTGGACGCCTCGGTGCAGCCGTTGGAGCCGACCACGACGGTCAGGCGCTGGCCGTCGAAGTCAACCTTGCGGACGGCTTCCAGGGCTTCGGTCTGGGCCGATGCGCGGTCCGAGGCGGCGACCGTGATCTTTTCCCCGCCCTCGTTCGAATAGATGACGCAGCCGCCCAGCAGCGGCAGCAGGGCGACGGCCGCAACGGCTGCCCTGATGGTGGCCTGGCGCATCAGCTGGCCTCGGCCGGGGTCGAGTGGATGACGCGGGTGGTCGGCTTGTCGCTGGCGATGATGATGCAGCCCGACAGCATAGGCGCGGCGATGGCGGCGACAGCGAGGGCGATGATGATACGGCGCATAGGTGTTCCCCTTCTTGGCTGGCGGCAAACTGCCAGCGTCGCCGTTCCGGATCACGTGAATAATCGGAAAGGCGGGGCTTGAACGAAACAGCCACAGTCATAGCTACTGTGACCCGCCTCCCCGGGACACCATCGAAAGACCTCTGCATGAGCCTGCTGTTCACCCCGCGCGCCGTCGGGCCGCTGACGCTGAAGAACCGCATCGTCGTCGCCCCCATGTGCCAGTATTCGGCCGTGGACGGCGTACCCCAGCCCTGGCACGCCCAGCATATCGCCCGCCTGGCCCTGTCGGGCGCCGGACTGGTGGTGATCGAGGCGACCGGGGTCGAGGCGGCTGGCCGCATTTCCTGGGCCGACACCGGCCTGTGGAACGACGAACAGGAAGCCGCCTTCGCCCGGATCATCCGCGACATCCGCACCTATTCCGACACGCCCATCGGCGTCCAGCTGGCCCACGCCGGCCGCAAGGCCTCGACTAATCCGCCGTGGATAGACCGGGGCGGCCCCGCTCCCGCCGACAAGGCGTGGGAGACGTTTTCCGCCTCAGCCCAGGCCTTCAAGGCCGACTGGCACACGCCGACAGCCCTGGATCAGGCGGGTATGGACCGGGTGGTCGCCGCCTTTGTCGATTCAGCGAAACGCGCCGACCGGGCCGGGTTCGACCTGGTCGAGCTGCACGCCGCCCACGGCTATCTGCTGGCCCAGTTCCTGTCGCCGCTGTCGAATGAGCGAACCGACGAATACGGCGGCGCGCTGGAGAACCGGATGCGCTTCCCGCTGCGGGTGGCGAAGGCTCTGCGCGACGCCTGGCCCCGGACCAAGGCGCTCGGCGCGCGCTTCAACGGCTCGGACTGGACCGAAGGCGGCATTACGCCGGACGAGGCCGCAACCTTCGGTCAGGCCCTGCACGCCATGGGCTACGACTATCTGCACCTGACCAGCGGCGGCAATGTCGCCACGGCCCGCATTCCGGGCGATCAGCTCAACTATCAGATCGCCTTCGCCGAGACGGTCAAGGCGGCGGTCCCCGAGGCCAACGTCATGGCCGTAGGCATGATCGTCACCCCACAACAGGCGGAAGCCCTGCTGGTCGAGGGCAAGGCCGACCTGATCGCGGTCGCCCGCGCGGTGCTGGACGACCCCAACTGGGGCCACCACGCCGCCGTGGCCCTGGGTCAGCCGGAAGGCCTGCCCGTCCAGTACGAACGGGCCGGCGCCGCGCACTGGCCTGGTTATGCGGCGGCGCGCGCCTCTGCGGACTGATCCCCGCCTGACAGCGGTGTCGCAATTTGAGCTGCGCCATTGGTCAGCGCGTCGGCCTCCGGCTGGGGCCGGCCCAGCAGATAGCCCTGAACCTCGTTGCATCCCTGAGCCCGCAGGAAGGCCAACTGCTCAGCGGTTTCGACGCCCTCCGCGAGGACCGGGATCGACAGGCTTTCGCCGATGGTCAGGACGGCGCGGATAATGGCCTGCGACTGCGGCTCGTCGCCGTCCAGCTCGGTCATGAAGGACCGGTCCAGCTTGATCTTGTCGAAGGGGAAGGCCCGCAGGGTCGACAGCGACGAATAGCCGGTGCCGAAGTCGTCCATGGCGATAGTGACGCCCAAGGCCTTCAACTGACGCAGGACATGGGTGGTGCGTTCCATGTCGCTGATCATGGCCGTCTCAGTGATCTCCAGTTCCAGACGCGAGGCGTCCAGCCCCGTCTCCTTCAGGATCTGTTGCACCAGGCCGGGCAGATCGACGTGGCTGAGCTGGATTGGCGACAGGTTGACCGCGATCTTGTGCGACTCGGCCCAGGCAGCGGCCTGCTTGCAGGCCTGACGCAGCACCCATTCGCCGATGGGCAGGATCAGGCCGGTCTCCTCGGCCACCGGGATGAAGTCGGACGGCGGCACATAGCGACCGTCTTCGTCCTTCCAGCGCAACAGAACCTCGTAGCCCGTCGCCTTGCCAGTCTGAACCGAAGCCTGGACCTGATAGTGGAGTTCAAAGCGTTCGTTATCCAGCGCCTCGCGCAGGGCCTGGGTGACGCGGCGACGCGCACGCACGGCCTGGTCCATGTCCGCCTCATAGAAGCAGATGTCGACCGTCAGCGAGCCCTTGGCGCGATACATGGCCAGGTCGGCGTTGTTGATCAGGCTGGATAGCTGTTCAGCATCCTCGGGCCACAAGGAGACGCCGATGCTGGCCCCGCAGGACAGGTCCGCGTGGTCGATGGTGACCGGCTGGACAACGGCCGCGCGCAGGCGTTCAGCGACAGCCAGAGCCTCTTCGCGTGAAGCCACCGAAGCCATGGCGACGAACTCGTCCCCGCCCTGACGGGCGACGAACTCGCCGTCCTTCAGCGCCGCACGCAGATGGTCGGATATGTGGCACAGCAACTGGTCGCCCACCGCATGGCCATATAGATCGTTGACCTCCTTGAACCGGTCCAGATCCAGGGAAAACAGAGCCAGGGTCTCGCCCGACTTGAGCGTGGTCGTCTGGCGATTCAGGCGCTCCAGGAAGGAAGCGCGGTTCGGCAGGCCCGTCAGACTATCGTTGCGGGCCAGGTGAGCGATGCGGCGTTCCTGGGCCTGGCGCGCACGCAGGTCCCGCACGGCGTAGATCATGACTTCGCCTTCACTGGCGTGATCACGCTTGGCGGCCAGTTCGACCGGCAGAACCTCATCTCCGGCGGTCGTCAGCGACGACTGCACCATGTCGCCATCCGACAACCGCATCACGTCTTCGGCCCAGACGGAGAGACTTTGTCCGATCAGGGCCTGACGCTCGACGCCGATCATATTCAACAGGGCGGTGTTGGCGCCGACGATGACGCCATTGCGCTCGACAGCCATGCCGTCGACGCCGCCTTCGATGAGGTGCTGAAGACGGGCTTCAGCCTGACCGCGCGACTGGGTGTCCAGCACATAGCTGGCGGCGCCGGCGCCCAGAACCAGCAACCCCACCCCCGCCACGCCGATCGCGATGGCCTGGCGCGCATCATCGCCCGTCAGAGCGCCCTCCACCGGAGCAAAGGGCAGAATGGTCATGGCCGACATGGCCGTGAAATGCAGAATGACAATGCCCAGCACCATCAACAGAACCGCCAGTCCGCTGCCTCGCGCGGTTGTGGACAGCTTCTCGGCCTTGAAGGACGCGGCGCCGAACAGGAGCGACCCCGCCACCGCCACGGCGACATAGGCGCTCGACCACTGGATGACGGCGTCGACGGCGAAGGCCGCCATGCCGATGAAGTGCATGCCGGCCACGGTCAGACCGAACAGAGCACCGCCGACCAGAGCCGATCCGTTGAACCGCAGTGAAGCCGTAAGAAAAGCGGCGCCGCACCCGCAGATGGCGACGAACAACGACAGTCCCGTCAGGCCGGGCTCATACGTGACCTGAATCCCCGGCTCATAGGCGATCATGGCGACGAAGTGGGTGCACCAGACTGTCGCCCCGCCAGCGACCGCACCCAGAAAGGCCCAGGCGGCGCGCGTTCCGGACCGCGTGCTGCGGACCCGCTTCAGCAGGCTTACTGTGATCCAACTGCCCAGAACGCAAATCAGGGCGGCCAGGGCGACCAGGGCCAGGTTATGGGCATTGGTCAGACAGTCTACGATACGCATGAAAACCGAACGGAGAATGTGACAGGGGGACAGCGTCCTTACCTGTACATTTGTTAAGCGCCGGTCGTTCGATATGGTTAACGCATGTCCTGTTCACAAAAACGAAGATCAGGCTAGCGCTCTAGACTTTACAAATTCTCGTTCGACTTTACAATTTGACGGATCACATAGGGGTTATTGACAGTAACCGATGATCCCGGAGCGATGCCCAGTTCCTCAAAGGTCCACTGCAATTGCACGCCGTCGATCCGCGGTTCGGCGCAACGGTCCTCGTCCACCCTGCGCAGGGTGATGACCGCGCTGTCGTGCAGACGAGTAACGAACGGCTTGACGTCTTCCTTGCCGGTGCAGCCGTTCGAGCTGACCCGGAAAACAGCCAGATCGCGGGTGAAGGCGGCGGCGTGGATCGGCTCCAGCTCGCCGGGCATGCCGGCCGTGCGGACGACCGGCATGGGATCGCTAGCGCAGCCCCCGGTCAGAGCCGCCATGGCGAAAGCGCAAAGGGCGATGGTTCGTCTCATCTCGGCCTTCCGGGGCGGGCTCCTGCCCGCCCGGTCACAATGCGCCGCTTCCTTCCGTAAGGGAACAACGTCTTCCGAATAAGAAAGAAGCCCCGGTTCGCACCGGGGCTTCCATCAACTCTATCGTCGATCGCCTGAAATCAGGACGAGTAGTATTCGACGACCAGGTTCGGTTCCATCTTGACCGGGTACGGCACGTCCGACAGCTCCGGAACGCGGACGTAGCGGATCGAGAAGCCGCGATCACCCTGCTCCAGGTAGTCAGGGATATCGCGTTCCGACGACTGCTGGGCTTCGAGCACCAGAGCCATGTTGCGCGACTTTTCCTTGACCTCGATGACCTGGCCCGGCTTGACGCGGTACGAACCGATGTCGACCTTCTTGCCGTCGACGGTCACGTGGCCGTGGCTGACGAACTGGCGAGCGGCCCAGACGGTCGGGACGAACTTGGCGCGGTAGACGATGGCGTCCAGGCGCGATTCCAGCAGACCGATCAGGTTTTCCGAGGTGTTGCCCTTGCGGCGGCCGGCTTCGGCGTAGATGGCCGAGAATTGCTTCTCGGTGATGTTGCCGTAGTAGCCCTTGAGCTTCTGCTTGGCCTTCAGCTGCAGGCCGAAGTCCGAAACCTTCGACTTACGACGCTGGCCGTGCTGGCCCGGGCCGTACGAACGCTTGTTGACCGGCGACTTGGCGCGGCCCCACAGGTTTTCACCCATGGCGCGGTCGATTTTGTACTTGGCGCTATGGCGCTTCGACATAGATCACTCTTCATGCTGATGCGGCCCGGCCCCTCCCCGATTGGAGCGGCGATCTCAACGGCGGTCCACGCATCGTCCGTAGTCAGTTCGCGCCTCGGGCCGAAACCCGATGCGAGAAGGGCGGGCTTATGAAGGCCCGCCCCTCCAGAGTCAAGCCAGACGGGCGTTTCAGCCCTTGGCGGCGGCGTACAGCTCGTTGACCTTGTTCCAGTTCACGATGGACCAGAAGGCGGCCAGGAACTCGGCGCGGCGGTTCTGGTACTTCAGGTAGTAGGCGTGCTCCCAGACGTCGGCGACGAGCAGGGGCGCGCCCTTCTCCTCGGCGAAGTCCATCAGGGAGTTGTCCTGGTTCGGCGTCGAGATGATCTTCAGCTTGCCGTCCTGCACGATCAGCCAGGCCCAGCCCGAACCAAAGCGACCCAGGCCGGCGGCGTTGAAGGCCTCCTTGAAGGCGTCCATGCCGCCGAGGTCGGCGTCGATGGCGGCGGCCAGTTCAGCCGAGGGCGCGCCGCCCGTGCCGACGGGGGCCAGGCTGTTCCAGAAGAAGGTGTGATTCCACACGCCGCCGGCGTTGTTGCGCACGGCGACCGGCAGGGTCGACATCTTGGCGAACAACTCGTCGAACGACTGGCCCTCGACGCCCGCGGCGGCGACGGCCTTGTTCAGGTTGTCGACATAGGTCTGATGGTGCTTGTCGTAGTGGAAGCTCATCGTCTCCTTGTCGATGGCGGGCTCCAGCGCGTCGTGGGCGTAGGGCAGCGGGGGCAGGGTGAAGGCCATGGGGAGCTTCCTCTTCGGCGTTTTGATTCGTCTGGCCCCTATCTAGGGCGGCGCACGAAAGACCCAAGCCTTTACCGCCGAGTTTGTTCAGTTTTTTGCTGAGAAGGCCGATCGGGAACCGGAATGGCGAAACAGCCGTTTTCAGATGTCGCCTCGCCTCCCCTAGGCGCTCTGATGGAGGATCGCCGTGCCTGCCCGATCCGCCCGCCGAACGGCGCCGCTGAGCGACGCCGAAGCCGAGGCCCTGAGGCTGCAGTTGCTGGAGATCATCCCCCGCCTGCAGCGCCACCACCTGCTCGACCTGGCCGACACCCTGCATGAGGCCGCCCGCGAGCGCCGCTGGACCGAACCGCGCCCGTTCGACGCGAGGGTGTGAGAGCTAGGGCTGCGTTGAGCGTCGAAAGCAGTGGCGTCGAAGGTCCGTCATGGGTGGAATGCGGACATTGACACCGTTAGCTTTCACGCCTGTCGGTTCGCCAATCGCCTCAGAGCGAAGCCACAGATCAGCCCCACAAGAACGGTTGCCGCCAGGACGATCAAAACCACAACGCTGCCCAAGCCTGCCATGGCCAGAAACACCAGCGTTCCGAACGCCACCACTCCCGCGCATGCGCCAATGTAAAGCGGCGTGGTTGTTGGCGACAGGGGAAGGGGGCGGTCGCTTCCTTTTGGAAAAGTGCGGGAACTTAGGGCGCCCATAGCGCCAACCAAGGCCAGGATGATCAGCGACGTAGCGGTCATACTCTTCTCACGGGCAAGCCAAGCAAATTGGCAACCAACGATACGTTGGCGTCAATCTCGAATAGGCGAAAGGCCGCAACGGGTCGTTTTCCGAAGTTGGCGCCCGATCCGAAAGCAAACTCGCGCACCTGCGCATTGACCAATGCGCCCGTTTCGCGGCGGCGGCTCAACCCCTGCCGTCATCCCGGCCGCAGCATAGCGAAGAGCCGGGACCGCGCCGGTGATCCGCCGCCTGGGTCCCGGGTTCTGCTGCGCAGCCCCGGGATGACGGCGATTGAGGCCGATCAGCCCGCGTGCAGTTCCTGTTTCACGCGCTCGGCCAGGGTCTTGATGTCCAGCGGCTTGGGCAGGAAGGAGACGCCAGTCTCGTCCTGCAGCAGGTCCGAGAAGTCGCTTTCGGCATAGCCCGAGATGAACATGACCGGGGCGTCGCCGAGGAAGGGCCGCGCCTTGCGCAGCAGGGACGGACCGTCCAGGCCCGGCATGATGACGTCGGAGATCATCATGTCGATCTGACCGGCCCATTCCTCGGCCAGGATCAGGGCCTCCTCGCCGTCGGCGGCCTCGATCACTTCATAGCCGCGCTGGCGCAGCAGGCGGGCGGCGATGCCGCGCACGGCGGCCTCGTCCTCGACGAACAGGATGCGGCCCGCGCCCGACAGGTCGCGCGGCGCGGCCTTGACCGCCTTTTCGACCACCGGGGCGGCGACCAGTTCCTCGGCCGAGGCGGCGGGCAGGAAGATGCGGAAGGCGGCGCCGGCCCCGTCGATATTGGTGACGCTGATGTGGCCGCCCGCCTGCTGGACGATGCCGTAGACGGTGGCCAGGCCCATGCCGGTGCCTTCGTTGACCGCCTTGGTGGTGAAGAAGGGCTCGAAGATCTTGTCCAGCAGTTCGGGCGGCACGCCGGGGCCAGTGTCGGACACCTCGATCAGGGCGATCTCGCCCGCGGCCTCGCGCCAGCCCATGTCGCGGGCCTGAGCCTCGGTCAGACGACGGGTCTTGATGGTGACGACGCCCGCGCCCGGCTCGACCACGCCGCGCATGGCGTCGCGGGCGTTGACCGCCAGGTTCATGACGGCGGTCTCCAACTGGCTCTTGTCGGCCAGGACCAGCGGCATGTCGCGGCCGTAGTCGGTCTCCAGACGCACGTCCTCGCGCAGCAGGCGGCGCAGCAGGACGGCGAACTCGCCGACCAGTTCGCCGAGATCCAGACGCTCGCGCCGCACCGTGGACTTGCGCGAGAAGGCCAGCAGCTTGCGCACCAGATCGGCGGCGCGGATGCCGGTCTGGCGGATCTGGTTCAGCCCGTCATAGGAGGGATCGCCGACCGGGTGCCGCTCCAGCAGCTCGGACAGCTGCATCTGGATGGCGGTCAGCAGGTTGTTGAAGTCGTGCGCCACGCCGCCGGCCAGCTGGCCCACGGCCTGCATCTTCTGGGCCTGCGACAGCTGCAGCTCCATCGACTTCTGCGACGAGACGTCGAACAGCCAGACGCGGCGCTTGTCGCCTTCCGGCGCGACATAAAGGTGCAGGTGACGGTCGGGATAGGCGCGCGCCACCAGCTCGATCGGGCCAGAAGACCCAGCCGCCAGCTTGGTTTTCGCCTCGGTCACGCCCGCCAGATCGAACAGGTGACCGAAGGCGGCGTCGCCCGAGGCGGCGGGGCCGGTGAGGACAGCCAGCGCCGCGTTGGAATCCTCGGCCCTGCCCGCGAACAGGTCGTCGCCGGCGATCACCGTGGACCCGAAGGGCGCGCCGGCGGCCATGGCGCGCGCCTCGCCGCTGACCTTGGCGGGGGCGACGACGGGCGCGGTCTGCGGCACCGGCAGGACGGCGTCGGGCGCGGCGCGGACCAGGAAACGCCCCTGCCCCGCCTGACCGATCAGGACCTCGATCTCGCGGGCGCCGATCTGGACGATGGCGCGGCCCTGATGGCCTTCGCGGGCCTGGGCGAAGGCCATGTAGAGGGCCTGGGCCGACTTGCCGCGCGGCAGGGCGGTGACGGCGCCGTTCTCCTCGGCCCAGGCGGCGTTGTAGGCCAGCACCTGACCGGACGGCCAGACCAGGGCGGCGGGCTCAGCCATGGCGTCCAGCATCTCGACCGCCGTATCGCCGCTGGCGCGGCGCACTTCCGCGCGTCCGAAGGCGAACAGCCAGATCAGGGCCGTGACCCCGGCCGCGAAGATCAGGATCAACCCCGGCGCTGTCATCGCATTGGCGCGAAAGGCCGGATAGACCATGGCGGCGAAGGCCAGGGCGAAACCCAGGGCCATCAGCACCAGCCAAGGGTCAAAGGTCGGACGGCGCGTCGTCGCCGCTTTTGGCCGGGAAATCGTCATGGCGTCCTGCCCGCGCGAATCAGTGGTGGTCAGCATATCGGAGCTCTGGCCTGCGCCATAACGGGACGCCTCTCCCTCCCCGTTCGGGGAGGGAGAGGCGTAGCGCTTCAACCCCGCCCTCACCGCCGTTTCCGTCCCTGCATGACGAAACCGATCACCTTGGCCGCCGCCTCGAAATGCTCGCGAGGGATGACGTCATCGATTTCCACCGCCGCATAAAGGGCGCGGGCCAGGGGTACGTTTTCCACGATCGGCACATTGTGCTCCCTGGCCAGTTCGCGAATGCGCAGGGCCAGTGCGTCAACACCCTTGGCGACGCAGACGGGGGCGCCGTCGCCCTGATCCGGTTCATACCGCAGGGCCACCGAATAGTGGGTCGGGTTGGTGATGATCACGGTGGAGGTCGGGACGGCCTGCATCATGCGCTGTCGGCTTCGCTGCATGCGGATCTGCCGCAGCTTGGCCTTCACATGCGGATCGCCTTCGGACTGTTTGAAGTCCTCCTTCATCTCTTCCTTGGTCATGCGCATACGCTTGGCGAAGCGGAACTTCTGCCAGATGAAGTCGGCGCCTGCGGTGAAGCCCAGGAAGATCAGGGCCGCGATCATCAGCGAACCCGCCAGATCCCGTGCAAAGGGCAGGATCATGGCCGGGCTCATGGCGGCCAGATTCTCGAACTCTCGCGTGTGCGGCTTCAGCACCCACCAACAGACGGCGCCGATGGCGACCAGTTTGAGGAAGGTCTTGATGAATTGAACGACGCCGTCCGGCCCGTAGATGCGTTTGAAACCTTCCAGCGGGTTCACGGACGACCACTTGGGCTTCAGCTTTTCGGTCGTGAACAGGAAGCCGGACTGGGCCAGATTGCCGCCCACCCCGCCGACGATGACCGCCAGCATCAGCGCGGCCAGGAAGGGGGTCACGGCCCAGACGGCGCGCATGCCGATCTCGAGCCCGGCCCCGGCCTGCAGCCCGCCGATCATGGCGTGCGGTTCAGCCAGGAAGGGCAGCATGTCCTCGGCCATCTGCTGCGAAAAATAGCCCCCGCCCAGCAACAGGACCGCTGCGGCCCCCGCCAGGGACATGGCCGCCGCCACGTCAGGCGACTTGGCGACATCGCCCTTCTTGCGGGCCTCCTCCAGCTTCCGTGGGGAGGCCTCTTCGGTTTTGGACTCGGGATCGGCGCCCTCAGCCAAGCGCGCCTCCCGTGAACACCCGCGCCAGGGCGCGGTAGCGGTCGATGAAGATGGTTCCCATCACGCCCAGGCCGAGCGCGAAAACCGAAAGCCCCAGAAGCACGCTGAGCGGGGCGGCGGCGAAATAGACCTGAAAGGCCGGCATGACCCGCGCGATCAGGCCCGAAGCCAGGTTGAAGATCAGAGCGAAAACCAGGACCGGCGCCGACAACTGGACTCCCAGCATGAAGCTTTCGCCCAGTGTCTTGACCGCAAGCGCCGCGAAGTCGGCGGCGATCATCGGCTTGGCCGGGGCAATGGCCTCATAGGACCCCAGGACGCCGGCGATGAACATGTGGTGGGTGTTGGTGGCGAAGATCAGCGTCACGCCGAGAAGCATCAGAAAGGCCGAAAGGGTCGAACCCGGCGACGCCTGCAACGGATTGGCCGTCTGCGAAAAGCCCAGGGTGGTCTGCATTGATATGATCTCGCCCGCCGTAACCAGGGCCGTCATGAAGCTGCGCAGGATCAGGCCGATGGCCAGGCCCGTCAGAACCTCGCGGATAATCCAGCCGACCATGCCGCCCAGGGTCGGCGGCAGGGCCGGCAGCGTGCCGGCCACCAGCGGCCACATCACCAGCGACAGCAAGAGGGCCAGCGACAGACGCACACGCGGCGGCACATAGCTCTCGCCGATACCGGGGATCATCATCAGGATCGCGCCGACCCGAGCGAAGATCAGCCCGCCGGCCCAGACCTGATCGGCGGTGGCGTAAGGCTCCATTCGGCGACCTACATCCCGGCGATGCGGGCGGCGATCTCGCGCATGAAGCCGCCCAGCAAGGCCCCCATCAGCGGCAGGAACAGCAGCAGCGAGACGAAGATGGCGATGATCTTGGGCGCATAGATCAGGGTCTGTTCCTGAATCTGCGTCAGGGCCTGAAACAGGCCGATCCCCACGCCCACAACCAGACCGACGACGAGCACGGGGGCGCACAGCTGGATCGTCAGCCAGATGGCGTCACGGCCAATATCCAGAACTTCTGCGCCGCTCATCACCACTCCCGGGAACTCGGCAGAAAATGCCGACGAGATGGTTAACAGGCCGTTTAGAAACGCACGATCTTCCTTCTCCCCTTGAGGGAGAAGGTGGCAGGCGAAGCCTAACGGATGAGGGGTGTGAGCGCCTCGCATCCGATGAAGCCCGCCGCGCTCGCGCCACAGCTTTCAAGGCGTCCCGCCGACACCCCTCATCCGGCCCCGACGGGCCACCTTCTCCCTCAAGGGGAGAAGGAAGATGCGGTGACGGCTGGATTGATCGGCCGGTCCGGCTATATGGACAAGCCATGACCGACCACGCGCACAAACCCTCCGTCTCGCAGGCCGAAGCCGAAGCCGCCGTTCGCACCCTGATTCAGTGGGCGGGCGACAACCCCGACCGCGAGGGCCTGGTGGAAACGCCCAAGCGGGTGGCCAAGTCCTATCGCGAGCTGTTCCAGGGCTATGAGGTCGAGCCGCGCGAATATCTGGAGAAGACCTTCGAGGAGGTCGGCGGCTACGACGAGTTGGTCGTGCTGAAGAACATCCGCTTCGTCAGCTTCTGCGAACATCACATGCTGCCGGTCGTCGGCGTGGCCCATGTCGGCTACCTGCCGACCGACCGGGTCGTCGGCATCTCCAAGCTGGCCCGCGTGGTGCGCGGCTTCGCCCGCCGTCTGCAGATCCAGGAAAAAATGACCTCGGACATCGCTGGCGCCATCCAGGACGTCCTGCGCCCCCACGGCGTCGGCGTGGTCATCGAGGCCGAACACAGCTGCATGACCATGCGCGGCGTCGATGTTCCCGGCGCCAGCCTGTCCACCAGCTGCCTGCTGGGCGTCGTCCGCGAAGATCCCCGGACGCGCGAGGAATTCCTGAGGCTGGTGCGAGGCTAGGCAGCCGGGGCCAGCCCGCAAGGAGCCGAGGATGCCGCAGCCTGCTTCGGTCCGACTCGCCCCGCATGATCCGCAATGGGCCGAACAGGCGCGCGCCGAGACCCGCGCTCTGGCTGCCGCTCTCGGCCCCAACCTGCTGGCCGTTCACCACATCGGCTCCACCGCTATTCCCGGCATCGTCGCCAAACCTGTGATCGACCTGATGCCCGTCGTCGCCTCCCTGGCCACGTTCGACCATCAGCGCGAAGTGATGGAGACCCTCGGCTATCTCTGGCGGGGTGAAGGCGGGCTTGCCGGGCGCCGCTACTGCACCCGCAACGACCCCATGAGCGGGCGTCGTCTCATCCAGGTCCACGCCTATGAAGACGGTTCCTTCGACATTGGGCGGCATCTGGCGTTTCGCGACTACCTGCGTGAACGCCCCGACATGGCCGCAGCCTATCAGGAGGAGAAGATGCGGTGCCGAGCCCTCTGCCCGGAGGACAAGTCAGCCTACAGCGACTGCAAGTCGGACTGGATCAGACGCACCGAGGCGGACGCCCTGATCTGGGCTGAGCATCGCGCCAACTGACCGGCCCCCTTCTTGCGTGGCGCATCCTGAAGGAGCCGTCGTCATGGGCTGGAACGTGTTTTCGTCTCACAATGAGCCACCGCCGATCATGCGCGGCGGGTGGCTGGACGCGCTGCGTTTCATCGTGGCGTCGCTGATCATCCTGCATCATTTCCAGGCCTCGGCCCCGGTACACCTGGCCGACGCCGTGCATCCGGTGTTCGAGCGGGGCGGCTTCCTGCTGACCAACTTCTTCCTGATCGACAGCGGCTATGTGCTGATGCGCGTCTATGGCGCTTCAGTGGCGGGCGGGCGGATGTCGAAGACCGACTTCTTCCTGAAGCGGTCGCTGCGGGTCTATCCCGCCCATCTGATCATGGGTGGTCTGCTCGTGGCCATGGTGCTGCTGGGCACGGCCATCGGCCTGCCGCCCAGTCATCCCGAGTGGTTCGCCTGGGACCAGCTGCCGGCCCAGTTGGCCCTGGTGCAGTCGTTCGGCGTGCACGGTGGTCTGGGGTGGAACGCCCCCAGCTGGTCGATCTCGGCCCTTCTGGGCTGTTACCTGGCCTTCCCCTGGGTGCTGCGCGGCCTAACGCGGGTGGGGCCGTGGATGGCCCTGGGCCTGGTGGTGGTCGGCTATCTTGCGGCCAATGAACTGAGCTGGGCGATCCTGAACTATCCCATCTATCAGATGCCGCTGAACCTGGGCATCTGGCGCGCCCTGCCCCTGTTCGTGCTGGGCATGGGGCTAGCCTGGTTCGCGCAAGGGGTCTGGATCGAACCGCGCGCCGCCGGCTGGGCCCTGTTGCTGGCCACGATTGGCCTGGCGGTGGTGCAGTATTTCGACAAGAACGCCCTGATCTCTCTGGCCTTCATCTCCATCATCATCCTGGCGGCGGGCGCCGTGCCGGTGAACCGCCCGTCCAGGCTGGTCGAGCAGGCGGCCGTGGTCTCCTTCGCCATGTTCATCTCCAACGAAGTGGTCCGCATCGGCTGGTTCGGCCTGGCGGAGGCCACGGCGAACAGGCTGAACCTGGGCGAGGCCTGGCGCTGGCTGCTGTGGGTCATGGGCGTGGGCGCGGCCTTCGTCTTCGCCTTCCTGTTCCACTACGGCGTCGACAACCCGATCCAGAAACGCATCCGCGCCTGGCTGAAGAAGCGCGGTCACGCCAAGGCGGAAATCAAGGAGCCTGTGGTCTCGCTGGAGGGTTAGCCCGTCGAACCGACTAGGTGCAGGATGTTGCCGTCGGGGTCCTTGAACCAGGCCAGGCGCATCGCGCCGCAGACGTGGATGTCGCCCTGACGGCCCATGTCGTCATAATGCTCGAACGCCACGCCCTTGGCCTTCAACCCCTCGACGATGTCGTCCAGCTCGACGCCGACGTCCCAGGTCACGGCGTTGGCCTGATTGGTGCCGGCGAAGTCGGATTTATAGACGGTCAGCCAGGTCGAGCCGGTGCGATAGCCCAGCATCCCCTCGTTGGAGGTGTCGGCCAGGTTCAGCTCCAGCACGTCGGAATAGAAGGCCCGGGCGCGATCCAGATCCTTCACCGCCACGATGGCCGAGGAGTTCTTGTTCTTGAGCATGATGTCTCTCCCTGTTCAGGAGAGAACCGCTGAGGACCGGGGTTCGATCCCCCATATTACCAGCGTTTCATTTGACAGCACCGTCGCCAGCCGCCTTCTGACAGGCTTGGCTTTATGGGGAACGGTCATGCGTCGATTGGCTTTGGCGATCAGTTTGGGCTTGGGCCTCATGGCCGCCAGCGCCCAGGCGCAGACCACGCCGATCCGGCTGGAAGACGATGACGTCGCCCGCTTCTGGACCGCCTATGACGCCGTGCGGGCGGCGGACACGCCCGAGGCGCAGAAGGCCGCGTTCCAGCGCCTCTATATCGACGCGGGCACGCCGGGCCTGACCGCCTTCATGGAGGCCAAGGGCTATACGGCGGACACCTATCTGAACGCGATCCGGTCCTATCCGGCCTACTGGGACTCGGTGCGCCCGCGCGCGGCCCTGGCGGCGGGCGCCCTGACCCGACTGGAGGGGCATCTGGAGCGGTTCAAGGCCCTCTATCCCGAGTTGCGCCCCGCCGGGATCTATTTCGAGGTCGGCGCCTTGCGTTCAGCTGGAACCACCCAGGGCGACAAGGTGCTGCTGGGCGTCGAGATGGCCACGGGCGACGGCAGCATGGACATCTCGGAGATGCCGGCGGGCCTGCAGCGCTTCTTCACCTCCTATTTCGCCAGCAAGCCCCTCGACAATCTGGATCTGCTGGCCGTGCATGAGGTGGTTCACACCCAGCAGAGGGGCGAGCGCAGCACCCTGCTGGCCCAGGCCGTCTATGAGGGCGTGGCCGACTTCGTGGCGGAACAGGTGACAGGGCGGATGCCCGATCTGGCCTATGTGAGCTACGGCCCGGCCAATGATCCCGCCATCAAGGCCGCCTTCCGCCGCGACATGGCGGGCGAGGATTTCAGCGGCTGGCTCTACAACAGCGCCGACAACGCCTTCGGGGTGAGAGACCTGGGCTACTACGTCGGCTACGCCATCACGCGCGGCTACTACAACCGCGCATCGGACAAGGCGGCGGCGCTCAAGACCATGATCGAGCTGGACTATTCCGATCCGGCGGCGGTTCAGGCCTTCGTCGAAGCTTCGGGCTATCTGGCAGACTAGGCGAAGCCCTCAGATCGGCATCCGCATGATTTCCTGATAGGCCGAGATGACCTGATCGCGGACGGCCATGACGGTTTCCAGCGAGGCTTCGGCGGACGAAACGGCGGTGACGACGTCGATCAGGCTGCCCTGGCCTTGGACCATCTGGGCCATCTGGGTTTCGGCGCCGCGGGTCTGCTGGGCCGTCTGGGTCATGACGTTCTGCAGCAGTTCCGAGAAGCCCGGTCCCTGCGCCGCCGAGGCCGCGCTGGGCGGCGTCGCGGCAGGCATGGCCCCGCCCTGAACCGCTGCATAGGCCTTGGCCGCCATCATGGGATTCATGGCCTAGCCCTTACTTCTTGATGATGTCGAGGGTGCGGGACTCCATGTTCCGCGCCGTCTCGATGACGTTCAGGTTGGCCTCGTAGGCGCGCTGCGCCTCGCGCATGTCCATGGCCTCGACCAGGGTGTCGACATTGGGCCGCTGGACATAGCCCTCGGCGTTGGCCGCCGGGTGCGAGGGGTCGTATTCCATGCGGAAGGGGCTCTGGTCCGGGCGGACCTCGGCCAGGACCACGCCCGTGGCCCCGTCGACCTTGCGCGCCTGGAAGACCGGGGTCTGGCGGCGATAGGGCTCGCCCCCTGCGACGGTGGCCGTCGACTGGGCGTTGGCGATGTTCTCGGCGATGATGCGCATGCGCGACTGCTGCGCCTTCAGGGCGCCGGCGGCGACGCCCATGGCGGTGTTGCGCGGAGTGACGTTGACGGGATCAGGCATGGATCAGTCTCCCTCAGACGCCAGGCTTCTTGGCGGCCATGCGGATCATCTGCATGGACTTCTGGTAGAAGCCGATAGCCGCGTCATAGGCCATGCGGCTCTCGGCCATCTTGAGCATCTGCTCCTCCACCACGACCGAGTTGCCGTCGAGCGTGGTCTCGGAGTCCGGCGCGTTCAGCGACTCGAAGCGGGCGGTCTGCCCGGCGGGCGAGATGTGGCGGGCGTTGGTGGCGACCATCTTCAGGCCGCCGCCGGTGCGCATGGCTTCGGCGAAGTCCGTCGGCGCCTTCAGGTCGCGGGCCATGAAGCCGGGGGTGTCCGAGTTGGCGACGTTCTGGGCGATCACGCGCTGACGATCGTCGAGCCACCCGAGACGGCCCTTGATCTGGTTCAGCAGCGGAATGTCGGTGACGGACACGCGGTCGCCTCGCACGGTTGATCGGCAGAATTTGCCGCCTCCATGGTTAATATTCCGTGTTCCTAAACGCGGCGTTAACCACAAGCCGCGAAACGTGCGGGCGAAGCAGCGCGCCTGTAAGCGCTGTCGGGGCCTCGAATCCGCATGAATTTTCTCGACCTGTTCCGGGCGGTGTTCGGTCTGGCGATCACCCTGGGTCTGATCGGTCTGGCCGCCTGGGCGACGCGTCGCTATGCGCCCCAGGTGCTGGCGAAGTTTCAGGCCGAGCGCGGCGCGCGGCGGTTGCAGGTCCTCGAGACCCTGGTGCTGGACCCGGCCCGACGGCTGGTGCTGGTGCGCGTTGACGCCGAGGAGCGGCTGATCCTGTTGGGCGAAGGGCGCGAACTGATCGAACCGCGTGGCCCCGTTGCGCCGTCGGGAGATGCGAAATGAGCCGCCCCTCCATCTTCGCCCTGCCCTCGCGCGCCGAGCTGAAGCGCGCCGCCCTGCTGTCGCTGATCACCACGGCCCTGTGTCTGGTCTGGCCGCTGGGGGCGCTGGCGCAGGAGGTGGCGCAGGCGGCTCAGGGCGGCTCGGCCATCAACATCGACCTGGGGACCGGCGCGGGCCTGACCCAGCGGGTGGTGCAGCTGGTCGGACTGATGACCGTGCTGTCGCTGGCGCCCTCCATCGTCATCATGACCACCAGCTTCGTGCGCATCATCGTAGTGCTGAGCCTGCTGCGCACAGCGCTCGGGATGCAGCAGTCGCCGCCGAACGCCGTCCTGGTGTCGCTGGCCTTGTTCCTGAGCGCCATCGTCATGGCCCCGACCTGGCAGGACGCCTATGATTCGGGCATCCGTCCGCTGATGGATCAGCAGATGGAGCTGCCCCAGGCCTTCGATGCAGCGTCCGAACCGGTGAAAACCTTCATGCTGGCCCAGGTGGATCGCGGCGACCTGGCCCTGTTCACCCGACTGTCGAAAATCGAGCCCCCCCAGGACGTGCAGGAACTGCCCCTGCGCGTGGTCACCCCGGCCTTCATGATCAGTGAACTCAAGAAGGCCTTCACGATCGGATTTCTTCTTTTCGTTCCGTTCCTTGTTATCGATCTGGTGGTCGCCAGCGTACTGATGTCCATGGGTATGATGATGCTGCCGCCGGTGGTCATTTCCCTGCCGTTCAAGCTGATCTTCTTCGTGCTGGTCGATGGCTGGCGACTGGTCGCCGGAAGCCTGGTCGAGAGCTTCCAGAGAGGCGCCGGCGGGGGATAAGTCCCCGCCCTCAGGGGCTTTGAGCGTCATGCGGGCTTGCCAAGCTCGGGCAAACACGTGTTGATCCTCCGGTCTTCGTCCGGGAATCGGACGACCACCTTTGGGAAAACCCTTATGACCACTCAAGCCGAACTGATCGCCGCCGTCGCCAAGGACGCAGGTGTCTCGCAGGCCGACGCCGGCCGCGTCCTCGACGCGATCGTCAAGAACATCCACAAGAGCCTGGTTTCGGGTTCGGACGTCCGCATCTCGAACCTGGGCGTCTTCGACACCGCCGAGCGCGCCGAGCGCGAAGGCCGCAACCCGGCCACGGGCGCGACCATCAAGATCGCCGCCTCGAAGGCTGTGCGCTTCCGCGTGTCGAAGCCGCTGAAGGACGCCGTCAACGGCTAAGCCTTCGGACCCCCGCGCGGGGTCCAGGCGCCTCTCATCGCAGAGGCTGAACCATCAGGCGGCAGCAGGTCTTGCCGCCGCCGGGGGTTGATTTCGGGCGGGGGTCGCAGGGCGGTCCCCGCCCGTTTTCTGTCTGAACTCGGCCTTGGTCGCCGCGATCCAGCCGGCGTAGGTGTCTGCCCCGGCGCTGAGCGTGGCGAAGTCCTGCGGCCGCCCCGAGCCGTCGGCCCCGTCCAGCCCCGCAAGCGCGATACGGATGCCGCCCGGCGAGCGGGCCTTGTCGGCGAAGCCGGAATAGTTGTTCGACAAGCGGTTCAACGCTCCCGCGTCACGCGCCAGCGAATAGCCGACCCCGGCGCGGATCAGACGGTTCTCCTCATCCGCCGTCAGCGGGATGAGCGTGTCGCGATAGCGACTGCCCAACTGCTGCTCATAGATGGCGGCCGCCGCGCCCCACTGCTGCTGCTTCCAGAAGATTTCGGCGCGCACGTCGCGACCGGCGGGCGAGGCGTCCTTGCCCAGAATCTCGAGCGCGTGGTCATAGCGGCCCAGTTCCATAAGCGCGCGAGCTTCCAGAGCGCGGCGTTCAACATTCATGGCCGTGGGCAGAAGCGTGGTGCGCGAACTCCACAGCGCCTGCAGCGCCTCTTCCGGCTGACGGTTCATCAGATAGACGGCCGCCAGATTGGTCGAGACCTGGGCCTTGGCCACGCCGTCGAGGCGGTTGTCGGCCTGATATTTCAGCAGCTCCGCCGCCTGATCCAGCAGGTCGACGTCTATCAGCCGCCGGGCCAGGCGGCGCACCATCTCGTCGCCGTCTGCCCCGACCGGGGTCAGTTCGCGGAAATCGAAGAACAGGGCGAGCGCCTGCACCGGCTGCAGACCGTCGGCGGCGCCGTCGAGAAAGAGCGCGCGGAAGGCGTTGTCGAGGTCGGCCTGCAGCTTGTCGCCGCCAGGCAGGACCACGATCTTGCGGCCCGCCGCCTTCAGCGTGGTCAGGGCCTCGCGATAGCGACCCTGCGACAGATAGAGCTCGCCCAGGCTGCGGATCACGGCCAATTCGACGCCGTCGCCGCGCCAGCGCCACTTCAACGCCTCCAGCTGCGCGGCAGCCGCGTCGGGCTTCAGCGTCCCCCTGGCCATCTCCAGACGGACCACGCCAAGGCGAGCGGGCGTCGAAATCCCGTCCAGCGGAGCGCGGGCCACGGCCTTGTAGAGGGCCAGGGCCTGAGCCGGTTTCTGTTCCAGCTCGAACAGCTTGGCCTGGACCAGTCGGGCTGCCAGCTGGTCCGCCGCTGAAATCCCCGGCTGGCTGAAGACATAGGCCAGCAACTCCGTGGCGGCGGCCAGGTCGCCGGTCTCGACGGCGGCCAGGGCATGGGCCGTGCCGAAGCGGGCGCGCCATTCGGGGGTGAAGTTGTCGACCACGCCGGACCCGGCGGCGAAGGCCTGACGCGCCGTGGTCCAGTCGCTGCGCTGGGCGGCGATATAGCCCTGCCAGACGCGGGTCGAGGGATCGCCCGCCAGAGCCCCGGCGGAGAAATCGGCCTCGGCCTCGGCCAGACGGCCGATGGAGGCGCGCGCGGCGCCGCGCAGGCCGCGCACCTCGGCCACGCCCTGCATGGCCGGGGTCTGCTTGACCAGGGCGTTGAGCACCCCGATCGCCTCATAGCCCAGCCCCTGCCCCACCAGGAAACGGGCGTAGGCCAGACGGGCTTCGATGGGCGCGCGCAGGTCCTCGACGGCGCGACCGCTTTCCAGTTCGGCGGCGGTCTGCAGGGCGCGGTGACGCGCGCCGAAACTGTCCCCGCCCAGATCGGCCCAGTCGGAAATAATCAGGGCCGGACGCACGGCGGCGCGCGGGGCGTGGGTCTCGGCGGCCGCCGCTTCCAGCCCCACGGTCGGGGGCGACAGGCGCAGGCCCTTGGGCCGCGACAGGATGACAATGTCGCCCTCGGCCTTGACGGTCAGGTCGTCGGTCGGGGTCTCGACCGCCAGACCATGGGCGGTGGGCAGCAGGGCCAGATCGACGGTGCGACGGCCCCGCGCCATGCCCTTGCCGGGGGCCAGGGCGGTGACGGCGGCGAAGCGGTCGCCGACCATGGGATCGGTCAGCCAGACGGTCTTGGTCGCCCCGGCCATGCGCGCGGTCAGGGCCGTCTGGACGCTGTCGTCGCGGCCGATCTCGACGCCGGTCACGGTCGTGGCGGTTCCGCCGAGGGTGACGATCCACGAGGCCCCGTCGGCGCGGGCCGAGATGCTCTGGCCCTCAGGCGCGGGAATACGGATGGCGGTGAAGGCGGGCCCGGCGGCCCAGCGCGCCCTGGCCGCGTCGCCGGCCTTGGCGGCGGCGGGCATGTTCATGCGGGCGGCGGCGTCGAACACCACCCAGACCGCGTCGCCCCGGCGGAAGACGGCGGCCCCGACCGGCGCGGCCCAGGCGAAGGTCAAACGGGTCGTCCCCTCCCCGACCTCGGCGGTCACGGGCACGGCGCCGCCGGCGGGCACGACCGAGGGCTTGGCGCCTTCCGGCGCAGCGCCGGGGGCATAGAGGTTGAGCCAGACCGCGCCGTCGGCGACGCCGGAGCGGACGCCCGCCCCCTCGGCCAGGGTCAGAACCAGCTCGGTCGCGCCCTGGACGGCGCGGGTCTCGACCTTCTCGACTCCCTTGGGCGGATCGACGCGCAGGCGGCTGACGTCGGGTGCGGCGGTCGTGCCGATGCGGACGATGACGGCCCGGCCGTCCTGGCGCACCCGGGCGCG
This sequence comes from Brevundimonas pondensis, assembly GCF_017487345.1. Lineage (NCBI taxonomy): Bacteria > Pseudomonadati > Pseudomonadota > Alphaproteobacteria > Caulobacterales > Caulobacteraceae > Brevundimonas > Brevundimonas pondensis. Next base: position 668,733 of record NZ_CP062006.1, on the reverse strand, counting down.
TGCGCCCACGGCCCCGGCGAATTCGATCTTGGTGAAGCCGGTATTGGCGCCGACGCGGATCTCGACCGGGCCGCTGCTGACATTGGCGCCCTCGGCGTGCGGGGCCAGAGGCGCGAACACGACCACGCCCGCCGCGGCGGCCGCCACGGTCGTCTTCAGAACGCGCTTGCTGACGGGTGCCCCGGACATACGCGCGCATGCTCGCGCGAAAGGGCTTTCATCGCGGTTAACGCCGGTTAAAGAGCGACGTGAAAAACCTTACCATCCTGGTAGGACAAATCACCCGCTTGCGACGCGCGCGCGAAAGGCCGACATCCTCGGTATCGACGTTATCGTCACCCCGTTCTGTCAGGTGTTGCCGTGTCCGACCCCGTCTATCCGCCCCTCAGCCCGCTGAAGACCGGCGTGCGCTGCCGCTGCCCGCGCTGCGGCGAAGGCCCGCTGTTCCAAGGCTATCTGACCATCCGCAAGGAATGCCCGAACTGCGGCCTGGACTACGGCTTCGCCGACCCCGCGGACGGCCCGGCCTTCTTCGTCATGTCGGCGGTGGGCGTCATCGGCATGATCGGCTTCATGATCTTCGAGTTCAACGTCCACCCGCCGGTCTGGGTGCATTTCGTTGTCACCCTGCCGATCCTGGCCCTGATGTGCCTGGGTGTGCTGCGGCCCTTCAAGGGCTGGATGGTCGCCGAACAGTATTTCCACAAGGCTGAAGAAGCCACCTTCGTCAGCGTCGGCAAGCACGGCGAGGGCTATGGCTGGCGCGGCCAGGCCGAGCGCGCCGCCAGGGAAGAAGCGCGCGACAAAAACTAGGCCCTTCTCCCCTTGAGGGAGAAGGTGGCAGGCGGAGCCTGACGGATGAGGGGTGCGATGAAATTCGCACATGGCCTCATGTCGAAGGCTCCGCCGACACCCCTCATCCGAACGCCTCCGGCGCCCACCTTCTCCCTCAAGGGGAGAAGGAAGAGGCCTAGCGCACCACCCTTAGCGTCACGCCCACCGTGCGCGGGGCCCCGAGGAAAGCGCCAAGCGTGCCCGACTGGAAGGGGGCGCCAAAGGCCACCTGGCGGTAGTCCTGATCGAACAGGTTGCGGCCCCACAGCTCGACGCTCCAGGCTTCATCCTTGGCCAGGGCGACGCGCCCATCCACCAGCCAGAATCCCGGCTGGCTCTTGGCCGGGTCGAGGTCCGAACCGGTGTTGTATTCCGACGAATACTTGGCCGCGAGCGTGACCCGTCCGGTCAGCCCGGCGCCCACCGGACGCTCATAAGTCCCGGCCAACGAGCCGCTCCACAGGGGCGCGAAATTCAGGCGACGGCCGGCCAGCAGCGGCAGGCCGGCGATCGGGTCATGGCCGTACTCGGTCTGGGCGTAGGTGACGCCGCCCTGCAACGACAGGCCTTCGAGCGGCAGGAACATGAAGTCCGCCTCGACGCCCTTGGCGCGCACTTCCGGGATCGAGCGCACCAGGAAGGTGGTGCCCAGGAAGGTGTTCAACTGGAAGTCATCATAGGTCTGGCGGAAGGCGGCGGCGCTGACCAGCAGGCGGCGCTCCAGCATCACGCTCTTGACCCCGGCCTCCCAGGCGTCGGCGGTCTCTGCCCCGAACGCGCGCGAGGCGTCGGGCACGCGATTGGTCTGACCGCGATCCAGGTTGAAGCCGCCGTTCTTGCGACCGCGCGACCAGCCGGCGTAGAGGCGCAAGCCTTCGGTCGCCTGATATTCAGCGCGCGCCAGACCGGTCCAGGCCTCGTCCTTGACCGTCTCGGACGTCTTCAGACCGTTGAAGGCCGGGTTGGACCAGGGCAGGCACAGGGTGCCGTTGACCACGCCCCGCGCCAGGGCGGCGGCGCAGGCGCGTCCGCCGTCGGTGTTTTCATAGGCCGCGCTCATGTCCTTGGTCTCATGCGTGCGGCGCAGGCCCCCGGTCAGGGTCAGGCGGTCGGTCACGGCGTATGAGGCCTGGGCAAACAGGGCGGCGCTTTGCGTCGTCTGCCAGTAGCGGTCCAGTTGCCCCTCGCCCTCGACAAAGCTCTGGCCCACGGGCAGGCCGGTCAGGGTCGAGACATGGGCGGGATCACCCAGCGGATTGACGGTCGAGCGCGACAGCAGACGGCTGACGTAGCCCTCGTAGTCCGCGCCGTAGAAGAGGCTGTCGCGACGGGTCAGCTTCTCGTCCGACAGGAAGGCTCCGGCGGCCCAGTCCAGACGCCCGCTCTGGCCCGACAGACGGACCTCCTGCGTCAGGGTGCGGAAGCGGTTGGACCAGCTGCCGTCGTCGGGACGATAGGCCAGGTCCGCCGAGGTGAAGTCCCAGTCCTGGCTGATGACGCCGCGCCAGTCGCGCACCGCCGTGGTGCTGTCCAGCTTCGCCCAGCCCAGGTCGGCCGTCAGATGCAGGGCCAGCCCCCGGTCGCGGATGCGGGTGTTGGTGTCGCGGTTCGAGTAGGCCACCCGCGCCCAGGGGTTCGGCGTCGCCGCCACCCCGCCGTCAGGGGCAAAGGTGGCCAACAGGGGCGCCGTTCCGCCGGTGACAAGCTGCACGCCGACGCAGCAGCGCTCGTCCCGCTCAGTCCAGTCGGCAGTCAGGCGGGCGGTCAGGTCGGGCGTGGCGCGCCACAGCAGTTGGCCGCGCAGGGTGTCGTAATGCTCGGTCTGATCGTCGGTCGCGGTCCGCGGGCCGTCGCCCGTCCTGACGTCGGACAGGCCGTCACGGCGGCGCGCGGCCACATAGAGACGCCCGGCCAGCACCTCGTCCACGAGGGGGCCGGTCAGGGAGACCGAGCCGCCCTTGGTCCCGTAGTCGCCGAAGGTCGCCTCGCCCGCCATGCGCGGGGTGAAGGACGGGGCGGCGGTGACGACGTTGATGACGCCGGCCGACGCATTCTTGCCGAACAGGGTGGCCTGCGGGCCCTTCAAGACCTCGATGCGCTCGACCTCGCCCAGGTCGCCCAGGGCCACGCCGTTGCGCGGGCGATAGACGCCGTCGATCATGACGCCGACCGAGCTTTCCAGCCCCGGATTGTCGCCCACCGTGCCGACGCCGCGAATGCGGGCCGTGGTGAAGGTCTGGTTCGAGGTCGAAGCCACGATCAGGCCCGGCGTCAGGATCTGCAGGTCCTTGATGTCGCGCACGCCCACGTCGTTCAGCAGGGGCTGGGCCGTCACCGTCAGCGACAGGGGCGTGGACGCCAGCGTGGCCTCGCGCCGCTGGGCCGTCACCACGATCTCGGACACCTGGGTCGGCCCCTCGGTCGCCGCATCCTCCGCGAAGACAGGCGCGGCGAAAACGAGCAGGGGCAAGGCGACGGACGCGAGATACGCGGCGCGGACAGAGGAGTTCATGAAAGGGGAAACCGCTTTGCGGAGCGACGGCGCACGGCCTTTGTCGCGGACAGAAGCCGCGCTCTAGCAGTCGGTTTCAGCCGTTGAAAGCCTTACCTTGGGTCAGCAATCGGTGACTTTTCGTCAGCACACGATGACTTTCAGGCCCGCCCGGCCATCGGTCCAGAGGCGCAGGGGGCGAAACTGACGTCCACCCGGCTGCGGTGACAACTCAGATCATTACGGACCGCCCCGCCGACCCGACACAGGCCGATCAGATCGCCGTCCACGCCGGCTTGATGCGCCACGATCAGGTCCAGAAGCCGTTCGGCCTCGGCCAGTGACGCCGGCTTCTGATCCAGCAGCCAGGCTTCCACCGCGTCGAGATCGACCGACAGCCCGCCGACGCGGACCGCCCCCTCGACCTTGCGTCTATTCCATTGATGCAGCAGCGCGCGCGCCGCCTCCATGGTCCATTCTTGCGCCATCACGCCCCTCCCGGGCGAAACGTCGGTCGGCCATAACCTCCCAGACGCCGAAGAACACCGTAATGCTGACAAGGGTCCAAACGCCCCACAGCAGGGTTACCAAAGCCCAGGCCAGTCGCTCCTGCGCGAGGAAGGGTGCGAAATGCCCGAGCAGGCCGATCAGCTGGAAGCCTGCCGCCAGCACCAGCCACCATCGCCCCCCGCGCTCAGCCAGCCCCCACAGGAACAGAAAGCAGAGCAGGTCCATCGACAGCAGCCCCGCCCGCATCCCGTTCCACGTGACTTCAGTCAGCGCGAACGACCCGATCTGGGTCAGGGTCATGACCAGCACCGCCAGACGATCGTCCAGCCGCCCCTTCCACAGCAGAAGGGAAAAGCCGACGGCGTTGGCTGTGATGAGGGTAATCTGAAGAGGATGCATCCTCAGGCTCCGGCGCGCTGCGCACGACAGGGAACAGCCGACCTTGGCCGCGAAATTATCTGAATCTGACGCCCACGCCCACCTCCGATGACGGCCATGTCACCGCAGGCGATGGATCAGCTCTAGAACGGGATTGGCGAGACTGGCGCCGACCGCGGCGATCAACAGCCAGGCAAGCGCCCAGCCCAGGATCAGCCACAGCAGGGAGCCCCCCAGCTTCCTGGGTCGGCGCCAGCCGTCCAATGCGATGTACCGCTCATAGAGCGACCGCCGCATCTTCCCGTTCTCGAGCACTGTCAAAAGCGCTGCGGAGACAGGAGGAGATGGCTTGACCGAGGGGGCTTCGGATATGGGGGTTGATCCCCCTGAGTAGGAATCACTCAGTCGGCGCGCCGCCTGCAACCGATCGGAAACGCCCAGCTTTTCATAGGCGCGATGCAGGTGATTCTGGACGGTGCGCGGCGACAGATTCAGTTGCTGCGCGATCTCCTTGTCACCCAGACGGCGGCCGGCAAGCAGGACGATTTCTCGTTCGCGAGGGGTCAGCCTGGGATTTTCTGCGTCTAGGGTCACGAAGGCAGCGTTAACGATTCAACGCATGGTTCGTCCAGAGATGGAAACGAGCGCCTCGAGGTTTTACTTACGTCGTGGTTATTAGGTGTCACGCCATCAATCAGCGCGGCAGGGCGCGATCCAGCACTCTTCGAGTATCGATCGCGCCGTCCACGGCTCCATAAAATCGACCTTGCGGCTGCAGCCGCAACCGGCAGAAAAGGTGGGCGATCGGACTTTCACCCTCCAGCAGCACCGCCGCCTGCAGCGCCAGCGCCAGACGTTCGACGGTCCAGCGGGCGTTCGCTTCCGACGCCTCCGTCAGGTCCAGATCGGCGATCCAGGCGTCATAGACAGCATCAGGCCCGCGCTGGGCCTGAAGGAAGGCGTGCAAGGCCGCGACCGCTTCGGGCTCGCGGCCGAAAGCACGCAGGACATCCAGGGCGATGACGTTGCCCGAGCCTTCCCAGATGGCGTTGAGCGGCGACTGGCGGAACAGGCGCGGCATGGGGCCGGTCTCGACGTAGCCGGCGCCGCCCAGGCTCTCCATCGCCTCATAGACCATCCCGGGCGCGCGCTTGCAGACCCAGTATTTGGCGATGGGGGTGGCCAGACGGGCCAGCGGGTCCTCCTGATCAAAGGCCTGTGCCAGACGCAGGGACAGGGCCGTGGCCGCCTCGCTCTCGACCGCCAGATCCGTCAGGACAGCCGCCATCATCGGCTGGTCGATCAACCGCTTCTGGAAGACTGTGCGGTGGGCGGCGTGCCAGACGGCTTGCGCCAGGGCGCCGCGCATCTGCTGGGCCGAGCCGATCACGCAGTCCAGCCGCGTATGCTGGACCATACGGATGATGGCGGCCACGCCCCGCCCCTCCTCGCCGATCCTCTGGGCAAGGGCGCCGTGATATTCGACCTCGGACGAGGCGTTGGAACGGTCGCCCATCTTGTCCTTCAGCCGCATGACCCGGAACCCGGCGTTGCGCGTCCCGTCCGGCAACCAGCGCGGCAGCAGGAAACAGGTCAGGCCGCCCGGCGCCTGGGCCAGGGTCAGGAAGGCGTCGGACATGGGCGCCGAACAGAACCACTTGTGCCCCGTCACGCGATACCAGCCCTCCTCGCCCGTCGGCTCGGCGCGGGTGGCGTTGGCGCGCACGTCGGACCCGCCCTGCTTCTCGGTCATGGCCATGCCGATGGTCACGCCCGCCTTGTCGGTCGCGGGCCGGACGGCGGGGTCGTAGCGCCCGCCCTTGATCTTCTCGACCCATGAAGCGCCGACGCCGGGTTCGACCATCAGGGCCGGAACCGAGGCGTAGGTCATGGTCATGGGACAGCTGGTGCCCGAATCCGCCTGTCCCGTCAGGAACAGGATGGCGGCGTGCAGGACGTGGCCGTTGGCCGTCCCGTCCCAGGCGGCGGAGGCCAGCCCCGCCTCAAGCCCGAGTTGCATCAGCTGATGATAGGCAGGATGAAAGGTCACCTCGTCGATGCGGCGGCCATAGCGGTCATGGGTGTCCAGCACCGGCGGCACGCGGTTGGCCTGAACGCCCCAATCGATAACCTCAGCCGAGCCGCAGCGGGCGCCGAGCGCCGTCAGCCGCATCTCATGCTGTTCTCCGCCCGCGCGCCGCACGGCGTCCAGCAGCGCCCGGTCGCCGGTGAACAGGTTGACGTCCTCCAGCGGCGGCGGCTGGTTGGTCACCTCATGGGTGTCCAGGTCGGCGACGGGACGGAAGGACGACATGGGCGGGCTCCCTTCAGGCTCGGAGCCAGCATGGCACGGCCCGCGCGCGAGCGGCTAGTCCGACCGCTTCTGCACCGCGCCGACATGCCCGACGCCGCGTCGCGCCGCGATCTCCATCTGCTTCTGCCGCTCGGCGTAGCCTTCGCGCTGTTTGTCCGAGCGCGCAGCGTGGCACCGCTCGCAGCAGACGCCCTCGGCATAGAGGGGCGACAGGCGCGCCTCGGGGCTGACCGGCATGCGGCAGCCGCGGCACAGGCTGTGGTCGCCTTCCTTCAGACCATGCCCGACCGCCACGCGCTCGTCGAAGACGAAGCAGTCGCCGCGCCACAGGCTCTCGGGTTCGGGGATGGTCTCGAGGTATTTCAGGATGCCGCCTTCCAGATGGAAGACCTGCTCGACGCCCTCGGCCTTGAGGAAGGCTGTGGCCTTTTCACAGCGAATGCCGCCGGTGCAATACATGGCGACCTTGGGCGGATTGGGCCGGTCCAAAAGGGCGCGACCCTCGGTCCTGAACCAGTCGGGAAATTCTCGGAAGGTGCGGGTGTTGGGCTGGATCGCGCCCTCGAAGACGCCGACCTCGACCTCATAGTCGTTGCGCGTATCGATGACGATCGTGTCGGGATCAGCGATCAGGGCGTTCCAGTCCTGGGGCGAGACATAGGCGCCGACGCCGTCCACCGGGTCGATGTCGGTCACGCCCATGGTGACGATCTCGGCCTTCAGCCGCACCTTCATGCGGTGAAACGGCATGGCCTCGGCGGTCGAGTATTTCAGTTCCAGCCGGTCGAAACCCGGCAGGGACCGCACCCCGTCCACGACGCGGGCGACGGCGGCCTCGGGTCCGGCGATGGTGCCGTTGATCCCCTCGTGCGCCACCAGCAGGGTGCCGCGCACCTCGTCCCCGCACAGGTCCAGCAGTCGCACGCGCACGACCTCGCGATCCTCTATGGCCGCGAAGCGATAGAGGGCGGCGACGCAGACGGGCGAGGCGGTTTCAGACATCGGGGCGACGGTCCGGGTGGAAGGCGAAAGGAGCAGCGGCCTCTATAGGGGCTACGACCGGGCGCGTCATCGCCGCCCTTTTCGGCGAAGTCATGATGAAGCGGGCGAAAGTCGTCGCCTCGCCTTGCCAAGCCGCCGCCAAAGGGGTGCAGTAGGGCGTCACCCCGCAGTCACCGATCGGGCGCCGTCATCCTGATGTTCAGTTCCAGCCGGTCCGCGTCATGACCGCTCCTGAAACCGCCCCCCCGGCGCGCACCGGGGCGCTGGCGCCGCTGAAGCATCCGATCTTCCGCGCCGTCTGGATCACCAGCCTGGTGACGAATTTCGGGGGCCTGATCCAGTCGGTCGGCGCCGCCTGGATGATGTCCTCCATCGCCTCGGCCCAGATGGTGGCCCTGGTCCAGGCCTCGGTCACCCTGCCCATCATGCTGCTGTCGCTGGCGGCGGGCGCCCTGGCCGACACGGTGGACCGGCGCAAGATCATGCTGGCGGCCCAGAGTTTCATGCTGCTGGTCTCGGCCGGACTGGCTGTCATGACCTATTTCGGACTGATCACACCCTGGGTCCTGCTCGGCTTCACCTTCATGATCGGTTGCGGCACGGCCTTCAACGGCCCGGCCTGGCAGGCCTCGGTCGGCGACATGGTCCCGCGTGAGGATCTGGCCGGGGCCGTGACCCTGAACTCCATGGGCTTCAACCTGGCGCGCAGCGTCGGCCCGGCCATCGGCGGCATGATCGTGGCGGCGGCGGGGGCGGCGGCGGCTTTCGCCGTCAACGCCGTCAGCTATCTGGGCCTACTGGTCGTCCTGTTCCGCTGGAAGCCCGACCGGCCCAAGCAGACCCTGCCGCGCGAGGGCCTGCTTGCGGCTATGGCCGGGGGCCTGCGGTACGCCTTCCTGTCGCCGCGGGTGACGGCCGTGCTGCTGCGCGCCGTGGTCTTCGGCGTCGGGGCCAGCGCGGTTCAGGCCCTGATGCCGCTGGTGGCGCGCGAGGGCGGCGGCGGACCTCTGGCCTTCGGCCTGCTGCTGGGCGCCTTCGGCGTGGGCGCGGTCGGCGGCGCCCTGTTCGTCGGCAGGCTGCGCGCGAAATACGAGACGGAGACCGTAGTGCGCGTCTCCACCCTGGCCTTCGCCGTCGCGGCCGCCGTGGTCGGCTTCAGCCCCTGGCTGGCCCTGACCCTGCCGGCCCTGATGGTCGCCGGGGCAGGCTGGGTGCTGACCCTGTCCAGCTTCAACGTCACGGTGCAGATGTCTGTGCCGCGCTGGGTCGTGGCGCGGGCCCTGGCTCTCTATCAGATGGCGGCCTTCGGCGGCATGGCGGGCGGCAGCTGGCTTTGGGGCTCGCTGGCCCAGACGCAGGGGCTGGACATGGCGCTCGGCCTGTCGGCCGGGGTGCTGGTCCTGTGCGTCCTGATCGGGCTGCGGGTCCCCCTGCCCTCGACCGCCAACCTGAACATGGACCTGCTGCGGCGCTGGACCGAACCCGAGACGCAACTGCCGATCGAGCCGCGCAGCGGTCCGGTCGTCGTCTCCATCGCCTATCGCATCCGCGAAGAGGACATCGACGCCTTCCTGGCCGTGATGGACGAGCGCCGCCGCGTCCGCCGTCGCGACGGCGCCCGCCAGTGGCGTCTGATGCGCGACCTGGCCGAGCCCGACGTCTGGGTCGAGAAATACCAGACCGCGACCTGGCTGGATTACGTCCGCCACAACCAGCGCATCACCCAGGCCGACGCCGACATCTCTCAGCGCATCTACGCCCTGCATCAGGGGCCGGACAAACCGGTGGTGCATCGCCTGATCGAACGGACGACCGCGCCTCTGGCCGCCAACCTGCACGGCGACCGCCACTATGGCGAGCCGCTGACGGACGCGACACGGTCGTCCTGACCGCTCAATAGAAAAGGCCGCGCCCGAGCGATCGGACGCGGCCCTTCCCTGTCGATGTCGTGAGTCTAGTGCGGCGAGGCGACCGGGCCTTCGCTGTCACGACCCTTGGTGCGGGCGCAGGCCACGGCGAAGACGGTCAGCATCAGATAGCCCGCCACCGGCACGAAGAAGCCCAGGTGAATGTCGCCCGAGCGGTCGGCCACCTGCGCCGCCAGCAGGGGCAGCAAGGCCCCGCCGATGATGCCGAAGACCAGCAGGCCCGAGGTCGCTGCGGCCGGCGCCGAGGACCGCTCCAGCGTCAGGGTGAAGATGCTGGGGAACATGATGGAGTTGAAGAAGCCGACGGCCAGCGCCGCATAGGCCGCCGTGACGCCGCCCGTCTGGGTCACCAGCAGGCACAGCGAGGCCGCGACCACGGTGCAGATGCTCAGCAACACGCCGGCGTGTATGCGGGTCAGCAGCCAGGAACCGATGAAGCGCCCGACCATGGCCCCGCCCCAGTAGAGGGCGACCATCTTGCCCGCCTCGTGAACCGGAATGTTCAGGATGTCGGGGCCGGACAGGAAGTTGGTCAGCATGTTGCCGATGGCCACCTCGGAACCGACGTAGATGAAGATGGCCAAGGCGCCGAACAGGGCCCAGCGCGACTTCAACGCCGACGCGATGGCGGCGGCGCCGACCGGTTCCGCCGCATCATGGGCCGGGGCGGCGTCGTTGATCTGTTTCCGGGCCGAGAAGATGAAGGCGGCGATTAGGGCGAAGAAGGCGCCCATGCCCAGGAAGGCGATGTCGATGCTGCGCAGGGACTCGCCGCGCGTGGCCACGGTGACGACCGCCCCGGCGGCGAAGACCCCGCCGGTCAGCAGGACGTGCGCCCCCAGCCACGGCCCGACCGTCGCCCCGAGCGAGTTGAAGGCCTGGGAGAAGACCAGACGGAAGTGCGAGCTCTTCTTGGTGCCCAGTTCCGCCACCAGAGGATTAGCGGCCACCTGCAACAGGGTCACGCCCGAGGCGATGACGAACAGGGCCAGCAGGATGCCGGGATAGAAGTCGATGATGGTGGCTGCCGGCACGATCAGGCAGCCCAGGACCATGGTCAGCAAGGCGGCGATGATCGAGCGGCTGTAGCCCAGCCGCGACAGCACCGCCGCCGCCGGCAGCGAGGCCACGCCATAGGCGATGAACCAGGCGAAGGTGGTCAGGAAGGATTCAGTGTAGCTGAGATCGAACACCCGCCGCACCGCCGCGATCAGCGGATCGATCAGCGAGGTGGCGAAGCCCCAGGCGAAGAAGAGGCTGGTGACATAGGCGAAGGCGAGGCCCGTGCCGCGCGGCGCGGCCCCCGTCCCGTTTTGCGGTTGGCTCATGGTCGCTCCCCGAAGGACCGCGACGACGGCGCCGCGATTTACAAGAACTGTCTAGGCAAGTCAGCGCGGCGTCCAGAGCGGGCGCCGGCCCGTAAATCATGCTGAGGCAAAAAGAGGGGGCCGGCCTCGAAAGACACGGCCCCCAGTCGGCTCAGAAGAGAGAAGGGATCAGAAGCGGTAGTTGACGCCGACCAGGAAGGTGCGGCCGTACTTCTGGAAGTCGATGGTGCGGCGTTCGTCGCCGTTCTCGAAGGTCTTGAACGGCTCGTCGGTCAGGTTGTTGACCTGGGCTAGGATCGACAGACCCTCGGCCGGACCCGACTGGAACTCATAGCCAATCTGGGCGTCGATGATGCTTTCCGCCGCGACCGAGCGCAGGGTGCGGCCGTTGCCGAAGCCGGCGACCTCGCCCAGGAAGTCCGAACGGTAGCGGTGCGAGACGCGGGCCTGGAAGCCGGCCTTTTCATAATAGACCGTCGTATTGACCACGGTTTCCGACAGACCCGGCAAGGCCGTCGGGGCCTGGGTCGGATCAGGCTGGATCTCGCTGTCGGTCCAGGAGGCGCTGAACTGGCCGCCGAAGCCTTCCAGCATCGGGTGGAAGATTTCGAACGGCGCCGAAACCGTGAACTCCGCCCCCTTGATCCAGCCGCCGTCGCCGTTGTCCGGCGCCCCGATCAGACCCTGACGCAGAGCCGGTTCAGGGTTGCCGACGCCGATCGGATAGCCGGTGAAGTCGAAAATCTGGTTGTGGTTGTAAACATAGCTCTCGAGGTTCTTGTAGTAGGCCGCCAGCGAGACATAGCCCCGACGGTTGGCGAAATACTTCTCGATCGAGATGTCGGCCACATCAGCGATAAAGGGACGCAGCTCCGGGTTGCCGCCGCCGCCCGACCAGGGCGAGCGATTGATGTCGCCCGACTGGGCCAGGGCCGGATTGTAGCTGTAGTTCCGCGAGGCCCGCATGTCGTCCATGCGCGGACGGGCCAGGGTGCGGGCCGCCGCGAAGCGAACGAACAGGTCGTCGCCGGCCTCCACGATGAAGTTGGCGCTGGGCAGGATCTCCAGGTATTCCGCGCCGCCTTGCACGGCGAGTGTCTGCGACACGCCCGGCGCCAGCTGGCTGGCCGAGAAGCCGCTCGACGACTGATCGGTATGGACAGCTTGAACGCCGACGTTGCCGGTCAGCGGCATGCCCCACAGGTTGTGATCGATATTGGCGCGGATGAAGCTGGTGGTGACCTTCTCCGTCACTTCCCAGTTGCCGGCCGCGACGTCGGCGTTGGGGTTGCGGATGCGATTCAGGGCGCCGCTGTTGACCAAGGCCAGGGCGTCATAGCTGATGACCTGCGAGATGCCGAGATAGCCCAGATCCGTCGGCGACAGCAGGAACTGCGTCGGGATGGACAGATCGCCGCCGCCCGGCACGGCCAGATAGTACTGGTCGTTGACGAAGGACTTGCTGCGTTCCGAATAGTTGACGCCGAAGTCGATCGAGCTGAACGGGCTCTGATGCAGTTGGCGGGTGGTCACAAAGCGGACCGCCTTGATCTCGTCCTCGATGGAGGGGGTGTTCATATAGCCGGCCTGACCGCCCGGAATCACGTCGCCGCCCCAGCCCTGCGGGCTGGTGATCCTGATCAAGGCCGGATCGGCGTAGTTCAGCTGGCTGGTGAAGCGGGTCACACCATCGCCGGTCAGCTCGAAGCCCAGGGTATCCAGAGCCCCGTTGATATTGCGGCCGGTGCCGGCGTTGGTCTCCAGGATGATGTCGTTTCGCTCGACCTTGGAGTAGTTGAGGTCCAGGTTGAACGACCAGTCGTCATTGGCGAAGAACTCGGTGTTCCAGCCGATCGCCGTGATGTTGCTGTCGCGCTTGTTCAGGTCGTTGCGGACCACGCCCTTGATGTTGTCCCACGTCCCGGCGACGATCATGCCGTCCTCGACGGTGTAGCCGGGGCGCAGCGACGGACCGGGACGGCAGACGTTCGGCGTGGCCACATTGCCGACCGAGGCGCAGTCGCCCGACGATCCGCCCCAGGCCAGCGGGAACTCGATGCCGCGCAGGACCTGGGTGTTCTTGAACTCGGAGTAGAAGGCGTCCAGCGTGGTGTGGAACCGATCGTTCGGACGCCATTCCAGCACGCCCATATAGCCGTCGCGCTCCAGCTCCGACGACATGACATAGGGCTTGACCCCGCCGGTCAGCAGGTTGCCGTCGCTGTAGGTCGGATAGCCCCAGGCGTTGAAGCGTTCCGACTGATAGGGCGATGTCATGTGGGCGTAGCCCAGGGCGATGCCGATGGTGTCGTCAGCGAACTGGTCGACGTAGCTGAGGGTGTAGCGCTGGCCGTGGTCGGTGGTGCCCGAGTTCAGGGCGCCGATGTCGTTCCACTCATAGCGGGCGTTGGCCACGATGGCCCGGCGGCCGTAGTCCAGCGGACGGATGGTCTTCATGTCGACCGTGCCGGCCAGGCCCTGGCCGGTCAGGGCGGCGTCGGGCGTCTTGTAGACCACGACGCTGGACATCATTTCCGAGGGGAACTGGTCGAACTCGACGCCGCGGTTGTCACCGGTCGTGACCATCTCGCGCCCGTTCAGTAGGGCGGTGGTGAAATCCGGGCCCAGACCGCGAATGGAGATCAGCTGGCTGCGGCCGTCGAGGCGCTGCATCGTCACGCCGGGCAGGCGGGCCAGGGACTCGGCGATCGACACGTCGGGCAGCTTGCCGATGTCTTCAGCCGAGATGACTTCGACGATCGAGGTGTTGTTGGCCTTGGCCGAGATCGAGGCCTCGATCGAGCGGCGGATGCCGGTGACGACGATCTCGTCGACCTGGGTCGCCTGCTCGTCCTGCGAAGCCGTCTGCGCCTGAACGCCGCCCGCGAGAGCCAGGGTCATGACGACGCCCAAGGCGCCGCCGGTCATGAGGCGCGCACGCCGGGTGAAGCCATAAGCCATCGTCATCCTCCCATGTGTGTCGCTCTCTGATGAAGCGATCTGACGCAAACTTATGCAAATCTATGACAACCTTGCAAGCCGGTAATATTTGAGGCCGGACAATGTTCGCTCGAAAACCCCACAGAATGGCCCATTATTGCGACGCAACATGGGAGCCTTCTTGGAAAACAAGGCAAAAACGGCGCAGTTGACAGGCCTGCCCGTCGCTGCAAAAACTTGCAAATCGATCTTTCCGGCATCGTATCGGAAGGACAGGACAGGGAGGGCCGCCAATGCCCAGGACGCCACGCCGCTGGAACGCTCTGCTCGGAGCCGTGTCCGGACTGAGCCTGCTGGCCGCCGGAGCCGCCGCAGCCCAGACGCCCGCCGCCTCGACCATCGAGGCCATGCGCCAGCGCCCGCCCCAGGACGAGGTCATCTACTTCCTGCTGCCCGACCGTTTCGCCAACGGCGACGCCGCCAACGACCACGGCGGCTATGCGCCCGACCGACTGGTCAGCGGCTTCGATCCGTCCAGCCCCGAATTCTATCACGGCGGCGACCTGGCCGGGGTGATCCAGAAGCTGGACTATCTGCAGGGCCTGGGCGCCACCGCCATCTGGCTGGCCCCCGTGTTCAAGAACAAGGCGGTGCAGCCGACGGTCGGCCGCCCCATGGCCGGCTTCCACGGCTACTGGATCACCGACTTCACCCGCCCCGATCCCCACTTCGGCGAGCCGGAGACGATGAAGGCCCTGGTCGAGGCGGCCCATGCGCGCGGCATGAAGGTCTATCTGGACATCGTCACCAACCATACGGCCGACGTGATCCAGTATCGCGAATGCCCGGCCAATGACTGCGCCTATCGTTCGGTCGCCGACTATCCCTACGCCCGTCGCGGCGGCGTGGACGGGGCGGCGATCAACGACGGCTTCCGGGGCGACGGGGATGCGTCGGACTTCGCCAAACTGACCGATCCGACCTGGGCGTACACGCCCTACATCCCGGCTGGCGAAGAGACGGTGAAGGTCCCGGCCTGGCTGAACGACCCCCTACTCTACCACAACCGGGGCGACTCGACCTTCCGGGGCGAGAGCTCGACCCACGGCGACTTCGCCGGTCTGGACGACCTGTTCACCGAGAACCCGCGCGTGGTTCAAGGCATGATCGAGATCTTCGGCGACTGGATCGACGCCTACGGGATCGACGGCTTCCGCATCGACACCGCCAAGCATGTGAACCCCGAGTTCTGGCAGGCCTTCGTCCCGGCCATGCTGGAGCGGGCCAAGGCCCGCGGCATCCCCAACTTCCACATCTTCGGCGAGGTCTATGACCACGACCCGGCGGCCCTGGCCCAGCACACGCGGGTCGACAAGCTGCCCGCCGTGCTCGACTTCGGCTTCCAGTCGGTCGCCACCGACGTGGCCAATGGCGCCAAGGCCCCGGACTCCCTGGCCAAGCTGTTCGCCGCCGACGCCCTGTATGAAGGCGGGGCTGAGGCCGCGCTGCAACTGCCGACCTTCCTGGGCAATCACGACATGGGCCGCATCGGCGGTTTCGTGCTGAAGGCCCACCCGCAGGCGTCGGATGACGAACTGCTGGCCCGCGCCACCCTCGCCCACGCCCTGATGATGTTCAGCCGGGGCGTGCCCACCCTCTACTACGGCGATGAACAGGGCTTCGCGGGCGGCGGCGGCTATGGCGGCGGGCGTCAGGACATGTGGGACGGCCAGGTCGAAAGCTATCGCACCGAACAGCGCATCGGCGGCCTGCGTAATCCCTACGACCGCGAAGCCCCGCTTTATCGCGCCATCAGCGAAATGGCCCGGCTGCGCGCCGCCGACCCGGCCCTGCGTCGCGGCCGACAGACGGTGCGCGCCGCCGCCGAGGCGCCCGGTCTGTTCGCCATCACCCGCGCCCTGCCCGATCAGGACGGCGAGACCCTGGTGGTGTTCAACACCGGAACCGAACCTCTGAGCGCCAACATCGTGGTCAACGCCGCCTCGACCCGCTGGACCGCATCACGCGGGTCCTGCCCCACAGCTTCCGCCGCCCCCGGCGTGGTCCGCGTGACCGTGCCGCCGCTCGACTACATGATCTGCGTTTCCGAAGGCCCCGCCCAGTGACCCTTGCGACCCTCCCCGTCGTCCCCTCTCCGGAGCAGGCCCACCAGGAATGGTGGCGCGGCGCCGTCGTCTATCAGGTCTATCCGCGCAGCTTCGCCGACACGAACGGCGACGGCGTCGGCGATCTGAACGGCATCACGGCGCACCTCGATCATATCGCCTCGCTGGGCGTGGACGCGGTGTGGATCTCGCCCTTCTACACCTCGCCGATGAAGGACTTCGGCTATGACGTCGCCGACTATTGCGACGTCGATCCGGTGTTCGGGACCCTGGCCGACTTCGACCGACTGGTGGAGAAGGCGCACGGCCTGGGGCTGAAGGTCATCGTCGATCAGGTCTGGTCGCATACCTCTGACCAGCATGCGTGGTTCAAGGCCAGCCGTCAGGACCGCACCAACGCCTACGCCGACTGGTACGTCTGGGCCGACCCCAAGGCCGACGGCTCGCCGCCCAACAACTGGCAGTCCGTCTTCGGCGGGCCGGGCTGGACCTGGGACGCGCGGCGTGGCCAATATTATCAGCACAACTTCCTGCCCGAGCAGCCGCAGCTGAACGGCCGCAACCCGGCGGTGCAGGACGCCCTTCTGGCCGCCGGTCGGTTCTGGCTGGATCGCGGGGTGGACGGCTTCCGGCTGGACGCCATCAACTTCATGATCAACGACCCCTCGCTGAAGGACAATCCAGCCTTCCCGGCGGGCGGCAAGCGGACCCGGCCCTTCGACTTCCAGGACAAGATCTACAACCAGTCCCACCCCGACATCGCCCCCTTCCTGGAGCGGGTGCGCGCCCTGACCGATAGCTACGGCGACGGACGCTTCACCGTGGCCGAGGTCGGCGGCGACCACGCCGACCGCGAGATGAAGGAATACACGGCCGACGACCGTCACCTGCACAGCGCCTACGGCTTCCTCTACCTCTACGCCGAGCGGATGCTGGCCGATCTGGTGAAGACCGGCGCGGCCATGTGGCCGGGCGCGCAGGGCGAAGGCTGGCCGTCCTGGACCTTCTCCAACCACGACGCCCCGCGCGCCATCTCGCGCTGGGCCGAGGGCCGCGACGAGCGGGCGCTGGCCGAGATGCTGATGCTGCTGCTGGTATCCCTGCGCGGCAATGTCTTCGTCTATTACGGCGAGGAGCTGGGCCTACCGCAGGGCGAGGTGCCGTTCGAACGTCTGGTCGATCCCGAGGCCATCGCCAACTGGCCGCAGACTTTGGGCCGCGACGGCGCCCGCACCCCGATGCCGTGGACGGCGAAGGCTCCCTTCGCCGGTTTCTCAACCGTCGAGCCCTGGCTGCCGGTGGACGCGCGCCATCCAGCGATGGCCGTGGACGTCCAGAACGCCGACCCGAAGTCCATGCTGAACGCCACCCGCCGCATCCTGGCCCTGCGCCGCGCCCATCCGGCGCTGCGGGTCGGCGAGATGACTGTGCTGACGACCGCGCCGGTCCTGACCTTCACCCGCGAAGGCGGCGGCGAGGCCCTGCTGGCGGCCTTCAACCTGGGGCATGAGGCGCAAGCTTGGACCGCGCCAGCGGGCTATACCGTCATCGACGCCGTGAACCTTGGCGAGGCCGGAACCCTGCCGCCGCTGGGCGGCGTCCTGCTGCGCAAAGAGGCGGGCTGAAGTGGGATCAGCCGCCGCAGCTCTCGCGCACGATGAGGTCGGTAGGCACGCGCTCCGAACGGCCGGCGGCGTCGCCGCCGTGGTCCAGCAGCTTGGACACCATCAGGCGGCCCGCCTTCATGGTGTCCTGGGCGATAGTGCTGAGCGCAGGGCTCGAGTAGCGGCTGAAGGGCACGTTATCGAAGCCGATGACCGAGACGTCGCCCGGCACCGTGCGGCCCGCATGGATCAGGGCGCGCACGGCGCCCAGGGCGATCTGGTCGCTCGCGCAGACCACGCCGTCGAAATCCACGCCACGCCGGATCAGGGACTCGACCGAGGCCTCAGCGGACTCGACCTCGAAATGGGCGTCCACGATCAGGGCCGGATCGACCGGCAGGCCCGCGCTGGCGAGCGCATCCAGATAGCCGCGATGGCGCTGCATGGCCTCGGGCGGATCGAGGTCGCCCAGGAAGACGATGCGTTTACGCCCCAGTCGGGCCAGATGCAGGGTCGCCCGGCGCCCGCCGTTGATATTGTCCGAACCGATCGAGCAGTAGAGCTGATCGGGCAGTTCCGCGCCCCAGACGACGAAGCGCGCCTCGGTTTCGACCAGTCGGTTGAAGGCGGCGTGCAGGGTGCTCTGGCCCAGGAAGATGACGCCGTCTGCGCGGCTGGTGGTCATGGCGGCGGCCACGTCCTCATAGGTCGCAGGGGCCAGGTGGCTCATGATCAGGTCGCAGCCGCGCTCGCGCGCCGCCTCGCCCACCCCGGCCAGAAGCTCGAGGAAGAAGGGGTCGCTGAGGCGCCCTTCGCGCCCCTGCGGACGCGGCACCACCAGGGCGATGGTCGCCTCGGCGCCGATGGGACCGGCGGGCATGTAGCGGCGGAACGGATAGTCGTGCTCGCGCGCCAGCTTCCAGATCAACTGCTTGGTCCGGTCGTTGACCGCCGGGTGGTCGTTCAGGGCGCGCGACGCCGTGGAGATCGAAACCCCCGCCAGCTGGGCCAGGTCTTCCAGTCGCGTGGACTTGCGGCTCAAGGGTCGCGGGCTCCGAAATCAGTCGCTGCAAAATTTGCTGCAAATCTTGCTCTTTCATGCGCCCGTCAAACGGCGTCTGGCAAGAGCCTTCGTAACAGGACGTGATTATGTTGAAACGCCGGTCATTCCTCGCCCTCGGGACCGTCTCCGCTCTCGCCTTCGGCGCGCCTGTTGCGGCGCAGACGACCTCGAACGCCGTGCGCGCCTCGTCGCCGGGCGGGGTGCTGACGATCGAGATGGCCACCGACAACGACGGGCGTCCGACCTATGCGGTCAGCCGTCTGGGCCGCAAGGTGGTGGACACCTCATGGCTGGGCTTCCTGCTGACCGACGCCCCCATGCTGGAACGCAACATGACCCTGACGGCGGGCGCCCCCGTCACGGTGGACGAGACCTGGGAGCAGCCCTGGGGCGAGCGCCGTTATGTGCGCAACCACTACAACGAATGGCGGGTCACCTTCACCGAGAAGGCGGGTCTGCGCCGTCGCTTCGACGTGGTCTGCCGCCTCTATGACGACGGTCTGGGCTTCCGCTACGAATTCCCCGAGCAGGACGGGTTGAAGACCGTCTGCATCGGCGCCGAACTGACCGAGTTCAACCTGTCCGAGGACGGCGAGGCCTGGTGGATCCCGGCCTGGGAATGGAACCGCGAGGAGTACCTCTACAACCGTACCCGTATCGACGCGGTCGGCAGCGCCCAGACGCCGATGACCGTGCGGGGCGACAGCGGCCTGCACGTCTCGATCCACGAGGCGGCCCTGATCGACTATGCGGGCATGAACCTGCGCCGCGCCGAGGGGCTGAAGTTCCGCGCCCAGCTGACGCCCGGCCTGACCAACGCCGCCGTGGTGCGGCAGGCGCCCTTCCATACGCCGTGGCGCACCCTGCAGATCAGCGACAGCGCCGCCGGTCTGGTCGAATCCAGCCTGATCCTGAACCTGAACGAGCCCAACAAGCTGGGCGACGTCAGCTGGTTCAAGCCGATGAAATACCTCGGCGTCTGGTGGGAGATGCACCTGGAGCTGAAGTCCTGGGGTTCCGGCCCGAAACACGGCGCCACCACCGAAAACGCCATCAAGCACATCGACTTCGCCGCCGAACACGGCTTCGGCGGGGTGCTGGTCGAGGGCTGGAACAAGGGCTGGGACGGCGACTGGTTCGCCAACGGCTCGGACTTCAGCTTCACCGAATCCTATCCCGACTTCGACATCGAGCGGGTGACGGCGCACGGCCGGGCCAGGGGCGTGCAACTGATCGGCCACCATGAAACCGGCGGCAACGCCTTCCACTATGAGCCGCAGATGGAGGCGGGCTTCGCCCTGTATCAACGGCTTGGCATGCATTCGGTGAAGACCGGCTATGTCGCCGACGCGGGCGGGGCGCGGGTGGCCGGACCCGACGGCCGCGCCGTCATGGCCTGGCATGAGAGCCAGCCCATGGCCCAGCACCACATGCGCGTCATCGAGACGGCGGCGAAGCACCAGGTCGCGGTCAACGCCCACGAGCCGTTCAAGGACACCGGCCTGCGCCGCACCTACCCCAACATGATCAGCCGCGAAGGCGCGCGGGGCATGGAGTTCAGCGCCTGGGGCCAGCCGGGCAACCCGCCCGAGCACGAGGCCAATCTGGTCTTCACCCGCCTGCTGGCCGGGCCGATGGACTATACGCCCGGCATCTTCGGCATGGAGACGCGCAGCCCCGGCGGCATCCAGACCACCTGGGCCAAGCAGCTGGCCCTCTATGTCGTCATCTACAGCCCGATCCAGATGGCGGCGGACCTGCTGGTCCACTACGAGGCCAACCCCGCGCCCTTCCAGTTCATCAAGGACGTGCCGGTCGACTGGGCCGAGACCAAGGTTCTGGACGGCGAGATCGGCGACTTCGTCGTCATCGCCCGCAAGGATCGCCATTCCGACGTCTGGGCCCTGGGCGCCGTATCGGACGAACATCCGCGCAGCCTGAGCGCCTCGCTGAGCTTCCTCGACGCCGGCCGTCGCTATCGCGCGGAGATCTATCGCGACGGGCCGAACGCCGACTATCGCGGGAAGCGCGAGGACATCGTCATCGAGCAGCGCGAAGTCACGTCCGCTGATACCCTGACGCTGAACCTGGCCCCCGGCGGCGGTCAGGCCATCCGCTTCGTGCCGCTGGGAAGGAAGTCGCGCCGATGAGCGAAGCCGCCCCCGTCCTGTCCGCTGAAGGCCGGACGCCGCGCGCCACGCGTCCACGCCTGCCCATGTGGGCGATCTGGAACATGTGCGTCGGCTTCTTCGGCATCCAGATCGGCTTTGGTCTGCAGAACGCCAACACCAGCCGCATCTTCCAGACCCTGGGCGCCGAGATCGACAGCCTGGCCATCCTGTGGATCGCCGCGCCGGTGACGGGCCTGCTGGTCCAGCCGATCATCGGCCACTTCAGCGACAAGACCTGGGGGCGGCTGGGCCGTCGCCGGCCCTACTTCCTGTTCGGGGCCCTGCTGACCTCGGCGGCCCTGGTAGCGATGCCGAACAGCCCGACCCTGTGGTTCGCCGCCGCCATGCTGTGGATCATGGACGCCTCGATCAACATCACCATGGAGCCGTTCCGCGCCTTCGTCGGCGACAACCTCCCGGAAGAGCAGCGCACCACCGGCTATGCGATGCAGAGCTTCTTCATCGGGACGGGGGCGGTCTTCGCCTCGGTCCTGCCGTGGCTGCTATCCAACGTCTTCCACGTCGCCTCGACGGCGGCGGAAGGGGCCGTGCCGCTGTCGGTCAAGCTCGCCTTCTACATCGGCGCGGCGGGCCTGCTGGGCACGGTGCTGTGGACCGTCTTCACGACCAAGGAATACAGCCCGGCCGAGATCGCCGCCTTTGACGGAGTGGCCGAGAACGACCCGGTTCCGGCCTCGCCGGAACGGGGCGCTGGCCTCTATAGCCTGGGCGGCCTGACCTTCCTGGGTCTGGGCGCGGCGGTCGCCGCCGTGGTCTTCGCCTCAGGGTGGGAGAAGGAGCTCTATATCCTGGCCGGCGCCCTGGCGGTGTTCGGCGCCCTGCAACTGGCCACCGCCGCCTATCGCCGCGCCGCGCGGACCAACGGCCTGACGGAGATTCTCGACGACATCTTCGCCATGCCCGACACCATGAAGGGTCTGGCCGTGGTGCAGTTCTTCAGCTGGTTCGCCCTGTTCGCCATGTGGATCTACACCACCGCCACGGTGACGGCGGTCCACTATGGCTCCTCCGATCCGACCAGCGCCGCCTATAACGCCGGGGCCGACTGGGTGGGGGTGCTGTTCGGGGTCTATAACGGGGTGGCGGCGCTGGCCGCCTTCCTGATCCCCGTCGTGGCCCGAAAGACGGGTCGGCGCGGCGCCCACGCCATCAATCTGGTGCTCGGGGGCCTGGGCCTGATCGGCGTGGCCATGATCCGCGATCCGGCCCTGCTGTGGCTGCCGATGATCGGGGTGGGCTTCGCCTGGGCCTCGATTCTGTCCATGCCCTACGCCATCCTGGCGGGCGCCCTGCCGGGGCGGAAGATGGGCGTCTACATGGGCGTCTTCAACATCTTCATCGTCGTGCCGCAACTGCTGGCCGCGACCATCCTGGGCCTGATCCTGAAACACCTGTTCGCGGGTCAGGCGGTCTACGCCCTGATCATCGGCGGCGTCAGCTTCTTCATCGCCGCCGTCTCGGCCCTGTTCGTGCGGGAGCACAAGGCATGAGCCTGTCGCGCCGCATGACTCTGGGCCTGCTGGCCGCCCTGCCCTTCGCAAGCAGGGCCGCAGCGGATATCCCCGTTGACGGCAAGCTGGTCGAACACCCGGACTTCACCTCCGCCCACGTCCAGCCGAGGAACATCACCGTCTGGCTGCCGCCCGGCTATGAGGCGGGTTCAAGCCGCCATCCCGTCCTCTACATGCACGACGGTCAGAACCTGTTCGACGCCTCCAAGGCCAACTTCGGCGAATGGTGCGTCGACGAGCATCTGGGCCGACTGATCGCCAACGGCCAGGTCCGCGCCCCCATCGTCGTCGGCATCTGGAACACGCCGCTTCGCTTACGTGAATACGTCCCCGCCGACCTGATCAAGGCCCTGCCCGCTGATGTCCGCGACGACGTCCAGGCCATCTATGGCGGCGCGCCGCTGTCGGACACCTACCTGCGCTTCATGGTCGAGGAGCTGAAGCCCTTCATCGACCAGACCTATCGCACCCTGACCGGGCCGGCCGACACCCTGATCAGCGGCTCCAGCATGGGCGGGCTGATCTCACTCTATGCGGTGATGAAACATCCCGAGGTCTTCGGCGCCGCCGCCTGCCTGTCGACCCACTGGCCGCTGCGCATCGACGGACTGGACGACCCGGCGGCCCTGGCCGTCTGGCGCGACCAGGTGGTCGGAGCCTGGACCCGCGTGGTGGCCGAGGGCTTGCCGACGCCGGGGTCGCACCGCTTCTACTTCGATCGCGGCGACGAGACCCTGGATCAGTTCTACGCCGTCTTCCAGAGCCGCATCGACGCCGTCTTCCGCGAGCGCGGCTACGGCCCGCGCGACTTCCAGACCCTGCTGTTCCCCGGCGCCCAGCACAATGAGGCCTCGTGGAACGGCCGCCTCGACGTGCCGCTGAAATTCCTGCTGACGCCTGCCTGAGTGAGAGATTTTCCCATGCGTGTTTTCAAGAGCCTGATCCTCGCCGGCGCCGCCGCCTCCGTCCTGACCGGCGCCGCCCATGCCCAGGTCGCCCCCGGCGCGCCGGGCGAGACCCCGACCTGGGCCTATGCCGCCAAGGTCGGCGCGGGCACGGCCTATGAGGCCTATGTCGACGGCGCCTATCGCGACGGCGGGCCGACCGGGACCGTCTCCAAGGTCTGGTTCTCCATCGCCGACGGGGTGCTGACCGAGACCATGTACGGCCTGATCCACGAGGCCCAGATCAAGCAACTGCGCCTGGCCGTGATGACCGACAGCGGTCTGGCGGTCGAGGGCGCAGACACCGACTTCACCATCGACTACCTGCACAAGGACGCCGAGAGCCGCCCCCTGTCGCCCGCCTATCGCGTGACGACGACGGACAAGGCCGGGCGTTTCGCCATCGACAAGCAGGTCTTCACCGACCCCGACCGTCAGGCCCTGGTCCTGCGCGTCACCGTGCGGGCGTTGAAGGGCGGCGTGACCCCCTATGTCCTGCTGGAGCCGCACATGGCCAACACCGGCGTGGACGACCGGGGCGAGGCGGCCGCGACCGACCTCTACGCCCACGAAGGCGACGTCCATCTTTCCTTACGTCCCAGCGCGCCGTTCGAGGCCGCCAGCGTCGGCTTCATGGGCGTATCGGACGGCCTGACCGGGTTGAAGGCCGGCGCCCTGCCCGCCTTCACAACCACGGGCGATGCGGGTGGAAACATCATGCTGACCGGCGCCCTGCCGCGCCTGGAACAGGGTCAGAGCCTGAGCCGCGACTTCGTCATCGGCTTCGGCGACAGCCGCGCCGCCGCTGAAGCCCAAGCCGACGCCGCCCTGGCCACAGGTTTGGACGAGGTGCTTAAGCGCTTCAACGGCGAGGGCGAGCGCGTGGGCTGGGAGGACTATGTCGCTTCCTTGACCGAACTGCCGCGCGTCGCGGCGCAGGGCGCGGACGGCGGCAAGCTGGCCTATGCCTCGGCGCTGATGCTGAAGGTGCAGGAGGACCACACCCACGCCGGCGCCCTGATCGCCTCCTTGTCCAACCCCTGGGGCGACACGGTGGACGCGTCCAAGCCCTCGACCGGCTACAAGGCGGTCTGGCCGCGCGACTTCTATCAGGTGGCCATGGCCTTTGCGGCCCTGGGCGACCGTGACACCCCGCTGGCGGCCTTCCACTACCTGCCCCAGGTCCAGGTCGGGCCGAACACGCCCGGCAACAAGGGCGACGGCGGCTGGTTCCTGCAGAAGACCCACGTGGACGGCACGCTGGAATGGATGGCGGTCCAGCTGGACCAGACGGCCATGCCTATCATGCTGGGCCATCGCCTGTGGACCATGGGCTGGCTGTCCGACGCCGACATGGCCGAGATGTATGCGAAGATGCTGAAGCCCGCGGCCGACTTCCTGGTCGACGGCGGTCAGGTGGACATCGACTGGAACCGGAACGAGATCCGTCCGCCCTTCACCCAGCAGGAACGTTGGGAGGAGCAGCAGGGCTATTCCCCGTCCAGCACCGCCGCCGTGGTGGCCGGTCTGACGGTGGCCGCCGAGATGGCGCGGGCCGCAGGCGATGCGCCGGGCGCCGCGCGCTATCAGACCGCCGCCGATCGCTACGCCTCGCAGATCGAGGCCATCATGTTCACCACCAACGGCGATTTCGGTGACGGGCGCTACTATGTCCGCATCACCCGCAACACCGATCCGAACGACAAGGCCCCGATCGGCGAGGCCAATGGCCAGATCACGCCGCCCGAGGACCGCGTAATCGACGGCGGCTTCCTGGAGCTGGTGCGTTATGGCGTGCGGGCCGCCGATGACGAGCATGTCGTGGCGACCCTGGGCGAGTACGACGACACGGCGCGCGAGGACATGTACCGCGTCCGCTACGACTTCGGCCCGGCGGACGACACGACGCCCGGCTGGCGCCGCTATGGCGTCGACGGCTATGGCGAGGACGTGTCGGACGGCAAGGGTTACGGCGTCGGCGGGATCATGGCGCCGGGCCAACGCGGCCGGGTCTGGCCCTTCTTCACCGGCGAACGCGGCCACTATGAACTGGCTCGCGCGCTTCAGGCCGGAACCGCCGACGCGGCGTCGCTGACCGCCATCCGCCAGACCTATGTGCGCGGCATGGAGCGCTTCGCCAACGCCGGCCTGCTGCTGCCCGAACAGGTCTGGGACGGGGTCGGCGTTCCGACCGCACACCAGGAGGCCATGGGCGAAGGCACCAACTCGGCCACCCCCCTGGCCTGGACGCACGCCGAATACCTGAAGCTGCTGCGGTCGCTGGCGGACAGGGCGGTGTGGGACCGCTACGCCCCGGTCGAGGAACGCTTCATAAAGTGAGCAAATAATCGGCCCGGATCAGCGCGATCCGGGCCGAACCGTTTCAACAAGACGACATGTTGCAGCGCACACATTCCGTGGACGCTCGACAAACGCAAAAACTGGTCTAGGGAACTGGCGCGGGGAACTTCGCGTAAGGTCAAGACCATGAAGATCGCAGTCCTGGGCGCCGGCGTCATCGGGGTGACGACGGCCCATTATCTGGCCAAGGCCGGCCATGAGGTCACGGTGATCGACCGTCAGAGCGGCCCGGCGCTGGAGACCAGCTTCGCCAACGCTGGCGAGATCTCGCCCGGCTATTCCTCGCCCTGGGCGGCGCCCGGCATCCCGGCCAAGGCGGTCAAGTGGCTGTTCATGCGCCACGCCCCGCTGATCCTTCAGCCCCACATGAATGTGGCGACCGTGCGTTGGCTGCTGGCCCTGCTGAGGAACTGCACCTCGGCTCGCTATGCCCTGAACAAGGCGCGGATGGTGCGCCTGGCCGAATACAGCCAGGAGGTGCAGACCGCCCTGAACGCCGAGCTGGGCCTGCAGTACGACCACCGCACCCAGGGCACCCTGCAGCTGTTCCGCACCCAGAAGCAGCTGGACGGCATCTACAAGGACACCGAGGTCCTGCGCGAAGGCGGCGTGCCGTTCGAGGTGCTGGATCAGGACGGCTGCATCGCCGCCGAGCCGGGCCTGGCGGCCACGCGCGACCTGTTCGTCGGCGGCCTGCGCCTGCCGAAAGACGAGACCGGCGACTGCTTCAAGTTCACCAATGCTCTGGGCGATGTGGCCACGGGGCAAGGCGTGACCTTCCTCTATGACACCGCCATCAAGGCCCTGATCACCGACAAGGGCCGCATCTCGGGCGTCCAGACCGACAAGGGCGTGATCACCGCCGACGCCTATGTCCTGGCCCTGGGGTCCTATTCGCCGCAGATGGTCAAGCCGCTGGGCATGACTCTGCCGGTCTATCCGGTGAAGGGCTATTCGATCACGGCCCCGATCATCGACGAGCCCGCCGCCCCCGTCTCGACCATCATGGACGAGAGCTACAAGGTGGCGATCACCCGTCTGGGCGACCGCATCCGCGTCGGCGGCATGGCCGAGATCTCGGGCTACAACAACGTCCTGCCGGAACAGCGCCGCAATACGCTGGAGCATTCGGTGGGTTCGCTCTTCCCCGGCGCCGGCGACCTGAAGGCGGCGACCTACTGGTCCGGCCTGCGTCCCATGACGCCGGACGGCACCCCGGTCATCGGCAAGACCAAGCTGGACAACCTGTTCCTGAACACGGGTCACGGCACCCTGGGCTGGACCATGGCCTGCGGCTCAGCTCGCGTCATCGCCGACCTGATCAGCGGCCAGACCCCCGACATCGAGACCGCCGACCTGGGGATCGCGCGCTACGGGCGTTGAATCCCGGCGTTTCAAACGACAGACAGGCTGGAGACGGCGCGCCCGCATGCCTATCTTGGCCGCATGTCCATCGCCCGCCTCGACAGCCGCGCTCTGATCCGCGTCACCGGCCCTGACGCCCGCCCCTTCCTGCACAACCTGCTGACGCAGGACGTGGAGACGCTTGCGCCCGGCGCCTTGCGCTTCGGCGCCCTGCTGTCCCCGCCTGGTCGTCTGCTGTTCGACCTCTTCCTGTGGGGCGAGGAGAACGGCGTGGTGCTGGATGTTGCAGCCGAGCGGCGCGACGCCCTGGCTCAGCGCCTGTCGATGTACAAGCTCCGCTCCAACGTCGAGGTCATGCCCATCCCCGACGCCGTCTTCGTCGCCTGGGGCGGCGACACCCCCGAGGGCTTCGCCCCCGATCCCCGCCTGCCCGCCCTCGGCGGCCGTCGCTGGGGCGATCAATGCGAGACCGACGCGACCGAGGCCGACTGGCAGGCCCACCGGCTGGCGCTCGGCGTGCCCGATCCCACGAAGGATGCGCTGCTGGACAAGACCTATCCCATCGAGGCCGATTTCGACCTGCTGAACGGCATCGACTTCCACAAGGGCTGTTTCATTGGTCAGGAAACGACCTCGCGGATGAAGCGGCGCGGCGTGATCAAGAACCGCATGATGGCCATCGCCTTCGACGGCCCTGCCCCCGAGCGCGGCGCCGAGGTGCTGAACGGCGAACTTCGCGCTGGCGAGGTCATGACCGGCGCCGACGGCCGCGCCATCGCCCTGATGCGTCTGGACCGTCTGGAGGGCGATCTGAGCGTCGATGGTCGCCCCGTGCGTGTCGAAAAGCCCAGCTGGATCCCTGATTTTCAAGGCTAATTTCGAAAAGACGGAAAATCTGCTTGTCATGATGTAAAAGTCGCTTGACGCAAAACGCCACGTTGGTAAAGTTCACTTGTCACAACGACAGGGGAGCTTGTCATGAACACCACAACCAAGGCCATCGCCGCCAACAAGAAGAAGATGGACGACCTGACGGTCGGCCTGTGCGCCCTCACCGTGGTCGGCGTCAGCGCCACCGCCGCCACCCCCTTCTGGCCCGCCGCCTGGGGTCAGGCCCCGTCGATCGGCGTGGTCGTCCTGGCCGCCGGTCTGGCCGTCTTTCTGGCCTTGCACACCCTCTACTGGTGGCGCAACCTGGATGAGGCCGCCCAGGAAGCCCACAAGTGGGCCTGGTGGTGGGGCGGCAACCTGGGCTTCATCGCCGGCGGCGCCGCCGTCGTCATCGCCGCCCTGAACGGAGCCGACCTGTTGCCGGCCCGCGTGCCCCACACCGACACCGCCCTGATCGCGCTCGGCGTCGTCGCCGCCTTCGCCGCCCAGGCCGTCGGCTACGGCATCGCCTGGTGCGGCTGGTGGGTGGCCCGCCGATGACCAGCGAGTTCGTCAACCGTCTCAAGGTCTGCCGCGCCGAGCGCAACTGGACCCAGGCCGACCTCGCCGAGCAGCTCGGCGTCTCCCGTCAAACCGTCCAGGCGCTGGAAAAGGGCCGCTACGACCCCTCCCTGCCTCTGGCCTTCCGCATCTCGCGCCTCTTCGGCCGACCGATCGAAGCCATCTTCGTCCAGTGATTTCGGCAGGCCCCGCGCCCGCCAATCTTCAAAACACACAGACATTCAAAGGACTAACCAATGACCTGCGCCAACCGCATGGGCCGTACGGCCAGTCACGTCTCGCGCCTGGCCCTCGGCGCCTGCGCCGCCCTGGCCGCCAGCGCCGCCCTCGCCGCCTTCCCCGGCGCCGCCCACGCCCAGCAAGCCGCCGCCCCAGCACCCGCCGCCGCTGTCGCCCCCATCCCCCGCGCCGAGGGCGCCGGCCCGCCGCTGTGGGTGGTCAGGGACGCGGACTCCACAGTCTATCTGTTCGGGACCGTCCACGTTCTGCGTCCTGGCACCGCCTGGGGATCGGACAAGGTGGACGCCGCCTTCGCCTCCGCCTCGGACGTCTGGGTCGAGATCGCCAATCAGGACGATCAGGCCGCCGTCATGCCGGTGATCCAGCAGCACGGCGTCGATCCGTCCCGCCCCCTGTCGTCCATCCTGACGCCCGAGGACTTCGCCGCCTTCGACAAGGTCGCCCAGGCCAATGGCGCCACCGGCGCGGCGCTGGACGCCTATCGCCCCTGGCTGGCGGCCTTCCTGATATCCATGTCCCCGGCCACCAACGCCGGCTACCGCCCCGACGCCGGAGCGGACAAGACCCTGATGGATCGCGCCCGGGCCGAAGGTAAAACCCTCCACGGCTTCGAAACCGCCGACATTCAGGTGCGCCTGATCGCCGGCATGAGCGAAGAGGCCCAGATCGCCTATCTGAACCACTATGTCCGCAACGGCGACGGCGTCGTCGCCAACCTGGACCAGACCGTCGCCGCCTGGCTCAAGGGCGACGCCGCCGAGGTCGGCCGCCTGAACCGCCTCTCAACCCGCGACGTGCACGAGGACATCCACCGCGCCGCCCTGATCGTGCGCAACGCCGACTGGACCGACCAGATCGAGACGATGATGAAGGGTTCCGGCGCCGCTTTCGTCGCCGTCGGCGCCGCCCACCTGGCCGATCAGGACAGCGTCATCGATATGCTGAAGGCCCGCGGCTACACCGTCGAACGGCTGTAGGCCACACGCCCTGCGATACGAGAGGCCCGGTGGAAACGCCGGGCCTTTTCGCTGTCCGGCAGCCCCTCCTTCCTTCCGTCATCCTCCGGCGAGCGAAGCGAGACCGGGGGACCCAGCGGCGCCGCAGGCGATCTTCACAGCAAGCGCTATGCGTGGGTTTTCGCCCTCCGGTCGCCGCTGGGTCCCCCGGTCAGCGCCGCTTCGCGGCTTGCCGGAGGATGACGAGGGTTTTGGACCTTGCGCCATTGGAACATTCCCGCAACATCGCCCCATGACCGAATCCGAAAAGGCCGAGGGCCGCTGCGGCTGGTGCGGGACGACCGACCCGCTCTACATCGCCTATCATGACACCGAATGGGGCGTGCCCGAGTACGATCCCCGCGCCCTGTGGGAGAAGCTGGTGCTGGACGGCTTCCAGGCCGGGCTGGCCTGGATCACCATCCTGAGAAAGCGCGAGGGGATGCGCGACGCCTTCGACGGTTTCGACCCCGAGATCGTCGCCCGCTATGGCGAGGCGAACCGCGCCCGGCTGCTGGCCGACCCGCGCATCATCCGCTCAGGCGCCAAGATCGACGCCGCCATCAACGGCGCCCGCATCTGGCTGGACATGAGGGACAGGGGCGAAGACTTCTCGGCATGGCTGTGGTCCTTCGTCGGCGGCAAACCGCTGGTGAACCAGTGGAGCCATTTCCGCGAAGCCCCGACCCAAACCGCCGAAAGCCTCGCAATGGCCAAGGCCTTGAAGGCGCGCGGCTTCAAATTCTGCGGCCCCGTCATCACCTACGCCTTCATGCAGGCGGTCGGCATGGTCAACGATCACCAGACGACGTGCTTCCGGCATGGGAAGGTGGGTGCGGCGGATACCGCCAACGTCTGACTTCAGGACACTTGCAATTGTCCGCCTACGACCCGTTGCAGTCCTTCGGAGAGGATGTAGCCTGTGGCCCCGTAGAAGGTGGATGCAGTGTCGATAGCAGCAGCTTTGATTGTCTTGGTGGCGCAGACGTCAGATTTTCAAGCGGTCTATTGTGACCCGCCGATTTTTATCCCGCCATCAGAGTTCTCGACGCGGTTCCACGGTGAGGTGATCGGGATCATCCCCGATGACGGCGCTCTTGAGACATCGACGCGCCGCGCGGCGCTCGTGCAACCACGTGCGCTTCGGATGGGTCAGTTACCATCGGAGCCCGTCGAAGTGATCTTCTATGTGTCCGTCGATAATCCGTGTGCGCACATGCAACGCACGCCAACGAATGGCGATCTTGTGGATGTGTACCTTAATGCAGAGGGCCGAACCGTCGGATGGAGCTTTGTAGAAAAGCCTGATCGCCCCAGTCGCTAAACGATCCAACATTCCGTCCGCTTCCCACCCTTAGCAGCCCTTCAAACCGCCCGCTTCCCGCCAAACGACACTATCAGGCGACCGGGCTGCTTCCGCCCTGCGCTGGTTCATGGCACTGACGCGCGATGACTGCGTCCAAAGCCTCCGCCAAATCTGACCGCCCCTTCCCCACCCTGATGCTGGAGCTTGAGGCGCGCGCGACCTGGAACGGCCATGTCTGCGGCGTGGACGAAGCGGGGCGCGGGCCCTGGGCGGGGCCGGTGTCGGCGGCGGCGGTGATCCTGAACCCCGACGACCTGCCGCCGGGCATCGACGACTCCAAGGCCCTGACCGAAAAGCGCCGCGCCGCGCTGGAGCCCGAGATCAAGGCGCGCGCCCTGGCCTGGGGCGTCGGCTTCGCCTCGGTCGAGGAGATCGATGAACTGAACATCCTGCACGCCACCGGCCTGGCCATGCGCCGCGCGGTCGAGGCCCTGGCCCATCCGCCGGTTCACGCCCTGGTGGACGGCAACTACCGCTTCAAACTGCCCTGCGCGGTGACCCCCGTGGTCAAGGGCGACAGCCGTTCCCTGTCCATCGCCGCGGCCTCCATCCTGGCCAAGACGGCGCGTGATCGGTTGATGATCGAGATGGACGCCGTCTATCCCGGCTACGGCTTCGCCCGCCACAAGGGCTACAACGCCCCCATCCACCAGACCGCGCTGAACACCCTCGGCCCCTGCCCCGCGCACCGTCGCAGCTGGGCCCCGATCAAGGCCCTGCTGGAAATCGCCTAGCCGCCCGTCGCGCCCGCGACCAGCAGGCCCAGGATCACGACCACCGCCGCGACCAGCACGATAAACAACCAGTTCGGCAGTCCGTTCGGCGACCGGCGACGGGATGCGGAAGACTTGTCAGGCGTACGATCAGTCGAGGCACTCATGCCGCCTGTAACCGCATCCCCGCGTCTTGGTTCCGCGTCAGGCGGCGACCGGCAGGCTCAGTGGCTTTTCGGTCACGACGAACAGGTGCTCGACATTGCGCAGGCGGCCGACCGCCCCGACCTTTTCACCCTTCAGATTATGGATGCCGATACGGGCGCCGACGTAGCGGGGGCGCGGAATCTCGACCACCTGCACATGGCCGCGCGCCGACAGCATGGCCGTCAGGTCATCGCGGCTCAGATAGCCTTCGTCGTTGAAGCTGACGATCAGGTTAGACGTCTTCAGCCGCTCGACCACGGATTGCAGGGCCGGGCCGATGCCGGGGCGGCTGTTGAACGGGCTCTTGCGAGTCCTCACGTCCACCCGCTTGTTGGCCACGCCATAGGTCTCGGGCTTGTCCCACAGCACCAGGCTTTCCCAGCAGTGGTAGTTGGCCAGATAGGAGTGCTGGTTATAGGGCGGGTCCAGGTAAACGAGGTCCGCCTCGACCTGATCGGCGATCTCGACCGCGTCGCCCTGCGTCGCCCGGCAAGCCCCCGCCGCCACGCCCGGCAGCAGGTCCGGCAACCGCAGCTCCAGCGGCTTCAGCGCCCGCGGCGCCCACTGCTTCATATAGGCCATCTGCAGACCGGCGGTGGAGTCCACCCGGTCCGCCGCCTCCATCAGGGCGACCAGGACTACGGCCTTCAGTTCCGGCTCCAGCCCCATGGCCTCGATGCGGGTGCGCATGGCGTCGATGCGGGCGCCGTTGTCGGGATGGAAGAAGCGGGCGTCTTCGCAGAAGGCCTTGGTGAACCAGCCGGCCTCGGGCGTCACCGTCCGCAGCTCGCTCAGGATGCCTTCCGCCTGCGTCGCCCAGCGTTCACGGTCAGCCTGGACATAGGCCGTGGCGAGGGTGTGGGCATAGGCGTTGTGGTCGTTCGACCAGACCCGGAACCCCTGCCGCTTCAGCGCATGACCCACGCGGGCCGAGCCGGAAAACAGGTCGCACACCGTCCCGCCGTCCGGCAGGGCGGCGCGCACCGCACCCGTGACATGGCCCAGAAGCGCGCGCTTTGAGCCGATGTACTTGATCATTCCGTCCCGTCAGGTCTTCCGGGCGCGCTTCGCCCTTTCGGGAACATGGGCCGGAGCATGGGCCAGACGCAACAGATTCGCGGCCCCCGGCGCGCCGAAAGGCGTTCCGGCCAGGATCAGGATGCGTTGCCCGGCCTCGGCCAGACCATAGATCATGGCGCTCTCGACCGCATCATCGGTCAGGCCCTCCAGCGAGGTCGGCTGGTCGCCCAGACGCGGCTCCAGCCCCCAGACCAGGGCCAGACGTCGCGCCGTCTCGGGCTTGGGCGTCAGGGCCAAAACAGGTTGAAGCGGCCGTTCGCGCGACATCCGTCGCGCCGTCCCGCCCAGGGTCGTGAACACCACCATGCAGGCGGTCGAGGCCGCCTCGGCCGCCTTCCTCGCCGCCGCCACCAGGGCGTCGACGTCGTGGATGTCCATGCCCGCGTGCTCGGCGTCCATCAGGCCGGGCCACAGGGGGTCCTGTTCCACCCGTTCCATGATGCGGTTCATGATTTGCACGGCTTCCAGCGGATAATCCCCCGAGGCCGTCTCGGCCGACAGCATCAGGGCGTCCGCGCCCTCATAGACGGCGTTTGCCACGTCCGAGGCCTCGGCCCGCGTCGGGGCGGGCGAGCTGGTCATCGACTCCAGCATCTGGGTCGCCACGATGGCCGGAACGCCACGCTGGCGGGCGGCGCGCAGGATCTTCTTCTGGGCCACCGGCACTTCTTCGGGGTCCATCTCGACGCCGAGGTCGCCGCGCGCGACCATGACGCCGTCGCAGTAGTCGAGGATGCTCTCGAGGTCGTTCAGGGCCTGGGGCTTCTCGATCTTGGCCAGACAGGCGGCCTGACCGTTCACGATCCGCTTAAGCTCGGCCATGTCCTCGGCCTTCTGCACGAAGCTGAGGGCCACCCAGTCGACGCCGAGACGCAGGGCGAAGGCCAGATCCTCGCGATCCTTGGGGGTCAGGGCGGAAACCGGGATGACGGCCTCGGGCACGGCCACGCCTTTGCGGTCCGACAACTTCGAGCCGCTCTCGACCGTCACGTCGGCCCATTCGTCGGTGCGCTCGCCGACCCGCAGGCGGATGCGCCCGTCGTCGATCAGCAGCAGCATCCCGGTGCGCAGGGCCTTGAAGATTTCCGGGTGCGGCATCTGCACCCGCGTCTCGTCGCCGAGTTCCGGGTTCAGGTCGAAGCGCATCCGGTGCCCCGGCTTGATGGCGATCTCGACGTCAGCGAATCGGCCCAGCCGCAGCTTCGGCCCCTGCAGGTCGGCCAGCACGCCGAGCGGACGCTTCAGCGCCATCTCGGCGCCGCGCACGGCCTTCAGGGCGGCGGCGTGATCCTCGTGCGAGCCGTGGCTGAAGTTCAGGCGGAAGACGTCCACCCCGGCCTGGGCCAGCGCCTTGACGGTCGCGGGCGAGCGGCTCGCGGGTCCAAGGGTCGCAACGATGCGCGCGCGGCGGGCTCTGTTCATGGTGTTTCCTCAAGCGGCTCTGACGGCCACGGCCTCCCCTCAGAGGCCTTGATCCCTTGTGCCAATGAAAAGCCGGGGGCGTAAGACCACGCCCCCGGCCCGAAACACGAGTTTATGAGCCCTGAAACACGACGTTACGGCTTTTGCGTCTCACAGCGCCCCGCCGCGAAGCCAGGCAGGTCAATGCAACGACCTTCGACCTCCGGCGCGCTCACGCCCATGACGTGGGCCAGGGTCGGGGCGATGTCGACGGTGCGGATCGGCAAGAAGCGCTCCTGTCCCGGATTCGGGCTCTGGCCTTCGGCGCCCTTGGTCCAGAAGATGATCGGCACGCGACGGTCATAGTCGAAAGGCGTGCCGTGGCCGCTGATGGCGCGGCCGACGCCGCCGCCCGGCACCACGTTCTGGGCGTAGAAGATCAGGATATCCGGCGACCGTCCCGCCACGGCGCTCAAGCGCGCGCGTTCGCGCAAGGTCAACATGTCGGGATTGTTCGAGGCGGGGATCGCGTCCGTCAGCACCTCGTCGCGCGTGGCGACGAAGGCGATCTCGGGATTGGCCTTCAACATCTCGACCGCCGCGTTCGCGACCTCGGTCCGCAGCGGATCGGGCAGCGCCACCCCGCCACGACCGGCCACCATCAGGCCGCTGCCGCCCTGCTGCAGCGGATTGACCTCCAGGTTGAAGCGCGCCTTCAGCGCCTGATTGACCCGCGCCACTAGCTCCAGATCGGCGCGATGCGCGTGCGGATAGCCATGGTCATGCAGGCGTTCGACAAAGTCCGAACCGCCGTGGTCGGCCGTCAGAACCACCAGCGCCCCTTCGGGCAGCCTGTTCAGGAACAGCCCGAGCGCCGCGTCCAGACGGTGCATCTGCTCGCACATTTCCGGCCCCTGCGTGCCAAAGCTGTGGCCGATGCGATCGGTGGCCGACAGGCTGACGCCCAGCATGTCAGTGATCCCGCGACGGCCCAGCTGCTGCGTCTGCAGCAGGTCGGCGGCCGCCACCAGGGTCGCCTCGTCGAGCGCTGGCGAGGTGTCGAACACCGGGTTGGCCGGCGGCACGGCCGCGCGGAAGGTCTGGCCGCGAATGGTCCAGTCGCCGTCCAGCCCCTGACAGTCGCCGAAAGCGCCCGTCCAGTAGGGCGCGGGATTGGCGCTCATGGCGCGGAAGCGGGTGTTGAAGGCCGCCACCGGCGCCAGCCGCGCCTCGGCGCTCTGTCCCGGCTCGACATAGGTGGTCAGGCCGAATCCGTCGGTGAACCAGTAGGCCCCGTCGCCCTTGTGGCCGTTCAGGTTGATCGCGCCGCGATCCTTGCCCGACACGGCGAAGATGCGGCTCTGCGGGCTCTGTTCCTTCAACCAGTCGGCCAGGGTCGAGACCATCAGCTGGTCGGGCCCCACCGGGCCGTTGTCGGTGTTCTCGCCGTGCGCCAGCGTGTTCTGCGGCGCGGCCAGGCAATAGACTTCCTTGCCCGTGGCCGGATCGACCCAGTCGTTGGCGGGAATGCCGGTCTCGGCCGGATGCATCCCGGTCAGGACGGTGGAGTGGCCGGGGCAGGTCTCGGTCAGGCCGTGGGTCTGATAGCCGTTGACGTGCACCATGCCCTGATCGGCCAGGGTCCGCAGACCCCCGGTGAACCGGCTGCGATACTGGTTGAACAGGTTGGCGCTGAACTGATCGACCACGATGGTCACGACCAGCGGCGGTGTTGCGCGACCGTTCGTCCCCGGACCCGTCGTGACGGACGGCCCCGCCTGCAGAGCCAGAGCCGGAAGAGCGGCTCCGGACATGAGCGCGCTGGCCAGCGCTGAGGCGAGAACACGGCGAAAGATCATGAAGGCACCAGGAACGACGAAGAAGCCCTGCGTGACTAGCCCCCGGACATGACGGAGCCAAGACGACTCCATCCTTTGGCTCGTCCTAAATGCTCAAGCTGTCGTGACTACCGGCGGCCTGCGTCCAGCTTGACCGAATTCGCCCCCCCTCATAGGGGTTGAATCGGGAAGAGGGCCGTCCGTTCGCGGACGGACAGGGGCGCTGACCGATGCCTGTCCAGAGGGGGACGCAACGGCTTTGCAAATTTCCGAAACGCCTTTTCCACGGCCCGCCCGCCCGGACGGGACGAACAGCGTGTTCAAGGAGTTCGCATGAGCCGTGCAACCACCCTCTTCGCCGCCGGTCTCGGCCTGACCGGTCTGCTGCTGACAGCGACCAGCGCCCTGGCCTATGACGCCGCGCTCGTCCAGCCCGCCACCGTCACGGCCCACGCACAGGCCTCGCGCATCACCTCGCCGCAGGAAGCCTTCGGCCACGCGGTCGGCGCCGATTACCACCTGGTCAACTACACCCAGTGGGAAGCCTATCTGAAGACCCTGGCCGGTCAGTCGGACCGGATGAAGCTGGTCGAGATCGGCAAGTCCTCGGAAGGCCGCACCCAGTATATCGCCATCGTCTCGACGCCGCAGAACCTGGCCAACCTGGATCGCTATCAGGAGATCGCGCGTCGCCTGGCCAAGGCCGAGGGCGTGACCGAGGAAGAGGCCCGCGCCATGTCCGCCGAGGGCAAGGCCGTGGTCTGGATCGACGGCGGCCTGCACTCGACCGAAACCGTCCCGCCCCAGGCCCTGATCGCCGCCGTGCACGAATGGCTGACGGCGGAAGACGCCGAGGCCCTGCGCGTGCTGAACGACACCATCATCCTGTTCGCGCCGCTGAACCCGGACGGGATGGAGCTGGTCTCCAACTGGTACATGCGCAACCAGGACCCGCTGAAGCGCGAGTTCGCCTCGATCCCCGTGCTTTATCAAAAGTACGTCGGCCACGATAACAACCGCGACTACTACCTGTCGGCCATGGCCGAGACGACCAACGTCAACCGGCAGTTCTTCCGCGAGTGGTTCCCGCAGATCATCTACAACCACCACCAGACGGCGCCCGCCGGGACGGTGGTCTTCATGCCGCCCTTCCGCGATCCGTTTAACTACAACTACGACCCGCTGGTCATGGGCACGTTGTCGGAAGTCGGCGCGGCCATGCACAGCCGCCTGATCGAAGAGGGCAAGCCCGGCTCGACCATGCGCAGCGGCGCCAGCTACTCGACCTGGAACAACGGGATGGAGCGCTCCATCACCTACTTCCACAATGCGGTCGGCCTGCTGACCGAGATCACCGGCCATCCGACGCCGAGCCAGATCAGCCTGATCCCGCAGAACCAGCTGGCCCGCAACGACCTGCCCATGCCGGTCGCGCCCCAGACCTGGCATTTCGCCCAGTCGATCGAGTACTCGCAGTCGATCAACCGCGCCGTGCTGAACTACGCCTCGCGCAACAAGGACCGGCTGCTGTTCAACATCTGGCGCATGGGCCAGAACGCCATCGACAAGGGCAACACCGACACCTGGCGCATCACGCCGACCGGCGTCGAGGCCCTGGTCGAGGCGGCGGGCGAGAACGCCAACGGCCGTCGCGGCGTCGATCCGGCCCTCTATGACAAGGTGCTGCGCGATCCGGCCCGCCGCGATCCGCGCGGCTATGTCATCCCGGCGGATCAGGCCGACCTGCCCAACGCCGTCGCCTTCCTCAACAGCCTGATCAAGACGGGCGTGGACGTGGATCGCGCCACGCGCGCCTTCACCGTCGGCGGCACGACCTATCCGGCCGGCTCCTATGTGGTGAAGACGGCCCAGGCCTATCGCCCGCACGTCCTGGACATGTTCGAGCCGCAGGATCACCCCCACGACCTGCATATCCGGGCGGCCCGCCCGCCCTGCCCTACGACGCCACCGGCTACACCCTGGCGCTGCAGATGGGCGTGAAGTTCGACCGCATCCTCGACGGCTTCGAGGCTCCGACCGAGCGCGTCGCCGACGTCATGGCCCCGCCGCCCGGCAAGATCGACGGTTCGGGCCGCGCCGGCTGGCTGATCGACCACGCGCCGGTCAACGGCTACATCCTGTCCAACCGTCTGTTGAAGGCGGGCGTGCCGGTCTTCTGGCAGGAAGGCGAGACCCGCGCGGGCCGCGCCACCCTGGCCCCCGGCGCCCTGTGGATCCCGGCCAGCGACGCGGCGCGTCCCATCGTCGAGGCCGCCGTGCGCGATCTGGGCCTGAACGCCCACGCCGCCGCCCGCGCCCCCGGCGGCGACAGGATCGCGCTGAAGCCGGTGCGCGTCGGCCTGGTCGACCGCTACGGCGGCTCGATGGCCTCGGGCTGGACCCGCTTCATGCTGGAGCAGTTCGAGTATCCGTTCGAGGTGGTCTATCCGCAGCGTCTGGACGCGGGCGATCTGGCCAAGGACTTCGATGTCCTGGTCTTCGCCTCGGACATGATCCCGGCGGACCTGTCTGCGACCGCCCAGCGCGACCAGCCCGAGCCCGAGACCATCCCCGCCGAGTATCGCAGCTGGCTGGGCAATATCACCGCCGACAAGACCGTGCCCCAGATCGACGCCTTCGTGCGCGGCGGCGGCAGCGTGGTCACCATCGGCTCTGCTCACCGACTGGCCGCCGCCATGGGCGCCCAGGTCGAGGACGTGCTGCGGACCGAGGACGGCAAGCCCCTGGCCTCGACCGACTTCTTCATCCCCGGCGCCATCCTGAAGACCGAGGTCGACAACCGTCAGCCCCTGGCCTTCGGCGCGCCCGCGCAGATGGACGTCTTCTTCAACCGCAACGCCGGCTTCCGCCATGCCGGCGAAGGCGCGCCCATCGCCCGCTATCCGGAACAGGTTTCAGTCTCCAGCGGCTGGGCCATTGGTCCGCAGAAGCTGTCGGGCGCCGATGCTGTCCTGGACCT
The DNA here is from genome assembly GCF_017487345.1 of Brevundimonas pondensis. NCBI lineage: Bacteria > Pseudomonadati > Pseudomonadota > Alphaproteobacteria > Caulobacterales > Caulobacteraceae > Brevundimonas > Brevundimonas pondensis. Next base: position 629,570 of record NZ_CP062006.1, on the reverse strand, counting down.
GCCGCACGGCGACGGCCGCCTGATTGTTCTGGGCCCCGACGTCGTCAACCGCGCCCAGGCCCGGTCCTCGGTCCGCCTTTTGTTCAACGCCCTCTTCTACGGCCCGGCGATCAGCGCCGAAGAGTGAGACGTCCCCATCAAGAACATGGCCGCTCCTGACATCAGGAGCGGCCATTCAAGACGTGGTGCGAGCGGCGGGGGTCGAACCCGCAAGACCGAAGTCGGCAGATTTTAAGTCACACACACCAGCATCAAATGGTTGATACCTAACGAAAATCTAACACATCCCGCGGAACTGCGTAAGAGTTTGTGTAAGGGAGACCGCGTGGGCCTCCTCCAGCACCATATCGCGACCCAGCAACAACCCGTCGCCAACCAGAGCATAGTGGATCCGCCGGACTGCCTTGCTGAAACGCGCGGCCCGTTCCCGCTTTCTGTTCAAGGCGTTCATTTGTGTAACGTGAACGCCACCGCGACGAACGTCCGTTGAGCGCCGATACTGTTGAAAAAGTCCGCGAGCCTGCCGTGATCGGCCTTTTCGGCTCGATTTGGCGCCGTCGCGGAAAACTAAGGGATTAATTTCATTGGGGCGGAGTTTGGGGACCCGCCAGTAGTTTACGCCGTTTCAGCGGTCGCCGAACTTTTTCAACGGTATCCGCCAGAAGTAGATTTTCGCGGCAGCCCCGAGACGGACGTTGAGCACCGGCAGTGGCGAGTTTTCTGCCCCTTGAGAGCCATGCACGCGTTTGCGTAAGCTCTACGGATTGGGCGGCTTGATATCCCGAATTACGGCGGCCAGCGCGGCCGCCGACATATTCGCCTCAGGAGCGAGCTGGCCCTCAGGACGGTATCGCTGACGCATCACCGCAGGATGGATGCAGTTCCGCAGGTCTCGAATGACCTCGGGGATTTCGATCTGCCCGGCGACGCCTGGGACTTCTCGCGCGACCCTGCAGAGGGTAATCAGCCGCCACTCGGCCGGCGGGTCTCGGCCCTCCCTTGCAACGAGTCGCCAACTGTCTCCGGTTCTCGTCGCCCGATCGACGGCGGAGGTTCGCGCCAATTCATACTGCGCCACCCCTTTCTCGGTCAGCCAGTCGATCAGAACCGCCTCCAAGGCGACGCCGAAACCGGCAAGGGCCAACCTGTAAGACTGCCCGCGGTGACATGCTACGGCACCTTTCTGAGCCGCGAAGGCGATCTCGCGGAGTTGAGGATCGACGACGAAATCAAAGCTCTCTTCCGTATAGTCGAAGACGGCCGCCTCGCCTGCCTCGGCCTCAGCTGGCGAGCCCAACTGGATCAGGTTTTTGGCACTATGCGCGTAGAGGGCGTTTCTGAATGTCAGCCGGGCACCATCCAGCCTCATCACCCCGAGAACCTCTAGGAATTTATCCTTGGAGTTCGCGGCTCGAAAGGGTGCAAAACCATCCGCAACTACGCGGCCGACGACGTCCATGAGCTCGGGATCCGAAATCACAAACCGAAAAATGGCTCGCAGATGATCATGACCGCGATCGCGCAGACTGTTCAGCTCCACATCTACCGCGGCTCTGCGGTCCACAGGAGAGCAAGCGGCGACCGCATCGAACAGGAGCTGTAGCAGGAACGGCTGCCCCCCGACGCCGGCATAGATCGCCGCCACTGCGTCATCATCCGCCCCACCCCAAATCGCCGTCGCCATGATGCGCGCGCTCTCCTCAGAGAGGTCGTCGGTATCGATGTTTTGTACAATATTGAAGGGGGAGTTGTCGCGGTGGAGGATAGCCACAGGATCAAACGTGCCCGCGAAGACGAAGACAAGTCGCGTCTCAAACGAATTCTCGTCTGCCTCTGCGACCGCATTTTTCAGGCTCCGCAGTTGGCCATAGAAAGAATTGCGCCAGACGTCGTCTTTGATCGCTGACGCTTCATCGATCAAGATGACCGTTGGCGCATCAGGCGGGACGACCCCTCTAAGCCATTCCACGACTTGTCCGCGATCCGCGGCTGCGGGCGGCTGGATGTCTCGCCCAAGGGACCGCGCAAGCTGACGAGCAAACCACTCTAAGAAGGATTCGAAGGTAGCCAGGACAGGCGCACGCTGCAGATCGACGCTGCCGCACTCGAAGCCGGACTCCCTAAGGTCCCGCTTAAATCGAAAGATGGCTGAAGTCTTGCCGTGTTGACGGGGTCCCAAGACGAGCACCCACTCGCGACGGGACACGGCACGCATGACCTGGTCAGCGAAAGTTCGCGGCATGTACAAATTGGACTGGAGCGGCACCGGGCCGCCTAGGATCGCGTCACTCACGCCAGTCCCTCCATAGCGCGCGCGATCTGGTCTTCGACGGTCCCATAGGACTGAAGCGCAGTGACGAACCAATCCGCGCGCAGACCTATTTCCGCCGCCGGCCCGTCGTCAATGATACCGTAAAGTTCGATCATCTTCACCGCGCGACGAAGGTCTTCATCCGAGGCCTTGACGCCGCCGGCATGGAGCGCCGCCGCGATGTCGCTACTCGTGGAGAAGCCGCCGACAATCAGTAGGGAAACCAGCTTCTCGAACTCGGACGACTGCCCCCAGTAGGTCGTCAGATATTGGTTGATATATGAGGTCGTATTAGCGACTTCGCGCACATCCTCCGCCGTGATCTGGATACGATCTCTTGACCTGTCATTGACGATGCCGACGAGCTGATCTCCCAAGTATTGGATCAGCTCAGGATGACCGTTCGTGACCTGCCAGGAAAGGTCCAACAACTCCTGCTTGCCCTGAAGGGCCACGCCCAATCCTTCGATCGGCTCCGACAGGAGCGACCCGGCAGCGATTCGGGTCAGCTGACGAAGCATGATCGGCCGGCAGAAATTCCAATGGGGCGACGAGGCGTCCCAGAATTTTTGAGCGATCCGGCGTTCGCCTGAGAAGACGAACTGGGCCTTCGCCGTTTGAGAAATCGCGCGGCACTGCCTGAAGAAGGCTTCCTTGACCTTGTCCTGATCGTGATTTGCGTCCCAATCGAGCAGGTGGTCGATTTCATCTAGGAAGATCACGACATGCTGGCGACCACTGTCGGAGAGCTGCTCGACCAGGTCGTTTAAATTTTCCGGCAAAAAGGCATCGGGTAGGTCCACGCGCCATTCGCGCCGGGCAAGAGCGCCAAAATCAGACCAGGTCTGAACGACCTGGCAGTCCGCGAAATAGGGCTGGATGTCCGTCTCGTTCAGCTGAGAAATCACATGTTTCATCAGTGAGGTCTTGCCGATCCGTCGACCGCCGAGCAGCGCCACGCTGTTGCTTCGGATCGTCCCAACGAGATCGGCCTCTTCCTGTTGCCGCCCGCGGAAAACGCGGGCCGGCGTTGCTCCGCGCAGGACGAACGGACTGATCTTGGTCAGATCGGTCTGTTCTAGTATCGCCCTCTTGAGCGCCTCCGTCGGCGACAAACCTTGCGCCATATCGGTGAGAAGCTTGGCGTCGATGACGACGACTGAGGCGGCGAGATAGGTCTGGGTCCTGAGCAGCTCGTCTTGCAGCTCGCGGGCCAGCGTCCCAGGCACGAGAAGCAGACACATCCGGGCCTGCTGGACCCGCTGAAGGGAGCGCTTCGCGGCCTCTCGAAGGAGAGGGACGGAGGCGGAGCTATGCGTGGCGTAAGCGAGGGTCTGACCGCTCTGGAACTGATACGGAAGCTGTATCCGTGCCATGGCCTCGACTGGCGTTCTCGAATCCCAATGCAACCCTTGGTCAATGAGTTTGCCGAGGAGTTCGAGCGCTGCGGCTGGGTCGTATACCGTCTGAAGTCGGCGAGCTCTGCGAACATCGTCCAAGCGCCGCCAAGCAAGGCTGTCTGAAGACGTTCCGAGAGCCAGCGCTTGGTCGGGGCGGCGGGCAGCATATGCGGCCAAGGCGAGACGCGCTTCAGCCGTCGGGACGGGAAGCTCGGCCGCTTGGATCTCGCCGGCGGAGCCAAGCGCATCCGAAATGATGCGCTCCAGCGCCTCCGAGCCGATCGTCTTGGGCGGCGGTGGCGCTTTCAGGTCAATCAGAGCCTGAGTGAGGCCGCCCGATTGGGCTTGGGCGAGCGTCAAGACAACGGGGATGTGGCGATAAACATCTCGCAGGATCCGCTCAGAAATCGTGCGTACGCCCTGCCCATCGGCAATGAGGACGAGATCGATACCCGCCTTCTCGAGCAGATTGCTGGCGTTTGGATAGACTGTGGAGATGTCACGTTGCTGGCGACCGCCGGAATAAGCTTGGAAGGTGTAGGCGATGGCGATGCGCGGCGATCCGTTCACGGCGATCAGTTCGTTCACGCTGCGCCGCAGAGCCGGCGGCAACGTCGATGGCGATGACAGGGTGAACCGGTGATCCGGCTCCAAATTTGCGCCTTCCACCGATTCAAGGACGATCTTGGCGAACGCCTTGCTGAGCTTATCATCCACCCGCTTGCGTCGACGATCGGCGTCTTCCCGTATCAGGGCGGCCCTGAGCATGGCGCGCGCTTGGCCAGGCCCGCAGAGCAAGGTGTCGATCCCCAAGTCGATCAATACGGCCGCGACGTCGTCTACCTGATCCGCCGAGAGGCCGGTACGCGGATCTGGAAGTCGTCGACCATCCTGGAGGTCAATGCCGGCCGGTATCGCCAAAATGCGGGCCAGGGCGCTGTACAGGGCTGGGTTGTCAGTGAGCAGGCCAGAAAGAATGGGTTGCGTCAGCGGCAGCGTCGTCAAACTGGCTTCAAGCCGCGAGACGCCGGGCTCAAAAGCTTGCAGCGAGGTCTCGATGCGCGAAGCCGAGATAATGTCTGCCGGCGTATACAGATCTCGGGCGATACTCGCTCGAAAGTTCGCCAACCAGGCCTTTTCGGCCGTCTCGTCTGCGGGCTTCACGTCTGGGGTGCCTTGGTCAACGGCATAGCCTCCGTCAAATGGGCGTCGATCCAGCGCTCAAAACGCTCAAGATCATGAGACCAGAACACATGCACGTTTGCGGCCAAAAGCCGTGACACGTCCTTATAGCCGACGACGCCCTGAAGCAGGGCCGCCGTCTGCACAAACGAGCCCCAATGCCCCTGCCACGCCGTAGCCTTTTTCAATATGTCATTGATCCGCTTGATCGAATTGGTCACGTCGTTCGTGACCTTGCACTCCATCGCCAGAACCACAGTCCCCCCCAATCCGCACGCGATGTCTACCTCTTGGGGAAGCGTTTTGGTCGCGAACCGAGTCTTATGAAGAAAGTGCCGAGCCGGTACATCCGAGAGCGTTGAGACGAGTTGGCCGTGTTTGGCGGTCCACCCCTTGCGTCGCAGAAGGGTGGTGATCTCAAGCTCCTGCTTAGCTGACAGGCGGTTGCGTCGCAGGGTCTGGACAAACTGTTGACTAAGCAAAGGCGCCGTCGATCGGATAAGCGCTTCCAGCTCCACCCGCCTCGGCTGGCGCTGGGCATCGATCCATCGGGTGATCCGACGGTTCCGCCACTCAAGGATACAGGCGGCCACGTCTCCGGCTACCGCCGGGCTCATCCCCCTCCCAGTCTTCTCCACAGACTTTACGTAGCGCGGACAGAGGAGCGAGAACTGGTCCTGGCTCATCGGCGGAGCCAGCAGGTGCCGCAACACAGTCATGTGCCGACCGCTCTGGACAAGCGCCGCCTCTAGCGACGTCAAATAGGCCGTCTCTCGCAGGGTGGACAGCACATGCTTGCGGGCGACGATATTGGCGCTGTCCCAGTCGAGACGGCCGCTCAAGGGGTTCAGCCCTCGAACATAGACCTCGGCAGCGATACGACACTGTTCCTCGTGATACTCCGCATCACTCCCTCCCTGATCCCCCAACTCAGCCTCCGGCGGCCGGGATTTTGGACTGCCGAACGCCGGCGCTGCGTCGCGAGTGCCCGTTCCGAAGCTCCTCGCGCCGGGTGTAGGCAATCGCCGACGATAAACGGGTCGGTAAGGGCTGGAGTGCCGTCCAGGCCGTTTTACCGAGCGTGGCGCTGCCTTCAATATGAGCCAGGAGGCTGGCGCCGATAGTTTCCGCCAAGACGGGAGGAACGGCGTTTCCGATCAATCGATAGTGATCGGCGCGCTTGCCGTCGAATACCCAATCCTGCGGGAAAGTCTGCAACGCGGCACACTCGCGAGGTGCCAGTCGGCGAAGGCCAAGGCGCGGGTCTCGTATCCAATCCTGCTGGGCGCTTGCCGTGACGGTTCGCGCCGGCAGGCTGGGATCCGTGACGAAGGCGCCCTGCTTGTAACCCCAATGACCTCCGGGGCGTGTCGTTTCCACCTTGCCGGGGCTCTTCACGCCCGAGCCTGGCGGGATGTGTTCCAGCTGCTCAGCCAGTTTGCCCGTCGGACGGATGATCTCATCAGGTGCCAGGGGCGATAGCGATGACAACCCGTCGGCCAATGCGACCCACGGCAGCAGCCCGTCCAGAGCGTGTTTGTTGCTATGCGTCGGTTGCGGCAACACCGGCGCATCGCCGGCTCGGAAACCCACGAGAATAAGGCGCACGCGGCGCTGTGGGACGCCGTAATCTGCAGCATTGAGAAGTTCCACGCGGGTTTGCCAGCCTCTACGCAGCAGTTCTTCGCGCACTTCCGTCAGAGCGCTTCCAGGCTGCCCATCCCGGCCCCTCGCGGTCAGCAGGCCGCGAACGTTTTCGAAAAGCAGCCACCGAGCGTCCAAGTCCGAGGCAATCCTCAGATAGTCGCTGACAAGCTTCCCCCGCGGATCATCGAAGCCGAGCTGATGGCCCGCGCTGCTCCAAGACTGGCAGGGAGGTCCCCCAGCTAATAGTTCAATTGTACCGGCGCTGCGCCCAATACGCTCAAGGATGTGGCGACCCGAGAGCGCACGAATGTCCGCCTGTTCAACCACGGCGTCGTTGAAGGCCTTTCGTTGGGGGGCGATCTTCCGTCCCTGATTGGCCTTCAGACTTGCGACGGCATTGGCATCCCAGTCTGTCGCGAACAGCCCACACCACCCTGCGCGCTCTAGGCCCAAATCAAGACCACCGCCGCCCGTGAACAGCGACACAAAGTTTGGCATGGGAGCCCACCCTCGATTAATGAATCGCACGCGTGCGTGTCGGTTCGACTGACCACAAACGCAAGCAGGCTACAATCTGCGATTGGAGCCGATGCGGAAATCACCGGCTTGAATGTGAAGCCAAACGGCTGACTCGTTGGGTATGGGCATCATTCGCGTCAGATTCGGTCGTAGCGATGAGCCGCGCATTGGGATGCGAATAGGGTTGTTGCCTTAGCGCCGCTCGGCTGCAGCGGCAAGATTCAGGCCGCGCTCGGCGTCGGGCGGCGACGCTAGATCTTCGCGCTTAGACCGGACATTCCCACCGCCGCAACGAGTCAAACTCGGTCATTCATGGGTGTAATTCAGCGCGCCTTGAGAGCGAAAACCGAGCCACGCCGCCGTTAAGGCAAAAGACAACGCGTTCCTATCAACCTTGGCGAGAGACTCGCACACCAAAAAGACTATGGGTTAAGGTGACCCAGGCGGGTTCCGGAACGGATATGTCCTTGTCTTGAGCCGGGGGACGCTCAGGCGTCGGCAGCGACAAGGACCGAAACCCCGGGCTTCCGTAAAGAAGTTCCTGGCCCGCCCCCTTCCCTCAATCGACCTCTATAAGCCCCCGCCTCACGCCTATCGCGACCGCCTCGATGCGTGTGCGAACCCCTAATTTTGAGGCTGCCTTCTCGAGGTAGCTGTCGATCGTGCGGGCGGACAATCCCAGGATGGTTCCTATATCCGTCGAACTCTTGCCCTGACTGACCCAGCCTAGACACTCCAGCTCACGCGGACTCAATTCGGGTTTGGCGACCCATCCGCCAAGGCTGTTCAGGTTGGCGTTCATTCCTCCCTCCACAAGCTGCTGCCATCGTCCGTACACGTCGATAAGGCCGATTCTCTACCCCTTAAAGTTGCGCTCAGACCGCAACTTCCGTGCGGACCACAGCAACGTGTCACCAGTTGAACCGGGGCCGACGTCAGCCTAGGACTGGCGGGTCGGGCGCCGCGAAACAGGCGCGGAGCTTGAGCCGGGGGCCCTTGCGGGCAAGGCGGCGCTCCGTTGGCAAATAGCGGGTCTCGTTCCGCGAGGATTCCAACGCCCGACCCCTCGCCTTGCGTCCCGATTCGGTTTGATTCATGCTGGGCCGTCGGCCTCAGCGTCGGCAGGGGCTTGGAATCCCCTTTACGGACTCAAGTTCAGAAACGCGGAAAGCGCGTGGCTGTCGTCGTGCGCGGCGCAGGGCGAAGGCCTTGCGCCCGAATGACTGCGGCTGACTCAGTGTACGGGATTCCCGGTCCGCCCTGGAGGCGGGAGATCGACGTGAGCGACGTCAAAGAGTTGAAATCCGATGCGATGGAGGGCCTGAACGCCCTCTACCGTCAGTATTCGCGGTGGCTCAACGGCCGGCTGCGGGCGCACGTTGATCCAGAACAGGCCGCGGACGTGGTCCAGGAGACCTACCTGCGGGCCGCCCCCTATTCGGCGGGTCAGATCCGACACCCCCGCGCCTTTCTGTTGCGGATCGCCATGAACGTGGTTCGCGACGAAAGCCGCCGCCGCAAGAGGCGAGGTCCATCCGAACAGATTACCGAGAGCCTCGACCTCAGCGAAGCGGCCAGCCAGGTCGAGGTCCTGATGATGAAGCAGGTCGTGCTCACCATGCCGCCTCTCTACCGTGAAGTTTTCGTCCTGAGCCGTTTTGCCGGTATGAGCTATCCTGAGATCGCCGCCGCTCGCGGGCTGAGCGTGAAGGCGGTCGAGTGGCGCATGTCGAAGGCGTTGCAGCACTGCGTCGAGCAGTTGGACGGGTAGGCAGGATGGTGGTCGATAACGAAGGGGACGTTCGGCGGCGGGAAGCTGCGGCCTGGTTCGCCCGACTTGGCCAGAAGCGGGTGTCCACGGCGGACATCCAGGACTTCTTCGTCTGGCGCAAGGACCCCGCCAACGCCCGCGCCTATGAGCGGGTGGACAAGGCCTGGAATGCAAGCCGCGCGCTGGCTGACGATCCCGACATCGCCGCCCTCACGGCCGAAGCCCTCGGCCAGGCGCCGCCCCAGGTGCGGGCGCGCCATATGGTGTCGCGCCTTTGGAAGCCGCTCACGACCGGCGCCGTGGCGCTCGCCGCCCTGGGTCTGGCTGGAACCTGGGCGATGAACCGGCCACAGAGCTACGCTACCGCCGTCGGCGAGCAGCACACCCTTCGCCTGGCGGACGGATCGAAGGTCATTCTCGACACCAACAGCCGCGTGGATGTTCGCCTGCGCGCCGACCGCAGATCCGTGACCCTGGTTTCCGGCCAGGCCTTCTTCGACGTCGAAGGGGATCCTGGCAGGCCCTTCGTCGTCACCGCCGGCGACACGATCGTCACCGCCGTCGGCACGCGGTTCGACGTCCGCAAACTAGGCCAGGGCGCACGCGTCACCCTGATCGAAGGACGGGTCGACGTGGGGACTTTCGATACGCCGAAGCCGAGCTGGTCTCTGGCGCCGGGTCAGCAGGTGGTCACCGCCCAGCGCCGCCCCGAGGTCCGCACGGTCGACGCCTCGCGAGAAACCAGCTGGACCACCGGACGCCTCACCTTCGCCGCGACGCCCATCCGTGAAGCCGTCGCCGAAGTCAGCCGCTACAGCGACAGCCGGATCGAATTGAAGGACGCCGGCATCGCGCACATTCCGGTCAGCGGAGCCTTTGACGCGGGCGACACGGAAGCCTTCATCGCGGCCCTGTCGGACCTCTATGGCGTGACGGCCGTAAGACGCGCCGACGGCGCTATAATTCTCGAGGCGCCGAAGTCGTGACGAAATAATCAGTCGGCGGACTTAGGGGGTCCGCGCCTTCCCGGCGTCTCTGCCCGTCCCGCACCATGCGGGAGGAGCAATCGGGGACGATCATGCGTATCGGTTTGGGGACGACAGCACTTTCAACGGCGCTCATCGCATGCGCTGCGCCCGCCTGGGCCCAGGGCGCGGAGGCTGTGCGACGCTATGATACGCCCGCCGGTCCCCTCGCCCGAACCCTGACTGTCTTCATCGAACAGAGCCGCCTCCAGATCCTCTATCCGGCGGCTCTGGTGGAAGGCCGAACTTCGCCGGGCCTGAAAGGCGAGTATGGCGCCGAAGCCGGTCTGGCCGCGCTTCTGCGCGATACCGGACTCAGCTTCCGGCGGACCCGGCCCAACGTCTATGTCCTCTTCGATCCGGCGGCGCGCGCGGAACTGATGGATGACCAACTGACCGTGGTGGACGACGTCGTCGTCACCGGAAGCCTGATCCGCGGCGTCGGCGACGGCCCTTCGCCCGTGGTCAGCATCAATCGAGACCAGATGGACCGGGAAGGCCGAGCCACGGTGGCCCAACTGCTCGCCGCCCTGCCGCAGAACTTCGGCGGGACCGCCAATGAGGCGGCGGTAAATAACGGAGCCGACCGGTCCGGGACCAACTCGACCTACGCCAACGGCGTCAACCTGCGCGGGCTGGGCAGCGACGCCACCCTGGTGCTGATCAATGGACGTCGTCTCGCAGGGACCGGCGCCAAGGGCGATTTCGCCGATGTTTCCACGATACCTACTTCAGCGATCAAACGGGTCGATGTCCTCCTCGACGGCGCCTCCGCCCTCTATGGCGCCGACGCCGTGGGCGGCGTCGTCAACATCATCCTGCGCGACGACTTTGACGGCGCGGAAACCCGGGTGCGGGTCGGCGACACCGCCGACGGCGCCAGCGGCGAGTATCAGTTCGGCCAGACCTTTGGCCGGCGCTGGACGACGGGCAACGCTCTGCTCACCTACGAATACTACGACCGCGAAGCCCTCGCCGGATCGGAGAGGCGGCTGGCCAGCGACGCCGATCTGAGATGGCGCGGCGGCACGGACCGTCGCCAGTTCTACAGCAACCCGGGAAACATCGTCGTCTTCGACCCCGCGAGCGGCGGCTATCTTCCGGCCTACGCCATTCCTCCCGGGCAAACCGGCGCAGGGCTGCGACCCGGCGACTTCCTGCCGGGCCAGGTCAATCTCGAGAACCACCGGGCCGGCGTGAACGTCCTGCCGCGGCAGACGCGTCACAGCGCCTACGCCCTGATGCGCCAGGCCTTCGGCGACCGCCTCGAGATTTCCGCCGACGCCCGCTACGGCAAGCGTGACTATGAGACCGTCTCCTTCCCCATCAGCACCCTGCTGACAGTGACCAACGCCAACCCCTGGTTCGTCTCACCGACGGGCGCCCGTTCGCACACGATCGCCTATTCCTTCCAGGGGGAGATTCCCGCGCCGCGCATCAGCGGCGAGGTCGAAAGCCTTGGCGCGAGCATCGGTGGAACGCTGGACCTGTTCGCAGACTGGCGCATGGACGCCTACCTCGCCTATTCCTCCGAGGAGAGCCGCAGCGCCGTCGACGGCGCCCTGCAGTCCACCTATCTGCGCGAGGCGCTCGGCGCGATCGCCGATAATCCCGCCACCACGTTCAGCGCGCCGCGAGACGGCTACCTCAACCCCTTCGGCGACGGCGCGGTCAACTCGTCCGCCGTCCTCGACTTCATCAGCTCCGGCTACACCCGCACCCACAGCCGGACGGAGGTGGGCTCAGCCAATCTCCAGGTCAGCGGTTCCCTTTTGGAGATGCCCGGCGGTCGGCTTCGTCTCGCGGCGGGGCTTTCCTTCCGCAACGAGACCTTCGAGCGCCAGGCCACCGGCTTCACCAGCGGCCTCGCTCCGAATGTCGGCACAGCGATCGAAACCGACCGACAGGTTTCGGCGGCCTTTGGCGAGGTCCGCATCCCCTTCTTCGGGGCCAACAACCGACGCCCAGGTCTCGAACGCCTTGAGCTCTCGTTGGCCGCGCGGTTCGAGGACTATGGCGACGTCGGTCAGACCACCAGCCCCAAGATCGGCCTGGTCTGGGATCCCGTGGACACGCTCCGTTTCAAGGCGAACTACGGCCGATCATTCCGGGCTCCGGCGCTGCGCGAGGTCAATGACGCGCCGAGCGCCAGTCCCTCCATTCTTCCGCGTGGTTCCCAACAGATCCTCTCCATGATCCTCTACGGCGGCAATCCGGACCTGCGTCCCGAAGAGGCGGACACCTGGACCTTAGGCTTCGAGGTTCGCCCGAACGCCCTTCCCGGCCTTCGCATCGGCGTGAACGGCTTCCGGACCGATTTCGAGAACCGGATCGGCCAGCCCGCCCTGGAGAGCATTCTCACAGCCCTGAGCGATCCCGCCCTGGCGCCCTTTGTCAGAACCCTGAACCCCGCTAACAGCGAGGACCTCGCCGCCATCCAGGCCATCCTCGACCTGCCGACCACCGGTCTGCGCGACCAATTCCCGGCCTCGTCCTACGGGGCCATCGTCGACGCCCGTTACGTCAACACGGCGCGGGTCCAGGTGCAGGGGGCCGACCTCAACACCGGCTACAGTTTCTCACAGGGCGAAAACGACTTCGATCTCGGTCTCAACTTCACCTGGCTCGAGCGCTTCGACGCCCAGCCGACGCCGACCTCGCCGACGGTCTCCCAGATGGATCGACCCAACTTCCCGGTCGGCCTGCGGGGCCGGGGCTCGGGATCCTGGTCGCGCGGCGCCTGGTCTGTCTCGCCGTCCGTCAACTTCGTCAACGCTTACCGGAACCTGGTGGGCAAGCGGATCGGCTCCTGGACGACCGCCGACCTGACGGTTCGCTTCGCCCCGGAAGACGGCCTTCTCGCAGGGACGGGCCTCACCCTCACGATACAGAACCTGTTTGATCGCGACCCACCCTTCTACGACGCCCCTGAAGGCGTGGGCTATGACGCCGCCAACGCCAATGTGCTCGGGCGCTTTGTTTCTCTGCAGCTGACGAGGGCCTGGTGATGCGGCGTCCTCTTCTTGCTCTTGTCCTGGCGACATCCGCCGCCTGGCCGGCTTCTGCCCAGACACAGCGCCCCTTCTCGATCGACGACCTGCTCCGTCACGAGGACATCGGGACGACACGGATCAGCCCTGACGGCGCATGGGTCGCGATCGAGCACCAGCGTCCTTATGACCAGGCCGGATCCTATGATCTGTCCACCATGACCAACGCCATGCTCACCGACCTGGAGCTGTATCGCGTCGAGCAGGATCAGGCGCCGATCCGCCTTGCCGCGCCCAGTCACGAGGCCGGCCATTTGACGGGCCCCTTCTCGCCTGACGGCGCCCGCATGGCGGTCTTCCGTGTGACGGCCGACGACCTGCAGCTCGGCGTCCTCACCCTGGCGACCGGCGAGACAGTCTGGCTTCCTTTCACGCCGGAGCTGTCCCAGTTCGGGCAGACGGTCGCCTGGCGCTCGCCGACCGAGCTGGTCTTCATCGCCCGGCCGCGTCACGATCCGCCCGTCGCCATGCGGGTCGGCTTCAAGGTTCAGCAACGCGTGGAACGGTTGTGGCGCACGGCTGCGAGCGGCCATGGCACGAGCGCCGTCTACATCCCCAGCGGACAGGCCCGGCAGTCGCGGACCCGGGCCGAGCCCTCCACCCTGGTTGTTCTCGACGTTCCCACCGGGACGCCCCGGCGACTGGCCCGCGGGGAATGGTTCGACCTCAGGCTCTCGCCTGACGGCCGCCAGGCCGCCCTTCTGGAGGACGCCGAAGATCTTCAGCCCAGACCGGATCGCCCGGTCCGGGTCGGCGATCCCATCCGCCGACGGCGCCTCAACCTCGTGGCGCTCGAGAGCGGCGCCGTCAGAGACCCCCTGCCTGAGCAGGACCTGGCCATGTACCTGATGACCTGGTCGTCCGCCTCCAACGACCTGATCGTTTTCGGCCGTCCCCTAGGCGGCGACTTCGACGAGGACGGCCGATTCTGGACGGTGTCCCCAAACGGGCGCGCCAGGCCGCTCGAACTCGGTCCGCTGGCGCCCTGGGTGCAACGCACCTGGGACGGCGTCGCTATTCCCCTGGCGAGTTGGGACGGCGACCAGCCGATCATTCAGGCCCGAACCGCTGACGGCGCCCGGGTCTGGGCCCGCCCTCGCTCGACCTCATCGCCTCACATTCCAGTCAAGGAGCCCTCGGAGCGGATTGTGGACATTAGTGGACGCGCCGCCATTCAGCGCGCGGACGGGGTCTATCGCTTTGCGCCGGACGGCGCCTTGCTGGCGCGCGGGCAGCTTCGTGACCAGGGGCAGACTGCCGACATGGGCAACCCGGTGCGGTGGAATCCATCGCCTCGGGATATGGGAGCCCGCACCCTGATCGATCAGGCCTGCCTGTCACGGCTCGCCCGACCGGCCCCGGCCTGTCTGACGCCGATGGAACAGGACGAAACCATCCTCGCGGCCAGTCCGAACGCCGACTTCCTTGTCACCCGCCGAACGCAACAGGGCGGAAGCGAAGTTCGACTGAGGACGGCGGAGGGCGTCAAACCTCTCGTCGCGCTCAACAAGGACTGGCCCGACATCGACTGGGGGCGCGTAGTGCCTGTGCCCCACCCCGGGCTCAACGGTGAACCGCTGACGAGTTGGCTTCTCCTGCCTCCTGAGTCAGCCCCGGGCGCCCGTCCGCCAGTCGTGGTCGAGGTCTATCCCGGGACAGCCCCCCGCTCCGCCCCTTCGGCGCTCCTCCCCGGCGGGACCCGGTTGCAGAACAATCCAGGCGTGATCGCGGCGGCGGGCTACGCCGTCCTCATCGTCAGCCTCCCACTTGCGCCGGGTGAGAACCGCCCAGCTGCAAAGATCGCCGACCGCATACTGGTTGCGGTCGACGCCGCCGGCGACCTCGGCCTCGTCGATCCCAGGAGGATCGCCCTCATCGGTCACAGTTTCGGCGGCTACGGCGTTCTCAGCGCCGTGGCCCAAAGCGACCGCTTCAGCGCGGTCATCGCCTCAAACGGATATCCCGACCTGAGCCTCTCTATGCAGCTACCGCCCTTCTTCCGGGTGGCGCCCGAAGAAGGCGTTCCCGTGGGGCAGATGGTCGGGTGGGGCGAAACCGGACAGGCGTCGATCGGCGACTTCGCCACCTCGCCCGGAGCCTACGTCGAAGCCAGCCCCCTTTATCAGGCCGAGGCTATTCGCACCCCTGCCCTGCTGATCGAGTCCGACCTCGACACCCAACGCATGAGCACCCTCTTCAGCGCCCTTTACCGTCGCGATCGGGAAGCAGGTCTCGTGACCTATTTCGGCGAGGGCCACACCTACGCCAGCCCCGGCAATCTAAGAGACCTGCACGCACGCATCCTCGACTGGCTGACGCGATATCTCGGTCCGCCTTGATGTCGGGCGCTCTCAAAGCTGCCGAACCCACCTCACGCCGGTTAAAGACTCCCCGTGAGTTCGCGCGTTCTCCTCGCCAAGTGAGCACCATGGACCGTGAACGGACACCAGGTGGATGTTCGCGGACTGCATCTACAGCCAAGGGCGCCAGAATTCATGGAAGACGCACCAGGGGAAACTGGCCGACCGGCCGCCCAGTACCTGCGTATGTCGACGGACAGGCAGGATGTCTCGCTCGAGTTCCAGGCGCGAGCTATAGCCACCTGGGCCAAGTCTCACGGGTTCCACATCGTGCAGACCTTCACGGACCACGGAATCAGCGGGGTCACCCTGGAAAAGCGGGACGCGCTGAAGGAACTCCTGCGGATCGTGCTGGATGGCCATCCCGGTTTCAGTGCGATCCTTGTCTACGACGTCAGTCGATGGGGACGTTTCCAGAACCCCGATCAAGCGGCCCACTATGAGTTCATGTGCCAGGAGGCGGGCGTCGATGTTGAGTACTGCGCCGAGTCGTTCAGGAATGACGGGACCGCCATGTCGGGACTCATCAAGCACGTCAAACGGACGATGGCTGCTGAGTTCAGTCGTGAGAACAGTCAGCGCATCTCACGAGCCAAGATGGTCCTGCGCGAGCGCAACTTCTGGACCGGCGGTCAGGGTGGCTACGGTTACCGGCGTGCAATCGTTGACGCTGATGGATCAGTCATTCACGTCTGCGACGACGGCGAGAGGTTCGAGAGGCCCGGCTGCCACACCCGACTTGTGCTCGGCCCCATCCACGAAGTGGAGGTCGTCCGACGAATCTTTGCGAGTTATCTCAATCTTGGCGAGAGCTACACCACTGTCGCCAGGACCCTGAACTTAGAAGGATTAGCCTTCAAGGATGGCGGTCTATGGACGGTCGGTCGTGTCCGCGGAGTCCTGAACAATCCCAAATACTGTGGCCGGCTTTCCCTTGGGCGGACGAGACAACGCCTTGGTGAACCGCGCCAGTCGGTCGATCCGAAGCATTGGGTCAAAAGCTCCGCCTGTCCGCCGATCGTTTCGACCGGCCTTTACGACCGGGTCCAGGCGAAAATTCGATGGTGCTCAGAGCAGCCCTCGCGGGCTGACCTCATTCGAGAACTGCAGCGCGTCGCCGCCGAGTGCGGCACGCTCTCCGAGAAGGCGATTTTCGAGAAGAGCATCTACGGCCTCGAGACCTTCCGGGACGCGTTCGGCGGCATGCTCAAGGCCTACAAGGCCTGCGGCTATATCCAGACACCCAAGCAGGCGATGTATTCGGATCGGATCGTCGCCGCGCAGAAGAATCGCCCAACGGAAAAGTTCTCCATCCCTGAGCTCCTGGACATGCTGCGCATGCTTTGGAAACGGCATGGTCGGCTCAGCATGAGTCTTGTGAACATCTCGCCGGACCTGCCGCACTCTTCGACCTACACTCGCCGGTTCGGGTCAATTGCTACAGCCTACGTGGCCATCGGCTACACGCCGTCTGAGCAGCAATTGAAGGTCTCCAAAGTGCGCAACGGACCTGGCAAGCGTTCCAGAGCCTTCGGCCGCCGACGCGGAATGAAAAACGGCGTCCCGCGAACCGGTGTCTGATCGGCATAGCGAAGCGGCTTGACCTAAAGCGACGCCCGCGCAGGCGGGGTAGCCCCTCTGCTCCACCGAGGCGAGAAGGCGTCCATGTCCACATGGATGATCTTGCGAGGGACGGCGTCGTCCATGGAGAACGCCTAGCAAGCCTCGAACAAATAGGAACATTCCTTGTCTGTTCGCATGAACGCCTTCGCCTTTACGGCGTCAGGCCGCCGCCTCCCAGACCCGGTTCAGGACTTGGGCCGCCAGCGCCGCCTTGTCCTGCGGAAGGAAGCGACCGTAATGGTCCGCGACCGTGGCCGGCGTATCCTGAATGGCGTAGCTGGCCTGCTCATAGGAACCCGTTTGCTTCAGCACATGGGTCGCCAGGACATCCCTCACATTGTGAGGCCCATGCGGAAGCAGGCCCGGAATTGCGCCCCTACCCGTATACGGGTTGTAGATTCCGTAGCGCTGAATCACCTGGCGCCAGGCTCCGTAGAAGGTGTGCTGGTTATAGGCGGCGTCGCGACTGGAGGTCTTCACGGTCTTGACGAAGAAGGTGCCGGGATCGCGGGAACCGTTAAGCAGGGCTGATCGGTGACGACCGACATAGGCGTCGATCCAGCGATACAGTCCGCCGAGGTCCGGCAGTAGAAGCCGGAACGGACGCTTGGCGAAGTAGGCCGAGCCGGAGTTCTTGAACGCCACGCAGGGGATGAAGACCTCCCAGCCGCCGTCCCTCTCGCTCCAGCGCAACTCGCCGCATCGCCGGTTCTCAAGCTCTCGCTCCGGCGTCGGCGGACTCCCCCGCGGACGTAGTAGGAGTTGCCGCAGGTTCTTCTGCCTGACCCCGAGATGCAGCCCCAGCCTCAGCATCAGGAAGGACCGAACGGCCTCTGCCGCGGCCCGAGGATAGCGCCTTTCTTCCGGCATCCGACGGAGTACCTCTTCCGTGATCTTGCGATACTCGCCGACAGGACTGGCCGCTTCCAGAATGGGCAGGATGGGTTCGAACGGATCCCGATGGACCCTGGCGACCCGCTCGATCTCCTTGGACCTGGCCAAGGCATGGCGATGCACCTGCTCGCAGGCTCCATCCCAATCCTCACAGATCCGGTCGATCTCTTCCTGAGCGACAACGCCAGGAATGGGACGAAGCCGCTCCGCCAGCCATGGGCTCTGCCTGAGCCACCCCGTCTGGCTGCGCGAGAAGGCTGCGCCAAGCAGGAGCATCTCGCTTTCCCAGCCCGTGAAGAAGCCCCGGCGCCGCTCGCGCCACTGCACATACCAGTCCCAGATCGACGGCAGGACGAGAAGCCCAAAGGTCAGGCCCTCACGGGGCACGCCCAGCCCGCTGACCTCGTCGTCAGGCAGGGCGGCCAGGGCGCCGAACAGCAGCGCCAGATGCTCCTCGCGCTGCGCCGCGGTCTCCGCCCCCCAGACGCCTGAGCGCTGGTAGCCGATGTCCGTGAGCGTCGCCGACTTGAACCGCAGGAGAGCGTCCATCTCGGCCCGCAATTGCGCGGGCGCCGCCAGTTCAGCAGGACCGCTTCCGTCAAAGCGAAGTGCGAACCGATGCTTCGACACGGTCGAATGATAGCGATGATAGGCGGTGCCGCCGGACAGGATGGTCGAACGCACCCAATTCAGGATCTCCTCCTGCTCATCGGCCGATCTCTCGTCGAAGTCATCCGGCAGGTGCCAGGCCAGACGACGGGATTCCGCATACTGCACCTCGGGCGGAACCAGGCCGGAGAGCGCGCGGCGCCGTTGCAGCCGCGACCGCAGATAGCCGGCATCCAGCCGATAGCGATGCTCGATGATGTCGAGGACCTTCAGACTCGCGGGTGTCTGCGGGACCTTCAGGCCTCGCCGCCAGGCCGCGAGGGTGGTCCTGTCCGTCAGCCCGCCCGCGGCCACGATCGCCCGATGCAATCGATGGGAGTTCTCGCCGTGTCGGCGGATCTGGAGATCCAGCGCGGCGTGGAAGTGTTCAGGGTCGTCATGGACCTCCCAGAGGCTGACGGGATGGGTGACGATGGGTAGCGGCGGACGCCCCCTTTTTCTTGGAACAACGCCGGAAACTGGCGAGACGACGACAAGCTTTGACGCGGACACAAAAACTCCACTGGAAACATCGTCTTCTGACGACCTGTGGAGAGACGGTTGCGCGGCCGCCGGACCCTAAAGGTCAGCGCAGAATCTCGAGAAATTTTCAGGCCCAAAAGCCGTACGTCGCAGCGCGCTCGCCGGGGCTAGGTGGTGGTTCCGCTGCCTACCTTGATCGCCAACTTGCAGGTCGCAGGTGTGATCTCCATCTCCCGAAACACGCATTCACAAAGCAGGGTCGCTCATGTCATCGCATGCACAGTATGAGCTAGAATTCGCATTTGATCGTCGCGAGTTCCATTTAAGCTGGATATCTTCCCTGGCTCGCTCTGCACGACGTCTCGACCGGGGTTCCGATCATGCAAGGGATCTTCGCAGCCAAGCCCGAGGGCATATCCGCGCCCTTCGACGCAAGGATCAGCAGATCCAACAGATCAAAGCGCGGTACAGAATTGCATGAGCTAGTGGCAAACTGGCGGACGACCGTCGAGATCAGTCGGAATTGAGCGTCAGGCTGCCCAACTCATCCCCTGTGGCGATCAGGATATCGCCGCCTACCGCCGGGTCGGCGGAGCCTTGGACGAGATCCTCAAAGCGGCGGCGCACCTCCAACAGCGTCCAGTCGGCAGGGTCATGAACCGGTGCCGCCAGGGCGGGCGCCGAAAAGATGGGGTCGTCAAGAAACGCGAACATGTCCTTCGCTGACTTATTGACCTTCCACCCTACCAGCCCTGCGATCAACATGTCGTCCGCATAGGCTTCCCCAGCGACACTCCGCGAGCCTATGGCGGTCAAACGGCCATCAGGAATTTCTTCAAGGATGACCCTGGCGGTCAACCCGGGACTCCACCCCACATCCTCTGCATATACTTTGAAGCCCGACCATTGGGACGTCTCTTCGTCCCGTCCGAACAACAGAAACTCACAGTCCGGAAACACGCGCCGCCGCAATGCGAACTCGTCGCACTTCGTCTTGGCGATGCGGTAAAGACGACCAGCCAATGTCGCGGGCGTCAAAGGAATCAAGTCATTGTTTTCAAAATTATAGTCGCCGAACTGCGCCCCTTCATTGAAGGAATCCTCAAGCGTCGCCTCTCCGTCGGTCCAAGTCAGGAACAAGCCCTTGGTGACCCGATCTATAAACAGGCGGTGTATTTCGCTGGCGAGCGCCACGTTGCCGGCATAGGCGATGCACCAATCAGCGATAGTCCGGTTCGAGTAGCGAACGAAATAGCCGCGCTCGATCCTCGGGATCCGATAGGCCGGCGTGAAGGAGATAATCTTCTTGGCGGTGTCGAAGCTGATAACCTCGTCTGAGACTGAGAGGCGTCCGTCAGCGACGGCCACGATGCGGTCGGGAGCTTTAGCGAACAGGCAACTGGTCATACTGCATGGCTTCTTTCATCGCTTAATCTGGGCCCACTTAGATCGGGGGTGACTCGATAGGCGTAACCCCAAAATACTGTGAAGGACGCGCTCGACATGATCAGGGCGACGTCGGCTGACCGCATCTGGCCCAGAAGCGGCAAGGTCATGGGCGCTGCGCCCACGGCGATCGCTGAGTTACGAGCCCGCTTAGGCGATGCGTCAGCCGCGCCTCCAGATCACCAAGCCCTTGGGTATTGGGGTGGTAGCTCTGATAGCGATGATGAATGACATCGGACGGGACGTCGCCGTGGCTCTGAGCTATGGGGATAACGGTCTTTCCGAGCGTGTGGGCGATCCCAGCTTCGTAGAAGACGTTGGGATTCTTGCCGCTGTAATCGCAGATCACTGCATGACTTCGGAAAATAAGGCTGAACACGTCTTGGATGACGGTCGAGTCATCCCACAGGTCGTCGGCACGCTGAGCGTGGAAATGATCGGTGTTGGCGCAAGCCCGCCTAATCGCTTCATAGACACCGTCGAAGGCTGGGCCGAAGGGCATCATCACGGCGATCAGCCGAGGGTCTTGCGGCGCATCGGGAACACGAAAGACAGACGGTGTGAAACGGATGCTTTGACCTAGGCCAGGCGCCGTTGAGATCGACGGGCCGCCGACGCCGTAAGTATGGTCGATATAGTCTTCTATGATCTTAAGGTTGGCTGGATCGTCGCTGACGAGGTCGCCGATGACCGAGATACAGTTCCCAGCGTAATCGTCGTCGCCATAGCGGAGACTTTGGAGAAGACGGCCGTTCGTGATCCGATGCGGAAGGCCGGTTCTGAATCCGATGGCCTGCCAATCGCTGGCGCTGAACTTCTGGCGAGCAAGCTCCCCGATAGGGACTAGCTTCTTCGCCGTTTCGGGATTGAGGTAAGACATGCAGGTCGGATAGCACTGGTGCACGGCTGATCGAATAGCCGCGGCAAATATTGGCGTGACGGACAAGACTTTCTAGGCGAAGCCTAGTCGCAGCGCGCCCGACAGCTACAGCATCAGCTCCCGGGCGGGACCCGCCGACCGAACCAGTGTTGGAAAGCGGGCCTTCAGAGTGCCCTCCTAAGAGCTATAGCGACACACCTCCTCCCGACGCCGCTCAATCCGGTCGCTCCAATGTCGGGCCCAGGACTCGAGCACCCCGAGCAAAAGCGGACGGTTGCCGCCGGCACTCCACATCAGTCGATGGGCTGAAAGGTCGCGCTCAAGTTCATCTCGGTCCAGCAGTCGGTGCTCCGTCAGCCGCCCCTCCATCAGGAAGGGACGCAGCGCCGGCAGGCTCGACAGAAGAACGTGACCGTAAAAAACGCTCAGGTCGCCCTTGTCCCGCCGCTCGGTGATCAGGGCCGGCAGACGATCAGCGAAGGCGAGGCGCGCCAGTCCTCGATCTCGTACGCCCGCTAGAAGTTGGTCAGCCGGCACGGCCAAGGCATGTTCCATGACGGGTTGGCTGAGCAAGGGATGGACAAGGTCGGCGGCTCTCGCGCGTTGACAGTCCCCCCAGAACAACTGGCAGTTGGCCAGGCGGAGGATCTGGCCTCGCTTGCCGGGCGGCAGGTCTTCAGAGTTTTCCAGCCAGGGGTGGTCTCGTGCGCGCGCTGGATGGGCTCGTCCCCCTCCCAAGGCTAGCGCGGCCACGGTCCAGGCCGAGTGTCGCGTCCAGCGCCCGACCTCGGCCCAGTAGGCGGGTTCGAAACCCTTCCAGCCCCTGCGCCTGCGCCGATCGACGACCACCTGAGGATCCGGTGCCTGGAAGAAGACCGCATCGCCGCCCTGGCCGGTCATCAGCCCTGTCGCCTTCCCCGCTCGCAGCCGATCCGCCATCTCCTGGTCGTAAGCCGTATCGACCCCGTGCAGGGCAGGACGGACGCCCCACCCCAGAGGTTCGAGTTGCTCGGGCGTGATCGGCGCAACAGGCTTTCGAACCACCTCGAGGTAAAGCCCGCTCATCCGGGCGCTTGCCAAGGCATAGGCGCGCTCGTCGCCCTCGGCCCAATCTCCGTAATAGTTGACGAAGCGGGCGCCTTCGGCCCGACCGGCAGCAGCCAGGCTGCTCGATACAATCGCCGAGTCCAGACCGCCCGAGATTTCGCCAACCAAGCTCGTCTGGCCATCTGCTTCCGCTGCAACCGCCTCGTCCACCACGCTCCGAAGCGCCAGGGGCGAAGGATCGACGCGACGTGTCCGCCAGATGTCGGCCGGTCGCCAGACAGGATGCCGGGCCATGGTTCGGCCCACGATTGCATATTCCCCCGGCGCAACCGCCGTCAGACCTTTCAACGGTGGCTGATCGCTCACCAGACCAGGCTGCTCGGCGATCTCGCCGAGGCATTCCCAGTCGATCGCCAGGGCGGCGGGCAGCAGGACATCCGCCTCTGGCGCAGGCTGGTCGGCCGCCAACCTTAACCCGCCCCTCTGCCAGGTCAGGCAATCGACGGCGCCGCTGGGGTCCCGCAGCACCGCGAGGTCTCCGGCGTCCGTACGCCAGACCAGCACATACCGTCCCCAGCCGCCGGTCACGGCCGCCCGGGCGAGTTCGTCGGAACCGCGGCTGCCGCCGATCAGGGCCGAAAGAGCCTGACCGTAGGGCCGATAGGTTCCGATGAGGACGCAGCGACGGTGGACGAGACAAACCTTGGGCGGACGCCCGGGTCCGACGAAGACCTCCATATCCTCGATCGCCAAGACAGAGCGCCACCCTGCCTGCTCCAGACCCCGACGCCCGGCTTCCAGGACAAGACGATCCGCCGCGTCTCCGCCCGGCGACTGGATGATCATATAGCCGCTGTCTGAAGGTCTCATCGGCGATAGATCGGCGTATAGGCCGCCAGGCGTTCGACATCGTCGTTCAGACAGAGGTCGTCCAGTTGGACCCAGCAGTGGGCCATGAAAGGCCAGAGGCGCACCCCGAAGACCCAGTCAGCTTCCAGCCCCCGTTCATTCAGAAACCGCATCAGGAGGGCCGATCGCACCAGACATTCGCCCTCGATCGGCAGCCAGGGCGCCATACGCCAGAAGGCGCGCGCCGCTTCAGCGACATGGGTTGGCGTCCGGTCGCCGCCCGGTCCGTCCACGAGCGCGAGATAGCTGGTCACCCCCGCCCCTTTCCGGATTGCGCGGACGGCCAAGGCCGACGTCGCCGCCCCCAGCCACATTCCAATCGTGGGAGAGCGCTTGGGGCGCTGATAGATGACGGTCGCCGTCGGACGCGGGGGCAGCGGCGGCCGCTCTGGGGCCGGCCCCGTCGCAAGAAGCCCCGCCGCGCCAAGGATGGAGAGCGTTGCGGCGTCCGTGAATTCGCCATCTCCAGCGCCGCCGCCTCCGGCAGGCAGAGGTAATCGTCTCCAGCCAGATCCAGAATGATCAGGGCGTCGCCTACCGCCACAGCATGGACGTCAGGTCTGAGCACAGCCGCCATTGTCATCTCCCATGGTCGCGAGGACGCCGCCTGAAGGGCGACGTCCTCGGCCGTGTCAGCGAGTCGCGCCGTTCATTTCCCAGCGTTGGACCGGGATGAGTTCGAAGTGACCGTCGGGGGAATCCGCTCGAGTCTGCTGCTCGGCGCCGCCGAGCCGTACGATGTCGGCGCGGGCGCCGAGGTCGTCGTAACGGTAGACGGGATTGAGCTCGGCCTTCTCGATGCCGATCTCGGCGCGGGTATGGACGGCGGCCGATCCGAGGCGGATCAGGCCGGACAGGGTCTTCAACATGACAGTACCTCCTTGGGCCGGCGCGGAATGCGCCGGCACGACCAGGGGGCGCCGGACCCTCTCTATATGAAAGCTATATTCACTCTATACTTTGACCTGACCGCCTCATGGCGTTCGCAATGTTGACCGAAGCCGACATTCGATCTTCGTGGTAGCGGACCAGAGCCCTTCTGAACTCAAGCCCTCGA
Source organism: Brevundimonas pondensis (assembly GCF_017487345.1). Classification (NCBI taxonomy): domain Bacteria; kingdom Pseudomonadati; phylum Pseudomonadota; class Alphaproteobacteria; order Caulobacterales; family Caulobacteraceae; genus Brevundimonas; species Brevundimonas pondensis. Next base: position 605,318 of record NZ_CP062006.1, on the reverse strand, counting down.
CTGGCGTCAAGCAGGCCTTCAAGACGCCCCACCTGTTCGGGTTCGAGCGGGGCCGCCGCAGCCTCCACAAGCCGGACAGGACGCAGGCGCGTGGCGGCCAGACGATGGGCGCGGATCAGAACCCGGTTTCCCGACCGCGCCGTCACACAGGCGAAGACCTGCTCCAGTCGCTCAGCGAGCGACCCCTCCGGTCTTTCGACGCGTTCGATCGACGCCGCGGCTGGGAGATCGACCGCCCATAGAACAAGGCGCTGATGATAGTCGTAGAGCTCGACGACGTCGGTCGCCGCAAGGCTGGGAGCGAAATAGCCTCGTCCGGGCCAGTGCTCGATGACGCCCTCGCCGGCGAGGCGCGCGAGCGCCTCCCTGACCGGCGTGGGGCTCAGCCCCAGTTCCTGGGCCAGACTGGTGATGACCAGGGGCATGCCCGAACCGAAACGCCCTTCACCGGCGAACCCCGCCAGAGCCGACAGCGCCTGATGATAGGGATCGCGCATTCTCATGGCCGCCTCTCGTCGCCCCAAAGATATTCACGCCATTGCGACCAATAACCGCACAATACTTTCGCTTCGGCGCAAGTTTTCAGGACCCGTTACTTTCCCGACTTTCATTTGAGTCAGCACTGGCCCATTTTTCAACCCGCAGAGGCGCCGGGATCCGGATCAGAACGTCTCGTCAGCGGGGAGAGAGCCGGACCATGGGACCGGAAAAACGCCAATCCCAAGCCGCCACGCTTTCGGCGTCGCTTCGCCTGATCCGGATGCACCGCCGCATGCGGACGGCCGATGTCGCCGAGAAGATGGGGATGCGACCCCGGACCTATGAGCTGTTCGAAGCCGGCAAGGGCAAGGTCCATCACGAACGCATCCATCGCTTCGCCCGGGTCACGGATTCCGACCCCTACGCCATATTCACGGCCATGGCCTTCGGGTCGCCGGAGTTCGCCCTGAGGGCGGCGGACAACAAGCTGGTGGAGATTCTCGTGGTGGCCCTGCATGCTCTGGACGAGGACATGGGGGACGGCATCAGCGAACTGGATGGACGCACCATCATCAACACCGTGACCCGGGCCTTCAAGGAACTGGCTCTGCAGGCGGTCCGTCGCGACGAAGCCGCCAACGCCTGGCTGAAACAAAGGCTCGAGAAGCTGATTCCGCCGGACCTGGCGGACGACGAGTCCACGACCGAGGACGAGGCGCCGTAAATCTCGCGCCGCGAAGTTGCGGGCTGGCCGCAAGCGCGCATCCCGGATGTGCTGGCCTCATGCACCAGCTCTCCCCTCCGCCGCGCCCTGCGAGCGCCCTGACGGAACGTCAGCGTCAGTGCCTGGTCCTGGCCGCCGACGGCCTGACCTCCGCCCGGATAGGCGCGGTCCTGGGCCTGTCTCCACGCACCATCGACGAACACCTCGCGGAGGCCTGCCGACTGCTGGGCGTGAGAACGCGCATCCAGGCCGTGGCCCGCTTTGCGGCCGCTGCGCCAGACGTCCGAGATGACGCCACCGTAGACCTGCGACAGCGGATCAGCGGGTCGATGCTCAGGGCCCGGCGCGGCTGAATAGCGCTCCAACCGGGAGCACGATCTTGCTGGACCTCGCCACCATTCTCATCCTCGCCCAGACCTGCGCGCCCCAGGCGGCGCCCCGGACCCTGGCCGCGGTCGCCTATGCTGAAAGCCGGTTCGATCCTCTGGCGATCGGCGTCAATCGCGGACCACGGCCGGCACGGCGCCCCCGCGACGCCGGCGACGCCGCCCGGATCGCGCGCGATCTCCTTCAACGCGGCGCCAACCTCGATCTGGGGGTGGCGCAGATCAACAGCGACAACCTGGACTGGCTCGGCCTGACCCCGGAAGCCGCCTTCGATCCCTGCCGCAACCTCGCCGCAGCCGCCGTAGTTCTCCAGGCCGGCTACCGGCCGCAGGAAGGCGAAACGCCTCAGCAGAGCCTGAGAGTCGCCTTCTCACGATACAATACCGGACATCCCGGCCGGGGTTTCCGCAACGGCTATGTCGCCAGGGTAGAGGCCGCCGCCGAAGCTCTGGGCCTTGTCGAGGCCGGCCCTGAAATCCCTCCGCCGCCCGCATTCGCCGACGCGCCGCAGCCGCCCGTCGCCGCCTGGGATGTCTTCGGGCGCGCGCGTTCGGCCGAGCCCCTTGTCTTCGCATCCATCGAAAACTCACGGGGAGGTCAGAGATGACTGCTCACACCGCCCGCGCGCGACGGCTCTGCGCCCTCGCCCTCATCGCCGGCGCCTTCAGCCTCCTGCTGGTTCAGCCCGCCTTCGCCTCGGCCAATGTCGAGGGCCTGTTGCAAAACGTGGTCGACATGCTGACAGGCAATACGGCTCGCCTGCTCGCAGTGCTGGCGGTCGTGGTGGTCGGCATCCTCTGGATGTTCGGCCTGTTCGATCTCCGGCGCGCCGCCATCGTCGTGCTCGGCATCATCGTCGTTTTCGGCGCAGCCGAGATCGTCAATCTGATCACCGGCGGTGCCTGATGAGCCCGGCCGCCTCCCTCCTGGCCCTCGGCGCTGCAGGAACCGCCTCCATCCTCGGACTGGCGCTTGGCCGACGGCTGATCTCACCCGTGCGCTTCGCCCAGATCGTGGGCGGCCTGGGTTGCGGCCTTGTCGTCGCTCTCACCACGACCCGCCTCTTGTCCGGGGGCGGACATGGCTGAAGAGCGCCTCGCTGAAGACCCGCTGTTCCTGGCCTGTACGCGCCCCGCCATGGTCATGGGCGTCCCCATGGAGGCTATGGGCGTCAATGTCATCGTCTCCGGGCTCGTCTTCCTGATCGGCGGCAGCCTGGTCTATCTGCTCGTCGCGCCCGCCCTGCACCTGGTGTTTCGCGCCATCTGCCGGACCGACCACAACGCCTTCCGGCTTCTGTTCGTCTATGTCGACACCAAGGGTCGGGCGCGCAACGGCGCCCTCTGGGGCGGAAGCTCGCCCTCGCCCCTTCCTCTGGTCCGCCGCTACCGCGCCGCGGAGCTGACCCGTGGCTGAGGGCGGGATCAGCACCAACCGCCTCGGGCGTGAAGGCGACGCCCGATCGAACCTGCCCTATGCGCGGCACGTCAACGACCATGTCGTGGCCCTCGACAGCGGCGCCCTCATGCTCGTTTTCAGGATCGAGGGCGCGAGCTTCGAGACGGCCGACGCCCGCGACCTCAACGACTGGCATGTCAAACTCAACCAGGCCTGGCGCAATCTCGCCGACGAGCAGTTCGCCGTCTGGCATCACCTGATCCGTCGCCGCGTCGAGCTTGAGCCCTCCACCGGCTACCGATCCGCCTTCGCCGCCGAGCTGGGCGCAGCCTATGACGCCCGGACCGCCACCACGCCCCTGTGGGTCAATGAGCTCTTCGTCACCCTGGTCCTGCACCCGGGCCGCGATCCGTCCAACCGAACGGCCGCCCTGATGCGGCGACTGCGGGCGGCCCGCCGCGAAGACCCGGATCCCGACCTGATCCCCCTGCGCCGGATCGAGGAGGCGGGGCGCGACCTCGCCCAGTATCTGGACCGCTACGCCCCGCGCCGATTGGGTCTCTATGAGCGGAACGGCCTCTGGTTCTCGGAGCCCATGGAGATCATGGGCCTGGTCCTGACCGGGTGCCGTTCCCCGGCTCCGATCGTCTACGGTCATCTCGGCGCCGCCCTTTATACGACGCGGGCCATCTTCGGCCGCGAGACCCTCGAGCTGAGGGACGTGGCCGCCGCCCGCTACGCCGGCGTACTCGCCATCAAGGAGTATCCGGCCACAACCCGTCCGGGCCTCTGGAACGCCCTGCTCAGCGCCCGCTTCAGCTTCGTCGTCACCCAGTCCTTCGCCTTCCTGTCCAAGGCCTCCGCCCGGGCCGTGATGGAGCGCAAGCAGAACCAGATGGTCTCGGCCCGCGACCGGGCGGGATCCCAGATCACCGGACTGTCGGAGGCGCTGGACGAACTGACGAGCAACCGCTTTGTCATGGGCGAACACCAGGCCTCGGTCCTTATCTATGGCGACACGCCGACGGCCCTGGCGGACCATCTGTCCATGGCGCGCGCCCTTCTGGCGGATTCAGGCCTGGTGGTGGCGCGCGAAGACCTCGGTCTCGAGGCCGCCTTCTGGTCCCAGTTTCCGGGTGCCTTTGCACGACGGACCCGCCCGGCGGCCATCACCTCGCGCAACTTCGCGGCGCTCGCCCCCTTCCACGCCCATCCGGTCGGCAAGGCGGCCGGGAACCATTGGGGGCCTGCCGTCGCCGCCCTGAGAACGACCGCGGGCTCGCCCTTCTACTTCAACTTCCATGTCGGCGATCTGGGCCACACCTTCATCTGCGGCCCGTCCGGCTCCGGCAAGACGGTCGTGCAGAACTTCATGCTGGCTCAGCTGGAGCGCTTCGACGCCCAACAGATCTTCATCGACAAGGACCGGGGCGCCGAGATCTTCGTGCGCGCCAGCGGGGGGACCTATCTGGCCCTGGCCAACGGCGAGCCGACCGGCTTCGCGCCCTTCAAGGCCCTGCCCCCGTCACCCCATAACCGCGCCTTCCTCGTCCGCCTGGTCCGGGCCCTGGTCAACCGCCCGGACGAAACCCTGACGGCGGCCCAGGCGCGGGCGATCGATCACGGCGTCGCGGCGCTGGAGGCCCTTCCCCGCCGGCAGCGCTCCATCGCCGCCCTGAGAAGCCTTCTGGGCCAGGGCGACGCCGGAGGCGTCGGGGCCCGGCTCGAACGCTGGCAGCGCGGGGGCCCGCTCGGCTGGGTCCTCGACAATGACGAGGACGCCCTGAGCCTGGACGCCTCGTTGGTCGGCTTCGACATCACCCAGGTGCTTGACCATGACGAGGCCCGAACCCCGGCCATGCTCTACCTCTTCCACCGCATCGCCGAACGGGTGGACGGGCGCCGACTGGTCCTCGACATCGATGAGTTCTGGAAGGTCCTCGGCGATCCCGCCTTCACGGACCTGGCCCAGGACGGCCTGAAGACCTGGCGCAAGCAGAACGCCTTGATGGTGTTCGGCACCCAGTCGCCAGCCGACGTCCTGCGCTCGCCGATCGCCCACGCCGTCCTCGAACAGTGCGCGACCAAGATCTTCCTGCCCAACGCCCATGCCCAGGCGGCCGACTATGTGGACGGCTTCGGCCTGAGCGAGGCCGAGTTCCATCTGGTTCGGGACGTCCTGACGCCCGAGTCCCATCGCTTCCTGGTCAAACAGGGCCACGACAGCGTGGTGGTCGAACTCGACCTCAGCGGCATGGACGACGCCCTCGCCGTCCTCTCGGGCCGGACCGAAACCGTGGCCCTGCTCAACCGGCTCCGCACCGAAACGGGCGACGACTACGCGCAATGGCGCGACCTCTTTCATGCCCAGAGGAGAGCTTCATGACGTCCCGTCCGCTCGCGGCCCTGATCAGCGCCGCCCTCCTGTTCGCAGCCCCGGCGGCCCAGGCCCAGCACATCGTCCACGACCCGACCGCCTATGCCAAACTGGTCGAAGACGCCCGCACCGCCCTGCAGCAACTGCGGGCCCTGCAGGCCCAGGTCGAACAGGGCCAGGCCCTGTTCGACAGCCTGAACGCCGTCTCCGACGTCAACGCCCTGGCCGGCTTCCTCGGTCTGCCCGAGGTCCGCAATCCCCTTCCGGAGCTTCGCGCCCTGCGGGCGGCGGCGGACGGAGACCTGAGGGCGCTCGGCGATCTCGCGGATCGCGCCGACGCCATCCGCCGCGAGACCCGCCTCTTCACCCCGCCCTCCGGCGACCTTCCGACGGCAGAGGCCTATTACCGCGACAGCCTCGAACGCGCGGGGGCCCGGACAGCCCGGGATCTGGCTATCGGGGAAGCGGTGAGCCAGGCCTCCGACCAGAGGCTCGAGGGCCTGGAAACCCTCCGCCGCGCCCTCGACGTCGCCCCCAACGCCCGCGCCGTCATGGATCTCGAGGCCCGCCTCGCGGCTGAACAGGCCCTGATCCAGAACGAACAGCTCCGTCTTCAGGGGCTTGCCCTGACCCAGGCCGCGGAAGCCCGACTGGAGGAACAGCGCGCCCGCGAACAGGCGGAAGCGGCAAGGTCGGCGCGCCAGGCCCTCTATGAGCGGGCCTTCCAATGATCCGCCGGACCGCCCTCCTGGCCGTCGCCGCCCTCGGGGCCTGCTCGCAGCCGCCACGAGACGCCGAAAGCTTCGCGCGTGCGCCGGAGGCCGCCGCCCGGGTGGTGGCGGATTGCGATGCAGGTCGCACTGACCGTGAATGCGACGCCGCCCGCCTGGGCCTGGCTGAAACCCGGCGTCGGGCGCGGATGGCCGCCTATGCCCAGACCATTCGGGAGCCCTGACGATGGCGTTCCGGGTCTTCGAGCCGAGCTATGACTTCATCGACGGCCGTCTGAATGAGTTCCTCGGCAGCCGCCTGTCCGCCGTAATCGCCGAGGTCGACGGCCCTCTGAGGATCGCCCTCGTCCTCTATGTGGTCCTCTACGGCTTCGCCATCCTGCGCGGCGCCATCAGCGAGCCTGTGATGGATTTCGCCGTCCGCTCGATCAAGCTGGCCCTCATCTACGCCCTGGCGACGACAACCGCCTATTCCAGCTTCGTCACCGAGCCGCTCTTCACGGGTCTTCCCAATGTCCTGACCCGCGCGGTCAGCGGGGCCGAGGCGCCGAGCGTCGGCGCCGCCTTCGACCAGTTCTTCGCCTATGCGGCCTGGCTGGGCGAGGACATCGCTCGCGACGCCTCGGCCTTCAACCCCGGCCCCTATGTCATCGCGGCGGCGGTCTTCATCATCGGCGCCCTGGCCGCGGCCCTGGGCTTCGGCGTGGTCCTGGTCGCCAAACTGGCCCTGGCCCTGCTCGTGACCCTGGGTCCGATCTTCATCGCCTGCGCCCTGTTCGACGCCACCCGCCGCTTCTTCTTCGGCTGGCTGAGCCAGGCGGTGAACTACCTCGTTCTGTTCGCCCTGATGATCGTCATCTTCCAGCTCGTCCTCTCCCTGGTGAGGGATCAATGGGGCTCGATCCAGGGCGCCGACCCCATGATCGGCGGCCTCATCTTCATCGCCCTATGCCTGCTCGGCGCGATCTTCTTCCTGCAGACCCCGGCCATAGCCGCGGGCGTCGCGGGCGGCGCCAGCGCCGGCCTGGCCGATTTCGCCAACGCCGCAACCCTGGGAGCCGGCGGCTCGGGCGGCGCCCGCGGGCCGCAGGAAGCCAGCCGCCAGCCGCCCAGGGGCGGCGGAACCATCCGACCCAACGGAGCCTGACATGTCCCTTCGCTTCCTCCTGCCCCTGACGTGCTCTCTGGGGGCCACCCTCCTCGGGAGCTGCGCCTCCCTGCCCGCTCCGGCGCTGCCGACCTGCGACGGCGCCTCCAGACGCCCCGCCAATCCCCACGGCTCCGTCCTGTCGCCAGATCCGGCGACGCCGCCAACCAGCCCAACGGTTGCTGGAGCGGCAGAGACAGGAGGCTGCGCATGACCGGCGTCCCGTCCGATGAGTTGAAGCGCTACTTCGCCCAGGCCCGGCGCTGGGATCAGGACCGCCTGTCGTCCGCCCTGCGCTCGCGGCGCTTCGCCTGGATCGCGGCCGGCGCGACCACGCTTCTCGCCGTCGCCTCGAGCCTGGCCGTGATCGCCCTGACGCCGCTGAAGACCAGCGAGCCCTTCGTCATCCGCGTCGATCAGTCGACCGGGGCGGTGGACGTAATCAGGGGCCTCTCGGCCGACCAGGGACCGGCGCATTACGACGAGGCCGTCAGCAAATACTTCCTCGCCCAATATGTCCGCGCCCGGGAAGGCTACCTCGACCCCGCCGCCGAGGACGCCTTCCGCATGGTGTCCATCCTCTCCGCGCCCGGTGAACAGACGCGCTGGTCCGACCTCTACCGGGGCTCCAACCCGCAGAGCCCGCAGAACCTCTACGGCCCCGACGGCGAGGCCGCGGTCGCCATCCGCGCCATCGGCTTCATCAATGACGACGTCGCCAATGTCCGCTTCCGCCGCACGGTCCGCCACGCCCGACAGGTCGTCGAGAGCGACTGGATCGCCACCATAGCCTTCACCTGGACCCGGGCGCCGATGACGGAGGCGGACCGGCTGCGCAATCCCCTGGGGTTCCAGGTCATCTCCTATCGCGCCGATCCGGAGGTCATCCGATGAAAGCCCTCGCCCTCTCCATCAGCCTCGGCGTCCTGGCCCTCGCCGGCCCGACGCTTGGCCAGGAAACGCCCGACGCCCGGATGCGCGAGATCGTCTATGCGCCCGGCGAGGTCTATCGCGTGGCCGGGGCCTTCCGCACCGCGACCCAGATCGTCTTTTCACCCGAGGAGACGATCCGGCACGCCGCCATCGGCGACAGCGTCGCCTGGGAGGTCGCCGCCGAGGGCTCGGTCCTCTTCCTCAAGCCGCGCGAGCGCCACCAGGGCACCAATCTCCTCGTGGTCACGGATCGGGCGGGCCAGGCCCGTCACTACGCCTTCGAACTGATCGCACGGGATCCGGGAGCCCGCACATCAATCGCCTATCAGATCCGCTTCCTCTATCCCGACGACGATCAGGCCCGCGCCGCAGCCGGCCTCGCCCGGGCCGCCGACCTGGCGGAGGAACGCCTCGTCAGCCTGGAGCTGCAGCAGGGCGCGCTCCAGGGGCCGCGCAATCTCGCCTATTCAGTCCAGGGCGACAGCCGGCTTCAGCCCAGCGAGGTAAGCGACAACGGTCGCTTCACCGTCCTGCGCTTCCCCGGCGCCCAGTCCATCCCGGCCATTTTCGAGGTCGGCGAGGACGGCGGCGAGCGGCTCATACCCTATGACGTCCGCGGCCAGTTCGTGGTCATTCATGGGACGGCCCGCGGCCTGCGCCTGCGTCGCGGCGACTCGGTGCTCTGCATTTTCAACGACGCCTGGAACCTCCGCGGCGTGGCCACGCCCGGCGGCACGGCCTCCCCGACCGTCGAGCGCGAACTGACGGGAGACCGGCCATGAAGGCCGAGCCGCCGCCCCCGCACGCGACGCCGGACCATTCCGAGGGGCCGACAACCGGCCAGGACCGGGGCGTGTCCCCTATCGCCGGACGTCTGGGCGGACGCCAGGGCCGGATGATCACCCTGGCCGCACTGGCCGCTGGCTGCGGCGTCTTCCTCTTCGCGACCTGGGACCGGGGCGACGCCCGGGATCGGAAATCCACGACCGCCGACGAACCGGCACGCCAGGGCGCGCCCTTCGAGCCGGCCCGCCGTCCCGAGCCGGCCCTTCTTGCCCACGCAGCGGATGATCCGAACGCGCCGCTCCTGAGCGAAGATGGACCTCCGGCGCCGGCGATCGAACGGTCCCGGGAGACGAGCCCCGCCGCACCCTCGGGCGTCTCGTCGGCTGATCAGAGACGCGCCCTGGCCGAGAGCGCGCAGCGTGCGCCCTTGCTAGCCTATAGCCGCTCCGGCCGAGCCTCGCCCGGCGCCGGCGTCGATCACGCGACGCCGCGGCCCGTCGACGTCGCTCAAAGTCCGACCTCCCTGGAGGCGCTCCGCCGCCTCAGCCCCATTGGCCAGACCCAGGCCGGCCATCTCCCGGATCGCAACCTCCTGATCGTCGCCGGGACCAGCCTGCCCTGCGTCCTGCAGACCGCCATAGACAGTTCCACGCCGGGCTATGTCAGCTGCCTGGTGTCCCGCGACGTCTATTCCGACAATGGCGCCGTGGTGCTGATGGAGCGCGGGACGCGGGTCCTGGGCGAATATCGCGGCGGGCTCGAAGCCGGACGTCGGCGGCTTTTCGTTCTCTGGACGCGGGCCGTCACCCCGACGGGCGTGGCGGTGGCCCTCGCCTCGCCCGCGACCGACGCCCTGGGCCGCTCGGGCTTCGACGGCGAGATCGACACCCGTTTCTGGGACCGTTTCGGCGGCGCGCTCCTGCTGTCGATCGTCGACGACGGGGTCTATGCGGCGGCAGGCGGCGGGCGAGACTTCCAGGCCTCGGCGCGCGTCCCGTCGGACGCCGCCGCCGTCGCCCTGCAGAACTCGGTCGGCATTCCGCCGACCCTGCGCAAGGCGCAGGGCGCTGACGTCTCCATCTTCGTCGCCCAGGACCTGAACTTCGCGGGCGTCTATCGCCTTCGGCCACGCTGATGGAGGACACCGCCGTCCTCGACCACTATCTCGCGCCGCTCCGACCCTTCCTGGAGCCGGACACGGTCACAGAGGTAGTGGTCAACCGCCCGGGAGAGGTCGGGGTCGAACAGGCTGGTCAATGGCGCTGGCGCGAAGTCCCCGAGCTGACCGAGGCCTGGCTGCACACCCTGGCCGTGGCGGCGGCGGCCTTCACCCGGCAGGACGTCGATGCCGAACACCCGATCTGTTCCACCGTCCTGCCGGGAAACGAGCGATGCCAGATCGTTCTTCCACCCGCCGTGCCCAGCGGCATGATCTCCCTGACCATCCGCAAGCCCTCAACCCGTCGCATGGGCCTTGAGGACTTCGAAGCCGCAGGCCTCTTCTCTGCGGCGGCCTTCATGACGGGCGACGAAGTCGACCCCACGGACGCCGCCCTGACTGTCCTGCGGCAAGCCCGGGACTGGCCAGGTTTCTTCCGGCTGGCGGTGGAAAGCCGGCGCAACATCCTCATCTCCGGCGCCACCGGCTCGGGAAAGACCACCTTCGCCAAGGGCCTGGTGGAGCTTATCCCTGCCCATGAGCGGTTGCTGACCATCGAGGACACGCGCGAACTGGTCGTCCCCCACCGTAACGCGGTCCACCTGCTCTACGCCAAGGATGGTCAGGGTCTGGCCAGGATCGGCCCCAAGGCCCTGCTGGAAAGCGCCCTGCGCATGCGGCCGGACCGGATCCTGTTGCAGGAGCTCCGCGACGGCACGGCCTTCTTCTTCCTGCGCACCGTCAACTCGGGTCACCCCGGATCGATCACCACCGTGCATGCGGACTCGGCCGCCCTGGCCTTCGAACAGCTCACCCTGCTGGTGCGCGAATCCGAAGGGGGCCGGGACCTGCCCCGCGAGGACATCCGCAGCCTACTGCACCTGATGGTCGATGTCGTGGTCCAGATGAAGAAGGTCGACGGCCGCTACATGATGACGGAGGTCTGGCATGACCCGCTTCGAAAGCGCGCCTCCGGCGGCTAGGGCGGCGGCGCTGGTCCTGGGCGCGCTCGCGACGGCCGGCCTGCTCCTCGTTCTCGCCGCCGTCATCGCCCTGGCCGGCCTCGGCCAGCTTTCCGCCTCGGTCGAGCCAGCCCGCATCCCTGCCTGGTTCTGGTACTATCGCGACGATCCGCGGGTCGGTCGCTGGATCCTGGCCGGCCTCTCCATCGCCAGCCTGGGCGGCCTGATCCTGATCGTGGCCATCCTCCTGTCCCGCCGACGCCCGCTGCACGGGGATGCGCGCTGGGCCTCCGTCTCCGAACAACAACGCGCCGGCCTCCGCGGCAGGACCGGCGTCCTGCTGGGTCGCAACGGCGGCGACTTCCTGATCGCTGATGGGCCGGAGCATGTCATGCTCTACGCCCCCACGCGCACCGGCAAGGGCGTGGGGGTGGTGATCCCCAACCTCCTGAGCTGGCCGAATTCAGTGGTGGTCCTCGACATCAAGCGTGAGAACTACGCCGCCACCGCCGGCTTCCGGGTCGAGGCCGGACAAAGGGTTCTGTTGTTCGATCCGCTCGCCCGCGACGGCCGCACCACGCGCTTCAACCCTCTGGCCCACATCGACCGCACCGACGCCCTGGCCGTCCTGGATGAGCTGCAGCGCATGGCCTTGATGTTGTTCCCGACGCCGCCGCAATCCGATCCCTTCTGGTCTGAAGCGGCCCGAACCGGATTCATCGGGGTCGGCGCCTGGGTCGCGGCGACCGCCGAACGGCCTTTCACCCTGGGCGAGATCTTCCGCCAGCTCACCCAGGGCGACCCGCGCGTCCGCTTCCCGAAGTTGATCAAGGCGCGTCGCCAGGAGGGTCGCCCTCTGCCCGCCGGTTGCGTCTCGGCCCTGTCCGACTTCTGCGCCTCCAGCGACAACACCTTCGCCTCGATCCGTCAGTCGATCACCAGCCGCATGGGTCTTTGGCTCAACCCGCTGGCCGACGCCGCCACCGCCGCCTCCGACTTCGATCTGCGCGATCTTCAGCGCGGCGACCTGTCGCTCTACCTCGGGGCCAGCCCCGCCGACATGGTCCGCGTCGCCCCTCTCTACAGCCTGCTGTTCCAACAGCTCGTGGATCTGAGCAGCCGATCCCTGCCCGGCCCCGAGGGCAGGCCGGTGCTGGTGTTGCTCGACGAGTTCGCCCGGCTGGGGCCGGCTCCAGTGCTAGCCCACGCCTTCTCCTGGGTCGCCGGATACGGTCTGCGTCTGTTGCCGGTGATCCAGAGCCCGTCGCAGTTGCGCGCCCTCTACGGGCCGGACGTCACCGAGGAGATCCTGACCAACTGCGGGCTGGAGGTGGTGTTCGCCCCCAAGGAGCTGCGGGTGGCCCAGGAACTGAGCGACCGGCTCGGCTTCTACACCTACGCCGGGCGCAGCCTGAGCCGACCACGAGGCCTGGCCGCCGGTCGCCGGACCTTGACCGTCTCCGATCAACGCCGCGCTCTAATGCTGCCCCAGGAGCTGATGCAGCTTTCGGACCGTGACTTGATCGTGCTCAAGGCGGGCCTGCCGCCAGTCCGGGGCCGCAAGATCCGCTACTACCGGGAGCGGGTCTTCCTGCGCCGTCTCAGGCCGCCGCCGGCCCTCCCGGTTGGGCACCCGATCGCCGCCCCGGCGTCCGATCCCCCCTCGACCGCCCCGTCTTCCATCCAAACCCAGCCGGAGACCGATATGGAGCTCGACGCCGTCATTCGCGCCTTCGCCGACGAAGGCTGTCCGCCCCCCGCCGCCGGGGCCTCGGAAGCGGAAATGGAGGCCTGGCTCGATCGGGCCCTGACCGAGCCCCCTATCCTGGAGCGTGAGCCATGAGCCCGACCTCTCTCGCCGCCGGCGGCCCCGCGCCGGACAATCGCCTTGGTCCCGACCGGACGCGTCGCGGCGAGAAGACCGAACGATCCACCCTCAAAGGCGACATGCCGCCCGCCCTGCTCGACCGCTATCTGATCGAACGCGACCGCCAGGGTCGGCCGGAAGCCTTTTTCCGCGACCCTCGCGCGGCCGAACCCGCCTTCCGGGATCATGGACGACGCCTCAGCACGCCCCACGCCTACCCGGACACCATCGCCGACATGCTCAAGGTGGCCCGTCATCGCGGCTGGACCCGGCTTAGGGTCGAGGGCGAGGAGACCTTTCGGCGAGATGTCTGGATCCAGGCCAGGGCTCAGGGGCTGGAGGTCTCCGGATATCGACCTCGCGAGCGCGACCGTCAGGCGGCCGGCGAGACGCCCCCCGCGCTGAACAGGGCGCCGACCACCGCCATGGATCTGGATCGACGCCTGAAGATGGCCGCCGTTGTCGTGCGCAATCTGGTGTCGGATCCGGAAGCGCAGCGTCGTCTGCTGAACCGCGCCGCGGAACTTGTATCGCTCAGACGCGGCCAGGAACGCAGCGAACGCCCACGCCCGCGCAATACCGATCGAAGCCGCTAGGACGCGCACTGAGCAGCTTTAAAGCGCAACACCCCATATAAGGGTGATTGACGCCATATACCCTCATAAACACCCACATACGGGTTTTAACTGGATTTTCGCAACAAAGTACGTAAACACCCATTTACGGGGTACTGGTACTTATAACGCCCATAGTCACCCATATAAGGGTTCTAACATGGCCGAAGCGGAAACGAACCTCATACGGCGCGCCCGGGTGCTGGGCGAACGTCTCGCGGCGCAGAGATTGAGCCGCAACCTGACCCAGCGCCAGTTGTCCGAGGACGCCGGCGTCGGGATCAACACCCTGCGACGCCTCGAAGCCGGAGAGAACGCCTCCCTCGACACCCTGCTGCGGGTGATGGACGCCCTGGGTCTTGGCGACCGCATCGAGACCCTGGCGCCGCCGGTCGATGTCCGGCCGGTGGACCGGGTCCGGCTGGCCGCCGCGACCGAACGGCGACGCGCGACCGGCGCCGGAGCCAAGCCGGCCGAGCCCTGGACCTGGGGAGATGACGAATGACGGACGCCACCATCCGCCTCTGGGGCCGCGACATCGGCGCCGTCACCTGGCTCGAAGACGAGGGCTATGGCGTCTTCCAATACACCCCCGAGTTCGCGGTCAGCGCCCGCGAGGTCGCGCCCCTGGTCATGCCCTTGACCGAAGCGCCCTACGCCTTCCCGGAACTGCCCCGGCCCGCCTTCAAGGGCCTGCCCGGCCTCCTGGCCGACTCCCTGCCCGACAAGTACGGCAACGCCCTGATCAATGAATGGCTGGCGCGCCAGAATCGGACCGCCGCCTCTTTCAACCCCGTCGAGCGCCTCTGCTATATCGGCGAGCGCGGCATGGGCGCCCTGGAGTTCCATCCGACCCAGGGCCAGACAACCCGCCGCTCGCGTCGTCTCGACATCGCCAAACTGGTCGATCTCGCCAGCCAGGTCCTGTCGATGCGAAAGGACATGCACGGCGCCCTGGGCGGCGAGGACGATCAGGCTACCCTGGAAGAAATCCTGCGCGTCGGCACCTCCGCCGGCGGAGCTCGCGCCAAGGCCGTTCTGGCCTGGAATCCCGATACCGGCGAGTTCCGGTCCGGACAGGTCTCGGCGGACGACGGCTTCGGCTACTGGCTGATGAAGTTCGACGGGGTCAGCAACAATCGCGACAAGGAACTGGCCGACCCGCAAGGGTTCGGCATGATCGAATACGCCTTCTCGCTCATGGCGCGTGACGCCGGCATCGACATGTCCGAGTGCCGCCTGCACCGAGAAGGCGGCCGCAGCCATTTCATGACCCGCCGCTTCGACCGAACCTCAACCGGCAGGAAGGTTCACATGCAGTCCCTGGCCGCCCTGCGCCACTACGACTTCAACGCCGCCGGCGCCTACAGCTACGAACAGGCGATCGAGACCATCCGCCTGCTCGATCTGGACGCCGTCGACCTCGAACAGCAGTTCCGCCGCGCCGTCTTCAACATCTTCATCCGCAACCAGGACGACCATGTGAAGAACATCGCCTTCCTGATGGATCGTTCCGGCGCCTGGCGGCTGTCTCCAGCCTTCGACGTCGCCTACGCCTGGAACCCTTCCGGCGACTGGACGAACGCCCACCAGATGAGCCTGAACGGCAAGCGCGACGACTTCGCTCTCGAGGACCTCGTCGACTTCGGCGCCCATTGCGGTTTCAAGCGCCGCAAGGCGATACGCCTCATCTCCGAGATCGCCGCTCAGGTCCGCGACTGGCCGATCTATGCGGAGAAGGCCGGCGTGTTCGAGACGGCCGCTAATCGCATCGGCAAGGCTCTGCGGCTCGAGCTCACGCCGCCGTCCGCCTGATCACCGCGACCGCCCGCCGTCCGGCGGCGGTCGCTCGCGCTCCGACGGATCGAGCCGGCGCCGAATGACGTCACGCCGGGTCTCCACCGGCGGCAAGGCCTTGACGAAGTCGACGACCGTATCGGCCTTGCGGCGCCCGTCCCTGTCTCCCGACAGCCCATGCCGAACCGCCTCCGCCGACAGGGCTCGAACGATCCTGTCGCGCCGCGCCCGCAGCGCCGCCTTCCACGGCTCCGTCCCACCCTCGTCTTTCGCCGCTTCCTGAACGGCCTCGCGCAGCACCCGCGGCGCCGGACCGCCGCCCGCCTCGAACCGCTCCCGCAGCTTGCGCACCGGTGCCCGCTCGGGCTTGCGCGTCACGCCCCGCGCCCGACGCGGCGTCGCCTCCGCCTCCACTGATCGCTCTCGCAGCGCATGGGCGAAACGCTCCCGCCACAGCTGCAGGTCCGCCTTGCGGGGGTTCAGCCGCTCGCCGTCCCGCCCCAGCATGCGCACGGTGAGGTGGACATGAGGATGACGTCCTTCGTCATGCAGGGCGAAGACATAGGGAAAGCGATCGCCGAACACCTCGCCGGCGAAGGCCCGGGCAGCGTCATGCAGCCGACCTGCGTCCGTCCCCATAGGCATGCTCAACACTACCGACAGCGAGACCGGCGCATCCCGCCGCCCGCGCGGCTCCATCGCCAGCTCGGCGGCCCAGTCGTCCGCCAGATCACGAACGCCGGCCCGGTCCAGGCGCTCGCCGTCCGGTCCCTCAAGCACCAGGGCGCCGTTGCGGCTGATGTAGGCCAGGTGGGCGCCGAGGTGGGCGCCGTCCCGGGTCCGCCCGGTGATCTTGACCATCACCTCGGGGACCCGACGCGCGACGCGCTCGAACCGGGCGGCCGCGTCACCCTGACCAGCCCCACGCATCCGACCCAGGACCGTCGGCGTCAGCCGCGCCCGTCGCACATCGACCGGCGGACGCAGCGCCTCCTCGAACCCCGACAACGACCGGAAGTCGCTCATCGGACCGGCTCCGACCAGTAGGCCAGATTGCCTTTGAAGGCCTCGCCGAGCGCCTCGACCCAGCCGCGCAACTCGGCCCGATAGGCGTCCAGCTGCGCCACCTCCAGGTCCAGAACCGCCCCCTCCATCACGGCCGTGTTCAGGGCGCGGGCGATCTGGTTCACATTGACGCCGATGCGCCGCAGCTCGCGCCGACACTCGATCAGCGCCATGGCCTCGGGCGGGGTGAACTGGGCCCGCCCCTCCAGCCGACGCCGGATCAGGGACACGGACCACTGCGTCCGCGACAGCCCGACCGACGCCGCCTCGGCCTGCAGCAGCGCCATCTCCACCTCGGTCAGTCGTACAGTCAGCTTGCCCGACCTGGGCTCCGGCACGACCGCCGGAGCCTCGGGAAAGGGCGCCCGCGCCGCGCCCTCCATCAGCCGTCGCAGCAATCGCGACCGTCCGCCCTGACCCACCGCCGCTGCGTCGAACCGGCGGATCAAATCAGGAGAAACGCGAAGGGTGAGGCGGTCCATGGGAGAGGGTGTCCGTCAGACATTGCCAGCGCAAAGCCTATCCTGCCCTAGACAGCCACCCCCTTCGCCCCGCAGGCCTACGGGTCTGCCCGCCCTCCCCTCGGCGGCCGGTCCCGGCCGCTCGCCCGCCGCCCTGAAGGGCGCCCCAGCCTGGACGGTGCGGCGTTCGCCGCCACCTCGCATCGCATCGTTCTTCCGGCTAGCTTGCCCGATCGGGCAGCCTCCAATCTTCGCGCCCTCGCGGCGCTCCTGGATCGCTCCACGGACAACTGCCCCGCCTTCGCGCACTATGTCCTAAGTGTACGAGAACAGGAGAAGGCAGCGGCCTTCCTTGCTCCCTGAATCCACTGGGCGCACCGCCCGTCGGGCGGTGCGCCCAGCCCTCAATCGACCGGTTGCCGCGCTTTCAGATGGTCAACGGCCTTCTGGGCGTGCGAGGCGGCAGAGACGATGAACCGCTTGTCGTCCTTCAGGACCTGCAGCCATCTCGCGATGTAGGCGGCGTGATCCTCGCGCGGTTCAAGAGCCAGACCGAGGTCCGCGCAGAGGAAGGCGGCGCCCAGTTCGGCGACGAGTTCTTCCCGGGCATAGCCGGGATCGCCGAAGCGCTGACGCCCCAAGTCCCGATCCAGGCGTGTGGGATGCCTTGTCCAGTGCGTCATCTCGTGGCCGAGCGTGCTGTAATAGGCATCGGCGTTCTCGAAGCATTCGAACGGCGGCATCTGCACATGGTCCGGGCCGGGTGCGTAGTAGGCGCGACCGCCGCCATGGCGGACCTCGGCTCCGCAGTTGTGGAAGAAGGCGTCGATACGGGCGACACGCTCGTCCGGATTGATGACCAGGGTTTCCGGGTCCCCGTACAGGCGCGACGCCGGACACCCAGATCGTGTTCGCCGGATCAAACGCCACCGGACTGCGAGCGGGTCTGTTCTAGGACGCGCGACTTCCGATGAGAGTGTTGCCCCGCGCCTCCGGGCGAATGACGGCCGACCCGACCCTAGAGGCCCGTCACGAGCTTGATTGTGTCCGGACTTGCGCCTGGGCGAGTGCTCAGACCGAGATAGGTCACTTCGACGTAACCCTCTCCGACCTCTACCGGCTTCGGGGTCAGGCCCATCTCACTGCAGAAGTCGCCCCACAACTCGAAGCCCGCGGTCACAGCTTGCAGGTCATCTCCAAGATACGCCTGCACCGCGCGGTCGACTTCAACTGTGATGCTCACCAGCTTCGCCATTCTAGCTGAAATTCGTCACTGATTGCACGTTGCCTGCCAGAAAGGGCTCGCCCCTGACCACGCCGCGGTTGGGGCTGCAGATCATGTAGAGCGGCCCCGGGTTGAAAGTTTCGAGTATCGCTATGACAGGCTCGTTCTCCGGTCCCTCTTCTCCGACCGTGGCGACATAGTCTTTGCCGTTGTGACGATAGGCGATCTGGTAGATTCGTCGATCATTCGGGCGAAAGGCGACTTTCGCCATGAAGGCTCGGATGGACGCGTAGACAGTCTCGGCCTGCTCCGCCGTGTCAGCGAAGGGTATGAAGAAGGCGGGTGTCTCAGACATCATCTTCAGCCTCAACCCGCAGTTGTGCCAGTCGTTCCTGGCAGACGGTCGCCGTCAGGCCTCGCAACACCTCGACCCGCTCCGTCAGCCAGGCGAGTTCTTCGCTGCTGATCTTGTAGTGCTCCGAATAGCGAGCCTTCACGTAGGCCTCGCGCAGAAGCTCGAAGCAGCGGCGCTCGAACTTGGTCTCGCGCGGCCAGGCGTCCGACAACCGGACGTCGATGGACTCGGCCTTCTTGCGGAGGAAGGCGAGGTTGTGAGCCTTTGCGCTGTAGAGTGTCACTACCAACAGAATGCAGTGGTAAAGGTGTTCCGCGCTCTGATGGAGCATAAAGGCGGCCCAGTTTGGCTGGTGGGTCTCGGTGGAATGCTTGGCAATTCCTTGTGCACCAGCAGCGCTGGTCATCCATTTCTCGAAATAGCCCTCAGCCTCGGCGAGTGCGGCCTTGGCCTTCAGATCCGCCGGCTTGTGCAGCTTGGCACCAGGCGTGTCGTAGAGAATGACGCCGTCGCGCAGGATGTCGGCGAAGAAGTAGCGACCCCGGTCCAGCTGATCGTTCACGTCGTCCAGACTGTGAACGATGATGCTGACGGGCGTGCGAATCTCGCCCTCCCCCGGCATGGTCCGGTTGTTAGCTTCGAACCAGAACTCGCCGTCGGTCAGGTCCTCATGATCGACAATGACCAGCAAGTCGAAATCCGAGAAGTATCGGCCGACCGGGTCGTGGACCCAGTCGCCCCGGGCATATGACCCGTACAGGATGACCTTGAGGATCTTGCCGTGCTTCAGTCGCTCGGCACGACGCGTCGAGATCGCTTCCTCGAAAGAGGCGCGGATCACATCGAGGACGTGACGCAGTTCGGACTGCTTTGGCAGCGGTAAATGATCGAGGGTCTTCTTCACAGACGGAGTCTCCCCGTTCAAGACGGCTGCGGCAAGTCGAAACTCGCCAAATGGGCGTAGCTAGCAAGCGCTGGACATAGAGACCTTCAGGTGTAGGCGTCGGTTCATGAACACGCCTGACCCGCTCGACAACTTCCTGGCCACCCTCGACGTCGGTGCCCTGCTCCAGAGCAAGGCCTTGCCGCCCCTGTCGCCGGCCGACAACGACCGTCTCGACGAAATCGAGAAGCTGACCACGGCGGGATGGACCGAGGCGGAGGTCCGCGCCGATGTGATCGATCCCATCGTCCGCATCCTCGGCTATCGGAAGGGCGAGCTGTTCTCGGTGGATAGGGAGAAAGCCATCGAGTTCCGGGATGCGAAACGATTCATCGACTATGCGGCGACGATCTGGAGCCAGAACTTCTGGCTGATTGAAGCGAAGCGCCCCGCCGCCCGCCTCGACGGATTCAGCCAGCGCGATCTGGATCAGGCGCTGGGCTACGCGACCCATCCGGAGATCAATGCGGCGATTGTCATCGTGACCGACGGGGACCTGTGGGAGGTATTCGACCGGGAAACCGACGTCGCGAAGCCGCTCCTAAGATTCCGTCGTCCGACGCTGAGAGACAACTTCGACAACCTCAGACGCGTGGTCGGGCCCTGGCAGGCCTGGTTCCTCGAAAAGCGCCGCATCCTCCGTCTGGTCGACCGGGTCTTCGATCACGAAGTCAATCTGGGTCGGGTGGACGAGTTTCGAGGCCTCCTCGACAACCGGCTGCAAGCCAAGCGCGGGACAATTCTCGACAACTTCCGCGCCCACATTTCGTCCGATGCCAGCCTTGCGGCCCGAAAGGCCCACCTTCAGCAGTGCGATGCGGCGACCTTGATCGACGTCCACCTCTTCCAACCGATGTCACTTGGCGACTTGCGGACGATCTCCGATCGGCTCGTTTCGCTGTCCGAAAAAGGCGGCTTCAGGGTCCTTCACCGGCTCCTCAAGGACCTGCCGCGCGACGCCAACGACCATTACTGGGCCCACGCCCTGTGGATGTTGATTGCGCTCGAGGAGGCCGATGTGCAGCCGAAATGGCTTCCCTCATGGCTTGGTGTTGGACAGTCAGGCGTCCCGCTCTCGAGCGCGATCGAGAAGCTGATTTCGCTATGCCTCACCTATTTCGCTGCGTCCCCCGGGCACCGAGCTGTCCTGCTCTGGGCCGCATCCGCCAAACGCCAGTTCAAGATACTCGCCCATACGACGCCCCAACCGGAGGACCAGGCCCGATCTCTCCACGCCCTAAATCGTCACATGCGCGACGAGCTCTCCTTCGAGCAGATCGTGACATCGACCGAGGGTCAGTTGCTGAATGAAGTTTCCCGACGCGCCCACGTGGCGACCGCGAACTTCGTGGCCGGCTGCCGGGACGATCGGGATCGCTTCCGGCCGCTTTACGCCGAGGAGCAGGTTCGAGCGATGTGGGACCAGGAGCTCGGTCTTCTCTCGTCGCGGCCAAACTACATGGCGATCGTCCGTGACCGTGATCTGGGCGATCTGTCGACTGTAGAGGCCGCGGCTATCGTTTGGGATGAGCTGGCTCACGCCACGCTGTGCGTCATCGCCGAGTCACCGCGATGGAGCGCTCACCTTCTTGTTCGACACCAAGCGATCGTGGCCGATCTGGCGGCCCAGGGTTACTGGTCCGCCCGCAAATTGTCGGGCATGACTGACGAAGCAACCCGTGTCGCCCCTGCCCCGGAATGGATCGCAGAGCGCTTCTTCTTCGGTGATGAAGCCACCGCGGGGCGGCTCGCCAAGGCTTACGACGGGTCCGGAGCGGTCTGACCTACCGGAGGAGGTCCGGGACGGAACTTCCAGACGCCCAAAGCCTGTTCCAGTGCCTCACCGAAATCACCCAACCGCGCCCGCACGACGTGGTCGAGGTCGCCGAAGGCCTCAAGCAAGCGTGGCAAGTGATCCTTTTTTCGGAGCGGGCCGCCAGCGATCAGGCTGGCGATCATGCTGCGTCGGAATCCCGCGAGATCTCCGTCCCTCGGCAACTTGTCGAGGCACCGGAAACAGATATCGGCCAAGTAGTTCTTGAACCGGTCGGATACAGCCTCGGCAATCAGCACCTGCCTCAAGCAGTCGCCTAGAGCGATTATCGCCGATTTCGGGATATTTCCGTTCTCAGTACTGGCCGCTGTCGACTCCAGCACGAGATGCGGAGAGTCTGCAGGCAGATGCGCGATTGCCTCGACCCAGTCTGTCAACGCTCCGAAGATCGCATAGAGGAGATAGGCGTTCCGGGTCGGCCATTCGTCGAAGACCTCTTCATCCTTCCGGGGATCGACATAGAGTCCGAGCAGGCTCTTGGTCAGATGAGGCGTGTAGTACAGCCACATGTGCCACTCAATGCCCTGCCGCATTGCGGCGTCGACCATCAAATCTAAGAAGCGAATGGCGACGAAGGTGCGATCGCGCCAACGCTCCTCCTCTTGGAAACGATCGGCAGCCCCGTTCAGATAGGCTTGGTAGGCACCACCCTTCGCCTCGGCGAGGTGCGCGAGCGCGGCCTCCATCACAGGTTCCCATGCTCCCAGTCGCTCGGCCTGCCGTGCGTCCGCAAACAGGAAGCTCAGATAAGTGTTATGTTCTGGGAAGACGTATCCCGTAATAAAGACGTTCTGGTTATCGTAGACCTCGGTGAACAGCGGGCTGTCGCTGTGTTCGGCCAGACTTCGCAGGATCTGGTCTGCGAACTCAAAGACAATGTGACTCTCCACGGCCATCATCTCCACCGCGGTCTTCGGTCGTTCCATCGCGATGAACTGGATGAAATCCCGTCGGCGGTAGAGAAGGCGCTGTAGGCCCGTCGCGGCCTGCTTTTGGGCCTTCGAAGCGGTCAACGCGCCCGATCCAACATGAGCGATCAGGCCCAGATGCGGTTGGGTCACACGGTTGAGCTCCGAGAACCGCTTCTCCTCCACAAGCGCGGTCGCCAAGGCAAGAAGACGCGGCAGATGCCGTGCGCCGAGCGCTTTCCTCTGCAAGTTGAGCAGCACGAGTGCCAACCAGGCTAGCACGAGGACGAAGGCGGCCTGTTGCGGGGTGATCCAGGGCTTGTCGCCGTCGAGAACCAGAACGCGGCAGACCTCCGCTCTCCACCCGCATTCCGGAGCCCACACGCTAAAGAGTTCCAGATAGAGAACGGCCGCGCCAAAGAGGATCGTCAGCGTCACCGTCACACCGCGTCGCAGCAGCAGCGCCTTTCGGCGGGCGTCCGTGGCCAGGGCGAACAGCGCAACGACCAGACCAACAAAGGTCACCAGACCATCAATGCTCATTGTGTCTCTCCTGTCCCGCCCGCCCGTTGGGCCGACCGCAACGCCTCGCCCTCGGCCGAAAACCGCGCGCCCTCTGCCAGCATGAAATCCAGCATCCCGGGAAGTTCCTCGCCTTCGAGATCGTAGCGTCCGACCTTTTCCAGGACGATCCACATCGCTGTTTCGCGATCGGCCCCCCGCCACTTCGTCAGGTGGTCGTACTGGCCAAGCACAGCCACCGCAGTGCACCGGTGATGCCAGTAGATCCGGGCGGCCTCGGCGTGTTCGAAATTTTCTTCCGCGAGCGTCAACGCGGCCTCAAGGTCGACCTCGGGCCGCGTGTGCGGAGCCGCCCCTCCGACCAACGCCCGAAGATCGTCGATCTTCAAGCAGTCCTCCGAGGGACTCTTCAGCCCCTTGTTGGTGTCGGTGATGACCAGACGACAATCCTGACAGAGATAGACGTCGGCGTGCGTTCGGTACGTCAGGCCACCCTCGTCCCAGCCGTTTCGCCACCGCAGGGCGTCGTCATCGTCTTCGTCCTGATAGACGTGCAGCCGGTGAAGGCGGCCGGTCCACTTGCCTTTGCCGGACGCGCGAAGGCACTCGAAGCGAGACCGATCGCAGCTCGGGCACGCCCAGTCTGCATCGTGCCGCACCCAGGGTGACCGCGGGTCTTGGGCTGCAGTGAAAGCGTCGAACTCGGCTCTCGATGGAACGCGGACGGGTTGAACCTTGGATTTGAGCGATGATCGGAAGCCGTCCTTCTGGAGCGAGCGCGCGGAAAGGTCCGCCGGCAGTTGCAACAGCATCCGCGCGGGATAGATCGGATTACGTGACATGTCCCTGAGCAACGGGCCCAGCGGCGGCTCAGACCAGTGCTTTCGACCCTGTCGCTGATGCCGACCTTTGGCCACTCTCTCGGCAAGCAGGTCGGTAAACGAAATCCGGTCGAGAACATCGTCCTCGACCAATTTCCATATCGCCTCGGCCTTCTCGACATCGACCTTGTGGGAGCGGCCCGGCTGGACGGTGATGAAGGCGGCGATCTCGGCAGGAGAGAAGCTGAACTCGGGATGGACGATCCCTTTGAGCCTGCGTTTGGCGTCTCCGTCCGCCGCGTTGCAGTCTACGCAGACAAACGACGGATGAAAGCGCTCGATGAGGTCCTTGCATGCCTCGACGGCGCCGAACCAGCGGCGAAAGGCCTCGGGTTCAGACGGACGACTTCCGTCGCGCTTCAAGACCCGCTTCCCGTGATCGCGAAGATGATCGTGATGCCAGTCCAGCCGGCAGATCAGAACCCCGGCTTCCGATAGGCGGGCGAGCTCGGCCTTGTAGCGGCCGCATGGGCCGCAACGCCACGTCGGCGGCACGCTGGCCCAGTTGTCGTCCAGATCCAACCGCTCGGCGCCGTGCTGCGCCAACAGCGCCTTCGTCTGGGCGCTCCACCGGCCGTCGAAGGAGGGAAAGAGGCTTTCGATCTCTTGATCGCTGGCGGTCGCGAGATTGGGAATCGGGAGCGTCGCGGAAACCTTCATCGGCTCCACACGTCAGCGGCCGAAATCGAGATCGCCCCGCGCTCGGCGAGATCTCCGACAAACCAGTCCCACTCCTCGCGACCCACCCTCGCCGCGCAATAGGCCGCGGCCATGCCGCTGAAGGCGGCGAGCACCACACGCAGATCCGCGATGAACCCGTCCAGCGTCCTGGGCACGGACTTCCCGTAGGCCAGGTAGATGGCGTCGCGATAGTTGGCCTTCCCCCGGTAACGGAACGCCTCGTGAAGAAAGCAAAGGCCCCGGCGATTGAAGGCCTCGTCGCGCAGGGCCCTTGCAGCTTTCGTCTTGAAATCGCTTACCCCGAGGGCGCGGAAGGCGGGAGCGTCCTTGACGGACTGCTGAAGGTTCCACTGCTCCCAGCTCGCGCTTCCGGACAGATACTCCGCCATACAGCCCCAAGCGTCGTTCACCGTCTCGGGACGGGTGGTCAGCGAATGCTTGCCGCGGGCGCGAGGCCCCCGCAGCGCCTCTTCCACATCGGCCTTGCCCAGACGATCGATGCGGTCAGCGAACGGCGGCATAACGAGACCCGGAACCACAAACTGACGGTCCCATTGCCGCGCGGTCGCGGCGTGGGTCTCAGGGAACGATCCGTCTGCCGCTGCAATCATCGCCGAGGCCGCGCCATAGACGCCGTAGTACCAGGCCACGATGCCGTTTCGCGCGACATCGGCCTTGTTGGCGGCTGTCGCCAGCACGTCGAGCGTCGCCAGCTGATTCAAGGCGAAGAGCAGCTGTTCGTAGATCGAGTTCAGTTGCGGCTCTGGAAGAGTCTTGCGCTGCACGCGTTGATAGAAGCCACGCCCCGTTCCGAAACCGACATCCAGCGACGTCACGAGGATCGCCATGGCCCTCATCCAGTGCACGGTCGACGGCAGCGCGAACACGGCGTCCGGGATGTCCTCCTTCGGTTCCGAGAGGGTCCCGTGGGTCCGCATGCGCGCATAGAGCGAACCGGTCGTCATTCCCGCTGTCCTCACAATGGCAAAGGTGGCAATCCTAGCCTCATTCGCCGCAAGAACAATACACGAACAGATCGGTCAGGCCTGATAGCGTAAGGACAGCCCTGACTTATCCCCTGCCGGAGACCCGCATGTCCCACTCGGTCCGCATCACGCACGCCAACCCTGAACTCGCGAATCTCAAGCTGTCGTGGGCGACACCAGTCTTCACGGACGAGGACGGCATCGGTTCGCTTGAGTCGTTGCACCAGGCGGGGGACGCCTTCGTCGCCGTCGGCATGACGGGATCGGAAGGGATGACCATCGTGGGAAGCGGAGTGATGGTCGCTCCCGGAATGGTGCTGACCGCCACGCATGTGATCGATGAGATCGAGGCGGCCGGGGAGACGCCCGTGCTTCTCAGCTTCCTGCCAGACGCCGCGCGGGCATGGCTTCCCATCGGGTTTTCGACGCTGTCGAGCCCCAGCGCCTTCTACCACGACGTAACGGTATCCTCGGACATCACATTGATCAGCTGCAGCCTGAACTCCGATGCGCTCGAGGCGGCGCCCCTGTCTCTCGCCCCGATGCGCGTCACCCTGCCATTGCTCGGCGACCGCCTATGGGCGATCGGATTTCGGCATCAGGATCTCCAAGGCGGCTCGGCCCACATCAGCCCCATGATCTCATCCGGAATCGTCACCCAGGCGTTCCCAATGGGTAGAGGCGAGCGCATGCCGTCACCTTGCTTCGAGGTGGGCATGGAAACGATCGGCGGCATGAGCGGCGGCGCCGTCGTGAACGCCGACGGCGAAGTCGTCGGCGTGGTGTCGTCGTCTCCAGACGGCGGGCCGTCCTACATGACCCTGATCTGGGACGCGCTCCGCCTTCGCGTTAAAGGCCCGATCCCTAGGCTCTCGCGAAACGAGACCGTAAGTCTGTTGGGCGCGAAAGCCGCCAGTCTGGCCAAACTGTCTGGCGACGTCGATCGAAATCCTTGGGGCGAGGTCACGTTCAACCTGTCGACCGAGGAAGCGGCGTTGTTCGCGACATCAGCGCCTATCGAAACCTCAGACGGCGAGGGCCGACGGGCTCTTACACGCGACGAGCGCAGTGAGTTCGTCGAGCAATGGGGCGCCGAACTGGAGGAAGAAGGCGCCCTCGCCGTCGTGATGGCGCTCACGCGCTTCTCGACAGCAAAAATGGCCGACTTCCTCGTCGCTGCGGGGGTCCCGTCGGAACTTCTGACCGAGGTTTCCGGATTTTCAGTGGAGGACTTCGAGGGGGTCGAGGATCTCGAGTTGATGCGGGCCGAGGATCGCCCGAACGGCACGATGCAGGTCGAGTTCTTCATTCGAATGCTGACGCTGGTCTGGACGCTCGAAATGCCAGCGGCGTTCCACTTGGCGCACGTAGACGCCATGGCCGCCGAGTTCTTGAACATCGAGGTCGAGGATGATGTGGCGCGAATGGAGTTTATCCATCGCGCCTACTTCCGCATCGAGGCGGTTCTTGTACCGGACTCCGGGGGCTTCGCCGACATGGTCGTGACGTCCAGCGCGCTCATTCCGTCAAGGCGAAAGCGATAGAGGGCGTCCCGACCGCAAGGAGGGACTTAGTCGATCGGGGAGGAAAACAAAAAAGCCGCGCGCCCCCCAAGGGCGCGCGGCGAGTTTTCAGGGCTGACGTCGCCTATTCGGCGGCGAACCGGTAGGCGTCGTCACCGCCCGGCGCAGCAGACGTCTCCTCCCCTTCCGGCTCCCGGGCGTCGGGATCGACCGCCGGGACGGTGCGCAGCACGAACGGCAGCCATCCCTTCCCCTCGACCAGCCGTTCGGCAGCGTCCGCCATATCGCCCTTCTTGAAGCCGGCGATCCGCCCGGTTTCCTCAGCGCTCGTCGCCTCGGTCACGGCTTCCAGCACCCGCGCTTTCGACACCCGCGAGAAATAGCTCGCTGCGGTCGCAGACCACGTGGCGGTCATGTCCAGACCGGTGACGGTCGCCAGCGTCTCGGCATGGGCCAAGGCGTCCGGCTTGCGGTCATGCGGATCGCGCACGGCGTAGAGGCCGACGCCGGTGCAACAGGCCATCAGGTCCAGCAGGTCCGACGGCGCCATGAGCGTCAGAACAGCCCAGAGGTCTCGAGCCTCCTCAGGAAGCCGCGCGCCCCAAGCTTCCATCCGGTCGGCTACACGCCTTCCGGCGGGGCCGTCGCTGACCCCCGGCGCCAACCGTTCCAGACCGGTCACGCTCATGCGCAGTTGCAGGGGCGTCCAGACGCCCCACGCCGGGTAGAAGACCTGCAAGGCGAGGGCGTGGATCACGACCGTCAGGGCGATGTTCGCGTCGGCCTGAACCGCGTCGCGCAGCCCCATGGTGCGGTGGGCGGTCAGATCGATCACCAGCCGTTCCGACAGGGGTGCCAAGCCTTCGTCGGCGTCCGCTGGAGTGGACGCCGCCTCGCCCTCCCCGCTTTCCGCTTCCGTCCAGCTCTTAGGCGGCTCCGGATCGGCGGCACGGTCACTGACCACATCCTCGGCCCGCACCAGACCCCGCTCGAACCGGGCCAGCCCATCATGGCCAAGCAGGACCATGACCCCAGCCCGCGCCTTGGCTTCGGGCGAGTAGTCGAAATCGGGCCCACAGGCTTGAAGGGTCTTGTCGATCTCCTCGAGCCGCGCGTCCGCCTCGGGCGACAGGGCGTCCCCAGCATCGGTCCCAGACACAAGGGCGTCGTATTCCTCCGACAGGGCCGCGATCTGCGCCGCCTCGGCATCAGACCGAACGACCTCGACCGGATAGACCCGGCCCAGGGCGCTGACCTCCGCATAGTCGGACGCCGCCTCGGCCCACTTCCAGCCCTCGCGCTGGCGCAGGTCATCGGCCAGACCGACCAGCTTTTCATCAACCAGCCGGTCCAGAAGCGAGGGGTCTTCCAGCCAGCCGCCGCCGTCCTCGGTGAAGAGGTCGCGTAACACCGACCCGCCCTCGGCCTCATAGGTCTCGACGCCGACGAAGAGCGCGCGGCGGTCGTCAGCCCGCACCTTGGCCTCGGTCATCGCCCGTCGGATAGCGTGGACGGGCCTATAGTCGCCCATCTGTTCGAACACCTGCCGCTGGCGGTCCTGATCGGCGCTGACGCAGAAGGCCATCAATTGGTCCAGCGCCAGCGCCCCGTCCCGATAGGCCGTCATCAGTTCCGCCGCCGCCGCCCCGAGGCGCAGACGCTGACGCACCACATTCGCCGTCACCCCGAACCGGGCGCCGATCTCCTCAGGGCCGTAACCGCATTCGTCCGCGAGGCGCTTGAAAGCCTCGAACTGGTCGGCCGGGTGCATGGCCTCGCGGGTGATGTTCTCATCCAGACTGATTTCATGGGCGTCGTTCTCGGCATCGACCGTCACCCTGACCGGATGGGTGTGCTTAATCGCTTTGCGCTTGGCCAGCAGCCGCAGCGCCGTGCGCCGCCCTTCCCCGATGGTGACGAGGTAGTTCCCCGTAGCCACGCCTTCGGCGTCCCTCTCGATTTCCACCACGGGCGGCTGCAACACCCCCTTGGCCTTGATCGACGCGGCCAGCGCCTCGATCCCCGCCTCGGTGTGCTTGAACTTCCGGGCGTTCCTCGGGGACGCCTTCAACCGGTTCAGGGGAACCACAATCTGCGCGCCGTGGACCGGCTCGGGCGTCACCTCGCAAGCGGCGGCGTCAGCCGCCGCAGGGATACGGGCTTGGGTGGATTGAGCAGTCATGTCTGCCTCCTTGGGCAAGGGTTGCAGGCACGCGAAAGGCGCGCCTGAAACCCTGCCCGTCGGCGAGACCGGGGTAGCAAGGGCCAGGGCGGATCGGCCGGAGGGGGATCGCCCGGCCTGCACAAGCCTCCGATCATGCCCAGCGTCGCCCTTGTCGCCGGCGCGGAAGGCCGGGGAGACCGGCCGATCCGGCGGCGAAGCCGCGCACCCTGGCCCACGCGAGGGCGGAGCCCTTAGCGCTGGATCGGACGGCTCGCGACTCGGTCTAGACATGGAGGATGCCTAGCGCGCCTCAAGTTCATGCCTGTCTCTGGTGCGGAGCGACACGGTACGCGCCGTCGCTTGAACACATCATTCCCGAGGCCTTGGGCTGCCCTGAAGGCTTCGTCCTGCATGAAGGCGTCTGCGAGCGTTGCAACAACGGACTGGGCCACGTCGATCAGGCGCTTGTGCGTCAGTTCGAGGTGCAGACGGTGATGGCAGGAATCCCACGTAAGAAGGGCCGGCGCCCCACCATCGAAGGATGGGCGCCATTGCGCGGCGCGCAGGGCCCGAACGGACCGATCCTTCATCTGAACGCAGGCCCCGACGACGTGATTATCGACGGTCGCCCCCTTAAACCCGCGGGACGCGCGACCGGAATCCATTCGGTCGAGATGAGCCGGGACGGCCGCGTCGGCACACTGCGGTTCAGCATGGATATTGGTCGGGATCCCAAGCTTCGGCGGGCCCTCTACAAGATCGGTCTGGAAACCGTCGCCCTCTACTTCGGCCTGCCGCGGGCTCTCGACCCCGCGTTCGATCCGGTCCGCGCCTATGTCCGACACAGCGCCGGGGACTTTGCCGTGATCGTGATGGATGCCGGAGCCGGAGACGGCCATGAGGTTTCGGCGCCCTGGAAGGGACCTGAAGGCCTGATCGTTCCCGTGACGATCTTCGGCGTCAGCTTCTTGCTCGACCTTCTGCAGGATCAAAAAGGCCTTGATCGGATCGAAGGCGAGTTGCGGAAGACGCGGGGGGGCGAGGGCTGGAGCCGGCTCGGCGGTCGACGCCCGTAGGCTTCTGCGTCCCGCCGGCGGACTGCGCACTGGGTCGGGCTACCGAGGCGCGTTCAACTCGCGACCGGGTCGAACAGAAGGTCTTCAGCGTTTTCGGGGAGTGGCGCTTCCTCCCGAATGCGGTCGGTGGGACTGATGCGGTGCCATGTCAACGGCGGCAAGTCCTGAAAGGGCGCAGGCGGCGTGAACGGGTCTCCGATCCAGCCGACGATCCTATAGTTCTGGTTCCACTCCAACGCCCAGAACCACGGGTCTCCCTCCGGGCCGGGTCGCAGGGCGGCACGAAAGAAACCATCAGCTGTCGTGAACTCGGCGAGACGGACATAGCCGTGAGCTCGGCGTGCGATCTCCAGGAGCTTGGGGTTACCCCAGTCGCGGTAGGAATAGGCGCTGAAAAAACCAAACCGATCGCCAGACAGCAGACGCGTAGTCTCGCTGCGGCGAGGATCCAGACTGGTGCAAAGGCTGAAAATGCCCTGGACGTGCCGAAAGGCCAGCAGCCGGATAGCGTCTGGTTCCACCTGGGCGCCAGCGATCATCCCGAAGGTGAATGGCCCCATGGCCACCTTGAACTCATGCCGAACCTGGCCAACCGGTTGTCCACGTCGCCGGTCGAAAGACGCCGCCGCCTTGGCGCACGCAACCGCGTCAATCAGGGGGTCCTCGCGGCCAGGGCTGGTCAGGAGCGTCACCGCCGAAATGTGATCCTCGATCTCAGCCTTCTCGCGGTTGCACCGCTTGCAGGCCCGAAAGATGAAGTTGAAGGCCTTGGGATCAGCCATCAGACCCGGCGCAGCGATACGCCGGTTGATCAGATGCTCCTTGTCGCTTTCGACAACCGATCCAACCCCGACGAACTCGCCGCAATACAGGCAGTGCTGGTTGGAATGCTCAGGCTTGCGGTGGAACCAGGTCACCGTGGCGAGGCCCGGCCTCGTGCCAAATGGCACGCGCTGGCCGGATTGCGGAGTAGCGTTCATGTCCATTGATTGCCAAACATCGCAGAAGTCGCGTCGGTCAGGATAGTGTGATCGCCAGATCGTCTCTTCAACAACCTTCGAGCCCGAATGCCCTATTCCGACGAAGAGGTCGCCGAGATGCAAGACCAGCGAGACGAGTGGCTGGAGCGCGAGTCCGCCCTGACGACCGCTCTCTTTCGGCTGGAGCTTCAGAACGCTCCAGCCAGGGAAATGATGACCCATGGCGTATGTCGCCGCCTGTCCGATCTGAAGCATGGATTGAAACGGGTTTTCGAGATCCTGCCGCCCCAGGAGGCCGAACCGACACGCGAGGCGGTCCTGGACGCCACGGCTTTCCTTCAGGCCTTCGTCATCAACATCTTTGGGGCCATGGACAATTTGGCTTGGCTCTGGCGACTCGAGGCGGACGTACGCGGGCGTAATGGACAGCCGCTGCATCGCAACCGGATCGGTCTTACGCCGGACAATGCGGACCTGCGCGGAAGCCTCTCGGCCAGGACCCGGGAGTATCTGGCCGGCACGGATGCATGGTTCGAATATCTGGAAGAGTATCGTCACGCGCTCGCGCACCGCATTCCGCTCTACATTCCGCCGAAGCAGCTCGACGATGAGGCTGCAACCGAGTTTGCGCGCCTTGAGGCGCTGGTCGGCGCGCCGGGCTGGGATTGGTCTGAATGGCCTGCTGTGCTCGCCGCTCAACGTCGGCTAGGTATCTTCGAACCCGTGATGATGCATTCATTCGGCGAGGGCGCGCGTCCCATGCGTCTCCACGGGCAGATGGTGTGCGATTTCGCCACCGTGATCGAAGTCGCCGAGCACATCGTGGCCGATCTAAAGGCGCGGCGAGCGCCCGCCGCTCCGGTCGTCTAAACACTGCTCCCAATCGAAGGCTTGTCCAGTGCCACAGATCAAGCGCGAACGCCCGACGTTCGCTACGGCTCACAACTTCCACAAGACGGGGACTCATGTTCGGTTTTCGCCCGAACATGCAGTTTCCGATGAAGAGCGAAAGGCGATAGCGGAGGAGGCTTTCGTCGAACTGACGCGCCTTCTGAAGGAGCAGTTTCCTCGTTCTGCGAACCTCGAGTACGCGATCCTGAAATCGCACTTGATCGTCGAGTTCGCGATTACGGACTACATCCGCTGCGTCTCCAGCGTGCTCGTGGACCTCGCCGACCTGCGCCGGTTCTCCTTCGCCCACAAGCTGGAGATCGCTTACCTCATGGGCTTGGGGGTAACGGACCCGCTACTCCTTCCGAGCATTGAACGCCTCAACAAAATCCGGAACCAGGTGGCGCACACCTTCGTCCTGGATCGTTCGCTGGTCGACGAAATGTTGCGCGTAAACTCGGAGGATTACGTCGACTTCGCCGTAAAGGACGACCGCGAACGCGTCCGCCGCCTTCGATGGCTTTGCAACCTAGTCGCTGGAAAGATCGCAGCGCAGGTTCAAGTCCATATCTTCCACTCGAGCGAGGAATGGCGCAGCCAAATCTCTGATCGGCTGAAGCCGGACTAGCGTCCTACTGGCGGACGAGTTTCGGTGGTGCGGGCGGCCGGGGTCGAACCGGCATGGGCAAAGCCCGACGGATTTTCATACCACTTCGACTTTCGCCGCCGCCCAGAGGCGTTCGTGGTCTGGACTATCCCTTCGTCATAGCCGCAAGGCCTTAGACGCCGCCCGTCTAGTCTCTACACCTTCCCATCACGGATGACGGGCTTGGCTCGGGATCGCCATTTCACAGGGTTCCCCGACTTTGAGCGGTTCTACGTCCGGGATTTCCCCCGGCGCACTCAATCCTCAGCTTAAGTCCGTTGCGTCTACCAGTTTCGCCACGCCCGCGGGCCGAGTTGAATCTATAGCCACGTATGGAGCGTGAGCCAAGGCGAGCCTTGACGACCTACGTCGTCTCGTCGCTCGCCGCCCGCCGTTTGGCGGGCTTCTGTTTGCGGACATTGATGGCCGACGCGTCCAACGTGTTCGCGATATGGGACGCGTAGTATTTCTCGATCATCTCGACGCTGGTCCGGCAGTTTTTGGCGACCTGGTAGATATCGGCCCCCTCCATCAAACGCAGGCAGATGTAGGTGTGGCGCAGGCTGTAGGCCGTGCGGGGATTACCCTCCCGATCCTTCTTCAGATCGAGCTCGTCGAGGACCGCGTTCAGCAGTTCACGCTGCACAAGCCCGAAGACGAGATCGGACGGCTCACCGCCCTTCCTCTTTTTTACCCGCTGGAACGGCAGGACGGCGCCCGGCATGCTCTTGCAATAGCCGACGCCCCGTTTGCCGCGAACCTCGATCTCCAGAATACGCTCGCCGGTCGCGTCATCGACCACGACCGAGACATCGCGAAACTGCAGGCGCTGCGCCTCGTCGGGACGAAGGCCGGTGTTGACCATGAACAGCACATAGTCGTGGAACTGCTCGCATTCCTCGCGCCATCGCTCCTTCTTTGGATTGCGGGCGCGTTCGCGGGTCGCCTCGTAGAGCCGCTTGTATTCCTGAGGCGAGAACCACGCCCGATGGCTGATCTTGCCTGAGGCGCGATAGGGGCTGGACATGTCCGGCAGCGCTGCGATCCAACCCTTCCTGTTGGCGGTCTTCAACACCTGACGAAGGCAGACGATCTCGTTGTGCAAGGTCTGCCGGCTTGGTCTCTTCCAAGCCCGAACCTTGCCGACCCTCTCGCGCCCATCCTTCACATACCGCACGCGAGCGGGCTCTGAAGGAGGCGTGACCCGGTGCAGCCGATATTCCTGGATACGCCCGGCGGTGACCTGGGACAGCGGCAGGTCGCCGAAGAAGGGGTTGAGGTAGAGGCGCAGCACCCTGCCTTTACCCGCCACGTAGGACGGATTGCGCTCACCGAGCGTCATGGCCTCGTACTCGCGCTCGAAGACCGCTGCCGCTTCGCGGAACGTCTTCTCGCCTGGCTGGGCCTTCGGAACAGGCTCCGAACGGGCAGGTTGGCCCGCCTGAACAACCAGCCCCCCGCGCCGCCGAAGACGGTCCTCCGCTACGCGGTCCAGATACCAGTCGCGCGCAAACTCGCGCGCGTATGCAATGTTCGTCTCCTTGGTCGACTGCCGGTGATTGCGACCATTCAGATAGGTGGCGCACTGCCAGAACCGGCTGTTCTCGCGGCGGTACACATGGAGCTTTCCTTCCATGAGCGCATGGGTCTCAGACACAACGCCTCCTCGCCGTGACCGGCAGGTGTGTAAGGCATGTGTAAGAGCTTAAACGCTACAACCGTTTGATTTTATTACGTAAATATACGGTGTTGGGTTTTAAGTCTGCTGCGTCTACCAGTTTCGCCACGCTCGCCTTGTGAGGCCCCTAGGGCTTGGCCGGTGTAGCCGCCGAACGCAGGGCGCGGAAGTCCACATCGGAATCGGCGATCAGACGCACCAGAGCAGCCCAGGCGGCGACGTTCTGGGTCATCTGCGCCGGATCGATCTTGTCCAGGGTGTCGTCGGCCGTGTGGTGCAGGTCGAAGTAGCGCGTGCCGTCCTGCGCCAGACCGAATACGGGCACGCCCGCCCCGGCCAGCGGGCCGATGTCCACGCCGCCGTGCAGTTCGGGCTCGTTCGAAGGCAGGACGCCGATCGGGCGCAGCACCCGCGCGGCGATCTTGGCGAAGTCGCTGCCTTGCGCGCCGGGCGGCAGACCCAGGGCGTAGATGCGGTCGGCGCCGAAGTCGCTCTCGCCCGCGATGACGTGTTTCTCGACGCCCGCCGCGCCGATGTTGCGCAGGTAGGCGCCGCCGCCGTTGCCGGTGTCGGTCGGCTGGGCCACTTCTTCCGATCCATAGAGGACCACGCGCACGGTGCGGCCCGGACGGCCCTGCTCGGCGATCAGCTTGGCCGCGGCCAGGGTGATGGCGCCGCCCGCCGCGTCGTCGATCGCGCCGGTGCCCAGGTCCCAGCTGTCCATGTGCGAGCCCAGAACGATGATCTCGTCTGGCTTGGTCGCGCCGACGATGTCGCCGATCACGTTCTGGCTGTGGGTCTGATAGGTGTGGGCGGTGGACTTCAGGCGCAGCCGCACCGGCTCGCCCATCTTCACCAGCCGCGCCACCTGGTCGGCGTCAGGAGCACTCAGGGCGAAGGCCGGAAGCGGCACCTTGCCCTCGACATAGCGTGTGGTGCCGGTGTGCGGCATGCGGTGCTCGTCCGAACCGGCAGAGCGCATGACGAAGGCGACCGCACCGCGCTTGGCCGCCTCGGTCGGACCGACCCCGCGAATGCGCGACAGCGAGCCGTAGCCCGAGCCATCCTGCATCCGCACCATCTGGCCGCCGTCAACGACCGCGATCTTGCCGTTCAGCGAGCCGACCGGCGCCGCCAGCAGGGCGTCCAGACCATCGAAGAAGACCACGTCGGCCTCGATGCCGTTCGCGGGCGTGGCGATGGAGTGGCCGAGGGCGGCCGCGACCAGCTTCTGCGGGCGGGCGCCCAGCAGTTCGGCGCTCTCCTCGCCCCGCTCCCAGCCCACCAGCGGGAACTGTTCGATGCGAACGTTCTGGAAGCCGTGAGCGCGCATGTAATCAGCGGCCCAGTCGGCGGCCGCCTGTTCCGAGCGCGAACCCGCTGGGCGGGCGCCGAAGCGGGTGGTGACCTGGGTGACGTAGTCGAGGGCGATGTTGGACTGCAAGGCCATGTCGCGCACCTGCTCGGCGGCGCGAATGACGGCGGCGTCCTGGGCCAGAACCGGCGTGGCGATCAGGCCGAGCGCCAATGCGCTGGCGGCCATCAGACGGGCATTGAACGACATGGAGCGCCTCCCAGACTCACAAAGAAGGCGCGGACCCTAGCGGTTGGGACCTGCGACCGAAAGCCTCAGGTCCCCGCCAATATCACTCGCCCTTGAGGAAGGGCTCGACCGGGCCTTGCAGCTTGACGGTCAGGGCCTTGCCGCGACGGTCGACGCGGTTGCCGACGGCCAGGCGGACCCAGCCTTCCGAGACGCAGTATTCCTCGACATTGGTCTTTTCCTCGCCCTTGAAGCGGATGCCCACGCCGCGCATCAGCAGGTCGGCGTCGTGGAAGGGGCTGTCGGGATCGACCGAAAGGCGGTCAGGCAGGACGTCGGACATGGAGGGCTCTCGCGAAAATCGAAGCGCGCTGAATAGCGGCGCGCGATCGGGATGCCAACCGCGCCTTTGTGCTGAACGCGCCGGCTACTGAACCGACTGACGCGCTGCAGCCGGAGACGCGGCGTCAGCGGCGGGCGGCGCATAGGGACGCGGTCCGGCCTCGGCGGGAGCGGCGGTCAGGGTCGCGGGACGGGCGGCTGGACGCGGCGCCGGGCGCTGGGCGGCGGGACGCGGGGCCGGACGGCGCGCAGGCTGAGCCGCCGGTTGCGCGGCGGCGGGTGTGGCGGCGGACGTGGCCGTTGCAGGCGCCGCCGTGCGGGCCGGGGTCGGGGCCGCAGCCGGAGCCGCCGTGGGAACCGCCGCCGGGGCCGCAGGCGTCGCACCCGCCGTCGCGGCGGCGGCGCGGGCGGCGAACTGCTGGGCCTGGAAACGTCTGGCCAGCTTCTCGGTCAGTTCGCGAGCGCCGGCGGGCGGCATCTGGGCCATAATGGCGGCCAGGGTCCGAGGCCGCATGGCGGCGGCGACAGGCAGACGCACGCTGTCGTCCAGGGTGTTGAACACGGCCGCCGCCTCCTTGGGCCGCATGGCGGAATAGACGGCGACCAGGCGATCCGTCTCGGCCTTTTCCTTCTCGTCCACCTGACCGACCAGGGCGGAGATCTCGCCCTTCAGGGCCTCCAGCGCCTGCAGCTTGGCGTCCAGCTTCTGCTCGGCGGCCACCATCAGCGGCAGGGTGGTGGCGAAGTCGGCGTCGCGCGCGTCCAGGGCGTCGCGGCGCTTGGACAGGGACTGGATGATCCGCAGTTCAGCCGGCGAGATCCCCGCCTGTTGGGCCAGTTGCTCCGGCGTCAGGGCGCAGACGGCGGGCGCCGGCTTGGCGGCGGCGGCTCCCCCGCCCTCGCCCGGCGTCTCGGCGGTCACGGCTTCCTGGGCCCAGGCCGTCGCGCCCTGGAACAGCTCCGGCGCCACGCCCGCCGCGCGCACGGCCACGACCCCGCCAATGGCGATGGCGATCAGGGGCAGAAGACGGGGCAGCTTGCTCATCGGTCAACTCAGGTCGTCGGCGCCCTCAAGTCGTCCGACGCCGCGCGTCGGACATAGGGCCAGAAAGATGTTTCCCCTCAAGTCGTCCGAGGCCGCGCCTCGGACATAGGGGCTCTTAGAATCAAGCAGCGAAAAGATCTTCGTCCAGGCTACGACGGGCGCGGTTTAGGCTCTGTTGCGCAGCATGGTTAGCGGCCAGGGCCTGACGCACGGGCGTGGAGGCTTCGACCGGCGCCGTCGGACGAGCGGCGGGCGCCTTCATCACGGCGCGCGCGCCCTCGATCCGCTCCATCAGCGAGGCCATGCGACGCGCGCGGGCTTCGTCGTCCAGCAGAGGCGCGACGGCCGAGGCCGGAACCTGCAGTTCCAGCGGCTCCTCAGCCGGCGCGGCGACCTGGGGGGCGGCCGAGCGGGACGGCAGGCCGGCCGGGGCGCGGGCGATCAGCACCTCCAGTTCCTGCTTCACAGCGCGGGCCTTGATGATCCGGTCGTGCAGCAGGTCGGTTTCCTGCCCCGATGCGCGCAGGGTCGCCAGGGCCTTCTCGGCGCGACCGGCAGCGTTGTTCAGCTCGGTCACAGCGCCGGCGAAGGCCAGTTGGCCCTCGCGCAGGGCCTTGAGCTTCTTCTCCAGCTTGATGCCGTAGCCGATCGCCGCGACGAGCAGCAGCATGAGGATGGAGTCGAGGATGATGCCGGTCATGTCAGCTGTTCTCCCTGGAGATGCGAGCGGCGGCGTCGGTGCTGATGGGCGCCTCGACGCGAACGGCGATGTGCTGTCCCTTGCGGCCCATGCGGCCGGTGGTCAGCGGGATGGAGCCCGCGCGCACCGAGACCTCGGAATCCGGCGTGGCGTTCAGCATCAGGGTGTCGCCAACCTTCAGGTCCAGCACCTTGGACAGGGGCATCTGCTGCTCGTCCAGCACGCAGCGAACCTCGGTTTCGGTGGTCCAGAGTTCGGTGGCCAGGTGGCCTTCCCAGATATTGTCGCGGCCGAACTTCTCGCCCATGAACTGCTGCAGCAGCATCTTGCGGATCGGCTCCAGCGTCGAATAGGGCAGCAACAGCTCGACCCGGCCGCCGCGATCTTCCATGTCGATACGCAGCTTGACCAGGATGGCGGCGTTAGCCGGACGCGCGATGGCGGCGAAACGCGGATTGGTCTCCAGCCGGTCCAGGTTGAAATGCACCGGCGTCAGCGGCTCGAACGCCTGACGGGCGTCGTTCAGGATGACCTCGACCATCCGCTGCACCAGCACCCGCTCGATGGTGGTGTAGGGCCGCCCCTCGATCCGCAGCGCCGCCGTGCCGCGACGCCCGCCCAACAGGACGTCGACGATCGAATAGATCAGGTTGGAATCGACCGTCAGCAGGCCGTAGTTGTCCAGCTCCTCGGCCCGGAACACCGCCAGGATGGCCGGCAGCGGGATCGAGTTCAGATAGTCGCCGAAACGGATGGAGCTGATGGTGTCGAGGCTGACCTCGACGTTGTCGGAGGTGAAGTTGCGCAGGCTGGTCGTCATCAGCCGCACCAGGCGGTCGAAGACGATCTCGAGCATCGGCAGGCGCTCGTAGGAGACCAGGGCCGAGTTGATGATGGCGCGAATGCCGCTCCGTTCGGAGTCGTCGCCGTCGCCCATGTCGAAGCCCAGCAGGCTGTCGATCTCGTCCTGGTTCAACACGCGCTCGGACAGGGCCGCGCCCATGTCCGCCCCAAGGTCGGCGGCGCCGCCGAAGGGGTCCAGCTCGTTCTCTGTCGCCAGGGTGTCGGTCATGCCTACTGCACCAGCATTTCTTCGATCAGGACGGCATCGACCTTGCCCGGGGCGGCGATCAAATTGACCCGGCGCAGGATCTCGACCTTCAACTGATAGACGCCGGCCGATCCGGCCATGTCTTCCGGCCGCAGTTCGCGCAGGAAGCCCTGGAACATATCCTGCATCCGCGGCGTCTCCTCCTGCAGATGCGCAGCCAGGGCGGCGTCCTTCATTTCAAGCGTCAGCTTCAGCTTCAGATAGGTCGGGCGACCGTCCGGCGTCTGAATGTTCACGATCATGTCGGGCAGGGTGTAGAAGGTCACGCCGTCGGGACCGGCCGAGATCTTGCCCAGAGCGGGATCGGCTTCGCCGCCTTCGCCGCCGCCGTGATCACCGCCCTTCTTGGCCTTCTCGTCCTTCTTTTCCGCCTTGCCGTGATCAGCGCCCGCTTCGGCTTCAGCCGGCTTGGGTTTCATCAGGAAGAAGGCCGCCGCCCCGCCGCCGCCCAGCACCACCAGGGCCGCCGGGATGATGATGAACAACAGGGGCAGCTTCTTCTTGGCGGGCGCGCCTTCGCCCTCGCCGCCCTCGCCTTCGGTTGCGGCGGGCAGGTTGGCGTCGTCGCCTTCCGGCGCCGCATCCTTCTTCTTGCCCAGCTTCAGCTTCAGCATCCGCACGTCGCCCCGATCATCACAGACTTCTTGATGAGGCGTTTTTGGTTAACGAGGCGTTTACGATCGGCAAATCCTGCCGGGCGCCCACAAGGCCAAACCGGCTCAAACCCCCGCCACGACTGGATTAACCCTGTTGGCACGGACGTTGCGACGAGATCGGCGAAGGAGCCGCACTCGTGGAAAACGCCGCCTACATCGGATTGTCCCGTCAGATGACGCTTCGCCGCGAGCTCGACATCGTGGCGAACAACGTCGCCAACGCCGACACCACCGGGTTCAAGGTCGAACAGCTGATGGTCGGCGCCGAGATCGGTCAACGCGCCCGCAACGACAACATCCGTCCCTCGGCCAGTTTCGTGCTGGACAAGGGCGTGGGCCGCGACTTCGGCCAGGGCACGATGAAGCAGACGGGGCGCGGCCTGGACTTCGCCATCGAAGGCGAAGGCGCCTTCTTCCGCGTCCAGAGCGGCGCTGGCGAGGCCTACACCCGTGACGGCGGCTTCACCACCAATGCCGAGGGCGTCCTCACCACCAAGCAGGGCCTGCCGGTCCTGGGCGACGGCGGCCCGATCACCCTGGACCCCGAGCGCGGCCCCGCCAGCGTGGCCCCTGACGGGACCATCAGTCAGCAAGGCCTGCCGGTAGGGCGCCTGACCGCCGTCCGCTTCGACGCCCTGTCCGTCCTGCAAAAAAGCGGCGACGGCCTGTATCGCAACAGCTCCAACACCCAGCCGACCGACGCGACCGACGCCCAGATCCGCCAGGGGATGCTGGAAGGTTCGAACGTCAACACCCTGCTGGAAATCACCAACCTCATCGAGATCAGCCGCGCCTACGAGCGCGTCACCAAGATGATCGAAAACGCCAACGATCTGTCCCGTCGCTCGGTCGAGCGGCTGGGCCGGGTCAGCTAGAAGGACCGCTGAACGATGCGCGCTCTCAGAACCGCCGCCTCGGGCATGGCCGCCCAGCAGCTGAACGTGGAGGTCATCTCCAACAACATCGCCAACATGAATACGGTCGGCTTCAAGCGCCAGCGGGCCGAGTTCCAGGACCTGCTGTATCAGAACGTCGAGCGCATGGGGGCCCAGTCCTCGACACAGGGCACCGTGGTTCCGACGGGCATCCAGATCGGCGCCGGCGTCAAGGCCGGCAGCGTCTATCGCATCACCGAACAGGGCAGTCCCAGCCGCACCGGCAACCTCTATGACGTGGCCATCGACGGCAAGGGCTACTTCCAGATCACCCTGCCCTCGGGCGAACTGGCCTACACCCGCGCCGGCAACTTCACGGTCAACGGCGAGGGTCAGCTGGTCACGGACGACGGCTACCAGGTCGAACCGGCCATCGCCATTCCCCAGGACATGGTCGATGTCTCGATCTCGAAGTCCGGTCAGGTCCAGGTCAAGACCCAGGGTCAGACCGAGCCGCAGGTCGTGGGTCAGCTGGAACTGGCGACCTTCTTCAACGAGGCGGGGCTGGAAGCCATCGGCGACAACCTGCTGCTGGAAACCGCCGCATCGGGCCCGGCCACCGTCGCCGCCCCCGGCGAGCCTGGCTACGGCACCCTGATGCAGGGCTACACCGAAGCCTCGAACGTCGACGCCGTCAGCGAAATCACCGCCCTGATCGTGGCCCAGCGCGCCTATGAGATGAACTCCAAGGTCATCACCACCGCCGACGAGATGCTGTCCGTCTCGGCCCAGGTGAAGAGCTAGGTCACGGCCATGATCCGCAGCTTCACACTGGCTCTGGCCGTCGTCGCCCTCGCCGCCCCAGCCCTGGCCGGTCCAGTCAGCCTGCTGCCCGATCCGACCGACGACGACGGCCGCGTCACCCTGGGCGAGTTGTTCGACGACGCAGGCGCCGCCGCTCATGTCGTGGTCGGCCAACGCGCCGGCGCCACCGTGGTCTTCGAAGCCGCACAGGTGCAAGCCGTCGCGCGTCGCGCCGGTCTGGACTGGGCCAATCCCCAGGGCCTGCGCCGCATCGTTGTGCGTGAAGGCGGCGCCGCCCCGGCCGAAGCCGCCGCCCGCCCCGCGGCCGCCACCGTGGGGCGCCCCGGCGCCACGGTCGAGGTCCTGACCTACGCCCGCAGCCTGGCCGCCGGCGACATCGTCCAGCCGGAAGACGTGGTCTGGTCCGCGGTCCAGGCGCACCAGGCCCCGGCCGGCGGTCCCCAGGACGCCGATCAGGTCGTCGGCCTGTCGGCCAGGCGCGCCCTGCGCGCCGGCGCCGTCGTCACCAGCCGCGACCTGGCCTCGCCGCAGGTCATCGCCCGCAACGACATGGTCGAGGTCGCCTACATCGTCGGCGGCGTTGAACTGACCGTCACCGGCAAGGCTACGCGCAACGCCTCGGCGGGCGAGGCCGTACCGGTGCTCAATGTGCAGTCGGGCCGCACCATCGACGCCGTGGCTGTCGCGCCCGGCCGGGCCGTGGCGGGCCCCCCCGCCCAGGCCGCCCGCACCCACCCGCAACAGTTCGCCGCCCGCTGAGCGCGCAGAAAGATCCTGTCATGCGTAAGTTCCTGATCCTCGCCGCCGCTGTTTCCGCCCTGTCCCTGGGCGCCTGCTCCACCGCCATGGAGGCGGTGAAGGGCCCTGAGCTGGCCCCGATCGGCTATCCGGCCGCCCTGGTTCCGGTCGAGCAGGCCTACCTGCCTGCTCCCACGCCCAACGCCGCCAGCGCCAACAGCCTGTGGCGTACCGGCGCGCGCAGCTTCTTCGGCGACCAGCGCGCCCGCCGCGTCGGCGACATCCTGACCGTCAACATCGACATCAACGACCGCGCCCAGACCCAGAACTCAACCCAGCGCGCCCGCACCAACAGCGCCTCAGGCGGCGTGACCAACTTCTTCGGCCTGGAAAACAGCCTGGGTCGCGCCTTCCCCGGCGGCTTCGACCCCGCCAACATGATCGGCACCGAGGGCGAGGCCAACGCCTCGGGCTCGGGCAGCGTCAACCGCTCGGAACGGGTCAGCCTGACCGTCGCCGCCGTGGTCACCGCCGTCATGCCCAACGGCAACATGGTCATCCAGGGTCGGCAGGAAGTGCGCACCAACCGCGAAGTCCGCGAGCTGACCGTGGCCGGCATCGTGCGCCCCGAGGACATCTCCTCGGCCAACACCATCGCCCACACCCAGATCGCCGAGGCGCGCATCAGCTACGGCGGTCGCGGCGACATCAGCCGGATGCAGGCCACGCCCGCGGCGCAGTCGCTGGTGGAGCGCTTCAGCCCGTTCTGACCGACGTTCGATGGGCGTGTTGTCCCGGTGACTCACGGTCACGGAATCGCGCGTGCTCAAGCGGAGCGGTGAACCGTTAACAAGCGACCCGCGTTTGTTCTGTCGAACGCGAGTGATTTGTGATGCTGAAGTCCATTGTCCCCGTCGTCGCCGCCCTGGGTTTCGCCGCCCTGGCCGGACAGGCTCTGACCACCGCCCCCGCCGCACCGGGCCAGGGCGCCGCAGGTTGGCATCTGCTGCATGAAGG
Source organism: Brevundimonas pondensis (assembly GCF_017487345.1). Classification (NCBI taxonomy): domain Bacteria; kingdom Pseudomonadati; phylum Pseudomonadota; class Alphaproteobacteria; order Caulobacterales; family Caulobacteraceae; genus Brevundimonas; species Brevundimonas pondensis. The sequence goes on along the minus strand of NZ_CP062006.1, from coordinate 562,285 downwards.
CGCGATGGCCAAACTGGCCTACGGCCTGCCGGATTCCGATCAGGTGGCCCTGATGCTGACCTGTTCGCCGGGCGACCGCGCCGCCGTGGTCTATGGCGATGTCCAGCCGCGCAGCCCCGCCCTGACGCCGATCGCCATGGGCCCGCAGCCGATCGATCCCCTGTCTGACGGCGAAGCCTTCGAGGCCCGCCTGCCCCTGACCGACGCGGCCCTGACAGGCCTGGCGCGCGGTGGCCGCATCGCCGTCCAGACCGAGGGCGGCGATCAGCAGATTCGGGCCAGTCGCGCCGAACGCCGCATGGTTCAGGGCTTCCTCAGCTATTGCGCTTCCAGCCACGCCTGATCAAAGTCCGCCTATCCTTTCAGCGGGGGCTGAACCATGACCGCCTTGATCGGGCTTGCCCAAGCGACGGCTTTGGCCCTGGCCCTCCAGAACGCGCCCCAGACGGCCGAAGCCTGGACCTGGACCCTCTATTCGGACAGTCGCCCCCTGGTCCTGGCCAACGAAATCCCTGACACGCCGCGTCTGCGCTCCACGCTGGAATGTGCGCCCGGCTCCAGCATCGTTCGGCTGATCCTGTATGGCGCGGCGCCCGCCGAAGGCATCGCCGTCGTCACGTCGGGCGCCGCCGCGGCCAATGTGGAAGTCCGTCCCAGACGCGGTCAGCTTCAGACCGTGCTTCGTACCGATCATCCTGTCTTCGCCGCCTTCCTCGCCAGCGGCAAGCTGCAGGTTTCGATTGGCGCGCAGACCTCTCCTGTAGAGATTGATCGGACGAATCTGTCCAAGCTGCGCCGGTTCGCTGAACTCTGCACTGGCTAGGAATTCTCATGCGCCCCGTCGTCTGGATCGCCCCCGCCCTCGTGGCGCTTGCGCTCACGGCCTGCGCGCCCACGATGAAATCCGAGCTTGTCGGCGCCGGCGGCGGCTCACCCGTCCCGACCGCCGGCTACGACTGGCACCTGAACGAGGATGCGGAGGAAGCCAGCCTGTCCTACGGCGTGGCCGAGACCGATGATGTGCCGCTGGACCTGTCATGTCGCCCCGGCTCGGGCGCCCTGCAGATTTTGCAGACCGTCAATAATGGTCACCCCCGCGTCATCGCCCTCGAATCCGGCGGCGACACGGAAACCTATCCCGCCAGGGCCGAGCCCTCGGCCCTGCACGACGGGGTAGACCTGACCGCGGATGCGCGCACCGCCGATCCGGTCTTCCTGCGCTTCCGCAAGCTGGGCTGGCTCGCGGCCTACGGTCCCGACTACCGCACCCCCTTCGTGGCCCAACCCGGCTCCGCTGGACAGATCGACCGCTTCTTCGCGCTCTGTGGCTAGGGCCTCCATCACAGCTTGACCGTCGGCTTCGCCGCCTGTCTGCTCTCCCCGCTTGAGGGAGAATGACATGGGCAAGCAATTTCTGACGGAACGACTTCTGCTCGGGGCGGCGCTGGCCGCCTTCATTGCGCACCCGGCCCTGGCTCATGCCGCGTCGAACGCCTCTGCGCCGGCCGAAACTCACGCCCCGGCCAATGCCGCCAGCGTGGCGCTCGCCAGCGTCCTGGCCGATTACGAGGCCTACCTCCGCCGCATCGACCCGATCAGCGCCGGCATGGAGGGCGACAGCGAAGCCTTGTCGCGCCTGCCCGATCCCACCCGCGCGGGCGAGTTGGCGCGCGTCGCCCCGCTGACCGCCCTGCTGAACCGTGTCGAGGCGATCAGCCCGTCAGCGCTCAACGAAGACGAGCAGCTGAACCGATCCTTCGTCGCCTATCTGATCCGCCGCAACCTGGACGCCATTCCGCTGGACGGCGGACGCCTGGCCTTCAGTTCCGAAGGCGGCCCCGGTCAGGGCGTGGCCTATCTGGCCAGCTCGACCCGCATCACCTCGACCGCTGACGCCGAGGCCTGGCTGTCGCGGATGAGCGCCATTCCCTCATACTATGACGCCGCCATCGCCGACGCCCGGCGCGGCCTCGACACCGGTCTGGTCCAGGCGCGTTCGGTCGTCGACAGCGCCCTGGCCCTGGCCGAAACCGATGTGAAGCCGCGCGAGGGCGGCGACATCCTGATGCAGCCGTTCAACACCCTGCCCGCGACCATCCCCGCGGCGGATCAGGCGGCCTTGCGCGCCCGCGCCCAGACCCTGATCGACGGCCCGATCAACCAGCGCCGCGTGGCCTGGCGCGACATGCTGAAGAACGACTACCTGCCCAAGGCCCCGACCGAGCCCGGCATGACCCACCGCCCCGGCGGCCGTGCGCTCTACGCCAACGCCGTGCGCAGCTACACCACCACCGACCTGACCCCAGACCAGGTGCATCAGATCGGCCTAGAGGAGGTCGCCCGCATCCGCGCCCGGATGCAGGATGAAATGCGCGCCGCCGGCTGGACCGGCGACTTCGCCGGCTTCCTCCACTTCCTGCGCACCGATCCGCAGTTCTATGCGACCAGCCGCGAACAGCTGCTGGAAAAGGCCTCCGAGATCGCCAAGCGCGCCGACGATCGCCTGCCCGCCCTGTTCGGCACCCTGCCCCGCCTGCCCTATGGCGTCCGCCCCGTCCCGCGCGAGATCGAGGACAGCTACACCACCGGCCGCTACAATTCCGGCTCGATGCAGAACGGCGTGGCCGGCGGATACATCGTCAACACGTCCAAGCTGGATCAGCGGCCGCTGTATGAGTTGCCGGCCCTGACGGTCCACGAGGCCGTCCCCGGCCACCATCTGCAGATCGCCCTGCAGCAAGAGGCGGCGGATCAGCCCTATTATCGTCGCGGCGCCGACGTGACCGCCTTCACCGAAGGCTGGGGCCTCTATTCCGAGTTCCTGGGCGAGGAAATGGGCATCTACCGCACGCCCTATGAACGCTTCGGCCGCCTCAGCTATGAGATGTGGCGCGCCTGCCGCCTGGTGGCCGACACCGGCCTGCACTGGCTGGGCTGGACCACGGAACAGGCCCGCGCCTGCTTCCGCGACAACTCCGCCCTGGCCCCGCACAACATCGAAACCGAACTGCAGCGCTACATCGGCTGGCCCGGTCAGGCCACGGCCTACAAGATCGGTGAGATCCGCCTGCGCCAGATCCGTCAGAAGGCCGAGCGGGAACTGGGCGACCGCTTCGACGTGCGCGCCTTCCACGACGCCCTGCTGGTCGATGGCCCCCTGCCGCTGGACCTGCTCGACGCCCGCATGGATCGCTGGATCGCCGAGCAGAAGGCCAGGCCCGCGACCTGATTAAAGCCCCAGCTCCGCCCGCGCCTTCTTCGTCAGCTTGCCGACGATGATCGCGTGGGCGGAGCGGATGTGGTCCGCCAGCTCCTCGTCCGCCCAGTCGTCGATGCGCGGCAGGTTCACCCACTTGGCGCGCGCCATATAGGGCGCCGGCCGCGCATGGCCGCTCTCGGTCAGCACCTCATAGGCGATGTCCGAGACCTTGAACGACACCCCGCCGGTCGCGCCCACCATGACGAACATCTTGCCCCCGACCTTGTAGGCGTCATGGTCGTCGCCGAACGGATGGTCCAGCCTTGCCCCCGGCAGCGCCAGACAAACCTTGCCTACCCCCTCCCGGTCCATCCTAGGCTTCCACGCCCACGCCGATCGGGCAGACCACGCCGGTTCCGCCGATGCCGCAGTACCCGGCCGGGTTCTTGGCCAGATAGCCCTGGTGATAGTCCTCGGCGAAGTAATAGGGCCCAGCCGGTTCGATCTCGGTGGTGATCGTTCCGCGCCCCGCCGCCGACAGCGCCGCCTGATAGGCGTCCCGCGACGCTTCCGCCTCCGCCTGCTGCGCGTCGTTCAGCGTATAGATGGCCGAGCGGTACTGCGTGCCCTGGTCATTGCCCTGGCGCATCCCCTGCGTCGGGTCGTGGTTCTCCCAGAAGGCCTTCAGCAAATCGCCATAGGAGATGACCTTCGGATCGAACACCACCTGGACCACCTCGGTGTGACCCGTCCGACCCGTGCAAACCTCCTCATAGGTCGCGTTGGGCGTAAACCCGCCCGCATAGCCCGCCGACGTCACCCAGACGCCCGGCAATTGCCAGAACACCCGCTCCACGCCCCAGAAACAGCCCATGGCGAAGATGGCCGTCTCGAACCCTTCCGGGTGCGGCCCCTTCAGCGCGTGGCCCAGAACGAAATGGGTCGCGTCGGTCGCCAGGGCGGTCTCCCGACCGGGCAGGGCGGTCTCGGCGGTGGGCAGTTCGGCGGTCTTCTGGAACAACATCTGAAAAATCTCGCAGAAATCAGCGGCAAAATCGACTTCCCCCCATATGGGGCCTCAGACAGCGCTTGCCGAGGGGGTCAGGCTGTTCTATCAGCCTCGCCTCCGCTGGAACGACCATCCGGCGGCTACACGGCGACGTCGTGGAAACGGACAGGTGGCGGAGTGGTCGATCGCGCACGCTTGGAAAGCGTGTGTACGTGAAAGCGTACCGAGGGTTCGAATCCCTCTCTGTCCGCCACCCGCTCATTTTTGAGCATATAGAACAATCACTTACTCCCGTTTTTGTCTAACTCATCGTCAGGGTTAGACATCGTTTGTTCTGGTTCTGGCCCGCCAATGCGCGCCATGGCGCTGGTGGCGAGGCCCTTCATGGCGGCCGTCCGCGTGTAGCGTTCGACCTCCTTGAGCGTCCTGTGGCCGGTCACGGCCATGATCTCGTGAGCGCTCGCCCCTGCCTCGGCCAATCGGCGCGCAGCGGCCTTGCGCAGGCCGTGCGCCGCCGCACCGGCAGGCAGACCCGCCTCTTTCGCCGCCGCCGAGATCCAGTTGCCGAATCCCTTGGCGGTGAAGGGCTCGCCCACCTGTGTGACAATGAAGGTCAGCTGAACTCACCTATCTGGTCGATCAAGCCTGCGACCCTCGCGCCACTGAATACCTCGAGCTGCCGAGCGGCGGTGCCTACGTCGGCGCTCCAACCGCCGCCCAATGGCCCCTCCGCATGGTCAGCGAGGACAGCGCCCACCCAGACGACGAAGACCCGCTGCGCGGGGCCTCCCTGGACGATGCATGGCTCGACGCTTCAATCAACGGCGAGTGGACAAGCTTGGCTGCAGGCCGCTAGTCCAACAACCTCAGCATGGTCGCCTTGAACAAGTCGCTCTCACGGTCCTTGAACACGTGAACAATCTGGCTTGTCGTGGTGATCCGGCCATCATCCTCAAGCCGCATGATGTGGCTGAGAACCTCACCGCCGATGTGACAGCGATCAGACATGTCGGGGTTCGCCCGGCTCGAGCCAGCTCCGAACCCCTTCTTCGCCGAGCCTGCTTGCCACGGCCCGTCGCACGCTCAGATCCTTGAACGCTGCTCGCACTGGCTGCTGTTCAAACCCGTAGTCGCGAACCCGGTTCGTCGCTCTGGGGGGTAAGGGGGGATTAAAGGGTTCTTCAAGGTATTGGGTATCGCGCCTGCAGAAACCCCAGTGTAGCGGCGCGATGCGCCACGAACACACCCTCGAAATCGATCAACCCGGCAAGTCGATCGCATTGGTCAACGATGATGTGCTCGGGTGATATGTCCCCCCAAATGAGTTGCGCTCTGGCCGCCGCGTTCGGGTGCGGCTTCCAGTTCAGCATCCTGCCTGCGACCTCTCTCAATGAGGAGGGCAGTTCCCCCCTCGCTTCGACCGCCCTTTTTGCTGTCGCTCTGACCAGATGGCGCAGAGTAGAATGCTCTGCCCGCACCGGCGAGATGAGGTCCCCGAAATTCTCGACGGTGAGTCCGCTCAGCAAGGCGAGTTGCTCCGATACATTTGACGCGAGCCGAGCGAGACTTGCGCCGTCGATTGTCGAGGCTGCGTCCTCGAGCGTGCGGCCCTCGATATAGCGATAAATGCTGTATCGCATCCGATCGGCCGTGGAGGCTGCAATCACCTCCGGGGTCATCAAACCGGCGGAACGAAACCGCTCGAGCAGCGCCGGTTCAACCGCACCTGCTTGCTCCCGGCCCAGAGGGTAGAACCGAACGACCAAACGACCGATCCTCGTGTGGACCAAGAACTTGTAGGTCATAACGCCCTTGGTGATCTGCTCGATCGCACTGGGAGGATGGCCGGTCAGTTCAGTAACCAGGCGTCGGGTTTCAGCCTCTAGAGCACTCATGCGCCCAACCGTTGGAACTGTGCCAACTTGGACATGTCCGGTTCGAATAGACGCTCACTGAACGCGTCAATCTGGATTGCATAACGGCAATTCTCGGTCATCCATGCCCAGGTATCAAGCTCGACTTCCCATCCCAGTTTAGCGGCGTAGTGCCAGAGCCTGATCCACAGCATACCGCTCCAGGTCAGTGGCGAAGCGGTATCAATTGGGGTGTCAGGATAGTCTGTGCGCACGACGCGAATTATCCTGGCTGCGGCGTCGGCAGCCCCGCCGATCGGATCAACGATCTGCCCTGACCGCAAGTCGATTGCGACAGCATTCGCCGTCAAATCAAACTGGCCCAGCATGTCGCAAATCGATCCCGCGTTCTGAAGCCCATTGCAAAACCGCTCGATGACCATGATGTCGGCAGTTTCGCAAGGGACTGCGGGAGCCCAACGTGGCGAACCGAGTGGTCCGGGGGTCAAGACCCCGCGATGCGCCAGGCGCTTCAGAAAAGACGGTGCCCCGTCCAAGCCGACGGCGAAGTCGAAATCCTTGGACCCTGACTGCCCGCTTAAAGCGTTCCGGACAACGCCCCCAACTAGATAGCAGGAGGGGAGCGCATCATAGGCCAACGCCTCCATAAATGCGGGACCACCCGCCCACCGGGCCACGCGGTCCATTACCATCTTTGCTGTTGAGCCCTGCATCACTCTATCTAACGGCGGGAAAGGCAAACAACCATCATCCAGGGAAAAGGAAGCGGCCATTCGAGACCAATAAGGCTGCAAGCGTGTGGATCGAACGATCGCAGCACCATATGCCTTTATAGCTCTGCCGCGCACGAGTAAGCTGTCGCAAATTAACTGCCGAAGCATTGCATTTGACGCTCTCAGACGCTCTCACGTTGATCGAAAATTCGGAGGACTTCCGGGTTCTACGCCGCCTGCCGTCGCCGCCCCGGAGTGACGATGTGTTGGACGAAGAGCGGTTCGTCGGGGTCATCGTGGACGTCGAGACCACCGGTCTAGACCATGACATCGACGAAGTGATCGAACTGGGGATGGTGAAGTTCGCCTTTGACCGTCACGGCCACGTTGGCGCCGAATTCGCTGTCTTCCAAGCGTTCAACGAGCCCAGCATCCCGATCCCGAGTGCGATAGTAGACCTCACCGGAATCTCCGATCTCGACGTCCGGGGGAAAAGGATCTCAGCGGAGGCCCTGCACGCCTATATGGACGGCGTGTCCCTATCTCTTGGCTACGCTCACAGTTCGGCCTCGATGGCTATTTCCTATCCGTCTCGGTGCCGCGAAGGGCGGGGACGCACGTGCGCCAAGCTGCTCCAGCATCAATACCGACCTGCAAGCCCAACAGCGAAATCTACGCTGCACTACTAGAACAGTGCCCGCTCAGCGAGGCAGCCGCGGCCTATCTGGCGAGTCGACGGTTTACACCGAAGACCATCAGGCACTTCAAGCTGGGTATGCGATCCTCGCCGCAATCACCCAAAGCGGGCTCGAGATGGAGATCAGCCTTGACCGAAAGCAGGGGCTGCTCCGCCAATGGTTGCAAGACGGTGAGGCTAGGCCCGGTCCAGAATGGCGGAAAATCTCTAGGCTGACGGCGGCGGCCGCCCTCGTCTTCGACCGTGCAGGCGCGCCCAACGCCAAGGTATCGCTACAGGACCTCTGGGCCGCCGGCGAAGAGTTGACGACCCTTGCCGCGATGATCCGCGACCCTGGCTCGGTCACTGGCGCGACCTTCACGACCCGGCCCGATATCGAAATTCCGCGGCCCGAGCCGATCCGAATGGTGCTCGGCCACTCCTTCAACGTCGGCGAATTCGTTATCGCCTACGGTGCCAGGGCCGAAGCTTCGGGACGCGAGAGCGAGAGCGAAGCCGACATCATCTGGTCTTCCGGGGCGCTCGTCTTCCTCGGCCTTAAGCGGGTCGCGTCAGCGCGGCAGTTCTTCGCCTTCCTCGACGGTCTGCCGCAGGAACCGTTTCGGGTTCTAACGGGTGTTTATCAGGCGAAGCGTTCCGACTGCCCCGCGAGCATTCAGGCAGCCGCGACGCCGGCACCGCGCCCAGTCAAAGGCACGGGCTCGGGAGGCGTCAGCGTAAGATCCGCCCCAGCCGATCGCGGCGCTCGACACCGATCATCGGTGGGCGCGTCGGTCAAGCCTTGAGGTCCGCATCGTCCACGACCGGACTGCCAAACTGGATTTAGCTTTTCCCGCTCATGGCGAAGCTAGCTTTTCCACGCTCCTGTGAGCGTTCTGGCTCCTAGTTTCCCCTCACCAGAGATCATGCCCGGCTGCGCTTCCGCAAAGCAGACAATCCGAGCAGCGGATAGAGTCAGCAGAAGACCACAGCCCGCCCCCTTGAGAAGCGAGCCGGTCCCGCTTCTCAAGATATGGTTCCACTCCGAACTCGTGCTCGTGCGCCATATTGACCAGCTTTGTGGAGGGGTAAAAACGCGGGGGCATCATGTCGTCGGCGGCGTCGATGTATTCGCCGGCAATGACGAGCCAAAATCGCCCGGCCTCGACGGCTGTGAGCAAGCCGTAGCGGGGATGCTCGATCTGTCGGAGGTTGATGCCTCGGGGGTGCATCCCCGAGCCCGAATCCATCCCGTCGAAGATTTCAATCCATTCGGCGTTCGAGATCAGGCAGGGCGTCGAGAAGTCGTGGGGGTACATGATGTCTATCCTCGTATTGATTGAGTTAGCGGCACTGATGCCGAACGCCTGACCCGATGTCGGGGGCGGATCCCATTCACCCATACTGATGTCATCCGCAAAGAGAGCGACCATCTCAGCGGGACAATTCGGATGGTGACGGGCAGCGTGTGCATCACCGCCTCGCGGTCGAACCGGCTTCGCCGTTTCCTATGCGCCATTCGTCCTCCGCACCCTTGGAGTAAACAATGGGAGCCTTGGTTCTGATACCTGAGGTAATTCACGCTCAAGCTTGCGATGCGGCTCATCCGTGATGGCAGCCGCCAGCCGGTCTAGAGCTGCGCTCAGGCGCGGCGCGACGACGGGAGGGGGCTTCGATTGCCCGCCGTTCAGCCGGTCTGCTGCCTCTATGGCTTTGACTGGAACGCGCAGCACATAGGCGTTCGAGGTCTGCTTGAGTTGCGGCCCCTTCTGACCTGGGGTTTCGACCCGATCATACCGACGGGTCCAACTCAGGAAGCCGTGAGCTTCCAGTTGAGCCTTCCACGCGTGGATGGATTTGCGCGCTACATTGAGCGCCTTGGCCAGCCAGAAAACCGAGGGTTCGAGCCGTCCGTTGCCCTTGACGCTTATCGACACTAGGACCTCGGCCAAACGGATCGCGCCAAAACTGATTGTGCCAAGGGCGCCGGTGCGCTGGCCTTTTTTCCTTAGCCGTTCCGAATAGACCTTGAGGACGAAGATCAGACGCTGACCTTCCTTACGGCTGAACCGCGTCCAGCGCGTGTTTGCGGATAATTGACTGCCACGACGCACGCGTGGAGGCGGCGCGCCCCAGCGGTGAGAATAGGCGCTCATGACAGCGCCCCATTCTTCCGATAGGATGCGACCTGTTCAGATTGCTTTCTTGAACCGTGATGTACCCCGGTGAGGCCCGCCAGCCCGCCGGGGTTTTTCGTACCTGAAGCCGCCCTTCGACGGGTAGCCATTCCGTTTAAATGTCGTTTGTTTTCATCAAGCGCCTCCAGGGCGGTTAGTCCACCTAAGTCATTGAACAGGAAGACTTGTCGGCCTTCCTCTCTGTCCGCCACGCGCCCGTCCCCGACCGGCGGCTATGGTCCGGCCAAGGCCTTGCCCGCAGATTTCCACCGTTCGGAATTTGTCAGACGAGACGCTTCGATCCTGATCGACTCGCAACCCGGAATACTCCGGATAAGGCTGCGCAGGTTGTCGGCCAGCGAGGGCGGCATCCACGGATTCAGCAATACGCGGTTGAGCGACGTCAGCTCGATCGCCACGGATTTGGCCATCACCGCGCTTTCGGCGCATGTCGATACAATGCGCCACTCGCGTTCATCGCTGAAGCCCTCGCGCTTTACATACGGCAGACGGTCGGCCTCGCGGGAATGCAGAGTCTCCAGGTCGCCTACCTTGAGGTAGTCCACCTTGCGCATTTCGATTCCGGGCAGAATGGACAGTTGGCGTTCAAGCGGCCGTCGCTCGAATTCCAGGCATATGCCTTCCATGCCCTGCGTGAAGACGCGCCAGTGATGGTATGTCTCGGTGGCCAACGTGCAGCACAAGGCCAGAACAGACCCGGCGTTCGACACCGAGCGATAGAGTTCCATGAAATAGACGTCGTTCAGATCGTCCCATTTTGACGGGCTGAGCAGAACGAGGCGCTTCTGGGCCAAGGTATCCAGCGCGCTGGAGAGCGTCGTGTAGCGTCGCACATATTTGTCGAGATCCCGCGCCATCGTCACCCCCAAGGACGACCGGAAGTTCGGGCGCCCACGCACGCTCGGTCAAGCCCATCCCTTGTGCGCCTCCGGACGACAACGAAGCGTCGCGATTATCGATAGTGGACGCCCTGTCCTGTCACGCGCCGCTTGACCGTCGGCGCGACACGCTTGAGGGTCCGCCCCCTGTTGCAGGGCGAGGTTTCACATGAGCCAGAGAGTCACCATGGTCACAGGCGCCTCCGGCGTGCTGGGACAAGCGATCGTCGAGGCGGCGCTGGCGCGCGGCGACAGTGTATTTGGCGTGGACTTCGGCGCTCCGGGTCAGGAAGGCAGTGATCACTGGCAGGGGCTGGGCGGCGTAGACCTGTCCGATCCGGCCGCAGCGCAGACGGCCGTCGATGCTGCGGTTCAACGCTTTGGACGTATCGACAGCCTGATCAACGCCGTCGGCGGTTTCGTCTGGCAGACGACCGAGGGGCCTCTGGACAGTTGGGACCGGATGCACCGCATGAACCTGACCACGGTGCTGAACACCTGCCGCGCCGCCCTGCCCGCCCTGATGCAGTCGGGCAAGGGACGCATCGTCAATGTCGGCGCTCTGGGCGCTGTCCAGGCCGGCGCCGGCATGGGCGCCTACGCCGCATCAAAAGCAGGCGTGCACAAGCTGACGGAATCCCTGGCGGAAGAGACCAGGTCGACGGCCCTGACCGTCAACGCCGTCATGCCGTCAATCATCGACACCCCGGCCAACCGCGCCGACATGGCCGAAGCGGACTTCGCCACATGGGTGAGTCCCGCCGAATTGGCGGCGGTCATCCTGTTCCTGGCCAGCGACGCCGCCTCGGCGGTGACCGGCGCCCTGGTGCCGGTCCGGGGGCGCGTCTAGATCCGCCCTCGGGCGAGCGTCAGTCCTCGCCCTCGTCGGCGTCCACAGCGCTGGCGACCAGATCGCGCCACGTCGGATCGGTATCGTCCACCAGATCGACGTCGTCCATCAGCGCCACGGCTCCACCGCCGTCAGGGAGGATCAGGCCCAGCACCTCCATGACCTCGCCGTCCGATCCGATGTGGGCCTCGGCCTGAACGATCACTGCCGCCTGTTCGCCGTCGTCTTCCCACCAGATGACCGGCTGCGGCAGCTCCATGTCGATGACCCGAGGGTCCTCGGTGTCGCCCAGGGCAAAGACGGCGCGCCGCGCCTGAACATCATCCAGAGTGGCGATCACGCCGGTAAAAGGTTTCAACCGCGCCCAGTCATCGACGTCGAAACCGCCGCCGTCCTCCTCGAACAGGTCGTCATCCTGGCCCATGCGCGCGCTCCTTGATCCGGGGGTTCTCTAGCAGGACGTAATGCCCGCGTCAGGTCCGGGACGCCGCCGCCGTTCGGCAATGCTCAGCGAAGCCGGTGATGAAGCGCGTCAGGCGACGGCGGGCTTCCTCGTCGACCAGCCGCCCTTCCGCGTCGAAGGCGGCGCCCGCGTGCGGGACCAGCATGCGCCCGCCGAACCAGGGCGCGGTCCCCAGGGTGCGCAAGACCGGCAGCCAGGCAGCCTGGCTCATCACCGTGCCGAACGGTCCGGGCGAAGCGCCCAGCACCGCCACCGGCCGTCCGCCGAACACCCGGTCGATGTCCGAGGCCGGGCGGCTGAGCCAGTCGATGGCGTTCTTGAACACGCCGGGCATGCCGTTGTTGTACTCGGGCGTGAACAGCAGCAGGCCGTCGCAGTCGGCGATCAGATCCTTCAGCGCGACCACTGCCTCGGGCAGCCCCTGATCCCGCTCGACGTCGCCGTCATAGAGGGGGACGCCCCGGATCGAGCCCTCGACCAGCTCCACGCCATCGGGCGTCGATTCCTGCGCCGCCCGCAGCAGGGCGCTGTTGTAGGAGGCCGCCCGCAGGCTGCCCGACACTCCGACCAGACGCATCAGTCGTTCGTCTCCGCAAAGGCATAGGGGGTCGCGCGGGGCGACGCAGGCGTTTCACCGTGAATCTGCTGTTCGGCGCAACCCTGAACCAGAAAGTCCAACAGCAAGCGAACTGAAGGCAGCAACCCCCGCCGCGAGGGGAAGACGGCATGGACGATCCACTTCCTGGGTCGCCAGTCGGGCAGCAGGTCGATCAACCGCCCCGCCTCCAGATCGCGCGCCACCGCCACGCTTGGCAGCAGGACCACACCCAACCCCTGCAACGCGCCCTCATGCAGCATGTGCAGGTCGTCGGTCACCAGACGCGGCGCATGGCGCACAGAGGCGGTCATGCCGTCCCGGTGGTGCAGGGCCCAGACGTGGTCGCGATGCGCCGGGCCGAAGTCCAGGCTGGGCCAGTCGCTCAGGTCCGCCGGACCAGCGGGCGTCGCGAACCGCGCGATCAGCGCGGGCGAGGCCACCAGACGGTGCACGCTCTCGTCCAGCTTGCGCATGACCAGGTCCGTGACTTCCAGCGGCGGCTCGCGCACGCGGATGGCCAGGTCGAAGCCCTCGCCGATGACGTCCACCCGGCGGCTGGTGCTGTGCAGATGCACCTCGACCTCCGGATAGACGGCCATGAACCGGGCGATCAGCCCGCCCATCTGATAGGTCAGCAGGCCCGGCACGCAGGCGACGCGGATGACGCCGCGCGGCTGGGCGGCGACATTGTCGATCACGGCTTGGGCCGCCTCGGCCTCGACCAGCATGGCCAGGCAGTGGCGATAGTATTCCTGACCCACCTCGGTGACCGAGAACTTGCGCGACGACCGCTGGATCAGGCGCGTGCCCAACTGGTCCTCCAGAAAGGCGATGCGTCGGCTCAGCTTGGACTTCTGCATCCCCAGCGCCCGCGCGGCCGGGGCGAAGCCGCCGTGGTCCACCACCTGGACGAAGTAATAGAGGTCGTTGAGGTCTCTCATCGTCCTATCAATAGAACGCAGCGAGGCGATTTCGCAATCTTCTGCGGTCGGCGTTCCACCGTCATAAAGCCTCCAACGCGGTCGGCGAGGTCCGGTCGCCCCCGAAGGAGAGACATCATGAAGAAGGTTCTGGGACGTTACGGCAATGATCGCGGCCACTGGGTCGGCGACGGCTTCCCGGTGCGCTCGCTGTTTTCCTATGACAGCGTCGGCAAGCACGTCAGCCCCTTCCTGCTGCTCGACTACGCTGGTCCGCACAATTTCGAGCCGACCGACAAGCGTCGCGGCGTCGGCCAGCATCCGCACCGCGGCTTCGAGACCGTGACCATCGTCTATGACGGCGAGGTCGAGCACCGCGACTCCACCGGCCAGGGCGGCATCATCGGCCCCGGCGACGTCCAGTGGATGACGGCGGGCGGCGGCATCTTGCACGAGGAGTTCCACTCGCCCGCCTTTGCGCGGACCGGCGGCCCCTTCCGCATGGTGCAACTGTGGGTCAACCTGCCGGCCAAGGACAAGATGACCCGTCCTGGCTATCAGTCGATCCTCAACGCCGACATTCCGACGGTGGCCTTGCCCGACAACGCGGGCACGGCCCGGATCATCGCCGGCGCCATGGACGGCTCGAAAGGCCCGGCCAGCACCTTCACCCCCATCAATGTGTGGGACGTGCGGTTGAACCGGGACGCCGAGACGACGCTGACCCTGCCGGAAGGCCACACCGCCATCGTGGTCGTCCTGTCGGGTCACGTCACGGTCAACGGCGACCAGGGCGCCGGGTCCGCCGAGGCCCTGCTGCTGGATCGTCAGGGCGACAGCGTCACCCTGCACGCCGACGCCGACGCCGTCCTGCTGGTCCTGACCGGCGAGCCGATCGACGAGCCCATCGTCGGCTACGGCCCCTTCGTGATGAACAGTGAGGACGAAATCCGCACCGCCATCGCCGACTTCAACAGCGGCCGCTTCGGCGACATCCCCGCCGCCTGATCCCCTCACGAAAACGTAGGCCCGGTCTTCGGACCGGGCCGCAACCCCCGCCTTGACCGGAGCATTGCTCCGAACGCGGCTCCCTGCCTGAAAGGAAAGCCCCTCATGTCCGCTTCCACCCTACCCGCCAACTTCAACGGCGCCCGCCCGGTCATCGACCCGAACGACGCCGTCATGCTGCTGATCGATCATCAGAGCGGGCTGTTCCAGACCGTGGCCGACATGCCGATGACCACCCTGCGCCGCCACGCCGCCGCCCTGGCCTCGATGGCCACCCTGGCCAAGCTGCCGGTCATCACCACCGCTTCGGTGCCGCAGGGTCCGAACGGCCCGCTGATCCCGGAAATCCACGCCAACGCCCCCCACGCCCAGTATGTGGCGCGCAAGGGCGAGATCAACGCCTAGGACAACCCCGACTTCGTTGCGGCGGTAAAGGCGACGGGCCGCAAGACCCTGATCATCGCCGGCACCATCACCAGCGTCTGCATGGCCTTCCCCGCCATCAGCGCCGCCTATGAGGGCTACAAGGTCTTCGCCGTGGTCGACGCCTCGGGCACCTATTCCAAGATGGCTCAGGAAGTGACCCTGGCCCGCGTGGTCCAGGCCGGCGTCATCCCCATGGACATGGCCGCCGTCGCCTCGGAACTGCAGAAGACCTGGCGCCGCGACGACGCCCAGCAGTGGGCCGAGGTCTACACCCAGATCTTCCCGCCCTATCAGCTGCTGATCGAAAGCTACGGCAAGGCCCAGCAGGTCGCGACTGACCACGAGATCCTGGACTCGCAGCGCAGCTGACCTCCTCCCGCCGGCCTCGCCGTCCTGGCGGGGTCGGTCCCTCCAGCGCGTGCTGCGCCCTCAGCACACCCCATCATGGAGCCCTCGACATGACCAGCGAACCGATCCGCGATCCCGTCGCCGACGACCTTCTGACGCCTCAAAATGCAGCCTTCATCATCATCGACTACCAGCCGGTTCAGGTGAACTCGATCGCCTCGATGGACCGCCAGCTTCTGGTCAACAACATCGTCGGCACGGCCAAGGCCGCCGTGGCCTATGGCCTGCCCATCGTCCATTCGACGGTCAATGTGAAGACCGGCCTGAACAAGCCGCCGATCGGCCAGCTGCGCAAGGTCCTGGCCGACTATCCGACCTATGACCGCACCACGATCAACTCCTGGGAAGACGTGGAATTCCGCAAGGCGGTCGAGGCGACCGGTCGCAAGAAGCTGATCATGACGGCCCTGTGGACCGAAGCCTGCCTGACCTTCCCGGCGCTGGACGCCTTGCGCGAAGGCTATGAGGTCTATGTCGTGGCCGACGCCGTCGGCGGCACCTCGACCACGGCCCACGAGATGGCCCTGCGCCGCATCGAACAGGCCGGCGGAAAAATGATCTCGGTGCCGCAACTGTTCTGTGAACTGCAGCGCGACTGGAAGCGGTCGGAAACCGTTCCCGCCTTCATGAACCTGTTCATCGAAACCGGCGGCACGGCCGGGATTCAGTTCTCCTACGACAAGGACTGATCCCTCACGGGCGGTCCGTTTCCCCGACTGGACCGCCCTCCTTTTTCTTCCGAGGAGGCCCGCCATGGCCGAACTGTTCGTCACCGTCGGCCTGCGCGCCAGGGCCGGAAAGGAAGAGGCCCTGAGGCAGGACCTCATTGCCGTCGCCCGCACCTCCCAGCACGAAGAGGGCGCCCTGCGCTACGAACTCTATGAGGACAGCAGCCAGCCCGGCCTCTTCATCTTCATCGAGCACTGGGCGTCCGAGGCGGCCCAGTCAAAACACCACAACGACGGCCCTCACATTCGACATTTCCATGAGCACGGCGCCGCCAACGTCGAGCGGACCGAGTTCTTCCATCGCCTGGACCGCCTCGCCTGAAACCCCTGCCGCCCTCTCCGATGAGCCACGCTGAAGCCTCATGCCCGACCATTACCTGCTGATCGGCCGCATCCTTCTGGTCCTGCTCTTTCTTCAGAGCGGGATCACAAAGGCCATCCGCTTTCAGGACGGTCTGGTCGAGGTCCGCAGCAAGAAGATCCCCTTCCCGCACCTGGCCCTGCTGGGAACCGTCGTGCTGCAGATCGTGGGAAGCGCCCTGCTGATCGCAGGCTGGCTCACCACCCCGACCGCCGCCCTGATGGCCCTGTTCACCCTGGCCACGGCGGTCGTATTCTATGATTTCTGGAACTTGAAAGCCGAGCAGCGCGCTGCATCCCTGAACGGGTTCTTCGAGCACATCAGCATCATCGGCGGATTCCTGATTCTGATGGCCGCCGGACCGGGGCGCCTTGTTCTCTGAACCCTTCACAGTGACGCCTATATTCAACCCCATCCCGGACTTGGAGAAAGCCCCATGATCGAACTCGTCATCGACCAGCGCCGCAAGGATCTCGGCGGCTTCGAGGTGGGTCGCGTCCTGCCCTACGCCAAGCGCCGCGCGGTCGGCCCCTTCGTCTTCTTCGACCACATGGGGCCGGTCGACATGCCGGCGGGCCTGCCCAGGACCGTCGACGTGCGTCCCCACCCCCATATCGGCATCTCGACCCTGACCTATCTGTTCGACGGCGAGATCACCCACCGCGACAGCCTGGGCGTGCAGCAGGACATCCGGCCGGCCGAGGTCAACTGGATGACCGCCGGCAGCGGCGTCACCCATTCCGAACGTTTCGAGCGCGCCCGCCGCGAGGGCGGCCGTCTGGAGGGCATCCAGGCCTGGGTCGCCCTGCCCGATGGTCAGGAAGAAATCGATCCCTCCTTCCAGCACGTCGGGACCACCGAGTTGCCGACCTGGAGCGAGGACGGGATCAAGGGTCGTCTGGCCGCCGGCGAAGCCTTCGGCATGAAGGCTGGCGTCAGCACCTTCTCGCCCCTGCACTATCTGCATCTTGAGCTGGAGCCCGGCGCCCGCTTCCAGACCCCGACCAATCATTCCGAAAGCGCCGTCTATGTCGTCTCGGGTCTGGTCGAGATCGACGACGGCCGCCCGCTCGGCCACGGCCAGATGGCGGTTCTGGAAAAGAAGATCGCCTCGGTCGTCTGCGCGCTTGAGCCTTCGACCATCATGGTGCTGGGCGGCGAGCCGGTGGGCGAACGCTTCATCGACTGGAACTTCGTCTCCTCGTCGAAAGACCGCATCGAGCAGGCCAAGGCCGACTGGCGCGCCGGGCGCATGAAGCTGCCCGACATGGACGATCAGGAGTTCATCCCCCTGCCCGCCGATCCGACCCCGCCCGCCAATCCCATGTCCTGACCCCAGCCTTCTGAACGGAGCCGTCCTCATGGCCGTCGCCCAAGCCCACATCGGAACCGCCCGCTACCGGACCTCGATTCGGACGGGCGGCGACCTGAAACATGAACTGACCGCCGACGAGCCCGAACGCCTGGGCGGCGCCGACAGCGGCCCGGCGCCCTTCGACCTGCTGATTTCGGCGCTCGGCGCCTGCACCGCCATCACCCTGACCATGTACGCCGAAAAGAAGGGCTGGCCGCTGGAGGGGCTGGATATTCGCCTGGAATATCTGGGCGGCGAGACCCCGCCGCGCATCGAACGGGTGCTGACCCCCGCCGGACCTCTGGACGAGGCCCAGCGTGCCCGCCTGGCCGATGTGGCCGAACGCACGCCCGTCACCCTGGCCATCAAGAACGGCGTGCCGGTGCATACGAGCTTGGGCTAAAAAGGACCGGCAGGAAGCCGTAAACAGAACTCGGCCCGGACCGGAACAGCCACGAAACGAATCATGACCGAATCAGCGACACCGCCCGATTCAGCCTTTGTTCTCTACCATATATTGTAGCTTAACGCAGATTAATCGCTAGGATTTTCTTGCCGGGCGCCTTTTCCACCGCCCCCGCCTTCCCCTTCCCGGTCCGACCCGCTAGGGACGAACCATGACGGCCCCGTAGCTCAGCCGCATAGAGCAAGGCTTTCCTAAAGCCGAGGTCGCAGGTTGGAGTCCTGCCGGGGTCGCCAGCAAATTGTTTCCGGATGTGAAACCGATAGCCGCTCGCGCCTGATGCAGTGGATTTCAGCGCGTCAGATGAAACTCGTGCCTCAGACAGATCCCGCCTTATCGTGACCCGACACGCGCCGCCTGGGGACAGGGCTGCAGACCTGAAGCTGCGCCATGAAAAAGGAGCCCCCCGCCCGGCGGGAGGCTCCGGGTATGATCAAGGAGGAGGGGCAGCGGCCCTAGAAGGCGACGCGGACGCCGATACGACCGGTGTAGTTACGATAGTCGTCGCCCGAATCGGCCCTGGCCTCGGCGAAACCGGTCAGGCCCGTCTTCGAAGTGAAGGTCACGCCCAGCTGGTATTGGCCGAAGGCGTCCACCACCTCATTCTCGAAGGCGCTGTCCGCCGCTCCCGAGGTGAAGCGCACCCCGCCTTCGCCAGCCAGTTCCTGCACGAAATGAGCGCCCAGATAATAGGCGACCTGCCCCTGCGCGACCGCGGTTGCGCCACCGAGGCGAGCCCCTGCCCGGGCGCGCAGACCGTCCAGCGCCTCAAAGTCGATCACAGCGCCCTGCGTCGCCAGGGCGTCGAGGTCGGTGCGGCTGTAGGCCAGACTGACCGCCGGCTCAAAGAAGAAGGTCCTGGCCTCGATTTCACCATTGAGACGGACGCCGGTTTCGAGTTGCAGACCATAGCCGCGGCCATCGAGCGTTTCTTCATAGCCGGCCGTGACACTGCGCGACTTGACGTCGAACCAGTCATGTTTGGCCAGGGCGTTGATGAAATATCGTCCGTGACGAAGCCCGGCATAGGCGCCCAGGTTGAAGCCTCGATAGTCAGCACGATCGGCCGTGTCGCGGAACCGCATCTCTGAGTCGACATAGCCGCCGGTGACGCCGTAGGTCACGCCCGTGTCGCCGATCCGACCGAGGTCGAGGCCCATCTGGCCCCCATGATGGTCCTGATCATAGGACAGGGACACCGCCTGATCAGGGCGAGCCAGGATTTCCTCGCGTTTGTCCGAAGCCCTGTGGATCTGCCCCCAGACCCGGCGAGCCGCGCCGTCCTCGGACGGATCACGCAGGGCGGCGATGTGGGAAGACCAGGCCTCGGCCGACTGACGCCACAGGGCCTGGGCGCCCTCGTTCAGCTTCATCGCGCGGAAGACCGCGTCGCCTTCTGTCACGGCGATGAAGAAGTCGTCGGCCGCCGCATCATGCCGCAAGCCGTAGCGGATGAAGCCGATGTTGTCGGTTTCCCCGGCCAGCGTGAAGGCGCCAGGCGCCGAGCCGCCGGCGGCGTCAACCAGCTTCAGCACGGCGCCGGGCTTGAGCGACGCGTTGTTGCTGTAGTTCAGGACAATGGTGGTCGTGCCCGAAGCGCTGCCGCCGACGACCAGTTGATCGTGGCGCGGACCGCCTGCCGCTCCCGCATCGACATCGAGAACAAGACGCCCAGCCTGGCCGACATAGTCGCCCGCAATCGACAGAACATCACCGGTGCGGCCATTGGCCATGGTGATCGTTCCGGCGTTGACGAAACGCTCGAGGTTCCGCAGCGAGACCAGACCCGCCACCGTCACCTCGCCGGTGTTCCGGAACAGGTCGCCGCCGCCGCCGAAGTCACTGACGCCCGACAGGATGAATCGGCCGCTGTTATGGACGACGTCGTCGCCGCCGCCGAAGTCGAGCGAACCGGTGATCCGGCCGCTGTTGTTCAGGGTCGTCTGCCCCCTGGCGGAGATGGCGGCCTGTTCGCCTTGATTGATGACGCCCGCATTATTGATCGTCACGGTCCGGCCTTCGGCGAAGACCGTGCTGACGCCAGGGGCTGCGATCGATGCGGGACTGAAGGTGCCGGCGTTGAAGGCGACCGGCAGGACCGCCGGGACGCCGCTGGTCAGGACGCTGGCTGCGCCGATATCGAGGACGACGGCGCCTTCCGTAGTGGAGGCGTGGATCGCACCCGCCGCAGCCGAAGTCACGGCGCCCGTCGTCGAGACCGCAATGTCGCCTTCGCCGCTCATCGCACGGATGGCGGTGTCGGCGGCGCGGACGACGCCTGCCGCCACCGTCATGTCGCCGACCTCGCTGCTGACATCGACGCCGTAGCTGCCGAGGCCGGCCGCAGAAACGCTGTTGACCCTGATGACCGAGGTGTTGCCGCCCGAACGCGCCATGACGCCATGTGCGTTGACGCCCAGGGTCGAGATCGCATGGGCGTCAATGGTGATACCTCCGCCGCCATCGGCGTCGATGCCGTAGCTCTCTTCGCCTTCGGTGGTGATCGCGCCGGTGCTGACGATGCGAACCACGCCGTCGTCGCTGTCGGCCTCGACGCCGCTGGCGTTGTCGCCCCTGGTTGCAATGGCGCCGACCGTGACGTCGACGTCGCCTGTGTAGCTGTTGACGTCGACGCCATCGCTATTGTGGTCGCTCGTCGAGATCAGGCCCAGAGCGACGATCTTGGCCGTGCCGTTCTCGCTGCGCGCCCGAATGGCGTCGGCGCTGTAGCCAGTGGTGGTGATCGCCGCCGTGGTGATGCTGACGTCGCCGCCGCCGTAGACGCTGATCCCGTCAGCGTCGTCGCCCGAGGTCGACAGGGCGCCTTTGGTCAGAACGGTCGTCTTGCCCGTGTAGTTCTCGACAAAGACGGCGTTGGCGTCAGAGCCGGCGGTCGTAATCGTTCCTTCGGCGTTGATGGAAATATCGCCGCTGTCGCTGGCGGCGCGAACGCCGTTGCCGAAGACCCCGGTCGTCGAGATCGCGCCCAGGGCCAGGATGTCCACCGATCCAAAGACGGTCGAAGCGAAAACCCCGTCGCCTCCGGTCGTCAGCGGGCCACTGGCGATGACCCTGGCGACACCGCTGAAGCTGCTGGCGGACACGCCCGCGCTGCGCTCGCCGGTCGTCGCGACGGCGACCGTGGAGATGGTCACATCACCCTGCGCCTGGGCTCGTATGGCGTCGCTTTCGAAGCCCGACGTCGAGACCGCGCCGGTATTGACGATGGTGATCGAACCGGATTCGGCCTGGGCATAGAGGCCCATGCTGTTGTCGCCGGCCGTCCGCACGGTCGCTCTGTTGTTCACGTCGATCTTGCCGGTGATCGTGCTGACCATGACGGCGTCGCTGTTCGCACCTTCCGTGGAGAGGACCCCCGACGCGACCAGGGCGACGTCGCCCGAAGTCGTCCACAGGCTGACGGCGTCGCTGTCCTCGCCCCCAGTCGACAACGCGCCGATATCGGCGGTGATGTCGCCTGTGACGGTCTGCACCAGGACGCCTGTCGCGCGAACGCCGGAGGTCGTGATCTGACCGCGGCTGACCAGGGCGACGTCGCCGCGCTCGGCCAGGACTGGGTCCATCCGGCCCGTGGCGATTTCGATCCCGTGCCCGCCCTCGCCGGTTGTCGTGACCACACCCTGGTTGTCGACCGAAATCAGACCGCTCTTGCTCTCGGCCTTGAGGCCCGAGCCGAACAGGCCGGAGGTGGTGATGACGCCGTCGGCGCCGTTGATCAGGGTCAGTGAGCCGCTGTTGGTCCTGGCCTCAAGACCGTGCGCCTGATAGCCGCTGGTCGAAACAGAGCCCTGATTGCCGAGAATGGCGTCTCCGCCGTCGGTTTGCGCGTAAAGACCCGAAGCTGCGACGCCCGTAGTCGTGACGACGCCGCCGACGCCGTTGGTCAGGGTAAGCGAGCCGCTGACGGTCTGGCCCTCAAGACCGTGCGCCTGATAGCCGCCGGTCGAAACAGAGCCCTGGTTGCCGATGGCGCCGACGCCGGTTTCGCTTTCGCTGCGAAGGCCGGAAGACATGCCGCCATGGGTCGTGACCAAGCCGCCGACGCCATTGGTCAGGGTGACGGCGCCGCTGACGGTCTTGCCCTGGATCCCCATAGCCAGTTCGCCGATCGTGGAGACGGAGCCCTGGTTGTCGATGGCGACGACGCCAGCCTGATTGTCGCCCTTGAGGGCGATGGCGAACATACCAGCGGTCGAGGCGCTGCCGGTGTTGACGATGCGCACGGGGCCGTCGGCGGTGCTGTGCCCGGCAATCGCATAGCCGTTGCCGGCGGTCGTCGTGATGGTGCCCGAGTTGGTGATGTCGAGCGTGGTCGCCGCGCGAGACACGATGCCGAGTTCATCGGCCGTGATGTCGGCGTTGTTGGTGATGCTGACCGATCCTCCGTTGCTGGCGGCGGCGATACCTTCGCTGCCGACGCCCGCAGCCGAGATGGCGCCCGAGGTCGTCAGCACAACACTGCCGGCTGAGGTGTTCAGGATGGAGACGCCGATACCGTTGGCGCCGTTGACCGTGACCGAGCCGACCTCGGCGATGATGTCGCCGCCGAAGTTCTGCAGCACGACGCCGGCGCTTCCCTCACCGTTCGTCGTGACGCCTCCCGTGCTGATCAGGGAAAGACGGCCGTCGTAGACATAGCCGCCAATGGCGTTGGCCTGGGGGCCGGCGGTCGTAACCTGCCCGTGGTTTTCAAGTTTGACATCGCCGAGGATGCTGACGCCGAGGATGCCGCTGCCATTGACGCCTGCGGCGGAGACTGTCCCGCCCGCCTCGTTGACCACCGAGACCTCGCCATCCTGCGAGACCACATAGACGCCGGCGCTGTCCCGGCCGGTCGTGACGATACGGCCGGAGTTGGTGATGGTTCGATCGCCGCCAGCCGCCGTGGCCACCACGCCGAAGGCGCCGGCGCCGTTGGTCGTCACATCGCCGGTGTTCGTGATGAAGACATCGCCGCCCCAGGCCAGGCCGCTCAGCCCGTGAGCTTCGTCACCGGCGGTAAGGACGACGCCGTTCTGGTTGATGGACAGGACGCCCTGGCCAGTCGAGACGTAGACGCCTGAGTCGGCAATCGCCGTCGTCGTCACCGTCGCAGTCCGGTCGATATTGAGGGTCAGGTCGTCCTGACCGCCCGCGAAATAGGTCACGCCCGTGCCGTATGCGCCGGTACAAGTGACCGCGCCGCCGACGGCAGGACCGCATTCCGGCCCGCCAAAAGCCATGGCGGGGCTGATCAGCGCCATGGACGCGCCGACCAGGGCCGAACCGATCTGGAGGCGTGAACGCAGCGAAGGCGTTCCGCTCTGAACCAAATTCCGGCCCGCACGCTTCGCCAAAATCGAGAAATCGCTCATGTATATCCCAATGCAAATAGATACCTCTGCGGATCAAAGCACTGGAAATTGCTTCTACGCGTCGGTTGTTGACGTGCAGATGTCGCGCCTCACGTTATCGAATGATGAAATCAAAACTGATCTTCACTTGACGTTGCTTTACGTCACAAAGACTTTGCAATCTGGCACAAAGCCCCGCCGCAATGACCCGTCCGGCAAGCGTTGCCGTTGACCTTGATCCTCAAGGTATGGTTTGGCTGGTCGTTTCGAGGATCAGGGCTGGGACAGCTCGACTGAGGGCGACCTATGCTGGGCTGGACCGACCAGGCCGAACTGATCCAGACGGCAAGCGGCCTCTCTTCTGACGAAACGCTGCAGGCCATGTTTCCGCAGGTGTCACACCTGATCGACGGACGCCTGGAGTTCGTGCCGGTCGAAGCGGGCCTGTTCTGTTCCGTCAATGATTTCCGGACGCGCGGCGCGGGCGGGGACCGGATGGTCTTGCGCAACTGTCTGGCGATCCAGATCGTCAAGACCGCCAATGTGCGACTGAGCCTGCCGGGACACGCACGATACAGCCATCATTCCGGCGCGCGCATCACCCTGACCACCTACCCTCGCGAAGTCCGTCAGGTCCGCAGCTATGAGGCCGGGCGTCACGTCAACTATGTCGGCGCCTGGGCCGATCCAGAATTGCTGATCGACCGCTTCGGCGTGGAGGTCGACGCCCTGTTCGAACCGCTGCGCAGCTTCTTTCGCGGCCAGGCCGATGCGCCGGCCTCCATCAGCCTGCCCTTGCCGCCGCGGCTGCTGACCACGCTCGACGATATTCTGGCCGTCCCCTACCTCGGATCGCTGCGACGAACCTATCTTCAGGCCAAGATGATCGAGCTGGTTTGCGAAGTGGCGGCCGCTATGTCGCGTCCCGGCGAAACGACGGCGCGCCCCGAAGACGGCGGCCTGACCTATCACGAACGCCAACAGGTCGAGGCCGCGGCCCTGATCTATCGCAAGGAGCTGGGCGCTCCGCCTTCCGTGCGGGATCTCGCCGAGCGCGTGGGTCTGAACCGCAACAAGCTGACCCTGGGGTTCCGCGACGTGTTCGCCTGCTCTCCTCACGAGTACTCGAAAGAAGCGCGTATGGACTGGGCGCATCATCTTCTTCTGGAAGGGGCGACACCCGTGGCCCAGGTCGCGGGCGCCGTCGGCTATACGTCCGCCTCGGCCTTCAGCCGCGCCTACAGCGAACACTTCGGCGGCCCGCCCTCGCGCCGCAGCAGGTCTTGAGCACTCAGACCCGGGACGCTTCATCCAGGGCGTCGCGAACCCTGGCGAGACGATTTCGACTGATGGGCAGGGGCGCGCCTTCCTGCATCAGCAACCGCCCCCGTCCCGCATCCCGCTCGAAGCCGCGGACATAGGCGAGATTGGCGATGACTGACCGATGGACCCGCAGAAAACCGACGGGCAGGTCAGCTTCAAGTCGATCCAGACGGGCCGCGTGCAACAATCGGCGCCCGTTCGTCAGTCGCAACTCGACATAGTCGTCCGCGCCGACCACGGCCAGAATGTCCCCCAGCGGCACCCGTTCGACCCCGCGGGCCGAAGCGACCGTCAGACAGTTCGGTCGCGCGGCGGCGCGGGTCAGGGCGGCCTCCCGCTCCTGATCGTCCCGCCCCAACCGCACCACCTCGGCCATCAGCAGCGGCAGGACCAGACCGGCCGCGAACAGAAAGTAGGAAAGATCGACCAGCCAGGCCGGGAACAGGAGGCCGACGCCGATGAAAAAGACGAGATAGGCCAGGATCGGCCGCGCGCCCGGCAAACGGCGACGCACGGCCACGGCGGCCACGGCGGCGGAAAGCGCCAGCCCGACCATCAGCGCCAGGATGGTCTTCAGGTCAAAACCTGGCGCGAGGCTGGTCGCGGCCACGGCCGCCATCGCCGCCGGCGCCAGGCGCCCCCGCGCCTTGGGCCAGAATCGCGATGCGACATAGGAGACGAGCAGAATCGCGAAAGCCGCGCTCAGAACCCAGATGCCGACCAGCCGCAAGCCATGGACCGGATAGGCGTAGGGCAGAAGCGCACGCAGGCTCTCCAGGATGGCCTGCAAGCCCGCCGCCCCGGCCATGGCCGCCAGGGCCAGGCTCGAACCCGTGCGGCGCAGACCGTAGATGACGGCGAAGCCGAAGGCGGCGGCGAACAGGGCGCCGGCGGCGATGAAGGCGATCGCCACCAGGACCGTGCGCGACGGCCAAGGATAGGGCGCGACGGCGATGCCCGCGACAGGACTGTCCAGGCGCACGACGCCATGGAAGGAGGACATGTGGATCACGATGAGGTTGTCCACCGGGCGCCACATCCGCTCCGGGATCGGAAAGGCCGCTTCATAGCGCCCCGCCTTCTCTGTCGCCGCCGAGCGGCCAGGCCGACCATTCACGCCCAGCTTGTGACCATTGAGCCAGGCCTCCGAGGAGGCGGCGCCGACGACATAGAGGGCGGCGGGTTCGTCACCGGTCGGGCGCTGCACGACCGCGCGCAACCAGAGTTCCCGCCCCTGCGGATTGATAACGCCCTGGACCGGGCGACAGTCGTGCAGAACCGGCGTCGCCGCCCCCGGTTCAGCCTGACAGGCCTGCCAGTCATAGCCCCGATCCTGAGCCCGCAGTGTCGCCGGCAGCGTGCTGAAGAGAATCGCAATGAGAAGAATCCGCCACATGAACGCGAGCCTATCGCCATTCGCCGCAAAGCGCTGCCGTTCGCCGACGCAGACCTACCATTGGCCGAACCACGCCCCACGGCGCGGGAAAGCCTGCTTCAACCGGGGTCATGAAACACACATCCCTGAACCGCCGCTCCATCCTCGCCGCCGCCGGCCTCTCTCTTCCCGGTCTGGCGCTGCTTTCCCGCGCCGCCCGAGCCCAGGAGGCCCAGCCCGAAGCAGGCCCTTTCCGCTTCAAGGCCGGCAACGGCGAAGAGGTCGATGCCGAACGCGGCTTCTTCGAGGTTCCGGAAGATCGACGCATTCCCGGCTCGCGCCGGATTCGTCTTGGCTATGTGCGTTTCGTCTCGACCGCCAGGAATCCGGGACCGCCCATCATCTATCTGGCCGGCGGCCCCGGCGGGTCGGGTCCGCGCACGGCCATGGGTCCGCGCTTCCCCATCTTCATGGCCCTGCGGGCGGTGGGCGACGTCATCGCCCTGGATCAACGCGGGGTCGGCCTGTCGTCCACCATTCCTGACCGCCCCACGACCACGCCCTTGCCCGCCATGACCCATGCCGGGATGACCGCCTGGTATCGCGAGGAAATGCAGAAGGCCTGGATCGACTGGACCCGCGCCGGTATCGCCATGAGCGGCTACAACACCGAACAGAACGCCGACGACATCGAGGATCTGCGCCGTCATCTGGGCGTGGACAAGGTCAATCTGTGGGGCATCAGCTACGGCACCCACCTGGCGCTCTCGGTGCTGAAAAGACATCCGAATTCGATCGGGCGCGTCGCCCTGGCCAGCCTCGAAGGCCAGGACCAGACCATCAAGCGTCCGGCCCATATCGACATGTTCCTGGATCGCGTGGATCAGTTGATGGGCGCGGACCCCGCCGTCCGCGCGGCCATCCCCGACATGCCAGCCCTGATGCGCCGCGTGCATGAACGATACGAAGCCAATCCGGTGACGGTGGCCCTGGCCGCCGAGAACGGCACGGTCGACATGCAGATGGGCGGCTTCGGCATCCAGTACATGGCCTCGGCCATGGTCGCCAATCCGCCGTCGCTGTCGATGCTGCCGAAAATCTATCAGGCGCTCGACGCCGGCAAGACAGACGTCCTGGCGCCCCTGTTCCCGCCGCCCCACCGCTTCTTCAACCTCGGCGGCATGTCAGAGGCGATGGATATGGCCTCGGGCATTTCACCCGAACGCCTGGCGCTGGTCACCAGGGAAGCGAAGACGGCCGTCCTGGGCGATGCCTTCAACATGCCCATGCCGCATCTTCTGGGCGCCATCCCGGGCGTCGATCTGGGCGAGGACTTCCGGGCGCCGATCCGCATCGAGACCCCCGCCTTGCTGGTCGCCGGCTCACTCGACGGCCGGACGCCGCTGGAAGAACAGGCCGAGGTGATCGCCCAGTTCCGGAACAAGACGCAGGTCCTGGTCGAAAACGCCGGCCACAACGTCTTTGAGGCCCACCCCGAAGTGCAGACCCTGCTGGTCAGCTTCTTCGGCGAGGAGGCCGTGAACGACACCCGGCTTCACCTGCCCGCGCCAGACTTCGCCGTGGCCTGACGGGGCGACTGCGCACGATCGGCTTCCTGCCCCCTCAGGCTCGCCGCGAGCGATAGTCGAGACGGACGACGAAGCTTCGGGTGCGCCAGGCAGTCCCCGTCGGAGCTCGCGGAAAGGGCGCCGCCTCCTGGAGCTGGGACAGGGCGACCTGATCCAGTCGCCGCTCGCCGCTGCTGGTCACGACTGACGAGGACAGCAGCCGCCCTCTTCGATCCAGCGTGAAGCCCACGACGGTTCGCCCGATGATCCCGCCAGGGTGTCGCTTGTGCTGTTCCAGCCAGGCGATCACCTGGGCCTCATACTGGTCCACGGCGTTGACGCCGGTTGCACCGACGACGGGCGCGCCTCCACCCGGACTGGAGCTCGCCGTACTCGGCGCGGCGGAAGCCCCGGCTGTCGGCTCGTCTCCGCCGCGTTCCGTCGCAGCCGGCTCCACCGCTCCGGCAAGCCCGGGCTCGAACATGACCGCCGGCCCTGCGGCTGCGTGCGACACGATCCGCAACACGGGCGCCCCGGGTCTGGCTGCGTCAGAAACAGGCGCAATCGCCGGGTTGTTCGCCGATGCCGGCTGCGAACGCTCGGAACCCGTCCGGGCAGGCCGGGCGACGGCGGCCTCGCTCGCGAAACCCGGTCCCTCCAGCGACAGCTGGATCACCGGCGCTCCACCCTGCTGGTTGACGGGGCGCATGAGGCCGACGCCGACGAGCGTCAGAACGCCGAGGTGCAGAACGGACACCACCCCTCCGGCCAGGACACGACTGGAAGACGACGAGAGCGAAACCATGCCGAGGGGTTACACCGCCCCGCCCAATTCAGCAATTGAGAATCAGTTGCATTATCGATTGGGAAGGCCTAGGGCGACGCCACTGTTCAGCTTCAAGGGCTTTCATCGATGCGCAGACACCTGCAGGGCGCGGCGGCCGCCGCTCTGGCCATGGCCGCCTTCCCCGCCGCCGCCCAGGTCACGCCCCCCACGGAGGCTCCGGTTCGCGCCACCGACGGCGACAAGGTTCCGACCATCGTGCTGCAGGAACAGAACCCGGCGTCCCGTAGCCATCACTTCGGTGAAGCCGTCGATTCCGGGACCAGCGTCTTTCGCCGCGACTCCGTCGAGGACCGCTCCCCCGGCTCCGGCGACGTCAACGAGATCCTGAAAGCCCTGCCCACGGTGCAATTTTCCTCGACCCAGGGGCGGGCCTCGCGCGCTGATCTGCAGGACCTGCGCCCCGAGAACCTGTCGATATCGGGCGGCTCCATCTACGAGAACCTGTTCGTTCTGGACGGTGTCGGCGTCAATTCCCGCCTCGACGTCAGCAATGACAACCCCAGCCACTATATCGAAGGCAATGCGGCGGCCTCGGCCCAGACCGTCTGGGTGGACGCTCATCTGGTCGGCGAAATCGCCGTGCGCGACTCCAATGTCTCGGCCGAGTATGGCCAGTTTACGGGCGGGGTGGTGCAGATCACCACGCGCCGGCCACGCCCCGTCTTCGGCGTCGAAACCTACTATGGCGAGACCAGTCCGGGCCTGACGCAGTTCCGCATGTCCGACAAGGTCAGGGACGCGCTGAACGGGGCCTATCCGGATAAGCCGGACTACATGAAACGCCGCTATGGCGCAGCCTTCGACCTGCCGGTGAACGACCGCATTCGCACGCTCTGGGCCTACACGCGCTCCGAAGCCGAAGTCACCAACTACCGCGGCGCCAACTGGGCCAAATACGGTGACTACGGCCAGTCCAGCCTCAGCGAAACCCTGATGGTCAAGGCCGAAGCTGATCTGAAATCGGACCTTCTTCTTACCGGCCAGGTGACCTGGAGCCCCTATGAAAGCGACTTCTCCCACCCCAACGGCGTCGATAACTGGGTCTATCTCAACGGCGGCGGTCTGACCGCTCGCGCGGGGCTTGAGGGGCGTCGCGGGGCGGCGGAATGGACTCTGGACCTGACCCACGCCTGGTCCGACAACGACCGCGACAGCCAGCGTCCCGGCACGGTCAATGTGTCGACCACCGCCGGCATCGACTGGTGCTCGGGATCAAGCTGCTCCCTGGGCGGCCCGGGCCTTCTCTGGCAGGAACAGAAGGACACCACCCTGAAGGGGCGCTGGACCCAGCCGCTGGGGACCGGACGCCTGCGCGTCGGCTTCGAAATCGCCGACGTCTCAGCCGAAAAGGGTCAACCTTACAGCGCCGCCTTCCGCCATATCAGCAGCACCGCCGCCCAGCTCCGGGTCGAGGTCGGTCCCCAGACCGTCTGCCTGGATCCAGCCGAGGCTGCGGCGGGCACCTGCGTGACCGGGTCCTACGCCCTGGCCCAACGCAACGACACGACGGCGTTCGACACCCGGGTCAACCTCCAGTCCTACAGCCTGTGGGGCGAGTACGACTTCGACTGGGCGGGTTTCATGGTGCGGGCCGGCCTGCGCCATGACTATGAAAGCTTCCTGGAAAACCACAACTTCGCGCCCCGTCTGTCCATCAGCCGCGACCTTCCCTTCGCCGGCATGAACCTGACAGGCGGCGTGAACCGCTACTACGGCCGCAGCTTCCTGGGTTACGCCTTGCGCGAGAACTATCCGGGCAACCGCATCTATCGCCGGACCGCTAGCGTCGTGAACGGCAAGAACCTCTGGGTCAACGAGTGGAAACTGTACTCCCACAGCGAAACCGCCCGCTACTCCAACGCCGACCTGGACACCCCCTATTCGGACGAGTTCACCCTGGCCCTGCGTGGTCCCATCGCCTGGATCGGCGGCGAATATCGACTGAAGGGCGTGCTGCGCGAAAGCCGCGATCAGTTCGCCAGTTCGGAATCCGTCTCGGAAGTCTATGATGTCGAGACCGGTGGAACCTCGACGCGCCGCGTCTACACCGTGACCAATGACGGTGAGCGTTCCTATCGCGGCCTGTCGCTGGAGTATGTGCGGGAGTTCGGCCGCGACCACACCCTGAGCTTCAGCACCAACTGGTCCCACACCGACGCCACCAACATCAGCTACTTCGACATCTCCGACGAGACCGAGTTCGAGGGTGAGTACGTCTATTACCAGGGTCAGGTCGTGCCCAAGCTGCGCGCCCTGGCGGACAATCAGTTGCTGGACTTCGCCGCCCCGCTCATCATCAACGGCGACTGGTCGGCGCGATGGTTCGGCGGCCGCCTCCGCACCAATCTCAACGCCCGCTGGCGTGACGGCTTCAGCCGGGTAGACGACACCCTGGTCAACATCACCGTCAACGGCGTCCGCTACGACGTGTTCGACAAGGTCGAGTACAAGGCCTCCATCGACGCCAATCTGGCCGCGACCATCGATCTGGTGAAAACGCGCCATGGCGCCGCCTCGCTCGATCTGCGGGTGAACAACCTGTTCAACTCGGTCCTGAACCAGGAATATTCCAGCACGTCCCAGCCCTATCAGCTGGGTCGCAACGTCTGGATCAGCGTGAAGTACCGCTATTGATCCGCTGGCGTGACATCGGCGCGGTCGTCCTGTCCGTCGGCGTCCTGCATGCAGGGACGGGCGCGGCCGTGTCGCGGGTGCAGTCGCCCCAGTCCGCCGAGGAACTGAGAGCGGCCTACGCCGGTCCGCCAGAGACCTGGCCGCGTCCGATCCTTCACGAGGGCGCGGTCTTCACCGAGTTCGCTCCCCTGCCGCCGGTGGAACACCCGTCCGACAATCCGCCCGGCGCGGCGAAAACCGCCCTGGGAGAGCGGCTGTTCGACGACCCCCGGCTGTCGCGTTCCGGTCAGATCGCCTGCGCGAGCTGCCATGCCCGGGAACTGGGGTTCGCCGACGCCCTGCGCACCTCCTTCGGTCATGACCGGCTGCGCGGCCGGCGCAACGCCCAGTCCGTCGCCGTCTCGGCCTGGATGCGCCCCCTCTTCTGGGACGGCCGTAGCCCGGACCTGGAGGCCCAGGCCCTACACCCGCTGGTCGACCCGAAAGAGATGGCGGTCGATGATCTTGACGCGGTCGTCGCCCGCGTGGCGGCGGACCCCGCCTATGTCGCGGCTTTCGAGGAAGCGTTCGGCGACCGGACCATCGATCTGAAACGAATCTCAATGGCGCTGGCGACCTTCCAGCGCAGTCTGCGCCCGGCCGGCGGACGCTTCGAACGGTTTGTCAAAGGCGATGCCCGCGCGCTGAACGACGAGCAACTGCGAGGCCTGCACCTGTTCCGCACCAAGGCGGGATGCGCCAACTGCCACAACGGCCCCCTGTTGAGCGACAGTCGCTTCCATAACCTGGGCCTGCACTTCTATGGCCGCGAGTTGCAGGATCTCGGACGCTATGAAGTCACCGGCTCACCGGACGATGTCGGACGCTTCCGCACCCCCAGCCTGCGCGGTGTCAGTCGCACCGCCCCCTATATGCACAACGGAATCATGCCTCGCCTCGACGGCGTCGTGACCTTCTACAACGCTGGCGCCGCCCGCCCGCGACCTCGGCCCGAGCAGGCGAACGCCCCCCTGTTCCCGACCACCGATCCCCTGCTGCGCCCCCTGGCCCTGACGCGCGAGGAAAGGGCCGCGCTGGTCGCCTTCCTGGAAACCCTCTGACGCGGCCGCCTCTTGCCGAATAACAGGGCTGGTCAATTCGCCGACTCGCGTTATTTTACCTGCCGACCTTTGGGGCTGCTCAGGGTCTGCGGTCCGTTCCGAACCTACCTGCTTGGCTCCGGGGCGGACCGCCTTTCCTTGAAAAACCGGCTGCGTCTTCGCCCCCGCTTGACCCGGGCGCGGAAGTCGCCACCTTCATCCAGGTATGAGCGACCGTTCCGCAGGTCTGGCCCCATCGCGCGTCACGGCGATCCTGGGCCCCACCAACACCGGCAAGACCCATCTGGCGGTCGAGCGGATGCTGGGTCACGCCTCGGGCATGATCGGCCTGCCGCTGCGCCTGCTGGCGCGCGAGATCTATGAGCGGATCGTCAAGCAGCGCGGGGCCGCCGCCGTCGCCCTGATCACCGGCGAGGAAAAGATCGTCCCGTCGCGCCCGGCCTATTTCGTCTGCACCGTCGAGGCCATGCCGCTGGAGCGGCAGGTCGAGTTCCTGGCCGTCGATGAGATCCAGCTGGTCGCCGACCCGGAACGCGGCCACGTCTTCACCCAGCGCCTGCTGCACGCGCGCGGCCGGTTCGAGACCTTGTTCCTGGGGGCCGGGACCATGGCCCCGCTGATCCGCGCCCTGGTTCCCGACGCGGAAATCATCACCCGCGAGCGCCTGTCCACCCTGTCCTACGCCGGGTCCAAGAAGCTGACCCGCCTGCCCCGCCGCAGCGCCGTCGTCGCCTTCTCGACCGAGCAGGTCTACGCCATCGCCGAGCTGCTGCGCCGCCAACGGGGCGGGGCCGCCGTGGTCATGGGCTCGCTGTCGCCCCGCACCCGCAACGCCCAGGTCGAGCTGTTCCAGTCGGGCGAGGTGGACTTCCTGGTCGCCACCGACGCGATCGGCATGGGGCTGAACATGGACGTGGACCATGTCGCCTTCGCCGGGCTGAGGAAGTTCGACGGCCGGCGCACCCGCTGGCTGCACGCGTCCGAGATCGGCCAGATCGCCGGACGCGCCGGGCGCCACCTGCGCGACGGCACCTTCGGCGTCACCGGCGAGGCCGAGGAGCTGGACGAGGACATCCTCGAACAGGTGATCAGCCACCGCTTCGATCCGGTCGAGGCCGCCGAGTGGCGCCACGGACGGCTGGACTTCGACACCCTGCCCGACCTGCTGCGCTCGCTGACCGTAAGCCCCGAACGGTTCGGCCTACGGCTGACGGCCCAAGCCCTGGACGAGACCCTGCTGCGGCGCTTCGCGGCCGATGACGACATCAAGAAAATCGCCCGCTCGCGCGGCACCCTGATGCGTTTATGGGAGACCTGCCAGTTGCCGGACTTCCAGAAGACCACGCTGGACGAGCACGCCCGCCTGTCCAAGGAGATCTTCACCGCCCTGACCAGCCGCCGAGGCCGCCTGACCGAGGACTGGGTGGCCCCGCGCTTCAACGACCTGGACCGCGACGACGGCCAGATCGACCAGCTGTCGGCCCGCCTGGCCGGGGTGCGGACCCTGGCCTATATCGCCAACCGCCCCGACTGGATGGATCAGGCCCAGGGCTGGCGCGACAAGACCAAGGCGCTGGAGGAACGTCTGTCCGACGTCCTGCACGAACGCCTCACGGCGCGCTTCGTCGACCGGCGCACCACCGCCCTGATGCGGGCGCTGAACGTGCGCTCCGACACCATCGCGGGCGTGGGCGACGACGGCGAGGTGACCGTCGAGGGCGAGGTGGTCGGCCATCTGGAGGGGGTTCATTTCACCCCCGACGCCGGCGGCTCGGCCTTGGCTGACCGGGCGCTTCGTCAGGCCGCGACCCGCGCCGTGGGCCCTGAGATCGCCCGGCGCCTCGGCACGCTGGCGGCCGAGGCCGACGAGGCCTTCAGCGTCATTCCCAATCCCCGTTCAGGCGGCGGCGACATCCTGTGGCAGGGCGCTTTGACGGCCCGGATCGTCAACGACGATCCCTTCGCGCCGCGCGTGCGGCTGCTGGGCGACCTCGGCCCGGTCCCGGCGCGCGAGCGGGCGCAGCGCCGCATCGAGGCCTGGCTGGCGTCTGAGGCGGGCCGCGCCTTTCGCGAACTGCGCCGCCTGCGTCAGGCGGTCGACAGCGGCGCCCTGACCGGCCTACCGCGCGGCCTGGCCTTCCGCCTGATCGAGGCGGGCGGCGTCATCCCGCGCGGCGAGGTCGAACGCGATCTGGCGGCGCTGAGCCAGCACGAGCGACGCACGGTCAAGACCTTCGCCATCCGAATCGGCGCCCATTCCGTCTGGCTGCCCGGCGCGCTGAAGCCTCGCGCCCGCCTGCTGGCCCAGGCCTTTGTCGTCGAGCCCTTCCGCCCCAGCGGCGAGGCCCTGCTGCCCCTGCCCTCGCCTGCGCCATCCCCCCGCGCCCTGTCCGCCTTCGGCCGTCGCGCGGTCGGATCATGGAGCGCGCCGGTCGAGGCGCTGGAACGCTTCGCCGACCTGTCGCGCGCGGCGGGCAAGGCGCCGCTGTCCGACGAAGCCCTGACCGAACTGGGCTGGACCGCCGAACAGGCCAAGGCCATCCAGATCGCCCTGCGCCTGCCCCGCGCCGACAAGGCCCCGCGCCCCGGCCAGCCGATCGCGCCGCCCAAGGACTCGCCCTTCGCCGCCCTGGCCCAGCTGACCCAGCCCGCCGCGCCCCCGCGCCGCAAGCGCCGCCCGAGGCGCAAGGCCGCTTCCGCGTGAAGCCCGCTCCTGAGGCCGCCCACGAGGCCGTGCAGAGCTGCCGCATCGACCTGTGGCTGTGGCGCGCCCGCTTCGCCAAGACCCGCAGCCTGGCCGCCGCCATGGTCGAGCGCGGCGCCATCCGCCTGACCCATCACGGCCTCCAGACCCGGCTCGACAAGCCCAGCCGCAACGTCCACCCCGGCGACGACATCCTGTTCGCGCAAGGCGGGCGGCTGATCGCCGTGCGCGTGCTCCATATAGGCGAAAGGCGCGGCCCTCCCGAAGAAGCCCGCGCCCTTTACGCCGCGCTCGACGCACCGGAAGCCTGATCGTCTCTCCCTCCCCACTCGGTGGGGAGGGGAAACTCAGCCCTGCTTCACAAACTCGCCTTCGATGTGCAACTCCACCTCGTCGGACACGCCCGGCAGGGCGTAGGTGATGCCGAAGTCGGACCGCTTGATCGTCGCCTCGCCGTCAAAGCCGGCCTTGTAGCCGCCGCGCGTCTGACCGGCCTGGTTGAACTCGACCTCCATGGTCACCGGCTTGGTCACGCCGCGCAGGGTCAGTTCGCCATGGACCGTGGCCTCGTTCGGCTCCGTCGGATCGATCATGATGTGAACCGAGCGGAAGGTCGCGACCGGGTGGTTGGCGGTGTCGAAGAAGTCCGCCGTCTGCAGGTGGCGCTTCAGGCCGTCGTCGTTGGGCGCCACATCGGTCAGCGGAATGGTCGCCGTCAGGGTGCTGGCCGTGGGATTGGCCGGGTCCAGCGTCAGCTCGGCCGACACATTGACGAACTGGCCATAGTATTTCGAGAAGCCCAGGTGATCGACCGACCAGGTGATCTTGCCGTGGCTGGGATCCAGTTTGTAGGCGCCCGCCTGAACTTCGGCGGGGACGCGGGTCATGGCCGATTGGGCCACCACGGCGCCGCCGGCCAGCAGGCTGAACGCGAGGGCGCCGACCAGGGCGGTGCGAGGGGCGAAACGCATGAAGACGTCCTTTCAGGGCTGATCTGTAATCCGAGCAGATGCGAATATGCGCCTCGCCGTCAAGCCGAAGCGTCATCCCGCGACAGCGCCTTCGGTTGACAGTTGGTTCCGACGGGGCCATTTGCCCGCCCTCGACCCTGATTGCGCCAGAGAGCCCGCCCGACCGCCATGACCTACATCGTCACCGACGCCTGCGTGAAATGTAAGTTCATGGACTGTGTCGAGGTCTGCCCGGTGGACTGCTTCTACGAGGGCGAGAACTTCCTGGTCATCGCCCCCGACGAGTGCATCGACTGCGGCGTCTGCGAGCCGGAATGCCCCGTCGACGCCATCGTCCCCGACACAGAGGACGAGCCGGACGGCAAGTGGCTGCAGGTCAACGCCGAGTACGCCAAGGTCTGGCCCAACATCACGGTCAAGGGCACGCCCCCCGCCGACCGCGAGCAGTACGAGCGCGAGACCGGCAAGTTCGAGAAATACTTCAGCGAGAAACCCGGCAAGGGCTCCTAAGGTCCGAACACAATCCGGTCACAAAGTGCCGGAACTGCTCAGTCGTCCTGTGGATGTGTTGAGATTTCCTAATTTTATGATAGGTTCCTCCCTATTCGAAACGGGCGGTTCCGCAGTCATGCGCGCCGCCCGCGTTTGCGACAGAACCCCGCCGTTGAGACGGGGTCGGCCAGAGGTTCGGTGATCCGCTTTCGCTTCTGATTATGTGACCTGACCGCCCAACCGACGGGACCAGTTTCCGACGGCGGGGTTGTTTTCGCTCAATCAGACGCGCCGGCGCCTCGCTTCACCCCTGTTCCGGGAAAGGAATGACATGACGAGCAAGACCGGTCTGGAATTCAAGGTTGGCGATGCGGTGGTCTATCCCGCGCACGGCGTCGGCAAGGTGGCCGCCATCGAGACTCAGGAAGTCGCCGGCATGTCGCTGGAGGTCTATGTCGTGACCTTCGACCATGAAAAGATGACCCTGCGCGTCCCGACCAAGAAGGCCAAGACCGCCGGTCTGCGCACCCTGGCCGCCGACGACACCGTCACCAAGGCCCTGACGACCCTCAAGGGCCGCGCTCGCGTCAAGCGCACCATGTGGTCGCGTCGCGCCCAGGAATATGAAGCCAAGATCAACTCGGGCGACCTGATCTCGATCGCCGAGGTGGTTCGCGATCTGCACCGCGCCGACACCCAGCCGGAACAGTCCTATTCGGAGCGCCAGCTCTATGAATCGGCCCTGGACCGCATGGCCCGCGAAGTCGCCGCCGCCAACCGCATCGACAAGGACGCCGCCGTCGCCCTGCTGGCCAAGTCGCTGAGCGCCAAGAAGCCGGTCGCCCCCGCCGCCGAAGAGGCTGAGGCCGAGGCCGCCTGATCCGGGACGACAAATGGATACGACAAAGGCCCGGCGGAAACGTCGGGCCTTTTTTCATGGCCGCGCGCCTGTCTGAAAGTTCACCCGGAACGCCACAATCTGGCCACACTTCGCTACGCATGTAGCGCTACAAGTGTAGCGGACATGAAGGCGCGCCATGATCGAGACCCTGCCCCGAAGAGAGCGAGAGGTATTCGAAACCCTCTGCGGCCTGGGCGAAGGCGCCACCGCCGCCGTCCGTGACGCCTTGCGCGATCCGCTCAGCGATTCCGCCGTTCGCACCTTGCTGAAACGCCTTGAAGCCAAGGATCTGGTCTTGCGAGACGCGCAAGGCGTCTGGCGGCCCGCGCCTCGCAGCCGCGCCCTCGCAGACAACGCCTTGCAGCGCATGGTCGACACCTTCTTCGCCGGTTCCGCCGCCTCGGCCGCCACGGCCCTGCTTGGCCTGACGAAAGCGCTGAAGCCCGAAGAGCTGGCGGCTCTGCGTCGGGCCATCGACGCCGCCGGCGAGGAGGAAGCCTCGTGACCTGGCAACTGATCCTGGAGCTGCTGCTCAAATCCGGCGTCGTGGCCTGCGTCGGGCTTGGATTGTCCGCTCTTTCCGCTTCCAGGCCCGCGGCGGAGCGCGCCGCCATCCTTCGCGTGACCGTCTGCATCCTGCTGGTCCTGCCCGTCTTCCTGTGGATAGGGCCGCGACTTGAGCTCGCCTTGCTTGCGGCCCCCGCCGCGACCGAAACTCGCACCTGGAGCCTGGACCTTCAGCCGCTTGCCGGTATCGCCGTCAGCGGCGAAGGTCCCGCCAGCCTGCCCTGGACTGTGATCGCCGCCCTCATCTACGCCTCCGGTCTGGTGTTTATCGCGGGTCGCTTCCTGCTTGGCGTCTGGACTCTGCGCCGCTGGAGCGAAACCGGCCGCCCGGTCAGCCACCGTGTCTGGACCGAGACCCTGGCCCGCCTTGAAGCGCCGCAGGGCGCCCGGCTGATCGCCACGCCGCACGTCCGCGCCCCGCTCAGCTGGGGCCTGCCCCCCGGAACCATCCTGGTCGGCGAGGACTGCGTGCGCCGCGCCGAAACGGCCGAAGCAGTCCTCGCCCATGAACTGGCCCATATCCGGCGCGGCGACTGGATTTTCGCCCTCCTGTCCCGCCTGGCCCTGGCTCTATTCTGGTTCAATCCCCTTGTCTGGCTGTTGCACGCCCACCTGGCCGCCCGCACCGAAGAAGCCGCCGATGCCCTCGCGGTCGATCGCATGGATCACCGGACCTACGCCCGCGTCCTGGTCGATCTCGCTTCCAATCTCGCCAACCCGTCCGCCACCGGTCGCGCCGCCCTGGGCATGACGGGGTCCCATGCCTCTCTCGCCAAAAGGATAAGCCGTATCATGAAGGTCCGCCCCAAAGCCTCGCCTCGCCCCATCGCCCTGCTGCTGTCCGCCGGCGGCCTTCTGGCGATCGCCACGCCCCTGGCCGCCATTGAGCTGACGCCTCGCATCGACGCGACCGCCTGGCTAGCACCGCCGGCGCCGCCGCCCGCCCCGCCGGCGCCGCCCGCGCCCTCCGCCGTCCTGGCGCCCCGGCTCCGCCCGCGCCCCGGCGCCCCAGCGCCCCGGCGGTCATCGTTCAGGAGGGAGGCCACGTCTATCTGGGTTCGCTCACCCCGGATGAACGGCGCGAGATCCGGGCCGCCGCCGATGAGGCCCGGCACG
Source organism: Brevundimonas pondensis (assembly GCF_017487345.1). Taxonomy (NCBI): domain Bacteria; kingdom Pseudomonadati; phylum Pseudomonadota; class Alphaproteobacteria; order Caulobacterales; family Caulobacteraceae; genus Brevundimonas; species Brevundimonas pondensis. The sequence goes on along the minus strand of NZ_CP062006.1, from coordinate 523,207 downwards.
CCGCCGCGCAGGCGCGCAGGGAAGCCGAGCAGACGCGCAGGGAGGCCGACGTGGAACGTCGCGCCGCGCTCGACGCCGCCCGCGAGAGCCGCGCCGCCTCCCAGCATGCCGCGCGAGAAGTCGCCGTCGCAGCGCGAGAGGCCGCCGTGCACGCCAGAGCGGCCGCCGCTTCCGCCCGTGAGGAAGTTCGCGTCGCCATGATCCAGGCGAGGGCGGAAATGCGCCGCGGGGCCGACAGCATGGAAGAAGGCGCCGACCAGATGCGTGTCGAGGCCCGTCGCCTGCATGACCCCGCCTATCGCGAGCAGGTCATCGCCGACAATCGCGCGCGCGGCAACGAAGTCACACACGCTGAACTGATCGCCCTGTCACGACGCATGCCGGGCCAGGCCGACGACATGGAGCGGTCCGCACGACGCATGCGCGAGCAGGCCGCCTCTCCTCTCTGAAAACAGGCAGCGCACACAGAAAACCGCCCGGTTCCTCGAACCGGGCGGTTTGATCGTTTCAGAGGCTGAGGACGCTTTGCCGGGGAGGCGCGGCGTCAGAAATATTCCGCGCCCGCGGGGCACTGGGCGCTGATGCGGCGGGCCGTGATGCTGGCCGGAATATAGGGCGTGCCGCGCGCCAGCTGGGCGCCCCCGTTAAAGCGGAAGCTCTCGGTCTGATAGGTGCCGTTCAGGCGTACATTGATGCGGCGACCCTTGCGATCCTGGCAGCTGCCTTCAAAGCGGGCATTACCCTCGCCGACCTGGCGCGTGGGATAGGTGCACTGCCACTTGCGCGTCGACAGGCCGCCGAAGAAGCGGTTGATCTCGCTGGGACGGACGCACTTCTGCTCGGTGTCGCGCGCGCCCATGACGCTGGTGGTGTACTCCCAATAGCCGGGCAGAACTTCGCTACGGCTGGCCTGGGCCTGCGGCGCCGAGGCCGGGGCGGCCAGCATAACGGCGCCGGCGACCACCGGAGCGGCCAGGGCGGCGGCGCGCGTCAACGAAACGGTCAGGGTCTTCATGGGGGGCATCCGATGAGTCTTCATGCGATCCTCTATACAGCAGGTCGTTGAACGCGGGCTGAACAAAGGCGATCCCACGCCTTCATCCCCGCCCTGACTCGACTCCAGCCTTGACGGCCTCCGAGTCATTCCTCTATACGGCCCCCTCTCTCGCAGGGGTCCGCCCGCTGCGTGCACCTGTTTCATGCGTCCGCACACGTCTCGCGGATGTGACCTTGAGGATCTTAAGATGTCGCGTCGTTGCGAACTCACGGGTATTGGCCCGATTGTCGGGCACAATGTGAGCCACTCGAACATCAAGACCAAGCGCCGCTTCCTGCCGTCGCTGAAGACGGTCAAGGTGGCTTCCGAGTCGCTGGGCCAAACCTTCTCGCTGCGCATCTCGAACGCCGCGCTGCGCACCCTGGACTACAAAGGCGGCCTGGACGCCTTCATCGTCAAGGCTCGCGACGAAAAGCTGTCGGTCGCCGCCCAGCGCATCAAGCGCCAGGTCAAGGCCAAGCTGGCTGAGCAGAACGCCGCTTAATCCGCGTCGTCTGACAAGATTTGAAAGGCCGGTGGAAACACCGGCCTTTTTCTTTGCGCGCTCGCGAGGATGACGGTGCGTCGCTCTCCCGCTACGGTCATCTCGACATTCCGCCGGAGCCGAAGCCTTGCGCCTGACTGCCGCCCTCTGCCTGACCACCGCCCTCCTCAGCGCCCCGGCGCTCGCCCAGGAAGCCGCTCCGGCCCGCGATTCGACGCCCTTCACCCTGTCCAGCGGCACGCCGCGCACGCCGGATCAGCTGGCCCTGCGCTTCGACAAGGCGGACCTGTCATTCAAGCTGCTGCCCGAGACCCAGTCGATCGAGGGCGTCGCCGTCCTCGACTTCACGGCGACAGCTCCGGCCAACGCCGTCGTCGTCGAACTGGATGCGCTGTTCGCCATCGCCTCCGTCACCGTGGACGGCCAGGCGGTCGTGGGGTGGTCCAACCCCGAGGGACGCCTGACCATCCCCCTGCCGCGCGCCCTGCCGCCCGGCCAGACCGCCTCTGTCCGCATCGCCTACTCAGGCCGTCCGCATCAGGCGAAGCGCGCGCCCTGGGACGGCGGTTTCGTCTGGGCGACCACGCCCGACGGCCAGCCGTGGATCGCCAGCGCGGTGCAGGGCGAGGGCTGCGACCTGTTCTGGCCCTGCGTCGACCATCCGCAGGGCGAGCCGGACCGGGTGGACCTGCACATCACCGTCCCGTCCGCGCTATCGGCCCCCGCCAACGGCCGCTTCCTCGGCAAGACCGACAACGGCGACGACACGACCACCTGGAACTGGACCGCACGCCAGCCCGATACCTATGCCATCAGCCTGAACGTCGGCCCCTTCGTGGAAATGAGCGCCGACTATCCCAGCCGCTTCGGCAACACCATTCCTCTGCGTTTCTGGCACTTGGCGTCTGACGATCCGGCCAAGGCCGCCGCCCTTTTCGCCGAGTTCCCCAAACAGCTCGACTTCTATGAGGCGACCATCGGCCCCTTCCCCTTCGGCGACGAGAAGATGGGCGTGGTCGAGACCCCGCACCTGGGCATGGAGCACCAGACCATCAACGCCTACGGCAACGGCTACAAGCTGGATGGCAAGGGCTATGACTGGCTGCTGCAGCACGAGCTGGCGCACGAATGGTTCGGCAATCAGCTGACCAACGCCGACTGGGACGACATGTGGCTGCACGAGGGCTTCGGCACCTATATGCAGCCCCTCTACGCCCGCTGGCTGAACGGCGAGCGCGCCATGCAGTCCGAACTTCAGACCATGCGGCTGACCCTGTCCAACCGCTTCCCCGTGGTCTCAGGCAAGCCTCAGGACGCCGGAACCGTCTACAACGGTGAAACCGGGCCGGGGCTGGACCTCTATTACAAGGGCGCCCTGATCGCCCACACCCTGCGCCTCTACATCGGCGACGACGCCTTCTATGAGAGCCTGCGGTGCCTGGTCTATGGCCGCCCCGACCCCAAGCCCGGCAATTTCACGCCCCGTTACGCCACGACGCCCGAGTTCATCTCCATCGTCAATCAGGTGACCGGTCGCGACCTCGACTGGTTCTTCGACGCCTATCTCTATCAGGCCGCCCTGCCCGATCTGGTCATGACCCGCGAGGGCGAGCATGTCAGCCTGGAATGGAAAACCGGCGACGGCCGCCCCTTCCCCCTTCCGATCGACGTCGAGGTGGACGGCCAGACCCGCAGCCTGCCCATGATCAATGGCCGCGCCAGCTTCACCGCCCCCGCCGGCGCCCACATCCTGCTGGACCCCGGCTCCAGGGTGCTGCGTCGGCTGGAGTATCTGGAAGTCTGGAAGGCCTCGCAAAAGGCGCCGGCCGGCTGAGCCCCCCTTTCTGAACAACAAGCGGGGCGGTCCCGCAGAACCGCCCCGCCATACCGGACTTTCCGACCGTCACCACTCAGGCGGCAGATAGGGCCCCATGCCCGAACAGACGAACATCCGCGTCTTGACCGTGTAGCCGCTCGGCAGCCAGGGCGACGTCACATGCGGCCCGCCGTTGCAGGTATCAGAGCCGCTTCCGATCAGCGTGGTCATCGTCTCATCGGAATAGACTTCGTGCGAGTAGGCGATGGGCCAGCAGCTGTCGTAACCGCCACCGAAGCAATAATAGCCGTCCGGATCGGACGGCTGCGTGGCGACCATGGCCGCCGGCATGGGCGCCGCAGCCCCCACAGTGACCGCCATCGCCAGAGCCCCCGTCGCAACGCAGATCAACTTCCTCATCATGGAACACCCCTATAAGTTGCATTAACACAACCATAAGTAGGCGATACCGAGTCCAATTGAAGTAACGATCCCGTGTCGTGCGCCTCCAGCCTGCCCCTACGGCTCCAGCTCGATGTCCCAGTAGAGGTAGTCCAGCCAGCTCTGGTGCAGATAGTGGGGCGGGAAGCGGCGTCCGGCTTCCTGCAACTCCCAGGAATTGGGCTGATGGGCGGTGCGGCGCAGCAGGGGCATTCCCGCCTGCTGGGGCGTCCGCCCGCCCTTCCTCAGGTTACACGGCCCGCAGGCGGCGACGATGTTCTGCCAGGTGGTGCGTCCGCCGCGCGAGCGGGGGATGACGTGGTCGAAGGTCAAATCCTGAGCCAGACCCTGTTCGCCGCAATACTGACAGGCGAAGCCGTCGCGCAGGAAGACGTTGAAGCGGGTGAAGGCGGGCTTGCGGTCCTGATCGACATAGGACTTCAGCGAGATGACGCTGGGCAGCTGCATCTCCATCGACGGGCTGCGCACCACCTTGTCATAGGTGGCGACCACATCAACGCGCTCCTGCCAGACGGCCTTGACCACTTCTTCCCAGGGCCAGATCGACAGGGGGTAATAGGACAGAGGACGGAAGTCGGCGTTCAGCACCAGGGCCGGAAAGCCGGACGGGGGGCGGGTCAGGACCTGCATCAGGCCCTCCCGCTCATACGGGGGGATACCGAGGCGACAGGAGTGAGGACACGTCTCCTTCCCTAGTCTTGCAGGCAGAGCCTACGCCCGATTCTCCCTCGTCGCCATGACCGGTATGCAGCGTTTTCGTGACGCCGCCTCAGAAGACCTCGACCAGTTCAAAGCGTTCGCAGACCACCTTCATGCCCGGCGCCCAGGTCCCTTCGCGGCGGTAATAGGCCTCGTGCGCATCGCGCCACCACTCATAGGTCAGATCGCCTTCCCTCTCGGCGCGAGCGAAGTCCTCGCTCACCTGCTCGAAGGGCATGATCTCGACCTCGGTGGTGCGGATGGCGCATCGCGGGACGCCGGCGCCGTCCAGAATGACGCTGACCTCGCCCACTGTCGGCATGATGTCCGCCTCGCACGCCACCAGCGAGGAGCAGGTCGCCCGCTTGCCGCCCGCGAGGATGAGGGCCAGCAGTTCGTCGGCCAGTTCAGGGCTGTCGCCGAAGGGCCAGCGCGGCGCATCGCGATAGGCGGCGGGAACATCGGTCATGGCTCAGTCCTCAATTTCGGGTAGGGGCGCTGGGGAAGGCCGGCAGGCTCCAGCCCCACTTCAAGGCACCGGCGCGCAGGCCAAAGCCCGCCGCAACCGCCACGCCCACCGCCGGCCAGGTCGGCACGCTCAGGGCCTTCAGGCTGACGAACAGGCCCGCCGACAGCAGGGCGGCGGTGATGTTCAGCTCGCGCCGCAGCAGGATCGACGGCTGCCCCGCCAGGACATCGCGCACCACCCCGCCGAAACAGGCCGTCAGCACCCCCATGACCACGCAGATCAGGGGCGCCACGCCATAGGAGGCCGCCTTGGCCGCCCCCATGACGCCATAGGCCGCCAGACCCACCGCATCCAGCCACAGCAATGCCCGGAAACGCCAGGTCCTGGCCCCCAGCATCCAGAAGGCCGTCGCCGCCGCCACGCAGACGGCGATGTAGCGCCAGTCCTGCACCCAGAAGACCGGCGCCCCGATCAGCAGGTCGCGCAGCGTCCCGCCTCCGACCCCGGTGATGGCCCCGAAGAAGGCGAAGGTCACCAGATCGTGCTTCTCGCGCGCGGCGGCCAGGGCGCCGGTCGCGGCGAAGACGGCCACGCCGGCGAAGTCCAGAAGCGGCAGGACCGTCTCGGGGCGGGTCAGGTCGGCGTCAATCAGCGGGGTCAAGTCGGCGGGTCCTCCAGCGCGATATCGCCACGCTTGACCCCTCCATACCATCCCCAGAGCAGATGCGCCGCCACCCCGCGATGCGGCCGCCAGATTTCCGCCCGGGCATAGGCCTGCTTCTCATTGGGCCGGTCCTCGGCGGCGTCCGCCCAGCGCATCGCCTCCTGCAGGGCCACGTCACCGCCGGGAAAGACGTCGAGGCGCCCCTCGCAGAACATCAGGAAGGTCTCGGCCGTCCACTTGCCCACGCCCTTGATGGCTGTCAGCGCCGCTATGGCCTCGGCGTCGTCCAACCGCTCCAGATGATCGAAGTCGATGCGGCCCTCGGTGTGGGCGCGGGCGATCTCATGGCCGTATTTCGCCTTCTGTCCCGACAGGCCAAAGGTTCGCAGCGTCTCCACATCCAGCGCCAGCACGGCGTCCGGCGACACCACGCCGCCCAGTCCCTCGACGGTCCGTTTCCAGATCGAGGCGGCGGCGGCGACAGAGACCTGCTGCTCGACGATCATGCGAAACAGCCCCTCATAGCCGCCGGGCCGCAGCCGCCATTCGAACACGGGGGTCGAGGCGTGCGCCCGCGCCAGCGCCGGATCGGCGGCGGCCAGGGCCTCGCGGGCGGCGGCGATAGAGGATGAAGACGGTGCGCTGGCCATGCCTCATGCTAGGCCGAGGCGAAGCCATCGGGAAAGAGGGCGCCCGTCCCCCATTCTGACCACGGCCGGAAACCGCTAGAGCAAAATCGGTTCTGACTGACGCAGTCAGTCAGGGCTCAGATTTTGCTCCAGCATAATTCTGGAGCATTTTCTGGATTCTGACTGAATCAGTCAGAAGCGAAAATGCTCTAGGCTAGGCCCATGTTCGCCACCCGCTTCGCCCCCTCGCCCACCGGCCGCCTGCACCGGGGCCACGCCTTCTCGGCCCTGACCGCCTGGACCGCGGCGCGCGAAGTCGGCGGGCGCTTCGTCCTGCGCATCGAGGACATCGACCCGACCCGCTGCAAGCCCGAGTTCGAAGACGCCATCTACGAAGATCTGGCCTGGCTCGGCCTCGACTGGGAGACGCCGGTGCGGCGCCAGTCCGCCCATCTGACCGACTACGCCGCCGTCATCGACGCCCTGAATGCGCGAGGGCTGCTCTACCGCTGCTTCCGCACCCGCAAGGAGATCCTCGACGCCATCGGCGACGCCCCGCACGGCCCGGCCGAGGCCGTCCGTCCCGGCCCGCACGCGCCCGAGGAGGAAGCCCGCCTGCTGGCCGAGGGCCGCCCCTATGCCTGGCGGCTGTCGCTGGACCGCGCGCGCGAAGCTCTGGGCGATGACGCCTGGAACGCGCTTTCGTTCGTCGAGGAAGGCGTCGGCCCCGACGGCGAAACCGGCCTGGTCCGCGCCCGGCCCGAAACGGCGGGCGACGTGGTCCTGGCGCGCAAGGACGCCGGGACCGCCTATCACCTGGCTGTCGCCCATGACGACGCCCTGCAGGGGATCAGCCACGTCATCCGCGGCCTGGACCTGTTCGAGGCCACGCACATCCAGCGCCTGATCCAGACCTTGATGGGCTGGCCCGCCCCCGTCTATCGCCACCACCGTCTGCTGCTCGGCCCCGACGGCCGCCGCTACGCCAAGCGTGACCAGTCGGTGACCCTGGCCGAATTGCGCGCCGGCGGCCTGACGCCCGAGGCCCTGAGGGCGGAACTGGGGTTCTAGCGCGGCGCTCAACGGCGACCGCCCGACCGCCCTACCCAAATGCGCTCAAGTCGCGAGGGCCCGCGGCCCGAGCATAGCGCCCGTCTATTCGCAAAAAGAAAGGCGCGGAACCGGCTGGTCCCGCGCCCTTCAATCTCAGAACCCTGATCGGATTCGTCGGCCTTAGAGAACCTTGAGGTCCACAGCCGAGGTCTTGCCGCGCTGGTTTTCCAGCTCGTACTCGACCTTGGCGTTTTCATCGAGGCCTTGCAGGCCAGCCTTCTGAACAGCGGTGACGTGGACGAAAACGTCCGAGCCGCCGTTGTCGGGCTGAATGAAGCCGTAGCCCTTGGTGGGGTTGAACCACTTGACCGTGCCGGTCGCCATCTTAGCGTCTCCGTAAACGCGCTTTGCCAGGCGGACTTCCATGCTGGAGAGTCCGTCAGTCCATCTGGACAAGCTCGTTCAGGCGAAGGAGCGAGACGCGGGTTTGGACCCCACGTGAAATCCGGACTGCGGCGATGTTGTCACCCGACTATCCACAGTCCGTCAACTGTAAAGCGAATCCCGTCGCACGGCGTTTCGGTTAACGCCGCGCCCGCCGATCCGCGCCTTACAGCGCGCGCAGAAGTCCCATGGCCAGGGCCTGGCAAGCCGGACCGCCGCGTCCACCGTCGTTCGACAGGCCGAACAGGGCGCGACCGCCCGCCGGATCAAGGATGGCGATGGCGTGCCACAGGGTGTTGGACCCCTCGTGCGCGATCGCCGGCCCCTTGGCCCAGGGCTGGGGCGACAGGACGATCCAGCCATAGGCGTAACCCTGCCCCTCAGCGGGCGTGATCAGCCGCTGTATCGTCTCGGGCTTCAGCCAGCCCCCGCCCTCGGTCAGGAAGACCTGCAGGAAACGGCCATAATCGGCCGCCGTCATATGCGCCGTTCCCGCCGGCCCCAGGGCCAGCGGATTGTCGGACCCGTCGTCGTTCGGGTCCATGGCGATCGCCGTCTCGCCCATGCGGCGATGGCCCCAGGCGTTGTCGCCCTTCGGCGCGCCGAAGCCGACCGAGGTCAGGCCCAGGGGCGTGAACAGTTCGGCCTGCATCGCTTCTTCCCACGACCCGCCGGTGAGGGCCTCGATAGCGGCGCCGACCAGAACATAGTTGGCGTTGCCGTATTCAAAGACGCCCTTTGTCCCCGACGGCGGCGCGGCCAAGGCCTTTTCGACGATGGCCCGGCGCTGCTCGGGCAAAGATTTCGGATCGGCCCGCGCCGTCATCAGCCAGGCCATGCCCATGACCGCTTCGTCCTGCAGCCCCGCCGTATGGGTCATGAAGTCGTCCAGACTGGCGCCCTCCCAGCCTGCATCGATCGCCATGCCGGGAAAGGCCTCGGCCAGCGACATGGCCCACTGCGCCCGCCCCTGCTCGACCAGCCGCGCATAGACCGCCGCCGTCATCGCCTTGGTGTTGGACCCCAGGTGCCAACGATCACCCGCCAGGGCCGAGGCGTCCTGTCCACTGCGGCGAACGCCGCGCACGCCCGACCATTCAAGCCCCTGCGGCGTCATCAGCCCGCCGGCCAGGGCGACCGGTTTCACCGCGTCAAAGGCCGCGCCCAGGGCCGCATCGAAACCCGTCATCGGCTCGCCGCTAGCGATTGAGGGCAACACCGAGGCGGCGGCGCCGGCGGCCATGGCATGACGTCGATTGATCATTTCGGGCTCCTTTGCGTTCCACCCACAACAGCAAGGCTGGCGGCGCCAGTGAATTCACCGCAAGCTTCGCCCATCGCGACAACAGGACGCTGCGCTCATGGCCAAGAACGACTACGAGGACACCCTGGAAGCCCTGCAGATCCAGCTGGTCGAGACCCAGGCCTGGGCCATAGAACAGGGTCTGAAAGTCGTCATCGTCTTCGAGGGCCGCGACGCCGCCGGCAAGGACGGTGCGATCAAGCGCATGACCGAGTTCATGGCCCCTCGCCAGACCCGCGTCGTCGCCCTGCCCAAGCCGAACGACCGCGAGCTGACCCAGTGGTATTTCCAGCGTTATTCGCCCCATCTGCCCGCCGCTGGCGAAATCGTCTTCTTCAACCGCTCCTGGTACAACCGGGCCGGGGTCGAGCCGGTCATGGGCTTCTGCACGCCCGAGCAGCACGAGCGTTTTCTGCACGACGCCCCGCACTTCGAGCGGATGCTGACCCAGTCTGGCACGACCCTGATCAAGCTGTGGCTGGACATCAGCCAGGACGAACAGTCACGCCGCCTTGAAGAACGCACCACCCACCCGCTGAAACGCTTCAAGGTCTCACCCCTGGACGCCGAGGCCCAGAAGCGGTGGAGCGCCTATTCCGCCGCCCGCGACCAGATGCTGGAACGCACCCACACCGACTATGCGCCCTGGACCGTCGTGGCCACCGACAACAAGAAGAAGGCGCGGATCAACATCATCCGCCACGTCCTGCAGCAGCTGAACTGCCCGGGACTGGAAGCCAAAAAGCCCGATTCCGACATCGTCTTCGCCGCCGACAAGGCCAAGGGCCGACTGGCGAAGTAACGCCCCCTCCTCGCGTCCAGAAAGGCCGGTCATGACCGAGCAAGAGCGCGACGTCCTAAGCAAGGTCCCCGCCGTCACCCTCGGCTTCTGGATCATCAAGATCCTGGCCACCACCCTGGGCGAGACGGCGGGCGACACCGTCACCATGACGATGAAGCTGGGCTATCTGGCCGGAACCGCCATCTTCATGACCGTGCTGGCCCTGCTGGTCTGGCGTCAGATCGCCGCCAGGCGCTTTCACCCCTTCCTCTACTGGGCGACCATCGTGGCCTCGACCACGGCGGGCACGGCCCTGGCCGACTTCGCCACCCGGTCGCTGGGGATCGGCTATACGGGCGGCTCGCTGCTGCTGCTGGCCTGCGTCCTGGCCTCATTGGCGGCCTGGCGCTGGACCACCGGCTCCATTTCTTCCGATGCGATCAGCACCCCGCGCGCCGAGGCCTTCTACTGGCTGACCATCACCTTTTCCCAGACGCTCGGCACGGCTCTGGGCGACTGGACCGCCGACACGGGCGGTCTGGGCTATGTCGGCGCGGCCCTGGTCTTCGGCGCCCTGCTGGCCGTGGTCGCAGGCCTCTATTTCTGGACGAGGGTGAACCGGGTCCTGCTGTTCTGGGCCGCCTTCATCCTGACCCGGCCGCTGGGCGCCACGGTCGGCGATTTTCTGGACAAGCCGGTGGACCATGGCGGTCTGGCCTTCAGCCGCCCGCTGGCCTCCGCTGTTCTGGCGGCGGTGATCATCGTCCTGATCCTGGTCCTGCCGCAGCGCGCCGGGCGACACCCCGGCGAAGCGGCCTGACGCCTCAGTCGTCGCCGAACAGGCGGCGGTTCTTGTCGACGAAGGCGCGAATGCCCTCCACCAGCGGGCCGTGCCGCCCCTTCAGATAGGCCCAGCCCGCGCTCGCCCCGATCAGGGCGCCGATCGCGTCCACGATCAGGTCCCACATGGTGTCGACCAGACCGGACTTCTGGGTGTTCAGGCCGAACAGCTGGTCCAGGGTGAACTCCCAGATCTCCCACAGGGCCCCGATCATGACGGCGAAGCAGAAGGCGAAGAAGGCCACGGTGATCGGCGCCGCTTTCAGCCGCTCCCCCTTGACCAGCATCAGCATCAGCAACGACCCGACCAGGCCAAAGGCCACCGCCGAGCCGCCGTGCAGCACCACGTCCCACCACCAGTACCGCTCATAGAAGTCCCCGACCTCGCCCAGCAGCAGGGTGGCGCACAGGAAGGCGGCGATGGCGGTGACAAAGGCCGTCGGCAGCCTGACCCCCACCTTCTCGCCCAGCCAGATCGGAACCAGCGTCAGCAACAGGGTCCCGACGCCGACGAAGGTGACGCTGAACTCGTCGGTCACAAACCCCAGCACCGCCGCCCCGATCAGGATGATCCAGGTCAGATAGAGGATGATGGGCGGACGGTTCGTCGAGATCGATGGCGTCATGGGATTCTCCTGAGGCCGCCGCAAACCATCGCCCGCAGCCCCGCCTGTCACCTTAAGATCATTCGCGCGTCCGAATCCAAGCCTTTGAAAACACGACCAGGGACGCGCAGCGTTCGCCTCGGCGCCCATTCAGCGTCACTGCTTTGAAAACAGCAGACCGCGAACGCCATTGGCCCAGGCCCGGACGCCGGTGACGTCTCCATCCGCATCCCGCTCGAAGACGAAGGTGGTCGAGCCCCGCAGGCGGGCGGTGAAGCCGTCGGCGAAGCTGGGGCTCAACGGCCACTCGACCGCAAACGGTTGGCGAACGACCAGGCCATCACCGCGCTGGATCAGGCTGATCCGGGTGTCGAGTTCCGGACTGTAGTAGGTCCCGACCAAGGCCGACAGGGCTGCGGGGTCGCTCGCGGCGGGTGGCACGGCGACGAACCGGCCCTGGCTCAGGTTCAGCTCCGTCGCCTTGGCGTTCGTTCGCGCGAAGCGGACCTGCTCGCCGTCCGGCGCCTGAAAACGGTCCTCGCCCAGCGCGGCCAGCGCCCGGACGCCGCCTTGCTTCAAGGTCAGTTGGCCATTGACCGCCTCGACCTGGACCAGCGCCCCCGTCACAGGATTGCGGAACAGGCCCGGATAGGGCGTCAGGTCCACGTTCGACGTCTGGACCGCTGCCGTCGCTGCTGCGCCTTCGGCGGACGAAGCCGTCCGTCCGGCCGGCAGCACCAGTTCAGCGATCTGCTCGCCCATTGCGATCGGATTGATCCCGCCGTTGTTGCACAGCACGGCGATCGAGACGCCCTGATCAGGATAGCGCGCCAGCCAGGTCTTGTAGCCGCCGGTCGAGCCGCTGTGCGCCACCAGACGCCGGCCCTGATCCGGCGCAAGCTCCAGTCCCAGGCCGTAGACCAGAGGCTTGCCGTCATTCAGACGCCCGGGGACTTGCAAGGCCGCCGCCAGCGCCGTACCGCCCGCCAGGACGGACGGCTGGTCGAGGAAGGCGTTCCAGCGCAACAGGTCGCCGACCGTCGTCAGCATTCCGCCGTTTCCGTAGACATTGGTGAAGGGCATGTTGGCGATGAAGCCGGTTTCGGTCGGCGCATAGGCGGTGGCCCGCCCCGGAACGACGGTGCGGAAATCCTCACGCCAGCGCGTATGGCTCATGCCCAGCGGCTGAAACAGGCGCTCGTCAGTGAACTGCTGCAGACTGACGCCGCTGATCCGTTCGACGATCATCGCGGCCAGGGCGTAGTTGGTGTTGGTGTAGAAGAACTCGTCGCCCGGCTTGAAATTCAGCTCCTTCTGGCGTGAGGCCAGCTCGAGGATCAGGGGCATGCTGTGCACCTGGGCCCCCGGCCCATTGCCGGTCAGGGCCAGCAGGCTCCACTGCTCGCGCAGACCGCTGGTATGGTTCAGCAGATGGCGCAGCGTGATCGGAACGCCGTAGTCCGGCATCTCCGGAAGATAGCGCCGAATATCATCGTCAAGACTCGCCTTGCCGTCCTCGACCAGCAACATGATCGCAGCGGCCGTGAACTGCTTGGCCAGAGAGCCGGTCTCGATGATGCTGTCCGCCGTCAGCGGGTCAGCGTGTTCCAGATCGGACTGTCCGCGAGCGACAATCTGGTCGGGCGCGCCCGGGCTCCTTACCCCAGCCACACAGCCCGGCCCGGTCTGCGCGATCGTGGCGAAGGCGGGTTCGAGGTCGATCGCCACCCTCGATTGAGCGACGGCGGTCGAGGCGAGGCCGGTAAGAAGGCAGGCCGCGAGGGTGATGCAGATGACTGGGCGCATGGAAGTCTCCGATGAAGCTTCCGCCCTAAGGTCGGCCGTGCAGCACACCAAGCCTTGATCGGTGAATGGTCGGTTTGGTCGGTGAACGACCAGCCTACTTCAACCCGTCTTCCGCCAGGGTATGCGCGACGATGGCGTTGGCGTGGCCGTGGCCCATGTCGTGCTCGTTCTTGAGCAGGGTCACCAGTTCCATGTGCTTGGCGGGATAGGCGGCGCGGACCTCGGCCTTCCACTCGGCGATAGGCCGTCCGTACTTCTTCTCGATGGAGGGAAAATAGGACGCGGGGCCCTTGATCGGCTCGTCAGTCATCGGCGGTTCCCTCCAGTTATGCCACACTAAGCGCAGCCTGGCCGTGTCGCGCAATGGCCTCGCATCACGGCGATCGGACACAAGGCCTTCACCCGCGCCCGCCTCAGGGTCTAAGACCCCTCTCATGAGCACAGCCCCGCTTCCCGACGCCGCCCGCCAGAACTGGGTGGACCGCTACGCCCCCGAGGGGCTGAAGCCGTGGCTGAAGCTGGGTCGCTTCGACCGGCCGATCGGCATCTGGCTGCTGCTGCTGCCCGGCTGGCAGGGGATCATGCTGGCCCTGAACCAGTACGACCGGCCCTTCGGCGGCTACGAGCTATGGCTGATCGCAGGCTTCGCCATCGGCGCCTCCCTGATGCGGGGCGCGGGCTGCGCCGTGAACGACATCGTCGACCGCGACTTCGACGCCCAGGTGGCCCGCACCGCCCTGCGCCCCATTCCGGCGGGCCAGATCAGCGTCAAGCAGGCCTGGGCCTTCGTCGCCGGCCTGTGCCTGATCAGCCTGTGCATCCTGCTGACGATGAACCTGACCTCGGTGCTGCTGGGCGCCCTGTCGCTGGGTCTGGTCGCCGCCTATCCCTTCATGAAGCGCATCACCTGGTGGCCCCAGGCCTGGCTGGGCCTGACCTTCAACTGGGGCGCCCTGCTGGGCTTCGCCGCCGCGACCGGCGGCCTGTTCTCATTGGGCTGGCTCTATGTGCTGGAGGTTCGCGCCAGCGGCGACGCCTACTGGATGGCCGAGGGCCTGAACCGCATGGGCCATGTCGCCCTGTCGGCCCTGCTGCTCTACGCCGGCGGCCTGTTCTGGACCCTGGGCTACGACACCATCTACGCGCTGCAGGACATCGAGGACGACGCCATGGCGGGGATCAAGTCCTCGGCCCGGCGGTTGGGTGCCCAGGTCAAGCCGGGCGTGGCGGTCTTCTACGCACTAGCCGTCCTCTTGGCGGGCGCGGCGGGCTTCGCCGCAAACCTCGGCCCGATCTTCTACGTGGGTCTGGCCGCCTACGCCCTGCACCTGGCCTGGCAGGTGAAGCGCCTGAAACCCGACGACGCCGCCCTGGCCCTGCGCCTGTTCAAATCAAATCGTGAGGCGGGATTGATCCTTCTGGCCGCGATTGCGTTCAACGGCCTAGCTTACTGATCTCGCCTTAGGAGTACCGGCATGATCCCCTCGCGCACCGCTCGCATTCTGCTCGTCACCGTCGCCGTCGCGGCCTCGCTCGCCGCCTGCCAGCGCGCCGAAAAGAAAGAGGCCGAAGCGCCCAAGGCCGCTGCAGCCGCCACGGCCGACGGCCCGCTGAAATACGACAGCGCCACGCCCTACGCCAAGACCAGCCTGACCCTGCCCGAGGCCATCAAGACCCAGCCCGAGCTCTACGCCGCCCTCTATCGTCAGGAGGTCGCCGACCTGGCCAAGTACGCCGAAGGCGCCCAGGCCGACCGTACCGAGGCCGGCGGCGAGAGCGCCATGGGCCCCTATGAGAAAACCATCGTCTATGGCGACGCGGTCCAGACCGGCCGCCTGTTCAGCGCCATGCGCACCGACTTCGACTATTCGGGCGGCGCCCACCCGAACACGGTCGCCACGGCCCTGCTGTGGGACAAGACCGAGAAGCGCCGCATCACCCCGGCCGACCTCTTCGCCAAGGGCGCCGAGCTGTCGTCGCTGGAGCGCGCCCTGTGCGACGCCGTCAACACCGCCAAGAAGGCCCGCCCCGGCGCGACGCCGGTCAGCACCAAGGCCGACACCTGGTCCTGCCCCAAGCTGAAGGACGTGGCCATCGTCCTGGCCCCCGGCGATGCGGCGGGCAAGGCCGGCGGCCTGACCTTCCTGCTCGACGCCTATGCGGTCGGCCCCTACGTCGAAGGCGCCTACTACCTCACCCTGCCCGCCTCGGCCTTCCAGAGCCTTCTGGCCCCGGCCTACGCCTCCGAGTTCGGCGGCAAGCCGCTGAAGACCGGCGACGTCACCAACGACCTGCGACCGAAGTAAGGGCTAGAGCCACTCAATCCTCCCCCGTTCACGGGGGAGGGCGACCATGCGCAGCATGGTGGAGGGGGCGGACACAGGCTGGCATTCAACGGCGCAAAACACCGCGCTCGCTGCTCGCCCCCTCCACCCCGCCGACGACGTCGTCGCGGTCCCCCCCCCGCTACGCGGGGAGGATCACCCTACTTCAGAAACTCATCGACCAGCGCGCCCAGCCGCTCCGGCTGGTCGTTCATGATGAAGTGACGGCTGTCGTCGACGCGGACCAGCTTCACCCCCGGCAAGGCGGCGTATTCGCGGCTCCACATCCCGTCGGCCATGGCGCTCGGCACCCCGCCGTCCGCATCCGCCGCATAGACGGCCCAGACCGGCGTGGTCATGGCGGCCAGGCCAGGACGAGCGTCGGCCGTCATGACATCGCGGATGGCCGAGGCCATGGCGTGACGATCGGACGTCATCGACCACTCGACCATGGCGGCGTGTCCGGCCTCGTTGCGCATCATGCCTCCCGCCGTGCGCTCCTGCTGGACCCGATAGCTGGCGGCGTCGGCGTTCAGAATGCCCGCCGCGGCCTGTTCGGCGAAGGGCTTGGCGCTCTCGGCCGTCGCGGTCGGGCCGTAGAGGGCGCTGAAGAAGGGCAGGCTGTCCACGCTCATCAGCTTGCCGACAACCTCGGGGTGCTGCTGCGCCACCAGAAGTCCGGTCAGGGCGCCCATGGAGTGACCGATGATCGCGGGCCGGTTCAGCGTCTTGGCGTAGCGGGCCACCTCGTCGACCGCGGGCTGAACGAAGGCGCCGTCGCCGTGGCTCCAGGCCTCGCCCGCAAACCCCGCCAGTTGGACAAGATGCACCCGGTGCGTCGCCGACAGGCGCTCGGCCAGCGGCCGCCACACATCCCGCGACGAGGCGAAGCCGGGGATCAGGATGACGTCGGGACCCTGGCCCATCACCTCGACCGACAGGCGGTCCGAGGCGAAGGCGGGCGCCGACTGCCTGGTGGCGGTCTCAAGCGTGGCGGCCTGGGCCGGCGAGAAGATGTTTCCAGCAGCCCAACCGACAGCGGCAGCCAGCATGAAGGCGCGAAGGGTCCTTGCGGGAGCGGAGATCTTGGACATGGCGTTTCCTTTCGGTTTTCAGAAAAAGCCCCTCCCCCCACCGTCATCCTCGGGCTTGACCCGAGGATCGGGTTGTCGGTCGGCGTGACCCCGGCGATGCAAGGCGCGCAGCCGGGCTCGATCCTCGGGTCAAGCCCGAGGATGACGGCGGAAGGCAGGGACAAAAAAGTAAGGTTAAACTGACACGAAGATCAGACGGACGTCAGGCGTGCGGGTTCTCAAAGACCTCTTCCACCGGCCGCTCGAACAGGGCGGCGATGCGGTAGGCCAAGTCCAGCGAGGGGTCGTGCTTCTCGGTCTCCAGGGCGTTGACGGCCTGACGCGAGACCCCCAGCGCCTGACCCAGCTGCTCCTGGGTCCAGTTGCGCTCGACGCGCAGCAGTTTCAGCTTGTTCTTCATCAGTTCGACGACCGGATGAAGGGCGAGACGCTGCCAAACACGGCCCAGAACAGCGGATAGATCATCCAGCCCTCGGCGTGCGGCGCCCCGGCGAAACTCTCGCCGAAACCCCAGGCGCTAAAGGCGGCCATGGCCACGCCCGCCGAGACGATGAACTGCTTGGCCGTGACGGCGCGGACGAACTCGTCGCTGTCGCGCATGAAGCTCAGCGTCGCCCAGATCTGGCCGGCGATGGGCGCCGCCACCGTCAGGGCCAGAGCCCAGGCGGCAGGCGTGTTCTGGATCGTGTCGAAGGCCCCGCCGATGGTCGTCAGCATGACGGCGACATAGCCGCCCATGAAGGCCATGGTGCGGATCACATAGCGGCGGCCGGCGGGGGTGGTCTGCTTGGACAACGTCAACATGGAAGGCGCTCCTGACTGAATGTAAGGCCGACCTTACTCCGCTTTCATGTCATGTCAACCTGACTTTTCGTCAGGCGCGCCTGACCCCGTACAAGCTCCTCGCCGCCAGGCTCCTTCTGTCCTAGACACACCCCATGCACCTGACCCCCGCCAACGCCCCCGACTTCATCGCCGCCAACACCCGGCTGCAGGCCGTGCCCCACGCGCCCGAGATTTCCCTGTGGCTAGCGGACGAGATCACGCCCCTGTGGCGCCTGACGGAAGAAGAACTGGGGGCCATGGGCCTGCCCCCGCCCTTCTGGGCCTTCGCCTGGGCCGGCGGTCAGGCCCTGGCCCGCTGGCTGCTGGACCACCCCGATCAGGTCGCAGGCCAGCGCGTCATTGATCTGGCCACCGGCTCAGGCCTCGTCGCCGTCGCCGCGATGAAGGCTGACGCCGCCAGCGTTCTGGCCGCCGACATCGACCCCTTCTGCGCCGCCGCCGTCGCCGCCAACGCCCGGTCCAACGGCGTCGAGATCGCCTTCACCGACGCCGACCTGCTGGACGCGCCGCCCCCGCCCGTCGACCTGATTTGCGCTGGCGACGTCTTCTATGAAAAGCCGATGGCCGAGGCGGTGCTGGCCTGGCTGAAACAGGCCCAGGCCAACGGAACCCGCGTCATCGTCGGCGACCCCGGCCGCACCTACTTCCCAAAAT
Organism: Brevundimonas pondensis; assembly: GCF_017487345.1. Lineage (NCBI taxonomy): Bacteria > Pseudomonadati > Pseudomonadota > Alphaproteobacteria > Caulobacterales > Caulobacteraceae > Brevundimonas > Brevundimonas pondensis. The sequence goes on along the minus strand of NZ_CP062006.1, from coordinate 505,177 downwards.
CCGGTTTGACCCTGCTGGCCGAGTACACCGTCCCCACCACCCGCGAGCTGGAGGATCAGGAGGTCAAGCGCTCGCGCGTCTGGTCGCTGGACTAGTCGCCCTCGCCCCGATGGGCGCTGACCGCCTTCAGCGCCGCCAGCGCCCGTTCGCGCCCCTCGACATGATCCACGATGGGCCGGGGATAGGTCGCGCCCAGCCGCACCCCCGCCTCGGCCAGAACCATCGGCGGCGCGGTCCACGGGGCGTGGACCCAGCGGTCCGGCAACCCCGCCACCTCGGGCGCCCAGCGCCGCACATAGCGCCCCTGCGGATCGAACTTCTCGCCCTGAACCACCGGATTGAAGACGCGGAAATAGGGCGCAGCGTCGGCCCCCGAGCCCGCTGTCCACTGCCAGTTCTGCACATTGCTGGCCAGATCGGCGTCGGTCAGGCAGTCCCAGAACCAGGCCTCGCCCAGCCGCCAGTCGATCAGCAGGTGCTTGATCAGGAAGGAGGCGACCACCATCCGCACCCGGTTGTGCATGGTCCCCGTCGCCCACAGCTGGCGCATCCCGGCGTCCACCAAGGGATAGCCCGTCCGCCCCGCCTTCCACGCCGCCAGCCCCTCGGCGTCGTCGCGCCACGGCATGGCGTCGTATTCCGGCCTGAAGGCCCGCTCCGGCAGATAGGGGAAGTGATGCAGCAGGTGAGCCGAGAACTCGCGCCAGCCGATCTCGGCGACGAACTTCTCCGCCTCTCCCGCCGGAACCCGGCCCTGCACGGCGGCGGCGCGCACCGCCTCAATCGCCCGCCACGGACCGATCTCGCCCCAGTGCAGGTGCGCCGCCAGGCCGCTGGTCCCGGCCCGATCCGGTCGATCACGGTCGGTCGCATAGGTCTTCAAGCCCCCGGCGACAAAGGCCTCCAGCGTCGCCTTGGCCCCCGCCTCCCCAGGCGTGCCGACAAAGCCAGAGGACCAGTCGGGCCGCGTCGGATGCAGGCCCCAGTCGTCAATCGCCTCGCTGGAAGCATCCTCCGGAACCGAGATCGTCTCGGGCGCGTCCATCCCCGATGGGGCTTCAGCTGCGGTCAGAAGGGCCTTCAGGAAGGGGGTGAAGACCTTGTAGGGCTGGCCCGACCCGTTCAGCACGGCGCCCGGCCGGCACATCAGCGTGGCGTTGAAGCCCCGGCACACGACCCCGTCCGCCTTCAGTCCATGGGCGATGTCGGCGTCGCGGGCGAAGGCCTCGGGCTCGAACAGCCGGTTCATGAAGACCTGATCGGCGCCCGTCTCGGCGATCAGGCGATGCAGCTGCGCCTCCGCGTCGCCGCTTCGCAGGATCAGCCGCCCGCCGCGCGCCCTCAGGTCCGCATCCAGCGCGCGCAGGCTCTTGTCCAGCCACCAGCGCGAGGCCGCGCCGATGGCCCGCCCCTCCAGCCGCTCGTCCCGCACATAGATCGGCAGCACCGGCCGCCCGCTCGCCAGGGCATGGTGCAAAGCTGGGTTGTCGGCCAGCCGCAGGTCGCGACGGAACCACAGGATGACGGGCGGGGAAGCGGGCAAGCGGCGGTCCTGACGTGGGCGAAACCCTGAATACGGCTCCGCTTCCCTGATGGATCAGGCGTCGCGCGGCAAGACGGTCAGCACCCGCGCCATGAACTGATGGAACTCTTCCATATAGTCGCGCAGGAACTGCTCGGTCTCGGGCACGGTGACCTCGCCGTCATCGGTGATCAGGCCGGGCTTGAACTGGATATAGGCCTCCGGCGCGTTCATCTGCGGCGCCTGCAGGAAGCCCAGGACGCTGCGCAGGCTCTGCTGCGCCACCGCCGTGCCGATGGCGCCGGGCGAGGTCCCGATCACCGCCGTCGCCTTGCGCGCGAAACTGTTGGTCCCATAGGGTCGGCTGGCCCAGTCGATGGCGTTCTTCAGCCCGCCGGGAATGGAGCGATTGTATTCCGGCGTCACAATCAGGATGGCGTCAGACCGCTTCAGGTCCGCCTTGAACCGCGTAGCCGCCTCGGGAAAATCGGCGTCATAATCGTAGGAATAGAGGGGCAGGTCGGCGAACGAGACCTCGTGGAATTTCAGTTTCTCGGGCGCCAGCTTGATCAGGGCCTTGGCCAGTTTCCGGTTGATCGAATTCTTGGCCAGGCTGCCGACGATATAGCCGACGTTATAGGTGGTCATGACGCGCATCCTGCTGGGTGAGACGACACCGATCGCCGTCTCAGGCGAAATGCCTCATCAAGCTTGGCGGTTCCCTCAGACGGTGACGGCCTGGCGCCCCCGTCCCGCCTCGCCAAAGACCCGCAGATAGCGCGCGATCTCGCCCCGGTCGCCGGTCGCCTTCTCGACATTGTCCGACAGCTTGACCGCCGAACGCCCGCCCGCCCGCGTCACCTTGCAGACCAGGGAGATCGGCGTCAGCTCCGGCATGGGCGCGGGCGCGCAGTCGCGGAAGTCGTTGGTCAGATTGGTGCCCCAGCCAAAGCTGGTCCGCACCCGCCCCTTGAAGTGGGCGTGCGTCGCCTCGATCGTATCCACGTCCATGCCGTCGGCGAAGACCAACAGCCGTTCGCGCGGATCGCGCCCCTGCGCCTTCCACCAGGCCATGATCTCCTCGCCGCCCGCAATCGGCGGTGCAGAATCGGGCCGGAAGCCCTTCCAGTCGGCCAGCCAGTCCGGCGCGTCGGCCAGAAAGGCTCGCGTCCCGAACGCGTCCGGCAGGGCCACCAGCAGGTTGCCGTCATAGGTGGCGCGCCATTCCTCCAGCACCTGATAGGGCGCGCGCCGCAAGGCCGCATCGTCGTCCCCGGCCAGGGCCGCCAGCACCATGGGCAGTTCGTGGCCGTTGGTGCCCACGGCCTCCAGGTCGTTGTTCATGGCCAGCAAGACGTTGGACGTGCCGATGAAGGCGCTTCCCAGCCCCTCCTTCAGCGCCTCGACGCACCAGCCCTGCCACAGGAAACCGTGCCGCCGCCGCGTGCCGAAGTCCGAGATGGCCAGCGGCTCCAGCGCCCTCAGCCGCTCGACCTTGCCCCACAGCTTGGTCTTGGCCCGCGCATAGAGGACGTCCAGCTCGAACCGCCCCAACCGCCGCAAGGCCTTGCGGCTGCGCAGCTCGTTCAGGATCGACAGGGCCGGGATTTCCCACAGCGTGACCTCGGCCCACGGGCCTGAAAACTCCAGCCGGAACTGCCCGTCCGCCCCGCGCGACAGGTCGTAGTCGGGCAGGCGATAGTCGGCCAGCCAGGCCAGGAAGTCGGGGCTGAAGATCGACTTCACCCCATAGAAGGTGTTGCCGCCCAGCCAGATCAGCTCACGGTTGGTGAACCGAAGGGTGCGCACATGATCCAGTTGCGCTCGCAGTTCGTCCACATCGACCTCTTCGGCCAGCCGCACCGTGGTCGTGCGATTGATAACCGAAAACGTCACCGGCACGTCGCGATGCCGACGCCAGATCAGCTGCAACATCAGCAGCTTGTAGAAGTCGGTGTCCAGCAGGCTGCGGACGATGGGGTCCAGCCGCCAGCCGTGGTCATAGGCCCGCTTGGCCAGATCGACGCTCGCCATGCCGGATCAGTCCGCCTTCTGCGTCGCCGGTTCGATGATGGCTTCGGGCGGGGCCTCGTCCTCGTTGACCAGGCGGCCCTCGCGGTGCGGCTTGATATAGGGCGTCGGCTGCGGCGTCGGCATATTGCCGCGGATCAGGGCGGCGCCGGCCTTCAGTCCGCCGGTCAGGTCCAGGTCCAGACGCGCCTCGTCGCGACGGCGCACGTCAGCGATGACGTCCGCCACCTCATCCTCCGGCAGGCCCAGCTCCTCCAGCACGGCCTGACCGAACCGAAGCGCCGATTCAAAAGTCTCGCGCACCTGATAATCGACCCCCGCTTGGATCAGGCGCAGCGAATGACCGCGGTCGAAGGCCCGCACCATCAGCTTCACGCCGGGGAACTCGGACTTGACCAGTTGCACGATCTTGTCGGCGGCCTCCGGCTTGTCGACGCAGACCAGCACCGCCTCGGCCTTGCCCGCGCCCGAGGCCCGCAGCGTGTCCAGGCGGGTGCCGTCGCCGTAATAGACCTTGAAGCCGAAATTCCCGGCGGCCTGGATCATCTCCACGTCGTTCTCGATGATCGACACGTCCACGTCGCGCGCCAGCAGAGGCTGCGACACCACCTGGGCGAAGCGGCCGAAGCCGATGATCAGCACCTGGCCGCGCAGGCCCTCGGCGGCGTCCACGCCCTCGGCCTCTTCCGGCGACAGACCCGCCTCCTTGGGCAGGAAACGCTTCAGCGCCAGGGTGGTCAGCGGCGTCAGGGCCATGGACAGGATGACGATCGCCGTCAGAGCCGCGCTGGCCTGGGCGTCGATCACCCCGGCCGTGGCGGCGGCGCTATACAGGACGAAAGCGAACTCGCCGCCCTGGGCGAACAGGGCCGCCCGCTCGATGGCTTCATGATGGCGCGCCTTGAACAGGCGGGCGACCACATAGATCACCAGGGCCTTGACCACCATGAAGGCGGCCAGACCGGCCAGGACCACGCGCCAGTCGTTGATGACCACGCCGATATCCAGGGCCATGCCGACCGACAGGAAGAAGAGGCCCAGCAGGATGGCGCGGAACGGCTCGACGTCAGCCTCCAGCTGATGCCGGAAGGTCGAGTCCGACAGCAGCACCCCGGCCAGGAAGGCGCCCATGGCCATCGACAGGCCGACCCCGTCCATGATCCAGGCCGTGCCCGCCACCACCAGCAGGGCGGCGGCGGTCATCACCTCGCGTCCGCCGTTGCGGGCCAGGAAGCGGAACACCGGATTGATGGCGTAGATGCCCACGACCAGCACCCCCGCCAGGGCCGCCAGGGCCAGGCCGATCGACTGCCACAGCGGCGTCGTGCTCTCGGCCGACTGCCCCATCGAGGCCCCCAGCAGGGCGACAATGGCCAGCAGGGGCACGATGGCCAGGTCCTCGAACAGCAGGATGGACACGGCCCTCTGACCGCCCGGCGTCGGCAGATCGCCGCGCTCTTCCAGCATCTGCACGATGACGGCGGTCGAGGACATGACGAAGCCCATGGCGCCGACAAAGGCCACCGGCGCCGAAACCCCTGCCGCCATGGCGACCAGGGTCAGGGCCAGCCCCGCCAGCCCGACCTGGGCCGCGCCCAGGCCGAAGATCTCGTTCCTCATCCCCCACAGCCGCTTGGGCCGCATCTCCAGACCGATGATGAACAGGAAGATGACCACGCCGAACTCGGCGACGTGCAGGATGGTCTCCGGCTCGCGGAACAGGGCCAGGCCGAACGGCCCGATGGCCACGCCCGCCGCCAGATAACCCAGCACCGAGCCCAGCCCCAGCTTGCGGAAGATCGGCACCGCCACGACCCCCGCCGCCAGCAATGCGGCCACATGGCCCAGTTCCAGTCCCGTCGCAGCCTCGGCCATCGCTCACCCTTAAGTTTGAGCCTTCATTGTGGGGGCGAAGCGTCGTGATTGCGAGAGGGCTTGGCGATGATGCGCCCGCGCCACACCCGATCGCCCCCTCCTGTCAGCGCGAAACAGTCGCCACAGTTCCGCCGAACATCGTCATCCTATTGAGCGAGACAGGGATGGAGGAAACGTCGATGCCCAACCACAACCCGGCCCCACGACGCCCGGCGAACACGGCCCTGGCCGCCGTCGCCGCCCTGATGACCGCCGCCCCGGCCCCGGTCATGGCCGCGCCCGTCCCGGTTCCGGTACAGGGCGATGGAACCCCGACCGAAGCCGCCTGCCGCGCCTTCGGCTTCGACCTGTCGCCGCCCCGCCCGCCGCAGACCCTGCATCGCCCCATGCCCGCCCCGCCGCCCGCCGTCCTGACGGTCCAGCCGACCAAGAAGGAAGACAGGCTCGAATACGCCGCGCGCCGTCGCCGCCGCCTCCTCCTCCTCCTCCTCCTCCTCCGGGCGCCATGGTCAATGACGTTACGGTCAGCGGCTCGCGGATCGCGCCGCGCCCGCCCGGCGTCCCCGCACCGCCGTCAGCCGACACAGAACGCTATCCCGACGCCACGCCCAACCCGGTCAAGCGCACGGCGGAGCAGCCCGTCTCGACCTTCTCCATCGATGTGGACACCGTCGCCTACGCCAATGTCCGGCGCTTCATCGACAACGGCGGCGCCCCGCCGCGCGACGCCGTTCGCGTCGAGGAGGTGATCAACTACTTCGATTTCGGCTACGCCCGCCCGACCTCGGCGGCGCGGCCCTTCGCCGTCACCACCGCCGTGGCCGCCTCGCCCTGGGCGCCGGGTCGCCAGATCGTCCATATCGGGCTGCAGGGCTATGAACTGCCCGAGGCCCAGCGTCGTCCGCTGAACCTGACCTTCCTCGTGGATGTCTCCGGTTCGATGAACAGTCCCGACAAGCTGGAGCTGGCCAAGCAGTCGATGAACCTGATCATCGACCGCCTGCGGCCCCAGGACCGCGTCGCCGTGGCCTATTACGCCGAGGGCGCCGGCACGACCCTGGCCCCGACCTCCGGCGATCAGAAGCTGAAGCTGCGCTGCGCCGTGGCTTCCCTGCGCGCATCCGGCGGCACGGCGGGCGCCACCGGCATGACCAACGCCTATGACCAGGCCCAGGCCAGCTTCGGCCGCAACAAGGTCAACCGCATCCTGATGTTCACCGACGGCGACTTCAACGTCGGCGTCACCGACGACAAGCGGCTGGAGGACTACGTCGCAGACAAGCGCAAGACGGGCGTCTACCTGTCCGTCTACGGCTTCGGGCGCGGCAACTACCAGGACGCCCGCATGCAGGCCATCGCCCAGGCCGGCAACGGAACCGCCGCCTATGTCGATGACCTGAACGAAGCCCGCCGACTGTTCGGGCCCCAGTTCGACAAGGGCGCCTTCCCCATCGCCGACGACGTCAAGATCCAGGTCGAGTTCAATCCCGCCCGCGTCGCCGAATGGCGCCTGATCGGCTACGAAACCCGCCTGCTGAACGAGGCCGACTTCAACAACGACGCCATCGACGCTGGCGAGGTCGGCTCGGGCGCCTCCGTCACCGCCCTCTATGAAATCACCCCCGTCGGCGGCCCGACACAGATCCCTGAGCGGCGCTACCCCGACAACCGCGTCACGACCGGCGGCGATCCGAACGGCGAGATCGGCTTCATCCAGGTCCGCTACAAGCAGCCCGGCGCCGCCCGCTCAGACCTGATCCAGCAGGTCCTGGCCAGTCCCGCCGACGGCCGTGTCAGCGCCCAGCCGCCCGAGGCCACGCGCTGGGCCATCGCCGTCGCCGCCTTCGCCCAGAAACTGCGCGGCGATCCGTGGATGAGCGCCGACTACGGCTGGGACGCCATCCTCGACCAAGCCCAAGGCGCGCGCGGCGAAGACCTCTACGGCGACCGCGCCGAGTTCGTGCAACTGGTCCGCGCCGCGCGGACTCTGCCCGAACGAAGCGAGCCCTGACCCGGTCCGGCCGGAACCGGCGCTCCCCGCGCGGGTTCCTGACGTCAAGCCTGACAGTCGGTCGGCAAGGGAGAGACCCATGAAAATCCGCGACGTGATGAGCAAGGACGTGCAGGTGGCCCGTCCCAACGACACCCTTCAGGAAGTCGCCGCCCGCATGGCGGCGGGCGATTTCGGCTTCATCCCCGTGGCCGACGGCGAAAACCTGGTGGGGGCCATCACCGACCGCGACATCACGGTGCGCGCCGTGGCCTCGGGCGCCGCGCCCAATGCGCGCGTGGTCGAGTTCCTCAGCCGCGACGCCCTGGTCGTCCGCGCCGACGACGACCTGAAGGCCGCCCTCGACTTGATGAGTTCCCGTCAGGTCCGCCGCCTGCCGGTGGTGGACAAGGACGGTCGTCTGGTCGGCGTCGTCTCCCTGGGCGACCTGTCGACGCGCGTGAAGGAACGCTACGCCGGCGAGGCGCTGGAGGAGATCTCCCGCCCCTCGTGATCTCGCCCCTTTACCGCCCGCTAACCACGACGCGGAACCGGACGATAACGGCTGATGTCGCATCCTGCCCCTTCACAGGGGGAGAATCCGCATGGCGCGCGCGCAGTTCCAGAAGGGCCAGAAGGTCTGGGTCGAAAGCGTCGGCGCCTGGGCCCAGGTCGAAAAGGTCCTGCCCGTCTGGGCCAAGGGCTTCGACGAACCGGTCCGCATCACCTACGAGGTCGGCCTGGGCCGCGAATTCCAGGCCGCCGAACTGCAGCTTCCCGCCGAGGACGCATCGGCCACTGTCCTGGGCGACTGGCGCGTGCTGCGCGCTCGCAACAAGTGGCAGGAACCGGCCGACTGCGCCCATCACCCCTTCCCCGGCTCCTATCCCGTCGTCGTCACCGACAAGGCCGACTGGGGCGGCTGGCGCGTGCCGGGCGCTGAATACGACCGCGATCCCGAACGCATCGAGTTCCAGTCGCGCCTGATCGCCGCCGCGCCTGACCTCATGGATCTGGCCCGGGAACTGGTCGAAAGCGTCTCCGAAGCCCCCGAAGACGCCCCGCCGGAAAGCCTGCATCTGGCCCGCCGCGCCCGCGACGTCCTGCGTCAGATCACCGACGTCCTGGCTGCGCCCGGCGACCTTCCCCGCGCGGCGACGGCGGATGCGGTCGAGGCCGCCTGAGTCTTTCCTGCATCGGTTCGCCTCTCAGGTGAAACCTTCGCCCTCCCGGACCTCGACAGGAATCCGCGACGCAGCCTAGATTCCCTCGTCTTGACGATGAGGGGCAGGCTTGCAGGGCACGGAACGCCGCAGCTACCAGCCGGGCCGACGGGCCACGGATCAGAAGCCCCAGGGCGCGGCGCCCTGGGTGCGCGTCCTGCTGCTCGCTGTCGCCCTGGTCATCACCGCCTACGCCGTCCTGCTCATCCGCGAAGAAGGCCGCCCGCGCCGTGAGGCCGAGGCCATCAAGGTCGAGGCCCTGACCCTGGAGGCGCGCCTCTCCGCAGAGGCGGTTTCCGCCCGCCTGGCCCTGACCGACGCCGCCCTGGCCCTGGCCGCACGCGACCTGGCCGCGCGACCTCAACAAGCCGTCGAGGCTCTGGATCGGGCGCGCGCCGTCGCGCCGGACGCGGGTTTCGCCGTCCTCGGCGATCAGGGTCGCATCCTGGCCGCTGCCGGAAGCAAGACCGACATCGCCCTGCCGGTCGACGCCGCCTACGTCCTGCGCAACGACGCCGTGCTGCACCGCCGCGCTCTGGCGGACGGGCGCGCCATCATCGGCCGAACGCCCCTGCCGTCGCTCAAGGCCGGCCTGGCGGAGGCGCGACTGGACATTCGACCCGCCGCTCAGGCGCCGGTGCAAGGCGCCCGTCCCGTCAAGGACGCGGACGGACGCCTCCGGCTGTCAGCCTCTGCGCCCATAGGCGACACCGGCCTGGCCGTCATGGCCACCCTGCCTGCGACGGGCGGCCTGGCCGCCTGGCTGGATGACGCCTGGATGCTGGCCGTCCCCCTGCTGCTGGTTCTGCTGATGCTGGCCGTCCTCGCGGTGCAGAACTGGCGCCAGACCCGTGCCGGCCGCCATTGGGCCGACACCGAGCGCCGCTTCCGCGTCGCGGTCGAAGCCGCGCGCTGCGGTGTCTGGGAATGGGATCTGGCGCACGGCGAGGTGGTCCTGTCAGACTATATGGCGGCCCTGCTGGAGGTCGAGCCCGGCCTCGTTCTGACCACACGGGCCCTGATCGACCGCGTCCATCCCCGCTATCGTGAAGTCGTCATCGGCGCGCTCGACCAGGCGGCGGCCAACGGCGTTTTCGACGTCACCTTCCCCGTCCCGCTGAAGTCCGGCGGGGTGCGCTGGATCGACGCGCGCGGCCAGTCACGCCAGCCGCGTCGCGACGCCGGCTTCACCAGCCTGCTGGGCGTGGCTCTGGACATCACCGAGGCCCGCCGCTCCAAGGCTCAGGCCCAGGCCGCCGAAAACCGCCTGCGCGACGGCATCGAAAGCGTGTCCGACGCCTTTGTCCTGTTCGATCGTCAGGGCCGTCTGATCCTGTGGAACCAGGCCTTCCAGGACGCCTTCGCCTTCCCCGCAGGCGTGGTCCGCAAGGGGGCTCAGAAAGACGCGCTGAACCAGATCGCCGCCGAAGCCATCAAGGCCGAACACCCCTCGGCCGGCGGTCGCGCGGGCGTGCGCGAGGTCGAGTTGAAGGACGGCCGCTGGTTGCAGATGGCCGAACGCTTCACCGGCGACGGCGGCACCGTGGTCATCTGCGCCGACATTACGGTCATCCGCCGCCAGGAGGCCGAGCGCCGCCGCGCCGCCGACGAACTGCGCGCCATGGTCGTCGAACTCGAGGATCGCGAGGCCAAACTGTCCCTTCTGGCGCGCAAGTACGAGGTCGCCATGACCCGGGCCGAGGCCGCCAACCAGGCCAAGTCCGAGTTCCTGGCCAATATGAGCCACGAGTTGCGCACCCCGCTGAACGCCATCAACGGCTTCTCGGAAATCATGGCCGGCGAGATGTTCGGCGCCCTGGGCGACAAACGCTACAAGGGCTACGCCGCCGACATCCACACCTCGGGTCAGCACCTGCTCAGCCTCATCAACGACATCCTCGACATGGCCAAGATCGAGGCCGGCAAGCTGACCCTGCATTACGAGGCCGTCTCGCTGAACGCCCTGTGCAACGACGCCATCCGCCTGATGCGCGGCAAGGCGATGGAGGCCGGCCTGACCCTCGGTCTGGTCGCCCCCGAAGCCCTGCAGGTCGAGGCCGACCATCGCGGCCTGAAGCAGGTGATGCTGAACCTGATCTCCAACGCGGTGAAGTTCACGCCCGAGGGCGGCGCCGTCACCGTCGCCGTCGCGGCCCACGACGCCGACCACGTGCGAATTTCAGTCACCGACACCGGCATCGGCATCGCCGCCGCCGATCTGGAGCGCCTGGCCCAGCCCTTCGAACAGGTCGAGGGCCAGCATTCCAAGACCACGCAAGGCACCGGCCTCGGCCTGGCCCTGACCAAGTCGCTGATCGAACTGCATCACGGCCAGATGACTATCGAGAGCCAACCCGGCCACGGCACCACCGTCTGGTTCGACCTCCCCCTGCGCGCCCCCGTTCAGCGCGTTCAGCCGCAGGCGGCCTGAGCATCACCCCTGCCCGTGCTGAGCGTCCGCCTTGCACCTTGAGCCCAAGGTCGCAAATCGACCCACAGCGGACATTCACGGTCGTTATCGCGCCGGTTCGACAGGCTGGCTCGCCTCTTCCACGCCTTCGTCCACACCGCTGCTTCGATGGGATGCGGTGAATGTCCATTCGTCATGAGCACTTCAGGGCTGGTGCTTTCCTCGGACGCCCATATATGTAGGCACCTACATAAATGACAGGGCGGTTTCAGTGAGCATTCGGATGACACGGCGGGGGATGATGGGCGCAACGGCGGGGCTGGGCGTCTTGAGCTGGGGCGGCCCTGGTCGAGCCGAGGACGACGGAGGCTCAATCGCCGCCCGTATGGACGCCGCCGTGGAACAGGCGATCATAGATGCAGATTTCTCTGGCGCCTTGATGCTGAAGCGCGGCGACCAGGTCGTCTATCAGCGCGTGGTGGGCCAGGCCGAACGGGTCTTCGGCGCCGCCAACCGCATCGACACCCGGTTCAACGTCGCCTCGATCGGCAAGATGTTCACCGCCACAGCGGTCCTGCGTCTGGCGGAACAAGGGCGCGTCGACCTGGACGCCCCGGTCCTCCGCTATCTGCCCGACTATCCGGCCCCGGCCATCGCCGGGCGGATCACGGCCCGCCAGATGCTGTCGCACAGCTCCGGCGTCGGCAACTACTGGGAGGCGATCGCCCAGAAACCGTCTCAAGCCTTCGTCGAGACCCGCGACTTCCTGCCTTTGATCGCTGACCAGCCGCTGGAGTTCCCGCCCGGCGCGCGGCTCGGCTACTCCAACGGCGGCTATGTGATCCTGGGCCTGATCGTCGAGGCCTTGACCGGCGAGGCCTACGCCGACCACATCAGGCGCACGATCTTCGAGCCCCTGGGCATGAGCGGCAGCGGCGACTGGCCGCTCGATCTCGTCGTGCCGAACCGGGCCGACGGCTACACTCGCGACAACGCTGTTCCCGGCGCCTGGCGCAACAACCTCTTCGTCAACCAGTTCCGGGGCGGTCCGGCGGGCGGCGGCTATTCGACCATCGAGGACCTGACGACCTTCGTCACTGCCCTGGGCGACGGCCGGCTCCTCTCGCCGCAGATGTACGCCACGGCGACCACCGGCCTGTTCGATCTGGGCCGCGCGCGTTACGGCCTGGGTTTCATGGAGGAGACCATCAACGGTCATCGCATGGTGGGGAACACCGGCGGCCATTTCGGTATCGCCGGCGAGGTCTGGCGCTATGAGGATCTGGGCTACACCTTCGCCATGCTGACCAACGGCGAGGTCGACGGGTACTGGAGCATGAACATCGCGGTGAAGGATATTCTGTGCGGACCGAGCCCGGCCTCTGACGCCTGGCGCCTGGGCATGGCGATGACGGCGACGGCCCGCGATGACAGCGTCGCCGCCGCCCGCGCTCTGTTTGACGCGCGGCCCGAGGGCATCCAGCCCCGCTCAGTTTTCGAGGTCGAGGCAGCCAAGGCCCGGCACCGCGGCAACCCCGAGGGCGCTGAGCGGATCATGCAGATCGCCGCCATCGTCGAGCCCCCGGCATGACCGATCTGAAGGGCGGTCACGGCGCGACCATAGGCGCCCAGTTGCGCCGCTTGTCGGAGCGGATCGACCGCGACGTGGGTCGCGTCTATGCGCACCTGGGCATCACCTTCGAGCAGCGATGGTTCGGGGTCCTGAACCAGATCGTCCAGAACGGACCGATGACAGTTGGCGACCTTGCCGCCGCGCTGAGGATAACCCACGTCTCGGTCAGCCAGTCGCTGCGCTCGCTGGAAGCGGCCGGCTATGTGCAGGCGTTGCCCGACCCCCGTGATGCACGTCGCCGCAGACAATCCCTGACCGACGAAGGCGAAGCGCTGGTCGCGCGTCTGACCCTTCTGTGGCTCGCCATGAACCGCGAAGCCGAGGCCCTCAACCGCGAGGCGGACGACGTCGTCGCCCGGCTGGACCGGCTGGATCAGGCCCTGGACCGCATATCCCTCTTCGACCGGCTGATCGCCGGGGGCGAGGTCATGGACAAACCTCAAGCGTAGCTGAATCTGACTGAGATCCGTTCGGATTTCACCGCGTTCACGGGCGCTTCGCGGCGCAACCAGCTCTTCCGCATCAGGACCTTGCCGGCGTGCCTACCCAATAGACGAACGGCTGTTCCGCATTAGCGCGTCGGCATGTCCGCTTCCCGCCCGTTGCGGACGTTCATCAAGTCAGCTTTCAGCGTCCGGTTCAGGTGGTCAGCCCCACGGCCGGCGCCTGGGTCCCGGATCGGCCTGAGCCGTGCGGGATGACAGACAAGCCTACGAGCGAGTCGGCGCCGCGGCTGGCGCGGGGGCTGCCGGCGCGACCGGCTTTGCGGCCTTCTCGGGCTTGCGAGCGTCACGACGCGCCTTGTGACGCGACAGGATGGGGGCCAGGGCCTTGCGGTCGGTCGGGCTCAACTGACTCAACACCTCGACCGCCCCCGCTTCCAGCCGCGACCGGCCGCGCGCCTCGGACGCCCGCGAGCGTTCCAGCAGGGCCGCCACCGCCACCGGATCAAAGGTTTCGGCCCCGGTCAGGGCGATGGCCTCGCGCCGCGCCGCCCGCGCTTCTTCAAAGTCAGGCCGCGCCTGCATGGCGGCGGCGCGCAGCTGCGCCTTGACCTGATCGCGCACCGTCGGGTCCATCCGCTCGATGACATCCCAGACCGGCTCGCTGCGTCCCGACTTGTGAGACTCGGCGATCCGGTGCTCGATCTTGTCGCGCGCCACCCAGACGGCGCCGACAGCGGTCGCGGCAAAGACGTTGAGGGCGACCGAGACGGCCAGGGCGATCTTCAAGCTGCGCGACGTCATCCGCCCAGAACCTCCGTGTCGTCCGCGCTGGTCAGACTGGCCTGATAGAGCACCGCGTCCGCCTGAACGTCGGCGGTCAGGTGGCTGGTCAGGTTGATCCCGAACACCACCCCGGCGCAGGCCGCCGCCGCCCACCCCGCGCCCGACAGCCAGGCCAGAGGCCCAGGACCGCGCCGACGCGCCTTCAGGCCCGCTCCCGCCGCGCTGGCGATGACCGCCTCGCGCAGGGCGTGCGACGCAACCGGACGCGGCGCGGCGTCCAGCAGAGCGTCCAACCCGTCCGCTTCACGCAGCAGAACCGCCGCGCGCGGGTCCGCATCCCTCAGGGCGCGCGCCGCCTCGCGCTCGGCCTCGGGCCAGCGCCGCAGGTCGCCGCCATAGGCGTCGGCCAGGTGTTCAAAACGCTCGTATGTCATCGTCATGGTTCCAGCCCCCGCCCTACCCATTCGCCGCTCTTGCCGCATTCGGCGCCATATCGGCCAGCGCCGTCCGCAACGCCCGCCGTCCGCGCGACAGCAGGCTCTCCAGGGCCTCGACGCTGACGTTCATCAGCCCCGCGGCCTCGATATTTCCCAGTTCCTGATAGTGACACAGGACGATGGCCTCGCGCTGCCGCTCGGGCAGCTTCGCCAGGGCCGCCTCGACCCGCGCCCCCGTCTCCATGGCCAGCAAACCCCGGTCCGGCGCCGGCCCGTCGTCGGGCCGTTCGGGCGGCGTATCCGTCGCGATCTCGCGCCGGCGCCGCAGCCGGTCGTAGCAGAGATTCAGCCCAACCCGGTGCAGCCAGGTGTCGAACCTGGCCTGGCCCGGCGTCCAGCGCGGCGCCTGACGCCAGGCTCTCAGCATCGCCTCCTGGGCCACGTCCTCAGCCTCCGTCGCGTCGCCCAGCATCCGCTGCGCCAGCATCAGCATGCGCGGCAGCTTGCGAGCGACCATGGCCTGGATCGCCGCGGGGTCGCCCTGACCCACGCGCCGCACCAGTTCCTCGTCGGGGTCGGCGGTCTTCGCCAATCCAGCCTCTTTCGCCGTTCACGAAACGGGCCGACGGTCTGACCGCCTTCCCCGACACCACCCTACTCCGAAGCGGGCGTCGAAGGCGACGCCGCCGGGGCCCGACGCTCGATACGCTTCTGGCGCATCTCGGCGCGACGCGCCTGCATGCCCGCGCGGCGCTCCTCGAGCGTCAGCGTCCCGTCGCGATTGGCGTCCAGACGCGTGAAGTTCTCCGTCGCCCTGCGCTCGGCCTCGGCGATCACGATCGGGAAGCGAGCTTCGCCGCCCCGCCCCATGCGCTCGGCCCCGCGATGCATGCCGCCGCGATGGCCGCGACCGGCGTGTTCAGCGCGCGGCCCGCGTTGACCGCGCTCGGCCCTTTGGCCGCCCGCGCGCGGCGCGTCAAACTCGGCGCGGCTGATCGAACCGTTCTTGTCAGCGTCCAGACGATCGAACATGGCGTTTCGACGCTCGACGCGACCGGCCTGTCCGGCGGCGCGCATCTCCTCGGCCGTGACCGTGCCGTCATGGTTCGCGTCCGCCGCGCGCAGGCATTCCACCCGACGCTGGACGAAGTCGGCCTGTGTCACCGGCTGGGCCATGGCGGCGCGCGCCGGTCGCTGCGGGGCGGTGGTCTGAGCGACAGCCACGCCGCCAAAAGCCGTCAGAAAGGCGATGGCGGCCACGCCGCCAAGGGTCTTGTTCATCATCGATGGTCTCCACGGGCCAAGGCCCGAAAACATCCCTGTCGAGAAATAGAACGCCGCCCGGATCAGTTTCCGTCGCGACCGCCATCCAGCCCCTGCGGCAACGCCCCTTCAAACGCCCGACGCGCCCGCAAACGCAAGTCGATCAGCCGCGCCTTCAGCGTCTCGAAGTCCGGCGCGCCCACCGTCGCCGCCAGCCGCGTCTGGAAGCCCGACGGCTCCGCATCAGGATCGCCTCGCCCGTCGAAGGCGCAGGCCATCAGTTGCCCCAGTTGCTGATGCGTTCGCCAGGTCTCGGCCAGGACGGGATCATACCTCAACGCTTCCAGCGTAGAGACGGTCAGCGGCTCGCCCGCCGCCGCCGCGCACAGCTGGCGGTACTGGGCCACGAACTCGGCGTCGACCTGCGCCCCCGCCGACAGCTTCAGGTCCCAGAAGCCCTTGGGCCGCCGCTCGCGGTCCATCAGGTCGCGCATCGCCCGAACGTCGCGGGCCACGTCCACGCCCGGCCGCGGCCGCCGCAGCGCCGCCTCCAGCGTCGCCTCGACCCGTGCGCCGAACGCCGCGTCGCTGGCCCAGACCAGCCGCGCGCGCGTCAGGGCCATGAACTCCCAGGTCTCGGCCTCGGTGGCGTAGTAGTCCTCCAGCGCCTCCAGCCGCACCGACACCGGCCCCTTGGACCCGGTCGGCCGCAGCCGCATGTCCACCTCGTACAGCCCGCCCTCGGCGGTATGGGCCGACAGGGCGGCGATGAATCTCTGGGTGAAGCGACCATAGAACAGGTCCGCGCTCCACCCCTTGCCCGCCGAGGTCGCCTCGGGCGGCGCCGCATAGACCGTCATCAGGTCGAGGTCCGACCCCGCCGTCATCTCGCGCGACCCGGCCTTGCCCAGGGCCACCACGGCCACCGCGCCCTCGAACGCCCCGCCCATCCGCTCGGCCTCGGCCAAGGCCGCCGGCGCCAGGCCCCGCATGCAGGCGTCGGCCAGGGAGGTGTTGGTCAGGCCCGCCTGCTCGGCCGTGGTCCGGCCGGTGATGACATGCATGCCGATGCGGAAGGTCTGCTCGCGGTGCAGGCGGCGCACGGCGTTCATGGCCCCCTCGAAATCACCGGCCTCATGCGCCTCGCGCACCACCTGATCAGCCAGGCCGGTGTCGGTGCCCAGCGCCGTCATGAAGCGCGCGTCCAGCACCCCGTCCAGCGCCTGCGGCTGACGCCCCAGCGCCCGCGCCAGACGCGGTGCAAAGGCCATGACCCCGACCACCAGATCGAACAACTTCGGCTGGTTCAGGAACAGGGCCTGCACCTGCACCCCGGCGCTCAAGCCCGAAAAGAAGACCGCAAACCGGCGAAAGGCCGCATCCGGCGCCCCCGTCTTCGCCACCGCCGTCAACAGTTGCGGGGCCAGCCGGGTGAACAGCTCGCGCCCCCGCGCCGTCCGCGTCGCCGGGATGCGGCCGTGGTGCCAGCTGCGGATGGTGTCAGACACAGTGGCGGGCTCAGAAAAGCCCATCCGCTTCAGCGTCTCCAACGTGCCGGGATCATTCTCGACCCCGGTGAAGACCAGACTGCCATAGGGCGACGACAGCTCCTCGCCGCCCTCGAACAGCTCGCCGTAGCGCCGGTTGACCCCGACCAGCACGGCCTCGACCCCGGCGTCGAAGGCCGCCAGATCGCCCTGCCCCGCCAACGCCGCCACATCGGCCCGCCGCTCGGGATCGACCGGCAGGACGTGGCTCTGCTCGTCGGCCAGCATCTGAACCCGGTGTTCCAGCGCCCGCAGCTCGTCATAGGCCGCCGCCAGCTCGTCGCGCGCCTCGAGCGTCACATGCCCGCGCTCGGTCAGGGCGTTCAGCGCCTCCAGGGTGCGCGACGACCGCAGGCCCTTGTCGCGTCCGCCCAGGATCAACTGCTGGGTCTGGACGTAGAATTCGATCTCGCGGATGCCGCCGCGCCCCAGCTTCAGATTGGCGCCCGCAGCCTCCAGCCCCTCGCCGGTCTTGTGGACGTGGATCTGTTTCTTGATCGACTGGATGTCCAGCACGGCCTGATAGTCCAGGCTGCGGCGCCAGATGTAAGGAACCAGGGCCTGCAGGAAGTCCGCCCCCTCGGCGGCGTCCCCGGCGCAAACCCGCGCCTTGATGAAGGCCGCCCGTTCCCAGTTCTGCCCCACGGATTCATAGTAGGCCAGCGCCATGGGCGCCGCGACCACCGGCGGGGTCGAGGACGGATCAGGCCGCAGCCTCAGGTCCACCCGGAAGACATAGCCGTCCGCCGTCCGCTCGCTCAGCAGGCTGGCCAGACCCTGGGCCAACCGGTTGACGAAGCCCTGCGCCTCGACGCCCTCGCCCAGCGCGCTCTCCAGAACCTCCGGCTCGAAGAAGAGCGACAGGTCGATGTCCGAGGAATAGTTGAGCTCGAACGCCCCGCCCTTGCCCATGGCCAGGATGAACAGGCCGGGCACGGGCCCGCGCGGATCATCCGCCGCCGAGATCAGCTTGCCGCGTCGGCGCTGATCATGGGCCAGACATCGCAGCGCCGCCTGCGCCGACGCATCGGCGAACCGCGACAAGGCGCCCGTCACCGCGTCCAGATCCCACACCCCGCCGAGGTCCGACAGGGCCGTCAGCAGATGCAGTTCGGCCTTCAGCCAGCGCAGCGGCGCCTTGGCCTCATCCGCCGGGCCTTCAATCGCATCGGTCGCGGCCAAAATTTCGGCCAGCCGCGTCTCGGGCGCCGTCTCCAGAATCCGCCGCAGCCGCTCGGGCCAGCGCCGCGCCAGGCCGGCCAGATAGGGCGAGGCTGCAAGCACCGGCTCCAGCGCGCCCCAGGCCCCGTCCAGCGCCGCGCGCCAGCCGTGCTCATCCGCCGCCTCGACCAGCCGCTCATGGATGCGCCCCGCCGCCTCCGCGTCGCGCACCGGTCCGCACGGCTTCAGCAAAGCCCCCAGCACTGCGCTCATCAGGCCGCCGTCCCGCTCGCCGGCGGCAGGACCAGGGCCACCCGCAGACCGGGCCCCTGCCCGCCATAGGCGCCGGGCCCCTCGTCCAGCTGCACCCGCCCGCCATGGGCCTCGGCCACCGCCGTCACCAGCGACAGACCCAGTCCGGAACCGGGCTCGGTCCGACTGTTGTCCAGTCGGACAAAGCGTTGCAGCACCCGCTCGCGATCCTCGTCCGGCACGCCCGGCCCGGTGTCGGTGACGGAAAACTCGATCTCGCCGGACGAGCGGCGCCGGGCGCGGAACTTCACCGCCCCGCCCGACGGCGTGTACTTGATGGCGTTGTCGATGATATTGGCCAGGGCCTGGGCCAGGAAGGGCTGGTTGCCCTCGATCATCAGCCCCTTCTCGATCTCGGCCGAGAACTCCAGCCCCTTGTCCTCGCCCGACGGCTCATAGAGTTCGGCCATGTCGGTCGCCAGTTCGGCGGCGTCGAACACCTTGGGATCAGGCGCCCCGCCCGCCTGCAGCCGAGCGATGGCCAGCACCGTGTTGAAGGTCTTCAGCAGCAGGTCCGCCTCGTCCAGCGCAATGCCCAGGGCGTCCACGCCCGACACCTTGCCGGCGTCGGCGTCGATCAGGGCCACCTCCAGCTTGGCCCGCATCCGCGTCAGCGGCGAGCGCAGGTCGTGAGCGATGGCGTCCCCGGCGTGGCGGATCGAGGCCATCGAGGCCTCCAACCGGTCCAGCATGGTGTTCAGCCCCTGGCCCAGTTCATCCAGTTCGTCGCCGGAATGGGTGACGGGGGCGCGCACCTTCAGGTCACCCTCCTGCACCGCCATGACCACGCGGTTCAGTCCGCCCATCGACTTCTCGACCCGGCGGCTGATGACCAGACCGCCGCCGACGCCCAGCACCAGAACCATGATCATGGCCCCCCACAGGGCCTGGGTCAGCCGCGACAGATAGGCCTCGATATCACCGATGTCCTCACCGACGAACAACTGCTCGCCCCCCGACAGGGGCATCTCGACGCCGATGGCCTGACGCTTGCGGACCCGCCCCTCCTCGTCGGTGTCGGTCAGGCGGAAATCGTCCCAGCGACCGCCCTGCACCGCCGCCCCCGGTTCCAGCGGCGAGGTCGAGATGTTGCCGGTGATCGTCTTCCGGTCCTTGTCCATCAGCAGATAGAGATAGGAGCCGCCCCGCAGCGTCCGGTCCACCAGGGCCTGGTTCAAAGCGTTTACGCCGCGCGTCCGATAGACCGCCGTCAGGGCCTCGACCTCGCTGCGCACCCCCGCCTCGGCCCGCGCCCGCGCCTCCGACGCCGAGGCGACATAGACATAGGCCAGCACCGCGCTGGCCGTGGCCACGAACAGCGCCAGAAACAGCAGCGTCAGCCGAAACGGCGTCCGCCTGAAGAGGGAGGGCAGTTTCACGTCAGGCGGGCGGCGGGAGGCTTACGCCTCCAGCCGATACCCCGCGCCGCGCACGGTCTGCAGCATGGCCTTGTCGAAGCCCTTGTCGATCTTGGAGCGCAGACGGCTGATGTGGACGTCGATGACGTTGGTCTGGGGGTCGAAATGGTATTCCCAGACCTTCTCCAGCAGCATGGTGCGCGTCACCGACTGGCCGGCGTGACGCATCAGGAACTCCAGCAACTGGAACTCGCGCGGCTGCAGGTCGATCTCGGTCGCGCCGCGGTGCACGGTGCGGCCGATCAGGTTCATCTCCAGGTCGCCGACCTTGAGCACAGTCTGCACCCCGCCCGTCTCGCGACGGCGCGCCAGGGCTTCGACCCGCGCGATCAGTTCGGCGAAGGCGTAGGGCTTGACCAGATAGTCGTCAGCCCCGGCCTTCAGGCCCGTCACCCGGTCCTCGACCTCGCCTAGCGCCGACAGGAACAGGACCGGCGTCTGATCGCCGCCCTTCCTGACCGTCTCCACCATGCCGACGCCGTCCAGGCGCGGCATCATCCGGTCCACGACATAGACGTCGTAGCCGCCTTTTTGCGATTCCAGCAGACCGAAGGCGCCGTCCACGGCATGCGTGACCTCGTGGCCGGCCTCGGACAGGCCCCGCACCATCGCGGTCGCCGCCTCGGCGTCGTCCTCGACCACCAGAATACGCATGGACCCCTCCAAAAATAGATTCGGCGGCGATGTTAGCGCATCGCCGCCGATCCCGTCAGTTAAGCCTTATTCAGACTTGGCGAAGGGCAGGACGATCGGCGCGTTTCCGGCCGAGGTCCGCACCAGCAGCAGGACGCCGGGACGGTTGGCCGAACGCGCCGCCTCGACAGCGTCCCGCAGCTCGCGAACCGTGCTCACGTTCCGACCGTTGGCCTGAACGATCACCATGCCCGGCTGGAAGCGCAGGCGACCAGCTTCCGAGCGGGCCTCGACCGCCGTCACCACCACGCCGCGCACGGTCTCCGCCAGGTCATAGCGGCTGCGCAGGGCGGCGCTGATCGGCGCCACGGTCAGACCCTCGACCTTTTCACCGGCCACGGCGGCCGGGGCGTCCGGGGCCGTCTCGTCGCCGGCTTCCGCTTCGGCCGCGCCCAGATTGGCGGGGCGGGTGCCCGCGCGCACCGTGATGGTCTGACGACGGCCTTCGCGCAGCAGTTCAAGCCTCAGGGTTTCGCCCGGCTTCACCGCGCCGACAGCCCGCGTCAGCTCATTGCTGCCCTCGATCGCACGGCCGTTCAGGCTGACGACCACGTCGCCCGCCTGCAGACCGCCCTGATCGCCCGGCGCGCCGGCCGTCACGTCGGTGATGTAGGCGCCCTTGGTGCCCTCGGGCAGCCCCAGGCTCTCGCGGTACTCATTGGTCAGATTGCCGATCGTCACGCCCAGATAGCCGCGCTCGATCTTCTCGCCGCGCATCAGACGATCCGTCGTCTCCTTGGCGATGCCCGCCGGAATGGCGAAGCCGATTCCGACCGAGCCGCCCGTCGGCGAGAAGATCGCCGTGTTCACGCCGATGACCCGGCCATAGATGTCGAAGGTCGGTCCGCCCGAGTTGCCCCGGTTGATGGCGGCGTCGATCTGGATGAAGTCGGTATAGGGGTTTTCGTTGCCGCCGATGTCACGCGCCTTGGCCGAGACGATGCCCGCCGTGGCGGTGCCGCCCAGACCGAACGGGTTGCCGACCGCGATGACCCAGTCGCCGACGCGCGGCTCGGCCTTGTCCTCGAACGAGACGAAGGGGAAGGCCGATCCCTCGACCTTGATCACCGCCAGATCCGTCAGGGGATCACGGCCGATCAGGCGCGCCTTCAGTTCGCGACCGTCGCTGAACTTGACGTTGATCTCCTCGGCGTTCTCGACGACGTGGTTGTTGGTGACGATGAAGCCGTCGGCCGAGATCAGAAAGCCCGAACCGGCGCCCAGGGCCGTGGTCGAGTTATCCTCGCCGTCGCCCGAGCTGTCAGGCGCGCCGGGCACGGGCACCGCGCCCAGGCCGGGGATCTGGATCAGGTTGCGCGGACGCTGGACCCGGGTCTTGACGTCGATCTGCACCACGGCGGGCGCGACCTGCTGGAAGATGTCGGCGAAGCTGAGCGGCGCGCCCTGCGGCGGGGCGAAGGCCAGACCCGCGGCCCCGGCCGACGGGACCAGCCGTCCCGCCTGCGCGGCGGCGGGGGCGGCGTGCGCGCCCGGCCAGCTGATGACCCCGCCCGCCGTCGCGGCGGCGGCGAAGGTCAGGCCGACGGCGGCCCCCAGAATGAACTCCTTGCGCTTCAGCATCGTCGTCCTTGCAGTCCTGAAAGCCGGAGCTCCAGAAGCTCCGTTCGCCCATGGATATAGGGGCTTATGGCCAAAGCCAATGCACGCCCTCGCGATGGTTGTTCTGCATACGCGTTCGCCGTGAGGCGCGCTTGCGTCAGGATCGCGGCGAAAGGCTTTCGCTTTGGACAGACTCGACCGGCGACGACGCCGTCAGTTCCGCCAGCGCCTGCTCTTCCTCGGCCGTCAAAGGCTGAACCTCGACCCGACGCCGCCGCGAACGCCAGACAAAGACCGCCCCCGCGCCCAGCACCAGGGCAAACGGCCCGAACCACAGCAGCCAGGTTCCGACCCGCACCGGCGGCTGGAACAGGATGTAGTCGCCGTAGCGCCGCACCAGGTCGGCGCGCACCGCCTGATCGCTCTTGCCCGCCGCGATCTCCTCGCGGACCAGACGACGCATGTCGGCGGCGATGCCCGCCGGGCTGTCGGCGATGGATTCGTGCTGGCAGACGACACAGCGAATGTCGCCGAACAGGGCCCGCGCCCGCGCCTCCTGCGCCGCGTCGGGCAAGGGGCGATCCGGCGCCGCGGGCGGCTCGGCCATCGCCGCGCCCGCCATCAGCGCCAGCGCCGCCGTAAGGGGAGCCAGCCGCCTCACGCCTTGACCTCCGCGCTCTTCTTGCGCATTTCCGCGCCGACGCGCAGCCGCCGGTCCAGCAGGGACAGCACCCCGCCCAGGGCCATGATCAGCGGACCGAGGAAGATCAGCCGCGCCCAGGGATTGTAATAGACCCGCACCGTCCAGGCCTGTTCGTTTCTCTCGGTCGCCGCTCGCTCGCCCATGACCACATAGACGTCGTCCAGCCCGCGGAAATCCAGCCCAACCTCGGTCGTCGTCTGCCCGCCCGCCGGAAAGAAGCGGCGCTCGGCGGTGACGACGCGTTCAACCGCGTTCCCCGACACCGGCATGACGGTCAGCCGCCCCTGCTCGGCCAGATAGTTCGGCCCCTCGATCACCTCGACCGCGTCCAGCCGCACCCGCCAAGGCCCCGACGACACCACGCCGCCCAAGGGAACCGCCGCCGCTGCCTCGGCCTTGAAGCTGGTCTCGACCACGGCCCCCAGGATGAAGACCCCCAGCCCCGCATGGGCCAGGGTCATGCCCCAGGCCCCCAGCGGCAGGCCCTTTGCCCGGCGCAGAGTCTCGCCCAGCGGCGCGCGAAACGCCTTGGTCCGCACGCCCAGCTCCGCCAGCGCGCCGAAGATCAGCCAGGCCCCGACACCCAAGCCCGCCGCCGCCAGCGCCTTCTTCGGCTCGAACAGCGCGAAGGCCGCAAACGCCGCGACCATGGCCAGACCCGCCGCCAGCCACAGCCGTTGCAGGGCCCCCTTCAGGTCGCCCCGCTTCCACGCCAGCAGAGGCCCGGCGGGCAGGATAAGACAGGCCACCACCAGCAGGGGAACAAAGGTCGCGTTGAAATAGGGCGGCCCCACCGAAATGGTCGCCCCCGAAATCCCCTCGAGGATCAGCGGATAGAGCGTCCCCAGCAGCACCGTCGCCGCCGCCGCCGTCAGGAAGAGGTTGTTCAGCACCAACGCGCCTTCGCGGCTGATCGGCGCGAAGGCCGCGCCCGAGCGGATCGCCGGCGCCCGCAGGGCGAACAGGATGAAGGCCGCCCCCGCCGCCACGCCCAGAATGGCCAGCAGCATCATCCCGCGCTCGGGATCGACGGCGAAGGCGTGCACCGAGGTCAGCACGCCCGAGCGCACCAGAAACGCCCCCAGCATGGAGAAGGTGAAGGCCAGGATGGCCAGAAACACCGTCCACCCGGCCAGCGCCCCGCGCCGTTCCGTGACGATGGCCGAGTGCAGCAAGGCCGCGCCCGCCAGCCACGGCATGAACGACGCATTCTCCACGGGGTCCCAGAACCACCAGCCCCCCCAGCCCAGCTCGTAATAGGCCCAGAAGGACCCCAGCAGGATGCCGACCGTCAGAAAGGCCCAGGACGCCAGCGCCCACGGCCGCACCCAGCGGCCCCAGGCCGGATCGACCCGCTTCTCGATCAGGGCGGCGACCGCCAGAGAGAAACAGACCGAAAAGCCCACATAGCCCGCGTAGAGCAGCGGCGGATGGATCGCCAGCGCCGGGTCCTGCAACAGCGGGTTCAGCGACGCGCCCTGCACCGGCGCCGGGTCCAGACGCGAGAACGGATTGGAGGTGAAGACGGCGAAGGCCAGGAACAGGGTCGACAGCGCGCCCTGCACCGCCACGCCCGAGGTCTTCAGCCCGAACGGCAGACCGCGCGCCAGGGCCAACGCCCCGCCGAAGCCGGTCATGACCAGGCACCACAGCACCAGCGAGCCCTCGTGGCTGCCCCAGGCGGCGGCGACCTTGTAGAGCATGGGCTTGTCGGTGTGGCTGTTCAGGGCCACGTTCGACACCGAGAAGTCCGACACGGCGAAGGCGTAGATCAGGGCCGCAAAGGCCAGCGCCGTCGCCGCCGCCGAGGCGATCAGGGCCCCGCCGCCCGCGCCCGCCAGCACGGGGCTGAGCCTCAGCCGCCCCGCCGCGGTCAGCACCGTGGTCAGCGCCGCCAGAACCAGGGCCAGGATCAGCGCAAACGCCCCCAGTTCGACGATCACAGCTTTTGCGCCCCGGCGGCAGGCGCCTCACCCGTTTCAGGCCGCCACTCGCCCTTTTCCTTCAGCCGGTCGGCGACTTCGCGCGGCATATAGGTCTCGTCGTGCTTGGCCAGCACCTGACTGGCCTCAAACACGCGGTCGGGCCGGAACGACCCTTGCGCCACGATGCCCTGCCCCTCGCGGAACAGGTCGGGCAGGTCGCCGTGATAGCTGACCTTGGCCGTCCCGGCGTTGTCGGTGACGACGAAGACCACCGTCCCGTCCGCGCCCTTGACCACGCTGCCGGCCTCGACCAGTCCGCCCAGACGGATCACCCGCCCGACCGGCGCGGCTTCCTCGGTCACTTCGGACGGCGAGAAAAAGTAGGTGACATTGTCCTTCATGGCCCACAGCGACAGGCCGACCGCCAGGGCCAGAACCGGCGCGGCCGCAGCCACGATCCACAGACGCCGCCGCGCCTTGGGCGATTTGGGAAGCCAGCTCATGTCAGGACATCACAGAAGGGTTGCAGCGCAGGCTCATCCAGCCCCGCCCAATCGTTGTTGCAGTTCGCCCCGGCGCGGATCGTTCGGCTCCAGCGCCGCGATCAGCGGCCCCCAGACCGCCGCCGCCCCGGCCTTGTCGCCGCGCTTCAGCGCCGCCTCGCCCAGGAAGTAGCGCGCCCCCAGCTGATCCGGGTCATGCTTCAGCGCCTCGACGAAGGCCGCCTCGGCGTCGCCGCCGACCGCGCCCTCGTTGGCCCGCACCAGGCTCTCTCCCAGCCGCGCCCAGCTCTGGGCGTCGTCCGGCTGGATCGCCAGCGCCCGGCGGAAGGCCGAGGCCGCGCCGATGGGGTCGCCCGCCTCGAAGCGCGCCGCGCCCAGCATGGTCAGGGCCTGATGGTCGTCGGGCCGATCCTTGACGATACGGCCGATCACCGCCGCCGCCTGGGCCGGCTCCAGCGTCTCGGGCGAAGCCGCCCAGTCGCGCACCCGCGTCTCATAGGCCTGATCCGCCATCCCCGGCGCGCCCAGCCCCAGATAGAGGGCCAGCGACACCGCCGCCGTCAGGCCGATCCCGCCCAAAACCCACAGCCGGTCCTTGGCCCCCACGACCGGCGTCCGCGCGTCGCGACGCGCCGCCAGCAGCCGTCGCCCCGCCTCGGCCCGCGCCGCGGTCCAGCCCGCCTCGTCCAGCAGGCCGCGTGTCTTCAGCCGGTCCAGCTCCGCCAGTTCGCGTGCCCCGGCCTCGCGGTCGACCACGACCTCGGCGTCCGCACCTCGCCGCGCCCCGGCCAGCACCAGCAGGCCGGCCAGCGCCGTGGCCAACCCTGTCATGATCCAGAAGATCGTCATGCCCGCCGTCTAGCCGATCAGGCGCGCCGACGCGAGGCTCCCGAGGTCGCAGCCTCGACCGCGACACTCGGCGGCGCGCCCGCCACCGTCAGTCGCCGCCGCACCGTGCGCTGCGCCTCCCTGGCCCCGATCAGGCCCAGCAGCTCGGCGGTCAGGGCGATGCGCTTGCGCGCGATCCCCTCGTCCGCCGCCTCGCCGTCATTCAGCCGCTCCAGCGCCTCGTCGGCCCAGGTCGCCAGCTTGCCGGTCAGGCCCTCCGCCGTCTGCCGCCGCTCGGCCTCGCAGCCGAAGACCGTCGCCGGTCCCCGCACCAGACCGACCACCGCCGCCAGAGCCTTGGCCCTCGCCGCCGTCTCGACGTCCACCGCCTCGTCCAGACGCGGCGCCGGACGGGTCATCCGCCCCGCCATGGCCGTACGCTCGACCGGCAGCACCTTGCCCGCCGCCTTCTCGGCGGCGCTGAACAGTTCCGACAGACGCAGGCCGATCTTCACCCGCGCCTGCCGCACCGCCTTGCCCCAGGCGCTGTCAGCCCGCAGCGGCAGTGTCATGTCGATCTCCGACAGGGTCTCGGCGCACCAGTCCAGATCGGCCTTCAGCAGGGCCGCGTCCGCCCCCGGCGCCGTCGGATCGAACGCCGCCGCCTCGGCCGCCCGGTGCGCCAGGGCCGTCACCACCCGGTCGACGAAGACCGCCAGCTCGCTCTCGCCCACCACCGTCTCGCGTCCGGCGGCGGGCGTGGCCAGGGCCACCAGCCTCAGCATCATCCGCGCGTCCGCCAGGTGAGCAAAGAAGATCTCCATCAGCCGCGCCGCCCCGTCCGGCGCGATCGACGCCGCCTGCCGCAGCGCCAGCTTCAGCTCCGCCGTCGCCTCCGGTCCCGGCCGTCCCAGCCAGGTCTCCAGAAACGCCAGGCTGCGCCGCGCCAACCCGGCCAGATCGAAACAGGCCGCCAGTTCCGCCACCTGATCCGCGCTCGCGCCAGGCCACAGCGTCTCGCCCTGATCCCGCACCGCCGAGGCCGCGCTCAGGCACAACCGATCAGCCACCATGCGCGACAGTTCGTCGTCACGATCCAGCTGGGGCAGCAGTTCGGGTTCATTGCGCCTGGCCAGCTTCCACAGCCGCGCTGGCGCGCTTGCGGGAAAACTCAGCCCGTCCAGCCCGTCCTCGCGTCGCCGGAACAGGGGCGTCAGCGGCGCGAAGGCCGCGTCCCGCCGTCGCCGGTCCAGCCCCTCGACCTCGACCATGTCGCGCAGCGCCCACGCCCGATCCCCCGTCATCGCCGCCGCCAGCGCTTCCAGCTGGGACAGCAGATGATCCGGGCAAGCGGCGATCAGCTGGGCCAGGGCGGCCCTTTGCGCGACCGACAGGTCCGCCATGCATTCTCCTCAGGCCGAACCGAATCCCGGCCGCCGGGGCCAGGGTGCGGCATCCGGGTTAACAGGGGATTGGGGCGCCGCCCCCAAGTCGTTCCGGGGCGCGCAGCCGATATCTGCTTCCGCCCCGTTGCAGACCATCGCCGTCTCCGGCACGACTAACGGCATGAGCAAGCCCAAAGTCGGAGACGTGTTCTTAGTGCCGCTGGATGATCAGCGCTGCGGTATCGGCCAGTTGGCTGGCGACTGGGAGGGCGAACTGTATGTCGTCATCTATGACAAGTTGGTCTCGCGGGCAGCGTTGCCGGGAGACGTGATCGGCGCGCGCCTCCAATTCGCGGCGTTGACGCTCGATGCGAAATTCCATCATGGCGACTGGCCGGTAATCGGGAACCGCCAAGACTTGCTTTCTGATCTGCCGCAACCTTGGTTCAAGGTGGACGTCGCCGGTGAGACACATATTGAGGCACGAGACAGATCGGTGATGCGTCGGGCCACGTCAGCGGAGGCGGCTCAACTTCGATACCGAACCGTTGTGGCACCAGTTCGCATTGAGAACGCCCTTAAGGCGTTAAATGGCCTAGGCGAGTGGAACCCGCGTTTCGACGACCTGCAGGCTGATTACGTCTTCCAAAGCGCAGAACTGGTTGCCGGCTAACGTCCTTTCCCACCCCTAGCGGTAGTTCAGTTTGTCCGCTTCCAGGTGCTTAGGTCATCTCCGCTACCGGGCGGCGCATGAAAGACCGCTTTCGACCCATTGCGGACATTTGAAAATTTCAGGGTGTCGCGTCGGCGCAGCGCCGGCAAGGCAAACCAACCTCTTATGAGACAGCCGGTTGCAACCCCGGACTAATGACGATTCGACGCCCGACAGGGCCATCGTAGAGCTTTAGTTCCCAGCCGTAGGGGCTCGACTTCACGTCCGCCGCAGAGGGAGGGAAGTCGAATTTTGCCAGACAATGAAGTTCATTGCAGACTCCAAGGCGGCGAAGAGACTTAAGGTCAAAAGAGCGAAGCAAGGTTATGCATTCGCTAGATCCGGAGGTGCATTGGATTGTATGATCGCCGTCATCGACTGCCATTTTGTAGGATCGAAGCGCGTTGCTTACATCCACGCCATATGCGCTAAATCCCGCGATACGGTTGCCGTGGCGACCGCATTGGCCAGTCTCGGAAATCTGGTAAATAGCGTCTTCAAAGCGATTTGTTTGAATTATTCCTAGATCCGCGCGGCGCTCTGGATAGATTTCATGTGATGACCAGAAGACCATTTTATGGATTTTTTGAACGCAAGCCCACTCTGAAATGGATACCGATCGCTCATACAATGAGAGATATCTGGGCCCAAAAGAACTCAATCTCATCCAATCATGATCCACGATCTCCCGCGGAAAATTGGGCAGAAAATTGCGGGCAAGTTCTTCTGTTGAGGCATCGAGGATTTCATAGCCCCAAGCTCGCTCATCCAGTTGACGGGTTGCATTTTCGCTCGACGCGGATTGCGCAAAGGCGGCGGAGCCAGCGGCTACAGTGGCGAGGAATATAACACCCACCATAGGCGAGGCCAGCAAACGCGCCATTCGTTGCATTTCAAGCGGGACCTTCGGAATTTAACGGGTGCTGAGACTATCCGACCGTACCGTTGGTGCCGTCCGCTTTCCACCCTTAGCCGACATTTGACACGTCTGCTTTCGGCCGAGGATCCGCGCGCCCTCACCCCTCCGCCGCGGGCAACTCCAGCAACACCTTCAGCCCGCCCATGTCGCTGTCGGCCAGGGTGACCCGACCGCCGTAGGCCCGCGTCAGATCCTCGACAATGGACAGGCCTAGGCCGGTGCCCGGCGTGTCCTCGTCCATCCGCGTGCCGCGCTTCAGGGCGGCGTCGCGCTGATCGGCGGGCAGGCCGGGGCCGTCGTCCTCGACCACCACCACCATCTGGCCGGGCACCGAGGCCCCGGCTGAAATCCGCACCCGGCGTTTGCACCATTTGGCGGCGTTCTCGATCAGGTTGCCGAAGATTTCCTGCAAATCCTGACGCTCGCCCAGGAAGGCCAGTTCGTCCGGCGCGCGCCAGTCGATTTCGACGCCCTTGGTCTCGAACACCCGCTCCAGCATGACCGCCAGCTCGTCCAGCACCTCGCCCACCGGCGTGGTTTCGCCCAGACCATGGGCGGCGCGGGCCGCGGCGCGGGCGCGGCGCAGGTGGTGGTCCACCTGATCCTGCATCACCCTGGTCTGCTTGCGCACCATGTCGGGCAGGACGCCCTCGCTGGTCCCCGCCTCGGCCAGCATGACCGCCAGCGGCGTCTTCAGCGCATGGGCCAGATTGCCGACGTGGGTGCGCTGGCGCTCCACCGTCTCCTGGTTATGGGTCAGCAGCCGGTTGACCTGCTCGGCCAGGGGCTGGATCTCGACCGGATAGACGCCCTCGATGCGGTGCGAGCTGCCCTTGCGCACGTCCGAAATCTCGTCGCGCAGGTCGAACAGGGGGCGCAGCCCCACCCGCACCTGAATAAAGACCGCCGAGACCAGACCGGCCCCCAGCAGCAGCATGGCCACCCAGGTCACGGTGGCGAACTGGCGCGTGTCGGCGTCGATGTCGGAACGGTCCACCCCGGCGAAGAAGACCACCGGCGCCGTCCGTCCCGGCAGCTGCTTCATGCTGGCGGCGATGCGCAGGGGCTCGCCCTTGGGCCCGTCCTCGGCGTTGTAGCTGATGGTCTGACCGAAGGCCGATCGCAGCCGGTCATCCAGATCAGGCGCATATTCCAGATTGGCCCGCCCCAACGAGGCCGAGCGCGCCACCACCTGCAACTGCCCGCCCGGCCCCTGCTCGGCCACCATCCAGTACTTGCCGGACAGCAGACGCTCGGTGCGGGCGTCGCGGATCTCGCCGATGAAGATCTCGCCTTCGGGGGTGATGCTGGTCGCGACCACCGCCTCGTCGATGGTGTCGCCCAGCATGTTGCCGAGCCGCCGCAGCGCCGATTCCTGAAACACCGAGGTCAGCACCACGCCCGTCACCAGCAGGGCCACCAGAATCCAGGCCGAGGCCAGCCAGATCAGACGCCGCGTCAGCGACTTGCCCGGCCGCCCGAACCAGCGGCCCCATTCGTTCCTGTGCGGCTTGGCGGGCGTTTCAGCCGCCCCGGCGTCTGTCACGGATCAGGCCGCGTCGCTCTCGCCGGCCAGCGGCGACAGGCGATAGCCCAGACCGCGCACCGTCTCGATCCGGTCCGAGCCGATCTTCTTTCTCAGACGCCCGACGAAGACCTCGATAGTGTTGGAGTCGCGGTCGAAGTCCTGATCGTACAGATGCTCGACCAGCTCGGTGCGGCTGATGACCCGGCCCTGGTGCATCATCATGTAGTGCAGCAGGCGGTATTCCAGGCTGGTCAGGCGCAGCGGCTCGCCGTTGACCGTCGCCCGCGCCGCGCGCGGGTCGAGGCGCAGGCCGCCGCACGTCAGGGTCGCCGCGGCGTGGCCGGCCGAGCGGCGCAACAGGGCGCGCAGGCGGGCCAGCAGCTCCTCGGTATGGAAGGGCTTGGTCAGATAGTCGTCGGCCCCGGCGTCAAAGCCCGCCACCTTGTCCGACCAGGCGCCCCGCGCCGTCAGGATCAACACCGGCGTGGCCTTGCCCTCGCGGCGCCAGCGCTCCAGCACCGACACGCCGTCGATCTTGGGCAGGCCCAGGTCCAGCACGACCACGTCATAGGGTTCAGTGTCGCCCAGGAACCAGGCTTCCTCGCCGTCGGGGGCGTGATCAACGGCGTATCCGGCGTCGCTCAATGCGGTCTTCAGCTGGCGCGACAGATCGACGTCGTCCTCGACAAGCAGCACCCGCATTCAGTCGTCTCCGCGAACCCGGCCTGACTGGCCGTCAACCTGTATGTCCGACACGCGTCCGCCCGGATACTCCCAGCGCACCACATAGTCGCCGCCGCGCTCCTGCACGCCCAGCATCCGGCCGGGGCGACCCGACTGGACGCGACGGGCGATGTCGCCCGGATCCGCACGGGGCGCCGAGCGGGGCGCGTCGCGCAGCCCCTGTCCCGGATAGCCTCGGGGTTGCTCCCGGCGATCGTCGTCGCGATCCCGGTCACGGCCGCGCGACTGGGCCGCCGCGTCCGTCAGGGGGACGAGGGCGATCAGACCGGCCAGCAGGAGGGCTCGAATACGCATCATGGTTTGTCTTCTAGACAGGGGCCTCTGAACGGGGGCTGAACGCAGTCTACCGTCGTTCATCCGGACAAGGAACGCGTGCAGACGGATTCTCCGTCGCTGTGACCGCCAGTCAGCATGTCCCCGCCAGGATGACGAACTTCTCATGCAGATGAACCCGATCTGAAACGCGCCGTTCAGATGCGGCTCAGCCGCCGGGTGGTCTTCTGGGATCAACGCAGCCGATCCGGTTGCGACGAACCGAAGGAGCCAAGACCATGAAGAAGCTGCTGATCCCCGCCCTGGCCGTCGCCGTCGCCTCGGCCGCCCTGCCCGCCGCCGCCCAATCCTATAATGGGGCCTATGACCGTCACGGTCCCTCGCGCGGCCACGGCTATGAGCAGAGCGACTACGGCTGGAACGCCATCGCCCAGCGCAAGCACAACCTGGACCGTCGTATCGACCGTGGCGTCCAGACCCGCCAGCTCAGCCGCCGCGAGGCCTCGCGTCTGCAGGACGAACTGGACAGCCTGGTCCGTCTGGAGCGCCAATACATGCGCGGCGGCCTGACCCGCTGGGAGCGCCAGGACCTGGACCGTCGCTATGACCGCCTGTCCGCCAAGGTCCGCTACGAGCGCAACGACTACGACGGCCGTCGCCACTGACGGCTAACCGGAAACCGGGCCTCATCCCTCCCTGTCCGAGGCCGGGTCGAGGGGCGCGATCCGCAAGGGTCGCGCCCTTTTCGTCATTCTGGCTCGACCACCCTGATCTCCGGCCAGCGGCCGCGCGCGCTGGCGATCACCTTGTCCCACCCCTTGGCCAGGCCCCGCACGGGATTGGGCCGGATCACCATGTCGAACACGTCCTGCAGACCATAGGGCGCCGCCACGCTGATCGTGTCGTCCTTCTCCAGCCGCACGGCCAGGGCGAAGGCCGGCGCCACGAACTGCGCAGGCGCGTCGTCGGTGCAGGTCAGGGCCTCATAGGCCTCGCCGAACTTGTTCTCGAACCACAGATGAACCCGCGCCTGATTGCGCACCTCGACCAGGTCCCTGAACGGCGGCTCGAAGGCGGCGGCGACGCGCTTGATGATGACGTCCTCGGCGTCCCACGAGACATCAGGATCGAAATAGCCGATGTCGTAGTCCTTGATCCCATAGCCGACCGGCCGCCCGGTCCGGTCGTTCCACACCCCCTGATAGACGGCCCCCGAAAACAACCGCCAATCCGGCAGGTCCAGGTCGCGCATCACGCTCAGCACATGCATCAGCGCCGGGTCGGCGCGGACGATCTCGATCAGTCGGGTCTCAAGGCTCATGGGCGGCAGAGACGACGATTCCGGTCTGGACGAAAGCCCTAACCCCGCAGCGGCCAGCCGTGATCCAGCGGTCCGTGCCCCTGCCCCAGCCCCGGCGCGCGGCGGATGGCCTCGGCCACATAGGCCCAGGCCTCGGCGACCGCCGTCTGCAGCGGCAGGCCCTTGGCGATCCCGGCCGCGCAGGCGCTGGCCAGGGTGCAGCCCGTGCCGTGGGTGTGGCGCGTGTCGATGCGCTCGCTCTCCAGCACCGTCTCGCCGTCGGCGGTCAGCAGCAGGTCGATGACCGTCTCGCCCGGCACATGGCCGCCCTTCATCAGCACCGCCCGCGCGCCCATGGCCAGCAGAGCCTCGCCCGCCCGGCGCTGGCCGTCCTGATCGACGACCGCAATCCCGGTCAGGGCCTCAGCCTCGGGCGCATTGGGGGTCAGCAGGGCCGCGCGCGGCACCATCAGCCGCCGCACCGCCTCCACCGCGCGGTCCTCCAGCAGCGGCGAGCCGCCCTTGGCGATCATCACGGGGTCCACCACCGTCGGCACGGTCCCGGCATAGTCGATCAGCCCGGCCACCGCCTCGACCACCTCGACCGAGCCCAGCATCCCCGTCTTCAGCGCATCGGCGCCGATGTCGTCCAGCACGGCCTTGGCCTGGGCCTCGATCACGTCGAGCGGCAGGGGATAGACCCCGTGAACCCCCAGGGTGTTCTGAATGGTGATGGCCGTGATCGCCGTGGCGGCGAACCCGCCCAGCA
The DNA here is from genome assembly GCF_017487345.1 of Brevundimonas pondensis. Lineage (NCBI taxonomy): Bacteria > Pseudomonadati > Pseudomonadota > Alphaproteobacteria > Caulobacterales > Caulobacteraceae > Brevundimonas > Brevundimonas pondensis. The sequence continues at coordinate 471,284 of NZ_CP062006.1, read as the reverse complement.
TGGTCACCGCCTTGATGTCGGCCTGAATCCCCGCCCCGCCGCCCGAGTCGGAGCCAGCCAAAATCAAGACCCGGCCTCTTTTTGGGCCCCTATCGTCTCCGACGCGGTCGGAGACTGCTTGAGGGAGGTTGATCTCGCCCATCAGTGCGCTCCCGAAAACAGCTTCAACCCGACAATGCCCGCCACGATCAGCAGGATGCAGACCGCCCGCACCGCCGTCGCCGGCTCGCCATAGACCACGATCCCGACCGCCGCCGCGCCCACGGCGCCGATGCCGGTCCACACCGCATAGGCCGTGCCCACCGGCAGCTTCTGCGTGGCGATCCACAACCCGACCATGCTGGCGACCAGGGCCAGGACCACCCCCACCGAGATCAGCGGCCGCTGCACGCCCACATACTTGATCCCCGAGGCCCACATGACCTCGAACAGGCCCGCCACGACGAGCACCAACCACGGATTCAGAGACATGAGCCAGGACATGACGGCTGCATGGCCGAAGGCGCCCGCAGAGGCAACGCCCTTTACATTGACAATAAGCTATATTGCCAATAAACGATATATATGAACCTCGCCCTGCAAGCCCTGTCCGAACCGCACCGCATGGCCATCGTCGCCATGCTGGCCGACGGCGAACGCCCCGCCGGGGACTTCGTCGACGCCCTGCCCATCAGTCAGCCGACCGTGTCCAAACACCTGTCGGTGCTGCGCGAGGCGGGCCTGGTCACGGTGCGCAAGGACGCGCAGCGGCGTCTCTATCGCCTCAATCCCGCGCCCCTGGCCGAACTGGACGCCTGGCTGCAGCCCTATCGCCGCTTCTGGACCGGTCGCCTCGACGCGCTTGAGCACCATCTCGACAAGGAGTTTCCGCAATGACCGACACTCTCACCCTCGCCGATGATCAGGGCCGCGCGACCGAGATCGACGGCGGCTACGAAATCCGGTTCGAGCGCCGCCTGCGCCATTCGCCCGAGCGCGTCTGGGCCGCCCTGACCACGCCCGAGGGCCTCGCCTGCTGGCTGGCCGAGGCCGTGATCGACCCCACGCCCGGCGGCCGCATGGACCTCGACTTCCGCCAGCCCGCCACCGAGAAATTCCCCGACACCCCCGAGGTCCGCCGACAGGCCAACGAGGTCCTGGTCTTCCAGCCCTTCACCCGCTTCGAGCACACCTTCGGCGGCGCCGACTCGGTCGTCTCATGGCGGCTGTCGCCCGACGGCGACGGCACCAGCCTGACCCTGATCCACCGCATGTCGCGCGACTGGGAATCCAACGTCGCCAACACCCTGGCGGGCTGGCATCACCACATGGAAGGCCTCGACGACGCCGCACGCCGCACGCCCCATCCGTGGAACTGGCCGCGCTGGACCACCCTGCGCGACGCCTATGCGGCGGCCCGGCCAGCGTCAGCGGCCTGACGCCCGGGAACGACGCTAGACCTACGGCATTACATCGTTCGGTCGCGCGATCTCCGCCGACCGTTCCGGGAGGGACCATGCGTCATTCTACAATCCTTATCGCCGCCGCCGGCAGCCTTGCCCTGGCCGCCTGTTCACCGCCCGCGGCCGACAAGAGCGCCGCCGAAAAGGCCCCCGCCGCGACCGCTGCGGCCGGATCGACCCACACCGCCGAACAGGCCCGCAATCTGGCCAATTTCGACGACCTGGATTTCAACGTCTACAGCGGCCAGAAGTGGGACGAGATCGGCCGCAGCCACGCCGAGAACATCGTGGTTCACTACCCCGACGGCACCACGACGACCGGGATCGCGGCCCACCTGGACAAGCTGAAGCCGCAGTTCGTCTTCGCCCCAGACACCCGGATCAAGGAGCATCCGCTCAAGCTGGCTGACGGCGAATACACCGCGGTTCAGGGCATCATGGAAGGCACCTTCACCCAGCCTATGGACATCGGCGGCGGCAAGGTGATCCAGCCGACCGGCAAGGCGTTCAAGCTGCCCATGCTGACCGTCGGCCGCTGGGAAAACGGCGTCATGGTCGAGGAATGGCTCTACTGGGACAACCAGGCCTTCATGAAGCAGGTCGGGCTCGCGCCCTGACCGCCGCCTGAAGCTTCAGGGCCTGGACCGTCTCGCGCACGTCGTGGACGCGGACCATCCGTGCGCCGCGGCGGGCGCCTTCCAGCGCCAGGGCCAGGGAACCGCCCAGCCGGTCGCTGGCCTGAACCGCGCTAGCGTCCACGCCCTGAATCATCCGCTTGCGACTGGCGGCGTAGAGCACCGGGAAGCCCAGATCGACCAGGGCCTCCAGCCGCGCCGTCAGGGCCAGGTTGTGGTCCGTGGTCTTGGCGAAGCCGATGCCAGGGTCCAGCCAGATCTTCTCTCGCGCCACGCCCGCCGCCATCGCCGCCTCGGCCCGCGCCGCCAGATGGGCGACCACCTCGGCAACGACATCGTCGTAGCGCGGGTCATCCTGCATGGTCTTGGGCGCCCCCTTCATGTGCATCAGCACCACCTGACAGCCCAGTTCGGCTGCCGTCGCCAGACTGTCGGGGTTGTGCATCAGGGCCGTCACGTCGTTCCACATCGTTGCCCCAGCCGCCACGGCGGCCCGCGCCACGCCCGGCTTCATGGTGTCGATGCTGATCATCCCGTCCCAGCGCGCGCGGATCGCCGCGATCAGCGGCAGGGTGCGGGCGATCTCCTCGTCCTCGCTCACCGGGTCCGAGCCCGGCCGCGTGCTCTCGCCGCCGATGTCCAGAACGTCCGCCCCCTGCTCGATCAGCCGCAGGGCATGGGCCAGCGCCGCCTCGCGCGTGTCGTGCCGCCCGCCGTCCGAGAAACTGTCGGGCGTGACGTTGACGATCCCCATAACCAGCGGCGGCTTCACGAGGGATTGAAGGTCCATGCGACAAGAACTCCCAAGACGCCGGTTTGACTTTCCGCGCGCCGAGGCTCAGCCTCTAGCCACTATGGAACGTTTCGTCAGCCAGGCTCGACGCCTCACCCACGCGGGTCGCCGCGTCGAAGGCATCTAACCCGTAGCGGCCAGCCTGCGCTGTCGTCCGCTACGGGGCGCGTCGCTTCGCATTCTTCCCTAGTTCCCCAAATTCAGGATCGCGCACGCCGCCCGTCGGCCGTCCGCGAGCACGCCTGCCATGACCCCAGCTCAAGACGATCCGCCTGCACGCGGCGCCGACATCCTGCCCTTCCCGGGCCGTCGCCCGGCGACGCCGCCCGCGCCTGCGCCCCCGGCTGACGACGGCGACGACGACGGCCCCTCGGCCGCCTGACCCTTTCCTTCTTTTCTTCACACCGAGACCTGACATGACCACCGCCAAGACCCGCGGCCGCCCTCCCGCCCTGCCCGGCATCCTCCTCAGCCGCGCGGACTTCGACGCCCTGGACCGCCTGGTCGGCGACCTGCCCGGAACCGGCCCCGCCGGCCTGCTGCAACAGGAACTGGACCGCGCCGAGGTCTGCGACGACGCCGACATGCCGCGCGACGTGGTCGGGCTGAACCGCTGGCTGCACTACGCCGACGATCGCCATCCCGAGGTGCGCCGCGTCCAGCTGGTCCTGCCGCGCGAGGCCGACATCGACGCCGGCCGCGTCTCCATCCTGTCGCACGTCGGCGCCGGTCTGATCGGCCTGAAGGAAGGCGAGTCGATCAACTGGCCCGACCCCTCCGGCGAAACGCGAAGGCTCACCGCCGTGCTGATCGAGGACGAAGACCCCATCGCGGCCGTCGCCCACTGAAAGGCGTTGCGTTGGCGCTGACGTCCTCCCGGCGTCAGCCCTTCCGCCCGATCAAACCGCCGAGCGCATCCAGATAGGCCGCGAACGCCGCCCGCCCCTCCGGCGTGATGGCGATCCGCGTCAGGGGCTTGTTGTTCACGAAGCTCTTGCTGATGGCGACATAGCCCGCCTCTTCAAGCTTCTTCAGATGGACCGACAGATTGCCCTGGGTCGCCTCCAGCACCGTCTTCAGCTCGGTGAAGTCCGCCGCCTCGACGTCAGCCAGATAGACCATGATCCCCAGCCGCATGCGGCCGTGGATGACCTCGTCGATCCGTCCGAAATCGTCGGCCACTCCCATGGCGTCAGGCGGCCTTGCCGCCCGCGCGGGCGTCACGGAACAGGGCCCATCCCGGCAGGGCGAACAACAGGAATAGGGCTGCGGTGCAGACGCCCAGATAGGCGACCGGCTGGCGCACCAGCACGCCCAGGGCCACCGCCGTGACCCATCCGCCCAGCGACACCGCCAGCATCCAGCCCTTCTTCTTCAGCACCCAGGCCACGTACCAGGCCGCCGCCTGCAGGGCGAAGACGATGGCGGCGTAATAAAGCCAGACGGCGAAGTCCTGATCCCGCACCGCCCCCACGCCGAAGACGATGATGACGGCGGCGTTGGCCATGCCGGTGGCGCTGAAGGCGGCCGAGGTCACCCGCGTCGCCAGCGGCCCCCGGTTGGACGACCCGGCCTTGCGGTCCTTGAGGATCGCCCAGGTCAGGACCGCCAGAAAGGCCACGGTGATCCCGACGACAAAGGCCAGATTGGCCAGATCAGGCCAGCGGATCAGGCCGATCACCTGGCCGATGTGGAACAGGCACTGCAGGCCGTACAGCAGCCCCCCCGCCAGATAACAGATCGCCAGGGTCATCGGCGGTCGCCCGCTCCCCTCCACGATCGAGCGCATGAAGGCGAGGTCGGCTTCGGGCGTGCGGGACTTGTCGGTCATCGGGTGATTCCTGGCGCGACGCGGCTGCCCCCTCGGATGGACGCAGCCGCCAAGGTTGGCAAGCTATTCAGCGACGAGCGGGACGCCGACGCGCGCCTTGCGCCACGGCACGCGCCGCCCGTTCAGCCAGCGCCCCATGAAGCCGTGGCGCACCGTCAGCTCATAGCTGGCCAGGCAAACGGCCATGACCCCGACCACGACGATCGCCAGCTTGAGCGGCCAGACCAGCGGCCAGTCCTTCACCACCACCTGGGCCGCCATCACCAGTGGCAGATGGAGGATGTAGACCCAGTAGGAGGCGTCGGCCAGATAACGACGCAGGGCGCTGTGGCCCGACCAGAACCTCAGGGCCAGGCCGACCACGGCGAACATGCTGGCGTAGGTCGCCACGCCGAAGGCCGCCGCCGTCATGGCCTTGCTTGCCGGATCGGTCATCGGCGTCAGCACGGGCGTCGGCCCGCCCGACAGCATCAACGCCGTCGTCCCCGCGCCCAGGGCCAGCCCCAGCCAGACCGGCGCCCAGATCTCCATCCGCTTCAGCAGGTCGCGACGACGATCCAGCAGCACGCCCATGCCGAAGGCCAGACCGAAACCGACCAGGGCCGAGGTTTCGGGAACCAGGCCCGCATCCGGCGTCGGAATGCCGAAGAAGGCGATCCAGTTCGGCTCGAACCACAGAGCCAACGCCAGCGGCGCGCCCAGCACCAGCGGCCCCCACGGCCCGATCAGTCCGCCCGCCAGCCGGTCCAGTCCCCGCCCCAGACGCCCCGCCCGATCCAGCCGGGCGACAACGGCCCGCCCGATCAGCAGGGCGGCGTAGAACCATAGCAGCACCCACAGGAACCAAAGATGGGTCAGGGGAATGTTGGTCCAGTTGTACTTCGGCGGCGGCGGGGCGTCGGCGGCCGTCAGCCCCATCAGCGAAGCGTTCCACACCAGCACCGCCACGATCCCGGCCATCACCGGAAACCAGAAGGCCGCCAGCGGCCCGGCGATGCGGATCATCCTATCCTTGATGAAGCCCATCACGCCGCGCCGCTTCAGCATCATGTGGGCGAACAGACCGGCGATCAGGAAGAAGCTCCCCATGCGGAACAGGTGGATGACGAAGAAGAGCCCGCTGGCCCAGACCGACTTCTGATCGTCGGCCACGATCCAGATCTGGGCCGGAAAGAAGGACAGGCTGGCGTGCAGCACCACCCCCAGCAGCAGGGCCGCGCCCCGTAGGCCGTCCAGGCCGTGAAGGCGTTCGGTTTGATCGAATGCGGATGCCGTCATGGCGTCCTCCTGTTTCGGATAACGCCATATCTCACAGACTTGTCTAAAATACAAACTAGTCTGTTTGAAATCTCACTTCCTCCCTCACGGCCACGAAAAAGGGGCGAGCCTCACGGCCCGCCCCTTCCTCATTCAGCCTGTCCGATCCGATCAGACGGTCGGCACGCTCGTCGTCGACGCAGCGGCCGGTTCCGACGGCCTGGCCGTCTCGACCTCGACACCGTCCGAGACCGGCGTCACAGGCACCGAGACCGACGGCCCGGCGACCGTGTCATTGGCCTCGTCGCGGTTCGGGGCGACGCCCTTCTCCAGCAGATCCTTGATCTCGTCGCCCGACAGGGTCTCGTACTCCAACAGGGCCTGGGACAGCTTCTCGTGATCGCCGGCCTTGTCGGTCAGGATGCGGCGCGCCTCGTCCCAGCCTTCGGTGACGATGCGCTTGACCTCTTCGTCGATGATGCGGGCCGTCTCTTCCGAGACGTTCTGGCTGCGCGACACCGAATGGCCCAGGAAGACCTCCTCCTGGTTCTCACCATAGGCCACCGTGCCCAGCCGCTCCGAGAAGCCCCAGCGCGTGACCATGGCCCGCGCCAGCTTGGTCGCCTGCTCGATATCCGAGCTGGCGCCCGAGGTGATGCTTTCGGGGCCAAAGATCAGCTCCTCGGCGACGCGGCCGCCGGCCATGATGGCGATGCGGTCGATCATCTGCTGGAACTTCATCGAATAGCGGTCGCCTTCCGGCAGCTGCATCACCATGCCCAGGGCGCGGCCGCGCGGGACGATGGTCGCCTTGTGCACCGGGTCGGCCATCTTGACGTTGATGGCGACGATGGCGTGACCGGCCTCGTGATAGGCGGTCAGGCGACGCTCTTCCTCGTTCATGGCCATGGACTTCCGTTCGGAACCCATCATGACCTTGTCCTTGGCGTCCTCGAAGTCGCGGTGCGTGACCATGCGACGGTCCTTGCGGGCCGCCATCAGGGCCGCTTCGTTGACCAGATTGGCCAGGTCCGCGCCCGAGAAGCCCGGCGTGCCGCGCGCCAGGGTCTTGACGTTGACGTCGGCGGCCAGCGGCACATCCTTCATGTGGACGCGCAGGATGCGCTCGCGGCCCGAGACGTCGGGGTTGGGCACCACGACCTGACGGTCGAAGCGGCCCGGACGCAGCAGGGCCGGGTCCAGCACGTCGGGACGGTTGGTCGCGGCGATCAGGATGATGTTCTCGGACGCCTCGAAGCCGTCCATCTCGACCAGCAGCTGGTTCAGCGTCTGCTCGCGCTCGTCGTTGCCGCCGCCCAGGCCCGCGCCACGGTGACGACCGACGGCGTCGATCTCATCGATGAAGATGATGCACGGCGCGTTCTTCTTGGCCTGCTCGAACATGTCGCGCACGCGGCTGGCGCCGACGCCGACGAACATTTCCACGAAGTCCGAACCCGAGATCGAGAAGAAGGGCACGCCCGCCTCGCCCGCCACCGCGCGCGCCAGCAGGGTCTTGCCGGTGCCGGGAGGACCCACCAGAAGCGCGCCCTTGGGGATCTTGCCGCCCAGACGCTGGAACTTGCCCGGGTCCTTCAGGAAGTCGACGACCTCTTGCAGTTCGTCCTTGGCCTCGTCCACGCCGGCGACGTCGTCAAAGGTCTTGCGGCCCTTGTGCTCGGTCAGCAGCTTGGCCTTGGACTTGCCGAAGCCCATGGCGCCCTTCGCCCCGCCCTGCATCCGGTTCATGATGAAGAACCAGAAGGCGATGATCAGGGCCACCGGCAGCAGCAGGCCCAGCAGGCCCGACCACCAGGGCTGGCGCGTGCTCTTGACATCCACCACGGCGCCGGCCGCCTGCATCTTGTCGACCAGGTCGATGTTGGGCAGGGGGGTGACGGTCGTGAACTTCGTGTCGTTCTTGTAGACGCCGTTGACCGTGTCGCCACGCACTGTCGCCGTCTTGATCTCCTGGCCGTTGATGGCCGTGATCAGTTGCGAATAGGTGATGGGTGCAGGACGGCCCGCCGCCGCAGCCTTGGCGCCGGGCATCGCCGCGCCGCCGTTCTGGCTGATGGCGGCGTAGACCGCGACCAGCACCAGCAGCAGCCCGCCCCAGATGGCTAGATTACGCAGATTCATTCGGTCCTCGGTTTCTCGGCGCGCGCACAGGCCCCGCCGATCAGCAATCTTCCCAGGAAAATAGGTCAGTCGGCGGCGTTTCGCCATGCATGGGGTGAAAGAGGTCGGCTTCCTGCGTCGTTTCGCCCAAGGCCAGGCTCAGGCGCCCCGCTCCCAGCGCCCGCACCGTCGCCCCCCGCCATGCGAGAATCGGGCCGCTCTCCCCCTCCCGAACCAGCACGGGCAGGCCGCCGCGCGCCGCCGCCGGCAAGCCTGCGACCACGCGCCGATCATCCTCGGACAGTTGCGCCAGTCGCCCCGCCGCCGCCTCGACCCGCCAGCGTGCCCCGCGCGCCGTGATCTCGAAGCGCCCGTCCCAGACGGCCGCCACGTCGGGCGTCAGCGTCACAGACTCCGGCGGGCGCCGCTTCATCTCCCCGGCTCGCGCATCAGCAGAACCGACGTCCCCTCCGCCTCGATCCGCGCCCCCGCCAGACCCGCGGCGAAGTCCTCGCCCGCCGCCAGCCTCGCCCTCAGCCGTTCCAGCCGCTCCCCGCGCGGCGGCGTCGATCCGCCCCCGCGCACAGCAGCCCCGCCGCCAGCCTGGACGCCGAGGCGTCGCGCGGAATGTCCACAATCCCAGCCCAAGCCAGATCGGCTCCCTTCCCCCTCGAGGGGGAAGGGTCGGGGATCTGGGGGTGTGTACGCAGAGTTTGAATGTTGAACCCAAGAGGCGACGCCCTCTGCGTCTCCACTGTCTGATAAGCCACCCCAGAGGACACACACCCCCACCCAACCCCCCCCTCGAGGGGGAGGGCTACCGCGCGCAAAGCCGCCCGCGCCCGGCCGCGTCCGAAAGCGTTCGTCCGCATTGGCCGGGTCCTCGATCCACGTCGCCCCGCGCACCCGCAGTTCCTCCCGCAAAGTCTCGCGCCGCTCGTCCAGCAAAGGCCGCAGCAGCATCAGCCCCCGTCCCCGCGGCCAGACCGGCGACGGCGACCACTCGCGCACCCGCCCCAGGGTCGAGCCGCGCGCCCGCATCCAGTCAGCCTCGGCTATGTCGTCCAGCGTGTGAGCCAGCAGCACGACCCGCGCCCCCGCCGCCCGCGCCGCCTCGGCGATCAGCCCATGCCGCGCCGCCCGCGCCCGCGCCGTCAGCCCCGACCCGACGACGGGCGCATCCCAGCTCAGCCCTCTCCAGTCGGCCCCGACCGCCCGCGCGGCCTCGCCCGCGAACCGGGTCCAGTCCGCGCTCATCGGATTGAGATTGTGATCCACCGTCAGGGCCAGCAGCCGCCGCCCACGCGCCTTCGCCCAGTCTACGGCCAGATGCAGCAGGGCCACGGAATCGCCCCCGCCCGACAGGGCCAGGACGACCGGCTCGGCCCGCTCGCGGTCCAGACGCCTATCCAGCCGGGCGAAGACCCGACCGGTCAGGCCCTCGGCGTCGGCTGGCGTCAGCTGCAGCTCGCCCGCGTGCGCAGTTGCGTGGCGCGGGTCTTCTGCGCCGCCGTCGCCGTCTCGGCGTAGCGGCGGGTGAACTCGTTCAGGCGCCGCAGGCCTGAGTGTTGTTGCGGTCCGTGGCGCGCAGGGCCTCGGCCAGCTTCAGCGTCGTCTCCGGCGCCCAGGGCGTGCGCGGCCAGCCGTTCAGGGCGGCGGCGTAGGCGGGCACGGCGGCGGCGTTGTCGCGGGCGGCGACGTGCAGGTCGCCCAGACGGCTGTTGGCTTCACGCGACTGCGGCGTATTGGGCCAGGTGACGATGACCGTCTCCAGCGCCCGTTGCCCGCGCGCGCCGTCTGTTCCCAGCAGACGCAGGGCCGCCGTCAGATCCTGGGCCGCGTCGCCGGTCGGCGAGTTGGCGACGATCGGCCCGTTCAGCTCGGCCTCTTCCTCGGCGGCCTTCTCGGCGCGCTCGACCCGGCCTTCCAGATCACGCAGGCGACGGCTCAGGGCGGCGTTGTCGCGCGTCGCCTCGTCCAGCTGGAAGGTCAGACGCTCGCTGTCGGCGTTCATGCGCTGGAAGGTCTGCTCCACGTCGGCCAGACGCCGCTCCAGGATCGAAACCTGGCCCTGCATGGCCACGACCTCGGGGTCGGGCTCGACCAGGACAGGCTGGCCGGCGGCGTTCCTCTGGGTCAGGGCGCGCTCCAGACGGCGGACGTTGCGGTCCAGCTGATCCAGACGGCGCTTGTCCCACTGGACCGGCTCCATCGGCGCGACCTGGGCGACGACCGCGCCCCCGATCAGGGTCAGACCGATCGCCGTCAACGCAGCGGATTTGGAAAAAGGCAGCTTCAGCATGTCTCAAGTCGTCCCATCGATTTGCGGCGCCCGCAAGGCCAAGTTCGAGGTCGAGATCAGTGGCCGAGGCCCAGATAGATGATCGACACGATGAACAGGGTCGCCGCGATCTCGCAGAAGATCAGCAGGGCCACGGTCCGCCAAAGGGTCGAGAAGATCTTCAGGCTGTAGGCGCCCTTCAGCTGGGCGAACATGTGCACCGGCACGATCAGGCTCGCCACCAGGCCCGCGAACGGCCCCGCCCCCTTCACCGTCGTCGCCAGGACCACCACCGCCATCAGCAGCAGGGACATGAAGGTCAGCGAATAGAGAACGAAGACCCCGTGGTCGTACAGGGTGAACCCCGCTTCCACAGGAACATCAGGGCCACGAACGGGATGGACAGCGGCACCAGCAGGAAGGCGAACTTGTAGACCGTCTGCTGCAGCTTGTAGAGCGCCCGGTCCGGGTTCTTCAGTTTCTTGGCCACGGTCTTGGTCAGGCCATTGACCTCGCCGTCCTTGCCCACGTCTCCGGCGATGTCGGCCACCTGGGCCTGCCAGGTGCCCGGCGTCAGGCCATCCTTGCGGCCCTCGACGGCGTCGTGCTCCAGGCGCTCCAGCTTGGCCTTCTCGCTGATCACCCCGGCCTGGGCGGCGGCCAGGACCCCGGCGGCGACCCCGGCCCGCGCCCCGCTGTTGGGCGCAGGGGGCGCGCCGTCGGCGGGCTCCATCGCCGCGACGGCGGCGCCGACCTCCTTCTGGGCGGCGACGACGACCTGCTCGGCCTCGGCGATCGCCTCGCGCTGGACGGCGATCTGCTCCGGCAGCCCCTGCAGCTTCACCTCCGAGTGGGGCATGAAGCTGAGCGCGAAGAACATGACGAACAGGGTGAACAGGAACATCGCCAGAGGCGAGACGTAGCGCGTCCGCCGGCCTTGCACCCATTCGCGCGTCAACCGTCCGGGATTGAGGATCAGCAGCGGCAGGGTGCGCCAGAAGCGGCCGTCGAAATGCATGACGCCGTGCAGCAACTCCTCGCCCAGATGCAGCAAGGTGCGGTGCACATGCGCCGCCTGCCCGCAGTTGGAGCAGAACCGTCCCGTCACCTCGACCCCGCAGTCGGCGCAGGTCGTGTGATGATCCCCGCCTGCCCCGTCGGCTTCTCAATCGCGCCTGCGATGATGCCGCCCGTCATGGCGCCGCCCGCTGCTTCCAGATCAATCACGCAAAGTCCCCGGATTCGGCGCGGACTTTGGTCTTCCCCGCTCTCAAAGAAAAGAGGCGCCGACCGCAAAGTCGACGCCTCCCACTCATTCAGTCGCTATCGCGTGGTTTAGCGCGGCGCGCCCGACACGATGGCGGTGTGGGCGTTGCGGTTCTGGGCCCAGGCGCTCTCGTTCGAGCCTTCAACGATCGGGCGCTCCTTGCCGAAGCTGATGGTGTCGATGCGGCCGGCCGGCACGCCACGCTGGATCAGATAGGTGCGGACGGCCTCGGCGCGGCGGGCGCCCAGGGCCAGGTTGTATTCACGCGTGCCGCGTTCGTCGGCGTTGCCTTCGATGCGGACCGTGACCTGCGGATAGCGGGCCAGCCAGGCGGCCTGGGCGTCCAGACGCGGCTGGGCTTCCGGGCGCACCGAATAGGAATCCAGATCGAAGTAGACGCGGTCGCCCACGTTGACGACGAAGTCCTGCTCCGAGCCCGGCATGGGGCGCCGACATTGCCGCCGGTGACAGGGCCGGTCGGGGCGGTCGGATACTGCGGAGCGGTCGGCTGGGTCGGCTCGACCGGGACGGCCGGCTCCACCTTGGGCTTGGGCGCGCAGGCGGCCAGGGCGGCGACGGCGGCGCTGACGGTCGCCAGCTTGATCAGGGTCGAAGTGTTCATCGGGTCGTCTCCTTGGTTCGGTCTGAGGACGGCGGCCTCAAGCTTGGCTGTTGTCGGGGTCAGCTAGACTGCGGCGCCGCGTCGCGCCAGACGCGATAACGCACAGTTTATGGGAATGGCTCCGCTCGTGATCTCACGAAGCCGTAACCCGATCAGGCCGGGCAGGAATCCGCACCCTGGCCGACGCCCAGATTGACCGGCGGCGCGTCCAGCAGACCCGACCAGGCCGGGTCCGACCCGCGCCCGTCATAGCCCGCCTGCGACACCACCCGACCCGACAGGTCCACGGTCCACAGACGCGTGTCGCCGCCCGGGCTCTGGCGCGCGAAGGCGATGTAGCGGCCATTCGGCGCCCAGGACGGGCCTTCCTCGAAATAGCTGGACGACAGGGTGCGCTCGCCCGTCCCGTCCGACTTCATCACCCCGATGTGGAAGCGCCCGCCCGACTGCTTGGTGAAGGCGATCATGTCCCCGCGCGGGCTCCAGGCCGGGGGCGGTGTAGACGCCGCCGCCGCGCGAGATCGGCCGCTGACCGAGCCGTCCGCCCGCATGGTGTAAAGCCGCGCCGAACCCGAACGGTCCGACGTAAAGACGATCTGGTTGCCGTCCGGGGGCTGAACGAGGGCGAGGTGTCGATGCCCGGATCGCTGGTCAGGCGCGACAGCTGACGCGTGCGCAGATTCATCACATAGACGTCGGTGTTGCCGCCCCGGATGATCGAGAAGGCGATCTTGGTCCCGTCGTTCGAAAAGCGCGGCGCCAGAACCTGACCGTCGAACTCACCCAGGCTTTCGCGGCGGCCAGTCGGACAGGTTGTACAGGTAGATGCGGCTGTAGTCCTTGCCCAGGGCCACATAGGTGACCTCGTCGGGGTTGGACGCCGAGAAGCGCGGCGACATGATGATCTCGTCGCCCTGGGTCAGGAAGACGGGGTTGTAGCCGTCCTGATCGACGATGGTCAGACGCGACAGCTTGTTCAGCTGGGTGCCGCTTTCCGACACGAACAGCACGCGTGAATCAAAGAAGCCCGCCTCGCCCGTCATGCGCTGATAGATGACGTCCGAAATCTTGTGCGCGATCCGGCGCCACTGCTCGGAAGTGGCGGTGAACTGATAGCTGACCAGCTGGCACTGACGGTAGGGATCATACAGACGGAAGCCCACGTCCACCCGCCCGTCGGCGCGGCGTGACGCCGCCGTACAGCACCGCCTGCGCCCCGATCGAGGTCCACTGCGGGAAGTTGGGCGCATTGGCCAGGGTCAGCCCGGTCTCGATGAAGCTGGCCGGGTTCAGCGGATCAAAGAAGCCGGATCGCTTCAGGTTGCCGCTGATGACATTGGAAATCTGCGGCCCGTTCTGGCCGGTGAAGGGCACGACGGCGATCTGCAGCGGGCGCAGCACGCCCTGATCGATCTCGACCTCGACCGGTCCCGTCTGCTGCGCCGGCGTGGTCGGCTGCGTCTGGGCCGTCGCCGGACCCGCCATGAGCACTGCGGCGGCCGAGGCGAGAAGAAGGTGCAGACGCATAGGGAACTCCCGGAAGTTGGACGGCTCGTCGGTCCTTATCGCCAGACCGTATGACAAAAACCAGTTTGTGAAAGACAAGCTTGCCCCGGAATGGGGCGACTTTCAGACTTTGAGGGCAAGCATTCCTGCACCTCTTCCGCCTTGATCCCTTCTCCCGATGGGAGAAGGTGGCCCGAAGGGCCGGATGAGGGTCGAAGCGTTCCTTCGGCGCAAGCCGCCGCGCCACGGCTTGCGCCGACGGCAAACCTCAGCCCCTCACCCTTTGGCTGCTTCGCGCCGCCCTTCGGGTCGCCTTACCCAATCGCTTCGCTCTTGGAGGCTCAAGCCCTCTCCCGCCGGGAGAGGGAACGCTACTGCTCACCGGTTGGCGCAGGCCCGTTCGGTGTTGAAGGTCGGACGATACTGGCCGCCGGGGAAGCCCCCGCCGGCACGTCGAAGGGCGCCGTCTGGCGCAGAGCCCGCAGCGCCCCGTCCGCCGCCGCGCGATAGACGGCGCTGGACTGCGGATTGACCAAGGTCGGCCCGCGCGTGATCCGCCCGTCCGCCGACAGGGTCAGATCGACCTGAATCCTCAGCTCGTCGGCGCCCGGGATGTCGCAGGGCAGGATCCAGTTCGGATAGACCTGATTGAAGATGGCCGTGATCTGCGGCCCCGTCGCCTGAGGCGCCGTTCCGCTGCCCTGCTGCCCAGGGGCCGGACGGCCCCGGTTCGGCGTCTGGCGCGGCGGACCGGCCAGGGCGTCCAGGTCCAGGCCGGGCGCGGGCCTGGCGGGGGCCGGGCGCGGCGGGGTCGGATTGGGGCGCGCAGGCGTCGGCGGCGTCGGGCGCGCCTTCTCAGGTGGAGGAGGCGTCGGGCGCGGCGGGGTCGGACGCGGGGTCGGCGCGGGCGTCGGGCGCGGCGCAGGGGCCTTCTCCGGCGGCCTCGGCGTGGGACGCGGGGTCGGCGGCGTGGGACGGGGCGCGGGCGGCGGCGGGGTCGGCGTCGGCTCCGGCGGGACCGGTTCCGGCGGGGTCTCGACTGGCGCGGTGGCGCCGTCCTCGGGCGAAGGCTCCGGCTGCGGATTGTCGGCGGGGGCGGCGGCGATCTCGATGTCCGAGACGATCGACACCGGCACCGAGTTCACCAGCGGCTTGGGCTCGTCCTTCGACGTCCACGAGACAAGCGCGCGAGCGCGACCACGCCGGCGTGCAGCGCGAGCGATCCGACAATGGCGGGACTGGGTCGACGCAAAACCGTCAGCCCTCCGTCGTCTCGTCAGCGGCCGTGTCGGTGATCAGGTTCAGCTTTGGTGAAGCCCGAGGCCGACAGGCGCGCCATCACGCGGGCCACGGCCTGATAGGGCGCCCGGCCGTCGGCGCGGATGAAGACCGCCTTGTCGCGCGCCTTGTCGCCGCCCTCTTCGGCCACGCGGATCGCCAGGTTCTCCCAGCGGACCTCGCTGTCGCCGATGAAGATGGCCCCGTTCTGATCGATCGAGACCGTGATCGGCTTGTCGGTCGTCTCGACCGCGCTGGCCTCGGTCTTGGGCAGCTCCACCGGCACGCCGACGGTCAACAGGGCGCCGAGATCATGAAGATGATCAGCAGCACCAGCATGACGTCGACCAGGGGCGTGACGTTGATCTCGCTCAGCGGCCGCTTGCGCGCGCGGCGACGACCGCGCCCGCCCGAGCTTCCGCCTCCTCCACCCATCGCCATGGATCAGGCGCCCCGACGCAGGTTCAGGTCAGCAGACGGCGGCGGGGGCGGCGGCGGCGGGGCCGGGGCGCGCCCAGACGACGGGCGATGGCCGACTGCAGGTCGTCCGCAAAGGCTTCCAGACGCCCCGTGAACTTGCCCGCCGACACCGAGAAGGCGTTGAAGGCGATATAGGCCGGAATGGCCGCGGCCAGACCGATGGCCGTGGCGAACAGGGCCTCGGCGATGGCCGGCGCCACGGTCGTCAGATTGGTGTTGCCCGCCACGCGGATGCTGTCGAAGGCGTTCATGATGCCCCAGACCGTGCCGAACAGGCCGATGAAGGGCGAGGCGGTGGCCACCACCGACAGCACGCCCAGACCATTCTCGATCTTCTGGCTCTCGCGGGCGATGACCGAATCCAGCGCACGGTCGATGCGGGCGATCAGCATGTTGCCCTGCGTGTCCGTCATGGCCCCGCGCGCCCGGACCTCGCGCCAGTCCTGCAACGTCAGCACCAGCATGCGCGGCAGGGGATCGACCGGCTGCGCCCCGGCCTGGGCGGCCACGTCTTCCAGCGAACGGCCGCTCTCGACCTGCTTCTCGAACTCGGTGGCGCGGGCGTTCATGCGGGCGAAGCGCACGGCCTTGTCGATGATGATGGTCCACGACCAGACCGAGGCCGCGGCGGCCAGGCCGATCATCACCGTCTTCACCACCCAGTCGGCGGTCATGAACAGCTCGATGGGATTCAGCAGCGAGGCGTCGACTGGGGCGGTCATGCAGGGTCCTTGGATGGGTCCGGTGTCGTCAGCCCTTTTCGAGCGGGCCGACGTGGCGGTTTCATGGCGGCGGGTCTAGCGGTCGTCGGCCCCTGCGTCACGGGGGCCGATCTGACAAGCGCGTTATTGCGAGGCTTGAGCATTCTTCCTTCTCCCCTTGAGGGAAAAGGGAGGATCAGGCGCCCTCCCCGACAGCCAGGGCGTGATCAACTCCACCAACCGCTTCGTCGGGCGTCGCGGCCGCCCGTCCAGATGGATGCAGACCGCGACCACATCGGCCCGGCACAGCACCTCGCCGTCGCGCTCGACCATCTGGCGGATGATCAGGCGCGGCCCCTTGATCGCCTCATAGCGGGTCCGCACGACCAGGGCGTCGTCGATCCGCGCCGGCTTCACATACTTGATCGCCAGGTCCGACACGACGAAGGCCAGCGGCTCGTCCTGCTCCAGCAGTTCGACATGGCCCACCCCCGCCAGCCGCAGGAAGTCCGACCGCCCGCGCTCGAAATAGCGCACATAGTTGGCGTGATAGACCAGACCGGTGAAGTCGGTGTCCTCGTAATAGACCCGCACCGGCAGCAGGTGGTCCTGCCCGTCGAAACGGCCGGCGGTCGGTTGGTCGGTCATCGGTCAGCCCTGAGCGGAAGTCGTCGCCGAGGCCTTAACCCCCGGCCGGGGCGGATTGAAGCCCGGACAGAACTCGCGCCTTCATCTCCGCGAACTCGGCGCCCAGGGGATCGTCGCCCATCAGGATGCGATTGGGCCGCGAGACGAAGGCCACCGCCGCCTTCTGTCCGGCCATTCCGGCGTAGCCGCAGACGGCCCGGCGCTTGCCGTTTTCGAGATAGCGCACCTCGGCGGTCGGCCCCATCTGCGCCTTCACCTGGCTCAAGGCCCGCTCCGCCGGCGTGGCCTGCTTCGGCCCGAAGCGCGCGCCCTGGTTCAGGGCGACCAGGCTCAGCGCGCCGAGCAGCAGCACCGCCACGCCCAGGACGGCGATCTTCTGGTCCGTCCCGATCCGCCTCGCGCCATCGCCCGTCTCCCTTCGCCATGGAGCATGGCCGGGTTTGGCGGGCGGGTGAAGTCCTTTTGCCAACGACTAGCTTCCCCTTCTCCCCTTGAGGGAGAAGGTGGCAGGCGAAGCCTGACGGATGAGGGGTGCGCGGAAAGGCTCGCACACCGCCTCACATCAAAACGTCGAGCCGACACCCCTCATCCGGCCCTGACGGGCCACCTTCTCCCTCAAGGGGAGAAGGATGCAGAGCTATTTCCCGAACAGATCCGGCGGGGCGCAGGCTGAACCTGCGGCGCCGTCAGCCCCAGATGTTCATAGGCCTTGGCGCAGGCCACGCGCCCGCGCGGGGTGCGCATGATGAAGCCCTGTTGCAGCAGATAGGGCTCGATCACGTCCTCGACCGCGTCGCGCGCCTCGGCGATGGCCGCCGCCAGGGTGTCCATGCCCACCGGCCCGCCGCCGTAGTTCTCGATCAGGGCCTTGAGGAAGCGCCGGTCCAGACTGTCCAGCCCCTGCTCGTCGACCTCCAGCCGGGCCAGCGCCCTCGCCGCCGCCAACCGGTCGATTGTTCCCCCTCGGCGTCGGCGAAATCCCGCACCCGCCGCAACAGTCGCCCGGCGATGCGCGGCGTGCCCGCGCCCGACGCGCGATCTCCATCGCCCCGTCCTCGGTGATGGCCGCGCCCATCTTGCGCGCCGCCCCCGGATCACCGCCGTCAGCTCCTCCGGCGTATAAAACTCCAACCGCAGCGGAATGCCGAACCGGTCCCGCAACGGCGTGGCCAGCAGCCCCGCCCGCGTCGTCGCCCCAACCAGCGTAAAGGGCGCCAGATCGATGCGCACCGACCGCGCCGACGGCCCCTCGCCGATGATCAGGTCCAGCACATGGTCCTCCATCGCCGGATAGAGGATTTCCTCCACCAGCGGAGACATGCGGTGAATCTCGTCGATGAACAGGACGTCGCGCGGTTCCAGATTGGTCAGGATCGCCGCCAGATCCCCGCCTTGGCCAGGATCGGGCCCGACGTGGCGCGAAAGCCCACGCCCAGTTCGCGCGCCACGATCTGCGCCAGCGTGGTCTTGCCCAACCCCGGCGGCCCGAACAGCAGGACGTGGTCCAGCGCCTCGGACCGGCCCCTCGCCGCGTCGATGAAGACCTTCAGATTGCCCTTGGCGGCCGACTGGCCGACGAACTCGGACAGGGTCTGTGGCCTGAGAGCCCGATCATGCTTCTCGCCCGGCTCCGCGTCGCCCGAGATCATCCGTTCCATGCGACGCCCCCCCCTGCCGTCATCCTCGGGCCGCGCAGCGGACCCTGGGACCCAGACGTCTGAAGTTCGCGGGCCGTCGAACGGCCTGGGTCCCCGGGCCGCCCTGCGGGCCCGAGGATGACGGCATTTGAAAGCCCTCACCGCCCCAGCTCCTGCAAGGCCGCGCGGATCACCGCCGGCAGCTCCGCCTCATCCCCAGCCGGATCAGCGCCTGATCCACCGCCCGGCGCGCATTGACCTCGGCGATGCCCAGCCCCAGCAGGGCCGCGACCGCCTCGCCCGTCACGCTCGGCGGCGGCGGGCGGCGGCGACCTCGGCGTGTACGCCCGGCGCGGTGGGCGCAAAGTGCGCATCCCCCAGAGCCTTGCCCTTCAGTTCGGTGACGATGCGCAGGGCCAACTTCGGCCCCACCCCGTTGGCGCGCCCGACCGCCGCCTTGTCCTCGCGCGCCACCGCCGACGCCAGCTCGCCCGGCGGCAGCACGTCCAGCACGCTCAACGCCGCCTTCGGCCCCACGCCCTGAATGGCCAACAGCACGGTGAAGGCCCGCCGTTCATCCCGCGACAGGAAGCCATAGAGGCGCGGCCCCGCGTCCTCGCTCCACTGGCTATGGATATAGAGGGTCGTCTCGTCCCCGGCGCCGGCAGACGCCCCAGGGTCCGCGCCCCGCAGGTCGCCACATAGCCCACCCCGCCGCAGTCGATCAGGCACTCCGCCTCCCCGACCTCGGCCAGAACCCCGCGCAAACGACCGATCATGCGTCTTTCCTCCCCACCTGTGGGGAGGGGGACCACGAAGTGGTGGAGGGGGCGGCGCAGAGGGCTGGCGTCGAGACGCCCCCTCCGTCACGTCCGCTGCGCGTCCGCGCCACCTCCCCATGAAATGGGGAGGAAAGATGCATCAACAGGCTCATGCCGCGCCCCTCAAACTGGCACCCAAACTCAAGGACCGCCGATGGTGCGCATGGGTGATGGCCACCGCCAGCGCATCCGCCGCGTCCGCCTTCACATCCCCGGCCGCCGGCAGCAGCCGCTTGATCATGAAGGCCACCTGGCTCTTGTCCGCCTGACCCGCCCCGACCACCGCCTTCTTGACCAGGCTGGGGGCGTATTCCGCCACGCTCAGCCCCGCTCTTGCCGGCGCCAGCATGACCGCCGCCCGCGCATGGCCCAGCTTCAGCGTCGAGGCCCCGTTCATGTTGACGAAGACCTCCTCGATCGCCGCCTCGTCACAACTATACGCCGCGCAGATCGACCCGACCTCTTCCAGCAGATGCAGCAGCCGCTCCGGGAAGGGCGCCTTTTCGGCGGGCGTCACCACCCCGTGCGCGATCCAGCGCAGGCGGCTGCCCTCGCTTTCGATCACGCCCCATCCGGTGCGGCGCAAACCGGGGTCCAGCCCCAGGATTCGAGTCGATACGTTCGTCATTCGTTCCAGTCATGCCGCAAAGACGGTTAGCGAACAATGACCGGAGGGCGATCTTCATCGTTGCATACACAACAACGACATGCTTTGCATACGCAATGGATGTCACCTCCCCCTGCATTTGCGGCCGCGTGCGGCGCGCCTCGCGCACCCTGTCGCGTCTCTATGACGAGGCGCTGACGGACGTCGGCTTGAACATCAACCAGTTCGCGGTGCTGCGGACCCTCGCCCGCCTCGGCCCTTCCCGGCTGGTCGATCTGGCCGAGGCCACCCTGCATGAGAAGAGCGCCCTGTGGCGCACCCTGCAGCCGCTGATCCGTCAAGGTTGGGTCACGGCCGAGGCCACGCCCGGCGCACGCGGCCAGACCCTCAGCCTGACCCCTGCGGGCGTGCAGAAGCTGGCCGACGCCCTGCCGCACTGGACCACGGCCCAGACCCGCGTCGCCGCCCTGCTCGGCCCGCGTGAAGCGGCCCTGATCGACCTGTTGAGTGAGTTGGAAATCAATGCCTGACGCCGCCTCCCCGGCCCCCGCCTCCGGCCTGTCGCGCCGGGCCTGGATCATGATCCTGACCGGGGCGGTGATCGTCACCCTGTCCATGGGCGTGCGTCAGTCCTTCGGCCTCTTCCTGCGCCCCGTCGGTCTGGATCTGGAGATCGACCGCCAGACCTTCGGCCTGATCATCGCGGCCCAGAACCTGCTGTTCGGCCTGATCCAGCCCTTTGTCGGGGCCTGGGCCGACAAGCATGGCGCGGGCAAGGTCGCGGTCGGCGGCGCCCTGGTCTATCTGGCCGGTCTGGCCGTGGCGGCCACGGCGGCCAATGCGCTCGGTCTCATGCTCGGCTTCGGCGTCATGGTCGGCCTGTCGATGGCGGGCGTGACCTTTGTGGTAGTTCTGGGCGCGGTCGGCCGCGCCGTTCCGCCCGAGAAGCGCACCCTGGCCTTCGGCATCGTCACCGCCGGCGGCTCCTTCGGCCAGTTCCTCGTGGTTCCGGCGGCGCAGGGCCTGCTCGATGCGCTCGACTGGCGCCTCACCCTGTTCGTGCTCGGCGGCATGGTCGCCCTGATCATCCCCCTGGCGCTCGGCGTGGCGGGCAAGCCTCCGGCCCCGAGCGCCCGCGACGGCCTGCCGCTCAAGGCCGCGCTGAAGGAGGCCCTGACCAACCCCAGCTACGCCCTGCTGAACCTCGGCTTCTTCGTCTGCGGCTTCCACGTCGCCTTCGTCGGCACCCACCTGCCCGCCTACCTGCGCGACATGGGTCTGTCGGGCGGGATCGGCGCGGCGTCTCTGGCCCTGATCGGCCTGTTCAACATCGCCGGCTCCTGGTTGTGGGGCGCCTGGGGCTCGAAAGCGTCGAAGAAGGGCCTGCTGACCCTGCTCTACGCGCTGCGCGCCGTCGCCATCGCCGTCTTCCTGCTGGTTCCCCTGTCCCCGGCCAGCGCCCTGATCTTCGCGGCGACCTTCGGCTTCCTGTGGCTGGGCACCGTGCCCCTGACCAATGGTCTGGTGGCGCAGATCTTCGGCGTGCGTCACCTCTCGGCCCTGGCCGGCATCGTCTTCCTCAGCCATCAGGTCGGCGCGTTTCTGGGCGCCTGGCTGGCGGGCGTGGCCTTCGACCTGACCGGCTCCTATACGGCGATCTGGATCATCTCCATCGGTCTGGCCGTCATGGCCACCCTGGCCAATGTCCCGGTGCGCGAGGGTCCTGTCATTCGCCCATCAACGGTCCCCGCCGAATGAGCCGCCGCCTCGCCATCGGCGTCGGCCTCGTCGCGCTCGCGGCTCTGGGCGGCTGGCTCTGGAGCCATCACGGCCTCGCCGTCTGGCTCGACGCCGCCATCGCCTTCTGCATGTAGGCCCGTCAGCCGCCTCAGTCGTCTCTGGGCATGACCGAGAACCCCGCCAGCCCGCCCTGCTGCGCCAACCGCGCCGACAGGTCGTCGACTCGCAGGGGCATGGGCCCGCGCGCCTTGATGTGGTGTTCGTGGATCTGACCGTCGTGGCTGACCACATGGCCGACGCGCACCGGCTTCAGCCCGCTGTCCGCCAGCAGGCCGCGCAAGGTCGCCTCGCCCGGCGCCGATCCCCGCGCCCAGCGCAGGGTCACGTCCACCACCCCGACATGCGGCAGGCGGGCGTCGAGGAACCTCAGGATGGCCAGGACCAGCAGGGTCGCGCCCCCGGCGATCAGACCCAGGTCCCACATGCCGATGCCGAACATCACCCCCACCGCCGAGGTGGTCCACAGCGAGGCCGCCGTGGTCAGGCCGTGTACCGAAAACCCCTCGCGGAAGATGACCCCGGCGCACAGGAAGCCGATGCCGGTCAGGATGCCGTGCGACATCCTTGTAGGATCGATCACAAGCCTCTGGTCCGGCAGGGCGACAAAGGCCCAGGTCGACTGATGCATGGCCGCCAGCATCAGCACGCAGGAGGTCATGCAGACCAGGATATGGGTGCGGAACCCCGCCGGATGGCCGTGATAGGTCCGCTCGATCCCGATCAGCCCGCCTGCGACCATCGCCGCCGCCACCGGCCCGATCAGGGCCCAGTCCAGCGTTCCGGCCAACGCCTCGCCTATCGTCATGTCCGACCCTCAAGCTGCACAGGACCGTTCACCGTGAACCCGTCGGCGCCCGGCGGCAAGCCTCAGTCGCCCCCCCGGCAGGACGCGGCCGGCGCAGGCGGCCCGTTCCCTATTCCAGCCGGTACCGCACGGTGAAGGCCACCTGACTTGCGGCAGGCTCCCCGTCGATCAACCGCGGCCGGATGCGCGCCTTCATGGCCGCCCGCACCGTCTCAGCGCCGAAACCGGCCCCCGGCGGCGTCTCGTCGACAATCTCACACGCGCTGATCCGCCCCTGGGCGTCAGCCTGACATTCCAGCGAAACCGCGCCGGTCTCGACACCCTTTCTCAGGGCGGCGCGTGGAAAGGCCGGCTCCGGGGCCTGCAGCCACGACGGATTGGTGATCGCCCGCCCCTCGTCGCTCATATAGGGCGCCGGCGCGGCAACGGGCTCAGGCGGGGCGATACGGGAAGGAAGAGTGTCGGACGTCTCGCTCGGCGGCGGCATGTCCAGGCTCACCCTTAGGTTGGCGACCATCCACGCCGCCCCCCAGGCCGCCCACCCCAGCAGAATCAAGGCGCCGCACCACGTGGCCAACTTGATCAGCAGCCACCGCCCTTTGGTCGCCCGCGACCTGTCCTCATCCTGCATCATTCGCCCCCCGGCTTGCCCTGCATCTTCGCGGGGCGCATCTTGCACATACCTGCGATAGCCGAAAGGAGGCCGCCATGCGCGCCGCCCTGTTCGTTGCGTCCCTCGCCTGCGCCGCCTTCGCCTGCCTGTCGGCCGCGCCCGCCGCCGCCCAGGAGACCCGCGCCCAATTCCTCGACCGCTGCCGCGCCGAAACCCTGGCCGCCAGTCCCGGCTCCGAGGCCTGGGTCGATGAGGCCTGCGCCGGGCGATGGCCGGGCGTCACCCGCTCCAACCCCATGCTCGACGCCCTGCTGTCGCTGTTCGTGGCCGGAACCCCGTCCGCCCTTGATCCGGCCGACGTGCGGGCCCGCGCCGCCATGGTCCGCTGGCGCTCGGCCTCGGAAGGCGAACTGGCGGGCCTGAACGTCGAGACGACGCGCACCCCGACCACGCGCCTGGCGCTCAACTGGTCGGCCATGGGCGAGCCGGTCCCCTATGAGCCGATCGAGGCTCTCAGGGTGCGCGGCGCGAGCGTCGACCCGATCGGCTGCTACGCCTATGGCGCGGGCGAATCCAACAGCGTCTGGCGCGTCGCGGCGCCCGGCCATGTTCCCTTCGCCCTGAGCGTCTACCGGCGCGAGGCCCCGACGGCCTCGGCCCTGTCCCACATCACCGTCAGCGCAGACGCCGAACGCAACATCCCGACGCTCGACGACCTCAGGGCCGCCGAGCCGGATCAGGACTGGATGGAGACCTGCCTCCGCTAGGCGTCAGCCCGCGTACTTGGCCGCGTCTTCGTCCGAGATGTCTTCGTTGGAATAGACCGACGACACGTCGTCCTCGGCGTCCAGGGCGTCCAGCAGCTTGAACAGGGTGCCGACGGCCTCGCCGGTGACCGGCACTTCCGACTGCGGCTTCCAGACGATGGCGGTCGACTTCGGGTCGCCCAGCACCTTGGACATGGCCTCGGCCACCTCGTTCAGGTCCTCATAGGCGGTCCAGATGGTGTGGCCCGGCGCGTCCTCATAGATGTCCGGCTTGACCAGATCGCTCTCGACGTCCGAGGCGCCGGCCTCGATGGCGGCTTCCATGACGGCGTCCTCGGTGCCAGCCTCGGCGGGATAGGTGATCTTGCCCACCTTGTCCCACATGAAGGCGACCGAGTTCATTTCCCCCAGGGCGCCGCCGTTCTTCTTGAAGGCCGTACCGATGTTCGAGGCCGCGCGGTTGCGGTTGTCCGTCAGGGCCTCGACGATGATGCCGACGCCGCCCGGACCCCGGCCCTCGTAGCGGACCTCTTCCATCGTGTCGGCGTCGCCGCCGGCGGCCTTGTTGATGGCGCGCTGGATGACGTCCTTGGGCAGGCTTTCGGCCTTGGCGTTGTTGACCGCCAGACGCAGGCGCGGGTTCAGCGCCGGATCGGGCATGCCCGACTTGGCGGCGACCGTGATGTCGCGGGACAGTTTGGAGAACAGCTTCGACCGCTGGGCGTCGGCGCGCCCCTTGCGGTGCATGATGTTCTTGAATTTCGAGTGGCCGGCCATGAATCTCGCTGCCAGATTTCTGAAACGTGAGGCGCGCCCTTTACTGGATGTGCGATCCTCTGTCACGACTGGGAACCGCCCGACCGCGCCGGGGATTTAGCGCAGGCAATAAGGAGACGCCTATGGCCGCCGCCGACGAAACCTATCTGGACGACGCCTATGACGAGGGCCTCGACCACGCCCACGCGGGCGAGATCGTCGAGTGGTACGCCAAGCGCCCGGTCACCGTCTCCACCGCCGCCGCCACCGGCTCCCTGGTCGCCGCCTTCGCGCTCGGCGCCCTGACCGCGGTGGGAACCCTGTTCCTGTTGCGTCAGTACGACGAACGCTAGGCCAGAACGATTCGGGCGCCCCCGCGCCCGAGCTCGATGTCTTTATGTGGACAATGACGTCAGCCCGGACGTCGCCTAGGCGTTGGGCCGCGGCGCGGGGTCAGGCTGCGTGACCGGAATCGGCGCGGGGGACGACGAAACGGCGGGGGTATGGGCTTGGGCTTCGGCCTGGGCTTCAGCCTCGGCCTGACGATCAGCCGCTTCTTGCGCCGCCCGTTCCCGTGCTTCAGCTTCGGCGTACTCCTGCTCGGCGCGACGTTCCGCCTGGCGACGCTTCGCCCGCATCATCATCTGTTCGGCGCGCGACTGACCGCTCATTTCCAGCGCCGCCGCCGACGCCTTAGGGGCTTCGACAGTGACGAACGCCGCCACGGCGCAGGCCGCCAGCGCCACGATTCCAGACCTACCCATAGCTTCTACCCATAAAATCCCGGCCGACGACGCCGACCCCCAATGTGGGCCACATTGGGGCGAAGATGACAGTTCCGCAATGATCTCTTTTGCGCCGCGTCAATCCGCTTCAGTTGCGCCTCAGCCCGCCAGAAGGGCCTCGACCTCGTCCCGCGTCCCCAGCGACGGCTGCGCGCCGGGCCGGGTGGCCGCCAGCGCCCCCGCCGCGCAGGCGAAGTGCAGGGCCGCATCGGGCGTCATTCCGTCCAGCAAGGCCACGGTGATCGCCCCGACAAAGGCGTCGCCCGCCCCGGTCGCATCCACCGCCTCGACACGCGGAGGCGTGGCCCAGGCCATCTCGACCCCGCGCCGGTACATGACCGCCCCGCGCGCGCCCTTGGTCACCACCACCAGACCGCCGCCGACATGCAGGGCCTCGCCATAGAAGGCGGCCTCGGTCTCATTGACCACGATCAGATCGGCCCGGCGCAGCATGGCCTCCGACACCGGGGCGGCGGGCGCCAGGTTCACACAGACGAAGTCCGTCGCCCGGCCCACCGCCGCCTCGACCGTCTCGATCGGCAGCTCCAGCTGGGCGATCAACGGCGTCTCGATCCGCGACGGCAGCTGCTCCGGCGTGACAAAGTGATTGGCCCCGGCGGCGACCACGATCTGGTTCTCGCCCGTCGGATCGACGGCGATCAGGGCCACCCCGGTCGGCGCCGCGATGTCGGTCTCGACCCCCGACAGGTCCACCCCGTGGGCCAGCATCAGGGCCACCGCCGCGCCGGACATCTCGTCCTCGCCGACCCGCCCGATCAGGCTGACCTCGGCCCCCAGCCGCCGCGCCGCCAGGGCCTGATTGGCGCCCTTGCCGCCCGCGTGGCGAGCCAGGCTTGCCCCCGTCACCGTCTCGCCCGGCGCCGGCAGACTGGGGGCCGAGGCCACCATGTCCAGATTAATCGACCCGACGACGGTGATCCTCATTGGCCCGCTCCCAGCTTGTCGGTGATCAGGGCGAAGACCCCGTCTGCATCGGCCCTTGTCGCCCAGAAATGATGGGCCGTCTCGGCCTCGACGCGGAACTCCACCGCCGTGTGGCCTCGCGTCAGATCGCTTCCCGTCTCCACCGCGATCCGGCAGGGCGCCAGATCGAACAACTCGGGCTTCAGCAACCAGGCCACGGTGCAGGGATCATGCAGCGGCCCCGCGTCCCAGCCGACGATGACCCGCTCGATCCTTTGCGAAAAGCGCAGCATGGCCCCCGCCGCCCGCGCCGAGGCCGTGTCCACCGCCTCGATGGCGGCGATCCGCTCTTCGGTCGCTCGCACCTGATGGGTGGCGTCCAGCCCCATGACGATCATCCGGCAGCCGGACGCAAAGACCTCCGCCGCCGCCTCCGGGTCGGCCCAGATGTTGAACTCGGCCGAGGCGGTGATGTTGCCGCCCTCGCTGCGCGCCCCGCCCATGACCACCACCGGTCCCAGATGGCCCGCCAACCTCGGCTCGGCCCGCATCGCCAGCGCCAGATTGGTCATCGGCCCCATGACGGCCAGGGCGACCGATCCGGCGTGCCGTTCCATCACCAGCCGCACAATGGCCTCGGCCGAGTTTCCCTCGCCGACCGCTGCCTCCGGCTCGTATGGCTCCAGATCGCCCAGCCCCTCGGCCCCATGGAACTCGCCCGCGCCCGCCGGCTCACGTCGCAAGGGCCGCTCGGCCCCGACAAAGACCGGCACGTCTTCGCGCCCGGCGATCTGGCGCAGGATGCGTGCGTTCCTCGCCGTCTTTTCGGCGCTGACGTTTCCCCCGACCGTGGTCACGGCCAGCAGGTCGAGGTCGGAAGAGGCGAAGGCGGTCAGCAACCCCGTGGCGTCGTCCACGCCAGGGTCGCAATCAATGATGAGGGACTGTTTCACCCGACGGGTGTGCCGCGCGAGACGAGCAGGCGCAATCCCACTCGATCCTGCCATGCGCGAGAAAGCACAGGCCTGCCGGACGCGACGTTGGGCATCCATCAGGACCGCCCTGATCATTTCCTCGAATTTACCACCGATCTAATCCAGAAGAA
This sequence comes from Brevundimonas pondensis, assembly GCF_017487345.1. NCBI lineage: Bacteria > Pseudomonadati > Pseudomonadota > Alphaproteobacteria > Caulobacterales > Caulobacteraceae > Brevundimonas > Brevundimonas pondensis. Next base: position 443,802 of record NZ_CP062006.1, on the reverse strand, counting down.
TATAGCCAATATAGAAATCAAAAGTACGAAACTCGCCACGCTAGCAATGACATCCTCGAAAGATCTGGATGTAAAAAACGAAACAACGATTGCCAAAAACAGAAGCGCCGAAAACATAATCGTCGATGCTGTAATGAACTTCATAAACATCCCCCGCTCTCACGCAGACTATTCGGGCCTGACAAGCCGCCATCACCCGACTTCATGCGCTCCTCCTTCAACCTTAAAGGGGAGAAATCGAAGCTACAAACATCTCTCGACGCACACCCGCGCCAGAACCTCCGCCGAGTCCGTCAGCGGAACCGCCACGTCGCCCGCGTCCAGCAGCAAGGGCACCTCGGTGCAGCCGCCGATGATCCCCTGCGCCCCCGCCGTCACCAGAGCCGCCGCCAGCTCGCGCATGGCCGTCCTCTGCTCCGGCCCCGTGTCGCCCGCCTTGACCCCGAACACCACGGCCATAAAGCGCGCCCGGTCAGCCTCGGACAGCCCCACCATCTCCACGCCCTCGGCGTCCAGCGCCGCCTCGTACAGAGCCTCGCCGCCCGGCGTCGCCAGCACCCCGATCCGCTGCGCTCCCCCTGCCGCCGCAGCCTTTGCGGTCTCCGCCACCATGTCGACAAACGGCAGCCCCGCCGCCCGGATCGCCGCCGCATGGGCGTGGGCGGTGTTGCATGGCATGGCCAGGACCTCGGCGCCCGCCGCCTTCAGCCGCAGCGCCATCTCGCCCAAGGTCCGCCCCGCCGCCTCGGGCTGCGTGTGCCGGTTCGGGACCTGGGGGTTCATGTCCATGACCACCCGCACATGGTCCTCGTCCCCCTTGGCCGGGGTCAGAGCCTGCACCCGCGCCAGAAAGGCCACCGTCGCCGCCGGCCCCATGCCGCCCAGAACGCCCAAAGTCTTCATGCCGCGCGCCTCTGTCTTGCTCGGAAATACATCTTTCAACCGTTCGCGGACGAAGGAAACCACAGCCTCGCCGACCCGCGTTCAACAATCATGCTTAAGACGCGAATTCTTGCGGAACCAAGTTTCAGGTCCGTTGTTATTGCATCGGACACATCGGACGCCCCCCAACCCCGATGTCGTCTGTGGCGGTCCGGCCTTAACGCCCCCCCGACTGAGAAGCCGGACCGCCCCCCTATTTCCTCTCAACCCAGCGTCAGCACCATGTCCCAGCGATCAATGCCGGGCGCATAGCCGTCGGGCGTGACCGCCTCGGTCTCGAAGCCGAACCGCGCATAGAAGCCCTGCGTATGCTGGCTGGTGTTCAGCTTCACCCGCCCGACCCCCGGCGTCGCTCGCGCCGCCGCGATCCGCGCCTCGGTCAGCACCCGCCCCAGGCCCTGCCCGTGCAGGCTGTTGTCCACCATCCCCCAGCACAGGGTGACGCTGACCCCGTCCGCCTCGACCGCATGACCGCCGCAGCCGACGATACGCCCGTCGCGCTCGATCACCTGATAGGGCCAGCGCAGCGCCTGATCCTCCAGAAACCCGACGAACCCCTCGCGTTCGCTGACGTCGAAGAAGCGCGGCGTATTGCTGTCGAACAGGGCCAGACACCCGGCCATGTCTTCGGGGCGATAGGTGCGGGAAAGGATCATTCCCCTTCCTGCCACGCCCGCCTCGCTTGACCTACCCCCGAAACGGGCTAGGGTCGCGCCGTTCTCCGGGGGGTCGCAAGCGAGCGGCTGAGATAGAGGTTTCTCCTCTGACCCGTCGAACCTGATCCGGGTCATGCCGGCGAAGGGATGAGTACGCTTCCGGCCCCGGCTTCACGCCACAGGACCGGCACGCCCGACGTCGGCGGACCTCAAACGTTTTGAGGCCGCCATGAACATCAACGTCACCGCGACGACCGAACAACCCCACGAACCCAATGTGGAGCTGCCGCTGGCCGAGGCCCGCAAGGCCGTCGCCGCCGAGCACGGCCGCATCCCCACCGGCCCCCGCGCCGGCGGCGTGAAGGTCTATGTGGCGGGCGAGCTCTACCCCGACATCCGCGTCCCCTTCCGCGAGGTCGCCGTCCACCCCAGCGCCAATGAGCCGCCGGTGACGATGTATGACTCTTCCGGCCCCTACACCGACCCCGCCGTGACCATCGACATCAAGAAGGGCCTGCCCCGCGTCAAATCCAGCTGGCAGCTGGATCGCGGCGACATCGCCCCCGTCGCCAACCCGCGCGAGGTCAAGCCCGAGGACAACGGCCACGCCAGCGGCAAGCACCTGGCCCCCCGCTTCGATGTCTCGAACCATCAGGTCTTCAAGGGCGTCGAGGGCCGCCCCGTCACCCAGTACGAATACGCCCGCGCCGGGATCATCACGCCCGAGATGGAATACGTCGCCATCCGCGAGAACCTGCGCCGCGAGCAGAACGCCCCCTGCATCCGCGACGGCGAGGACTTCGGCGCAAGCATCCCCGACTTCGTCACGCCCGAGTTCGTCCGTCAGGAGATCGCCCGCGGCCGCGCCATCATCCCGCACAACATCAACCACCCCGAAGTCGAGCCGATGATCATCGGCCGCAACTTCCTGGTGAAGATCAACGCCAACATCGGCAACTCGGCCGTCCTCTCATCCGTCGATGACGAGGTGGACAAGCTGGTCTGGGCCACCCGCTGGGGCGCCGACAACGTCATGGACCTGTCGACGGGCCGCAACATCCACAACATCCGCGACTGGATCATCCGCAACTCGTCCGTCCCCATCGGCACCGTGCCCATCTATCAGGCGCTGGAGAAGGTGAACGGCATCGCCGAGGACCTGACCTGGGAGGTCTTCCGCGACACCCTGATCGAACAGGCGGAACAGGGCGTGGACTACTTCACCATCCACGCGGGCGTGCGCCTGCCCTTCGTGCCGATGACGGCCAAGCGCGTGACGGGCATCGTCTCGCGCGGCGGCTCCATCATGGCCAAGTGGTGCCTGGCCCACCACAAGGAGAGCTTCCTCTACGAGCACTTCGAGGACATCTGCGACATCATGCGGGCCTATGATGTCTCCTTCTCCCTAGGCGACGGCCTGCGCCCCGGCTCCATCGCCGACGCCAATGACGAGGCCCAGTTCGCCGAGCTGCGCACCCTCGGTGAACTGACGAAGATCGCCTGGGCCAAGGGCTGTCAGGTCATGATCGAAGGCCCCGGCCACGTGCCGATGCACAAGATCAAGGCCAACATGGATGAGCAGCTCAAGCACTGCCACGAGGCGCCCTTCTATACGCTTGGCCCGCTGACCACCGACATCGCCCCCGGCTACGACCACATCACCAGCGCCATCGGCGCGGCCATGATCGGCTGGTTCGGCACGGCCATGCTCTGCTACGTCACGCCCAAGGAGCACCTGGGCCTGCCCGACCGTCAGGACGTCAAGGACGGCGTCATCACCTACAAGATCGCCGCCCACGCCGCCGACCTGGCCAAGGGCCACCCCGCCGCCCGCATGCACGACGACGCGCTTTCACGCGCCCGCTTCGAGTTCCGCTGGGAGGACCAGTTCAACCTCGGCCTCGACCCCGAAACCGCCCGCAAATACCACGACGAGACCCTGCCGAAGGAGGCCCACAAGACCGCCCACTTCTGCTCCATGTGCGGCCCCAAGTTCTGCAGCATGAAGATCAGCCAGGACATCCGCGACGCCGCCAAGGCCCAGAACGACGCCGGCGCCAGCCTCGCCGCTCAGGAAGCCGAAGCCGGCATGGCCGAAATGAGCGCGAAGTTCCGGGCGGGCGGCGGGGTGGTGGAGGTGAAGGTGTGAGGATGGCCGCTAGGAGGCTCGCGTTGTTAAATGTCCCGGAATTGCGCCTATGACGACGCACTTTTTCTCGTCATCCCAGAAGAAGTAGCAGCGAAAGCCATAGCGGGGATCGCGACTGCTGCACCCCTTGAAGTGCATGTCGAACTCACGGTTTCTGCCTGACCACATCGTCCTATACTCGTCGCCGAACTCTCCTGCACCGGCTCCTGCGAAAGACGGAGTTAGCGTGAGGCCCAACTCACGCATCCTATCATCCCAGGCATTTTTCAGTTCAACATCCCCACTTCTTCGCATCGGTGCGTAGCCATCACGGATGCCAATCAGCACTTGGAATACGTATTCAACATCCTCGAACGGCGATTTTTTCGCCGCGTTTAGTGCTCGAGGTAGCAGGACCACGGAATCGCCGAGATTGTCGTTAGCCCACTCCTTCAACTCTGACAGATCCTCAGGGAATTTTTCGGGAGAAGCCGTTCGTTGTGAGGCCAGCGCGGCTTCAATATGTTTCAGGCGCGCTAAGAGCCTATTTTGTTCCGAAAGAGCATCGTCACGTTCACCGTGAATTCGCTGAACATCTTCTTCAGCCAGATCAAGCATTTGTAAGTGCTCTTCCCTAGCTATTTCCATTTCTTTGGCGAGACGCTCGTTCTCATTGAGGGCCAGTTCGAGCAGTTCTTGATCGGTACGGCCTTCCGCTTTTGCCGCTTGCCGCTCGCGCTGAGCCGATATGTGGCGGACCTCGGAAAAGGGGGGAACGGCCTTGTCCGCGTCCCGGCGCCCTGCAGAGTAGCGCAGGCACCAATCAATAACCTCCCGTTCAAAGCGTTTTGCTCCGCCCCCTTGAGCCCAATCATCAATCATCTTGGCGGTTGAGAGGGGGTGGCTAAAACGCGTGTCTTCAAGGCTAAGCGAGTGTCTCCAACTGCGAACCCCGCCATTAAGAACGGAGAGCTCACCCAAGATACTTGTCAGTTCCTCAGAAGCTTCACGCCCAATCATGCAGACGTGAGCCGTCCCGAACACAGCAGCCGCGAGCGCGTCAGCATCCACCAAATAACCGTCATTTGCGGTGTCATTCGGTCGGTAGGACTGTGCGACCCCGATCACAGGGTGTCGCCTTGCAGAGGACGTCAGTAGCGAAAACAGCCACTCGATGTCTTCAGTGGTCGTAACTCGTTTTGCCTTTAGTTCGATCTTCCGCCCATCCAGCCGGGTTTCAAATCGGCGAGCAACATCGCGCATAAACCGAGGGATTGATCGACTGAATGGCGCTGCCTCACCCAAAGTAACGCAATGCAGCCTATGCCCAAGCACAATGCCCCGTTCGTTTGTGGAAAGTGCTGCTTCGGTTATCCACGATCGTCGCGGGAAATCCCGGTCTTGGTCATCTTGCCTAGCAGCCCAATACGATGGATCGGTCAAGGCTGCGGTCTCGACGCGCTGAAATCCGATCGTGTTGAAATCGCCGGTCCTACCGTCAAGGATCGCCTCTGGAAGTTTTGCCCCTGCCTTGCGCGACAACCACTCGATCAGGCTCGCCCGAATATCTTCGAACGCAGCGGGAATGTCGGTGGCAACAATTTCAATGGTCGACTGGCTGATCCGCTCAACCCGCCGCTGATTGCCATCGGTTTTCCAGCGCTCAATCTGTGTCATACTTCATCCCCCTTACTAGCCGTGGTAGCGCCATGCTCGCGCTACAATCAAGGCGTTGCTGCAATGCCCTTTGCAACTATGCCCACCCTCGTCCTCCTCGCCGGGCCGAGCGGCGCCGCAAAGATCACCTTCATCAACGGCTTCCTGCGGTGGCGCACCCCTTCGTCGTCATCCTCCGGCAAGCCGCGTCTTCGCGGCGCAGACCGGGGGACCCTGCGGCGCCCGTAGGGCGAAAACTCCACGCGCCGCGCTTGCTGTAAAGATCGCCTTCGGCGCCGCTGGATCCCCCGATCTCGCTCCGCTCGTTGGAGGATGACGGAAGATAAGCCCCCCGTCCGATCCTGACGCATCCGTCCTCCAACCTCCTTCCCGCAGGCAGGAGGAGGCGAGATGGACGACGCGGCATACTGGCACGAGGGCGAGCCCCGGATCGTCGCCTCGGGGCGGTGGGAGCAGGACGAGTTCGGCGACACCACCTACATCCCCGACCACATCCGCCCCTCGACCGCCGCCAATTCAGCAATGCACGCCAATGCGTCCGACCCTGACGGCGCCGGGCGCGGCCACTATTGCGAGGAGCCGGAGGCGCGGGATGGCTATCGCGTCCGCTCCGAGGCGATCTGGGCGGCGGCGCGGCGCGACTATCTGGACGGAGACGCGGCCGAGGCCGTCTGCGCCCGCTATGACCTGAAGCTGGGGACCCTGCGGTCCCGCGCCGCGCGCGAGGGCTGGCGCCGCAGCGACACCCCGGACATCTGGCCCGATCCGCAGGACGAGGCCCCCGACGCCGCCCCGCCCGACCTGACCCGGATGGCGGCCCAGGCCCTGATGCGGCTGAACCGCGCCGTGCAACGCGGCCGCGCCGCCGAGGCCGCCTCCTGGCTGCGCACCTGGCGGGCCTTGACGGACCCCGCCCTTCTGGCCGCACTCACGCCGGAACCCGAACCCGATCCCGCCGCCACGCTGAACGCCGACCTGAAAGCCGTCGCCGAGGTCGCCCGCGACGCCGCCCGCCTGTCCCCCGACGACCACGCCGGCCGCATCGCCATCGAAACCCGCATCGCCGCCCTCAAGGCCCGCCTCGACCCCGAGGGCCGGATTTCAGACGATTCAGACGAATTGGACTCTGTTTTTCCGGGTGAGGAGGCGCACCCGCCCCCCGATCCTTCTCCCCTTGAGGGAGAAGGTGGCCCGTAAGGGCCGGATGAGGGGTGTGGGCGCGACCTTTGACGTTTGTCCCCTTTGGCTGCGAGGCGCATTCGGAAAGCAGGGCGCTTACACCCCTCATCCGAGCGCCTTCGGCGCCCACCTTCTCCCGCAAGGGGAGAAGGGTTTTAGTTCTCCGCCGCGATCTGTCTCAGCGCCTGCTCGAACGCCGCCGCCGGCTGGCCGCCGCTGATCAGGTACTTGCCCTCGAGCACTACGGCCGGGACCGAGGTGATGCCCCGCGCCCGCCACAGGTCCTCGGCGCCGCGCACCTCGGTCGCATAGCGGCCCGAGGCCAGGACCTCGCCCGCCTCGGCGCGGTCCAGTCCGGCGGCCTCGGCGGCCTCGGTCAGGACGCGGGCGTCGGTGATGTTGCGGTTGTCGGTGAAGTGGGCGGTGAACAGGGCGCGCTTCAGGGCCTCCTGCTTCTCGGGCGCCGTCTCATGGGCCCAGTGCAGCAGGCGGTGGGCGTCGAAGGTGTTCCAGATGCGGCTGTCCGGCCCCATGCGCATGTCAAAGCCGACCTCGGCGGCGCGGGCGCGGATCATCTCGCGGTTCTGGGCCGACTGTTCGGGGGTCGAGCCATACTTGGCGCCGATGTGCTCGACGATGTTCTCGCCCTCGGGCGCCATCTGCGGGTTCAGCTCGAACGGCTGGAAGGCGATGTCGGCGGCGATCCCCTCGCCCTTCAGCGTCTCCAGCGCCGTCGTCAGCCCGCCCAGCCCCACGGCGCACCAGGGGCAGACCACGTCCGAAACGAAGTCGATCTTAAGGGTCTTCAGCGGGGCGGGGGCGTCGGTCATGGGGGCGGTTCCTGGCGTTTGTTATCCGCACCATATGGTGTTGCTGATCGCAACCGCCAGCCCCCCTTCGCCCTTCTCGCGACCGCCGTGCTCTGCGGCCTAGCGCTTGCCCATCAGGGGCGAGAACAGGGTGTTGACCTCGTCCATCTGGCCGTGGCCCTGGGCGGCGCGGTGTTCCAGGTCGTCGGCCCGCTCCTGCAGCTCCCTGGCCCGGACGGCGCGCGGATCGTCCTCGGGCACGGCGGCGAGGGAGGGGCGCCGCGCCTCCAACTCGGCCAGAAGCTCGTCGAACCGGGCTTGGTTCATCGCCTCCCCCTGCTCGAACAGGGCGATCGCCTCTTCCAGGGCGGCTTCGAAGGCGGCTTGATCGGGCATGGACCTCGTTCCTCTTATGCTCACGCTTTTTCAATGAGCGGAGACGCGCGCGGGTTCCGTCTTGGCCGTCGCTCACGAAGGGTTTACGGCGAGCCCTGTCCTTCTCGCCTGCGGAGCGCCCCCGATGCGGACCTCGAACCTGCCCGCCGCCCTGCTGGCGCTGCCGCTGCTGCTGGCCGCGTGCGAGGCCCTGCCCCGGCGCCCGGCCAGCCAGACGGCCGCCGCCGCCAGCGCCGTCTGCGCCGTGCCCGCCGACCTGCCCCCGCCCGCCCCTATACCCCGCCCGCCGACGAGGTGGCCGCCGACGTACCGGTCGCCTTCAACATGCTGGCCGTCAGTTGGTCGCCCCAGGCCTGCCGCTCGGGCAAGGACTACCCGGACGAACGCTATCAGTGCGCCGACAACCGGTTCGGCCTGACCCTGCACGGCCTGTGGCCCAATGGCGCCGACAACAGGCACCCGCGCTACTGCGCCGCCCCCGGCCCGGCCATCCCGATCGCCACGGTGAAGAAGCACTTCTGCATGACCCCCTCGCCCTCGCTGCAACAGCACGAATGGGCGGCCCACGGCACCTGCGGCTGGGACAGCCCCGAGGCCTATTTCGAACAGGCCGCGCGGATGTGGAACGGCCTGAACAAGCCGGATCTGGAGGCCATCCCGGCCGGGCGCCTGACCGCCGGCGCCATCCGCGACGCCTTCGTCGCCGCCAACCCCGGCCTGCCGCGCGAGGGCGTCTTCATCGCCACGACCGACGGCTGGTTCCGCGAGGCGCGGCTCTGCTACTCCAAGGCCTATCAGCCCATGCGCTGCCCGCGCGGCATGGGCGCTCCCGACCGCGAGCGTCTGAAGCTGGCCCCGACAGGCGTCTCGGGCGGCGCCTCGCAAACGACCCGTTAACCGAAGCGGCGCAGCCTCAGGCCGCAGTCCGCGTGGACCGCCCAGTGGAGCGCCGCCGATGTCGACCGTGCTGACCCAGAGCTACCGCCGCCAGCGCGACCATTTCGAGCCGCAGGATCTGGACCCGCAGGAGCAGCGCCGCCTGCGCGGCCAGTTGGAGCAGATAGACTACGCCGCCTTCGTCTCGAACCGCGAGGTTCTCGGCCAGACCCTGTCGCGGGTGGACACAGGGACGTTCCAGAAGCTGGCCGTCCTGACCGCCAACGCTCGCGCCCGCTGGGCCGCCGAAGCCCTGCGCCTTTCGGAATCCGGTTCGGCCGTCACGGTGGACCAGACCGCCCGCCTGACCGCCGCCCGCACCGCCTATGAGGAACTGGCCGAAGCCTACGAAGCCCTGCGCCGCATGGTCGAACGCGGCTACCTGACCTTGCGGTGACGCGCCCTCCTCGTGGACAAGATCAGTCCAGCGACTGCGGCTTGGTGACGACCGGGGCGTCGGGATCGCTTTGCGAGGGGCGCGCTGCGGTCGGCGCAGGCGCGGAAGGCTCGACCGGTTCGGGCGCCGGGGCGATCACCACTACGGGCGGAGGCTCGACCGACGCCACGACAGCCGGCGGCGCGGCGTTGGCCGCCGCGGTGGCGGCGCTGGCGGCGGCGGGAACAGCGCGTGGCGGCGCGACGCGGGCCGGCGGGGCCCGCGTAGTCGTCGCCTCTCCGACGGCTGCGGCCGTTGCGGTCTCGACCGGAGCAAGGTCTGCGGGCGCGGTGGCCGGAACGGCCAGCGGCGCTGCAACGGTCAAGCTCTCAGGCGCCAGCGACCGGGCGGCAGGGGCCGGTGCGCTGTTCGAGCGCGTGATCAACCAGGTGACCACGGGCGCGCCGATCACCACGACCGCTGCTGCCGCGACATAGAGAGGCATGCGATTGACGCCCGACCGCTTCGCCGCGCGCACTGCGACTGGCGCTGAAACCTGCGCCTCCTGAGCCCGGGCGGTCTGGATCCGGGGCGCCTCCGGCTCGGGCGCGGGCATGGCGGATCGTGCGACCGACGGAGCGACGGGTTGCGGCGTGACCGCCGCCAAGGGGACCTTCGGCAAAGGACGCGGCGTCATGTCAGCCGGGACGGCGGGCGCAGCCTGCAACGGAGGCTGAGGCTGACGCCCAGGCATTGGCGCCGTCAGCAAACCTGAAGTGATATTTGGCTGCCTCGAGCGGCGCTGCGGCACCAGAGAACCGCCGAACACGCCGCCGACCGCGGCGGCCGGGCGCGGCCCCGCCTTGGGCGCCTCGGTCTTCGGAGCCTGGACGGCCGGCGTTTCGGGCTGCAGGGGCGGCGGCGTCAGGCCCGCACCGCGCGGCAGCGGCCCGGTCCGGAACACCGTGGGGGACGGACGCCCCCACTGCACCTGACCGCGCGCAAAGGGCTTGGACTGATTTTCGGCGTCGGACATTCGGGCTCCGGCGCCGGAGAGGCGCGCATCACGAAAAGGGTCGGCAAACTCTCAAACTGCTGAGCGAGTTCGGCGGTTTCGTGACAGCCGAACTCGCCTTCAATTCTTCAGACGATAACCTGTCCGGAAGATCCAGCCCACCACCGCCAGGCAGGCGAAGAAGAAGCCCAGCGTCGCCGTCAGGCTGACTCCCACGCTGACGTCCCCCACGCCGTAGAAGGCCCAGCGGAAGCCCGAGATCAGATAGACCACCGGATTGAACAGGGCGACGGTGCGCCAGCCTTCGGGCAGCATGTCGATCGAATAGAAGGCGCCGCCCAGGAAGGTCAGGGGCGTGACGATCAGCATGGGCACGAACTGAAGCTGCTCGAAATTCTGCGCCCAGACCCCGATGATGAAGCCGAACAGGGCGAAGGTGGTCGAGATCAGGATCAGGAAGGCCAGCATCCAGAAGGGATGCAATATCTGCAACGGCACGAAGAAGGCCGCCGTGGCCAAGATGATCAGGCCCAGGATCGCCGACTTGGTCGCCGCCGCCCCGACATAGGCCAGCACGATTTCCAGCGGCGAAACGGGCGCGGACAGGATCTCGTAGATCGTCCCGGTGAATTTCGGAAAATAGATGCCAAAGCTGGCGTTGAAGATCGACTGGGTGAACAGGCTGAGCATGATCAGTCCCGGCACGATGAAGGCGCCGTAGGGCACGCCGTCCACCTCGGTCATGCGGCTGCCGATGGCCCCGCCGAAGACGACGAAATAGAGCGAGGTCGTGATGACCGGCGTCACCAGCGACTGCCACAGGGTGCGCAGGGCGCGCGCCATCTCGAAGCGGTAGATGGCCCAGACGCCGTATCCGTTGAAGCTCATCACGCGACCTCCCGATCCTGATGGACCAGGCCGACGAAGATGTCCTCGAGCGAGCTCTGGCGGGTGCTGAGATCCTTGAAGCCTATCCCCAGGTCCGACAGGCGGCGCATCAGGGACGGCACGCCGGTCTTTTCGGCGTTGGAATCGAAGACGTATTCCAGCTCGGCCCCGTCGCACTGCAGCGCCAGGTTCCATTCGGCCAGTTCGGGCGGCAGGGCCGCCAGCGGCTCCTGCAACTGCAGCGTCAGGGTCTTCTTGCCCAGCTTCTGCATCAGGTCGGCGGTCTTCTCGACCAGGATGAGTTCGCCCTTGAGGATGACGCCGACGCGGTCGGCCATCTCCTCGGCTTCTTCGATATAGTGGGTGGTCAAGATGATGGTCACGCCGCGCTCGCGCAGACGACGCACCAGCGACCACATGTCCCGGCGCAGCTCGACATCGACGCCCGCCGTGGGCTCGTCAAGGAAGAGGATGTCCGGTTCGTGGCTCAGGGCCTTGGCGATCATGACGCGGCGCTTCATCCCGCCGGACAGGGTCATGATCTTGGCGTCCTTCTTGTCCCACAAGGAAAGGTCGCGAAGGATCTGTTCGACATAGGCCGGATTCGGCGCCTTGCCGAACAGGCCCCTGCTGAAGGTCACGGTGGCCCAGACGGTCTCGAAGGCATCGGTCGTCAGCTCCTGCGGCACCAGACCGATACGGGTGCGGGCGGCGCGATAATCCTTCTGGATGTCATGACCGTCGGCGAGGATGACCCCGGTCGAGGGCGTGACGATGCCGCAGACGATGGAGATCATCGTCGTCTTGCCCGCGCCGTTCGGCCCCAGAAGGGCGAATATCTCGCCCTTCTGGATCTCCAGATCGACGCGCCTGAGGGCCTGATGGCCGGACTTGTAGGTCTTGGTCAGACCCTGGATGGAAATGACTGACGGCATGGGCCCTCCCCGGCGTGGGTTGGCAGATAGGAAGACGACCGAAGTGACTCAAGGGTCCGCTCAAGCACGGATCATTCCGCGCATCACCGGGTTATAGACGAAGCGCTTCGCACGCGTTTCGCGAACCTCGAATGCAAGGTTTGAACCCATGTCCAGACGCCGTATCCTCGCCGTGGCGGCCTTGCCGTTGGCCTTCACCCTGGCGGCCTGCGAAACCGAAGGCGCCCTGCCGGAGCACCTCGGCTTCGGCGCGAATCCACAACTGCCCCAGGCCAGGGTCCAGCGCGTTCCAACCGTGAAGATCGCCCCCGCTGTCGGCTGGCCCGAGGGCGGAGCCCCCGTCGCCGCACAGGGCCTGGCGGTGAACGCCTTCGCGACAGGTCTGGATCACCCGCGCTGGCTCTATGAGTTGCCCAACGGCGACGTCCTGGTCGCCGAGACCAATGCTCCGCCCAAGCCGGAAGGGAACGAAGGCGGGCTCCGCGGCTGGTTCGAGCGCCGCATCATGGGCAAGGCGGGCGCTCGCGTCCCCAGCGCCAATCGCATCACCCTGCTGCGCGACGCTGACGGCGACGGCGTGGCCGAAACAAAGACCGTCTTCCTGTCCGGCCTGACCTCGCCTTTCGGCATGGCCCTGATCGGCGAGCGCCTGTTCGTCGCCAACGCCGACGCCGTGGTCGCGGTCCCCTATCAGACCGGCCAGACGCGGATCGACGCCACGCCGGTCAAGGTCGCGGACCTACCCGCCGGTCGCAACCACCACTGGACCAAGAGCCTGGTGGCCTCAAGGGACGGCTCGAAGCTCTATGTCGGCGTCGGCTCCAACTCCAATGTCGGCGAGAACGGCCTGAACGAGGAGGTGGACCGCGCCACTGTGCTGGAGATCGACCCGACGACCGGCGCGCGCCGCGTCTTCGCTTCGGGCTTGCGCAATCCGGTCGGCATGGCCTGGAACCCCGAGGACGGACGCCTGTGGGTCTCGGTCAACGAGCGCGACGAGATCGGCGACGACCTGGTGCCCGACTACATGACCTCGGTCACGCCCGGCGGCTTCTACGGCTGGCCCTGGAGCTATTACGGCCAGACCGTCGATGCGCGGGTTCAGCCGCCCCGCCCCGACATGGTCGCCAAGGCCATCAAGCCCGATTACGCGCTCGGCTCGCACACGGCCTCCCTGGGCCTGACCTTCTACACCGGCGCCCTCATGCCCCAGTGGCGCAACGGCGCCATCATCGGCCAGCACGGCTCGTGGAACCGCAACCCGCCCGCCGGCTACAAGGTCTTCTTCGTCCCCTTCAGCGGCGGCAAGCCTTCAGGGCCGCCGCAGGACGTCCTGACCGGCTTCCGCAATGACAAGGGCGAGGCCATGGGACGACCGGTCGGGGTTCTGGGCATCCGCTCGGGCGCGCTTCTGGTCGCCGACGACGTGGGTAACGCCGTCTGGCGCGTAACCCCTTCCGCCTCCTGAAGCCTCAATGAAAAAGGCCCGACGCAAGCCGGGCCTCTCCGTCTGCGCCGTCGCCTCGATCAGTTCGGCGGCGTGATCACGATGGGCGCGGGCGGGGCCGTCGGCGTGACCGCCGCTGGGGCTACGGCTGTCGGGGCGGCCGTCTGAGGCGCGACCGACAGATAGGGCTGCGGCCCCATGGGGACGGGCGCCTCCACCACCGGCGCCGGCGCAGGGGCGCCCCTGGGCGCGATGCGGGCGGCTCTGGCCGGCGTCGCCCGGCGCTCGACCAGCGCCGCGTCGGACGGCGGAATGGGCGGGGCCGGCGTCTCCATCGGAACGGTCGGCGCCGTCAAAGGCGTTGCGACGGGCGCGACCGGCGCGGCATCCAGGGTCGTCGGCGCCACCGGCTCAGCGGGCTGCATCAGCATGGCCGCCGCCGCGCCGCCAACCACCAGCACGCCCAGGGGCGCCAGGATCATCCAGGTCTTCACCCGCTTGTTCGACTTGCGGGCGTCACCGCGGGCGTAGACGGGCACATAGGCGTCGCTGTCGATGCGGGCGGCGGCAGGGCGAACCTGATCAGTATAGGTCACGGACATGATGTCTTCTCCTTTGATCGAGGCCCCTCAACCCCGGCCAAAAGAGCAAGGTTCCACGAAAAGGCGCGTCGCCGCGAAGAAACACCACCCCCGCCACAGTTCAGGCGAAAGCATGATCAAGTCATCAATCTGTCGTTTCTTGAGACCTTCTGTTCGGCAAGCCCTGCGGAGGTTGACGTAACGTCGCGCAGCAACCTTACGCAACGTCATCGAAAACGAGGCCCAAGCATCGCATTGTCGAAACATTGTGGCGATGCGCGCTTGCGACCTGTTGACCCGCCGCCGCTGCCCGTTCATCACCATTGAAAGGCATAAATTCGGGAAGAGGCGGCGCAACCATGGGTCTGGCAGCGAACATCCGGCGCGATATCAGGTTCGCGAGCGGGCTGTACCGCCTCCTGAAACGCATCAAGCCCATCACCCTCGACAGCGACGTCCTGCTCTGTGACGACATCGAGGAAGCGGTCGACAAGTTCCCCGACAATGTCGCGCTCGAAGATGAGACCCGCCGTCTGACCTATCGCGAGCTGGACGCCCTGGCCAACCGCTACGCCCACTGGGCCAAGGCGCGGAACCTCAAGCGTTCGGACGTCATCGCCCTGGTGATGCACAACCGGGTCGAATACCTGGCCGCCTGGTTCGGCTTCTCCAAGGTCGGCGTGGCCACGGCCCTGATCAACACCAATCTGACGGGTCAGGCCCTGGCCCACTGCCTGACCATCTCCAACGCCTTCAATGTCGTGACCGACCAGGAGAGCTGGCGCGCGGTCGAAGAAGCCCGCCCCTTCGTCGACCGCAACCTGATGAGCTGGGTCCACGGCCTGGCCGACGAGGACGAGACCAACGACCGCCGCGACATCGACAACGCCGTGCGTAGCGCCTCCTCGGTCCGCCCCGACAGGAGCCTGCGCAGCGGTCTGACCAACCGCGACACGGCCCTGTTCATCTTCACCTCGGGCACGACCGGCCTGCCCAAGGCCGCGCGCATCCCGCACTCTCGCGCCCGCACCTATATGCGCGCCTTCGCCGGGGCCACCGCCTCGACGCCCAAGGACGCCCTCTACAACTGCCTGCCGCTGTATCACTCGACCGGCGGCCTGGTCGGGGTCGGCTCGATCCTGCTGAACGGCGGGCGGATGATCATTCGCCGTCGCTTCTCCTCGACCCATTTCTGGCCCGACGTGAAGGCGTCCGGCGCCACCATGTTCGTCTATATCGGCGAGCTGTGCCGCTATCTGGTCAACTGCCCGCCCAATGAGGACGAGCGCGCCCACAAGCTGCGCCTGGCCTTCGGCAACGGCTTGCGCCCCGACGTCTGGACCGAGTTCCAGACACGGTTCGGCATCAAGGACATCATGGAGTTCTACGGCTCCACCGAAGGCAATGTCTCCCTGTTCAACTTCGACGGCAAGGCGGGCGCCATCGGCCGCGTGCCCAGCTATCTGAAGTCGCAGATCAACATCCGCCTGATCGCCCTGGACCCGGAAACGGGCGAGCCTCTGCGCCGCGCGGACGGGCTGTGCCAGCTGGTCTCGGTCGGCGAGACGGGCGAGGCGATCGGCCAGATCGCCTCGGACATCCGCCACGACTTCTCGGGCTACGCCGACAAGAAGGCGTCCGAGAAGAAGATCCTCACCGACGTCTTCAAGAAGGGCGATCGCTGGTTCCGCACCGGCGACCTGATGCGTCAGGACCGCGAGGGCTATTTCTACTTCATGGACCGCCTGGGCGACACCTATCGCTGGAAGGGCGAGAACGTCTCCACCGCCGAGGTCGAGCAGCGCCTGCATGACGCGCCGGGCGTTCAGGAAGTCATCGCCTATGGCGTTTCCGTTCCCGGCCAGGAAGGCAAGGCCGGCATGGCCGCCCTGGTGCTGGAGGGCAAGTTCGACCCCGCCGCCTTCGCCGCCTACGCCGACGAACAGTTGCCGCCTTACGCCCGCCCCGTCTTCCTGCGCCTGATGAAGTCGGCCGAGACCACCGGCACCTTCAAGTACCGCAAGGTCGATCTGGTTGCCGACGGCTTCGACGCGGCCAAGGTCGACGGCGCCGTCTACGTCCGTGGCGGCAAGGCCGGCTATCAGAAGCTGACCGCCAAGGCCTATGAGGCCATCCTCGACGGCACGACGCGCCTCTAGGGCCGGGCGCGCCCGCGAAACGCCTGCGGCGTCTGCCCCGTCTCGGCCTTGAAGGCCCGGTTGAACGGCCCGATCGAGCCGAAGCCGCAGTCATAGGCGATGGTCAGGATCGGCAGGCGACGCAGCGCGGGGTCCGCCAGCCGCCGTTTGGCCTCCTCGATACGGAAGCGGTTGGCCATCTGGTTGAAGTTGCGAAAGCCCAGGCCGGCGATGCTGCGGCTGACCCTATACTCCGCCTCGCCCAGGCGCCGCGACAGATCGGCGACCTTGAGGTCGGACTGAACATAGATCGCCTCCTCGGTCATCAGGCTCAGGATGCGGTCGCCCAGGCCCGCCTCCTCATCCGTCAGGGGCCGCGCACGGCTGCGCCCGACCGCCGTCAGCGGATGCCTCCGACGCCACCCGACGGCGAAGCCCATGCCGGCCAGGGCGATCAGGGCGCAGACCATCTTGATCTCTCCGCTCCAGCGCGCCGCCCAGCTGCCGTCCGGCGCCCCGTTCACCCAGACGACGGCGACCGCCAGAATGGCCGCATAGCCAGCCGTGAAGCCGATGCGGAAACGCCGCTCCGAGGCGGAAACGCCCGCGCCCAGCCCCTTCAGAGGCTCAACCGCGGCCAGCAGCAGCAGGGCTGAACTGACCAGGCCGCTGATGTTGCCCACCATGCGCGGCAGGGACATCGCCATATCCGGAGCCAGGCGCAGGAAGGCGCCCGCCCCCACCAGGGTCAGGACCAGCATCAAGGGCCATCTTTCGCGCGCGCCTTGCCTGGGCGCAGGCCGCTGGAACAGGGCGCGGACCAGCAGCCACGACCAGCCGCAGGTGGCGTCGCCCAGCACCGCCACGACCTCGGTCGCCGCTCCGAAACGATGGCCCATGACCTGTGCCAGACAAAAGGCCGCCACCGCCGTCGCGAACAGGCCGCCGTAGAGTTGGACGTCCGTCAGACGGATCTGCGCGCGTGGCGACGCCGTCAGACCTTCAGCACTCATGACCGCGCCTCCCCGTCACGGAGGGAGTGAAAATCCATGGCCGATTTCCAAATCGGCGAGATCACGACCGCCAAACCGCTCACAGCCCGAACCACCTCAGACGAACCAAGGGTGAATTGGACGTGACGACATCGAAAATCGCAAGCCCGTCGATCAGCCTCCGACCGGGGACCGGCCTGCTGCGCCGATCCGGCCTGGTCTGGTTCTGCATCGCCGCCGTCGGGCAGACCGCATTTATCTGGATGATCCTGGCCCATTTCGGTCGGCGGACCCTGATCGGCGACTTCGCCGGCTGGAACGACAAGCCCCTGATCAAGGGCTATGCGCCCGGCGACGACGCGGGAAATCTGATGTTCGCGGTCCACGTCCTGCTGGCGGCGGTCGTCACCCTCAGCGGGCTGATGCAGCTGGTCCCCGCCCTGCGCCGCCGGGCGCCCGGCCTGCATCGCTGGAACGGGCGGGTCTTCCTGACCACGGCCGTCGTCATGGCCCTGGGCGGCCTGTGGCTGACCTGGGGGCGAGGAACCTATCTGTCGCTGATCTCGGCCATCGCCGTCTCCGTGGACGGGATTCTGATCCTGATCTTCGGAACCCTGGCCTGGCGCACCGCCGTCCGACGGGATTTCGGAACCCACCAGCGCTGGGCCATGCGCGCCTTTCTGGCGGTCAACGGCGTCTGGTTCCTGCGGGTTGGACTGATGGCCTGGGCCATCGCCACAGGCGGACTGGGCATGAACAACACTTTGTCCGGCCCGGCCGACGTGGTGCTGCAGTTCGGCGCCTATCTGATCCCCCTGGCCCTGTTCGAGGCCTACTGGCGCGCCGGGCGCAGCACCAGGCCTGCCGTCAGGCTGCTGGTCATCACCGCCATGGCCCTAGCCGCCGCCGTCACCGCCCTGGGCGTCTTCGGCGCCGTCGCCTTCATGTGGGGCCCCTATATGCTCTAGGGGCGACAGCCTGCGACATCATCGCCGCGCCCAATCCGTCCCGAACCGGGATTCCTGAAACTCGCCCTTAAGCATTAACGCCGATAACGGGCCTCCTGAGCCTTCTCCTCCAGGACGTCCGACCGCCCCATGTTCCAGATTATCGGCATTGTCCTGCTGTTCGCCATGGTGTTCGGCAGCTACGTCCTGGCGGGCGGCAAGTTCGGCGTCATCATGCACGCCCTGCCGCACGAGTTCATGGCCATCGGCGGCGCGGGCGTCGCCGCCTTCCTGATCTCCAACAGCCTGCCGGTCATCAAGAGTTCGCTCGGCGGTCTGGGCAAGACCTTCGCCGGACCCAAGTGGAAGAAGCAGGACTACAAGGACCTGCTCAGCCTGCTGTTCCAGCTGACCAAGACGATGAAGTCCAAGGGCGTGATCGCTCTGGAAAGCCACATCGAAAAACCGGCCGAGAGCACCATCTTCCAGAAGTACCCCAAGGTGCTGAAGGACCACTTCGCCACCGACTTCATCTGCGACACCCTGCGGATGATGACCATGAACCTCGAGGATCCGCATCAGATCGAGGACGCCATGGAAAAGCAGCTGGAGAAGCACCACCACGAGCATCTGGAAGCCGCCCACGCCTTGCAGAACCTGGCGGACGGCCTGCCGGCGCTCGGCATCGTCGCCGCCGTTCTGGGCATCGTGAAGACCATGGGTTCGATCACCGAGCCGCCGGAAGTCCTGGGCGGCATGATCGGCGGCGCCCTGGTCGGCACCTTCCTCGGCGTCTTCCTGGCCTATGGCCTGGTCGGGCCCTTCGCCGCCCGCCTGAAGGCGATCATCGACGAGGAAGCGGCCTACTACAAGATCATCCAGTCCGTGCTGGTCGCTCACCTTCACGGCAACGCCGCCCAGATCTCGGTCGAGATCGGCCGAGGCGACATCCCCTCGACGGCCCAGCCCTCCTTCGCCGAGATGGAGGAAACCCTGGCCGCAGCGCCGATGGACGCCTGATCCCGCCGCGCCTGGTCCGCTTCGCTCGACGAAGGGAACACGGATCGCTCACGCGGGTTCTCCACTGGTCACGTTTACGTGCACGTGTGGAGTTTCACATGAAAGCCCTTCCGGTCCTGCTGTTCGCCGTCGCCACCCCGATCCTCGCGGGTTGCAACGACGCTTCGCCGCCGCCGCAGACCGCTCCATCCCCGGCCGAGGCCGCCGCCGACCCTGAAGTGTCGATGACGCCCAAGCCGGACGATGCTGCATCGCCGCCCGGCGATTCGGTCGCGCCGCCCTCCTCGCCGCCGCAGAATCCTCCGACCCTGCCCGAGGAAAAGCCGCCGACTGATCCAATGAATCCGACGACTCCGCCAATTCCTCCGGCCTGACGTCGGGCTTGTCGAACCCCGTAAACTCGCGTTACGCCTAGCATCGGCGGGATTGGCCCGCCGAGTTTCAGAAATCAAAGGGGCTATAGTCACCATGACCATCCGTCGCCTGATGATCGTCGCCGCGGGCCTCAGCGCCCTGTCGCTGGCCGCCTGCCAGCAACCCGCGACCAAGACCGAAGACAACGCCGCCGCCGCTGCCGACGCCGCCGCAGACACGGCTGCAGTCGCTGCGGATCAGGCCGCCGATGCGGCCACCGCCGCGGCTGGCGCGGCCACCGACGCCGCCGCCTCCGCCGGCGCGGCCACGGAAAAAGCCGCTGACGCCGCCGGCGCGGCCATGACTTCGGCTCCCCCTCCGCCGCCTGCCGAAAAAGCCGCCCACTAAAAATCCGGAACGCCAACGACCTTCAAAGGGCCGTCCTGACTGGAATCAGGGCGGCCCTTTCTTCATGCGGATAACGTGACTTCACGAAGCCGTGAGAATTTCGCTTGCGGTTTTCCTCACGATCCCGTTATCTCCACCTAGCGAGGGTTCATGATCTCGCTTTTACCTTCTGAAGGATAACAACTATGCGCATCACCGCTCTGATCGCCGCTTCGGCCGCCGCTCTGGCCCTGGCTGCTTGCCAACCGGCCGCCACCGACAAGGCTGAAGACGCCGCCGCGACCGCCACGGACGCTGCCGCCACCGCTTCGGACGCCGCCGCCACCGCCGACGCCGCCGCCACCGACGCTGCCGCCGCCGCCACCGACGCTGCTGCTGCTGCTGCTCCGGCTGCTGACGCCGCCGCCGCTCCGGCCGCTGCCGCTCCGGCTGCTGCCCCGGCTGCTCCGGCTGCCGCTCACTAAGACTTACGTCTTGGATCGCGGCCCCCGGGTCGCGATGCGGAAAGGGGTCGTCTTCGGACGGCCCCTTTTTTCATGCCTGCTATCCAGCCCGGCCGGCGGCCGCTAAAGCCCCGGCATGGCCGACGAACTGCCCGAATACGATATCGACGACGCCTCCCCGCGACTGCTGTGGGCCGAGGACGGCTCCCCCCGCTCCGGCCGCTTCGGCGACGTCTACTTCTCGAAGGATGACGGACTGGCCGAGACCCGCGCGGTCTTCCTCGACGGCTGCGGCCTGCCGGACGCCTGGGCCGGTCGGGCCGACTTCACCGTGGCCGAGCTCGGCTTCGGCACCGGGCTGAACATCGTGGCCCTGCTGGACCTGTGGCGCCGCTCCCGCCCCGAGAACGGTCGCCTGCACGTCTTCTCCATCGAAGGCTTCCCCCTCACCCGCGATGAGGCCGCGCGCGCCCTGTCCGCCTGGCCCGAACTGGCCGAGATCGCCGAGGCCCTGCTGGCCGTCTGGCCCGAGGGAACGCCCGGCTTCCACCGCCTCGACCTGCCGCAATGGCAGACGACCATCGACCTGGCCGTGGGCGACGCCGAGTGGGCGCTGGGCCAATGGTCCGGTCCCGCCGACGCCTGGTTCCTCGACGGCTTCTCGCCCGCCCTCAACCCCGGCATGTGGTCGCCCGAGATCATGGCCCTGATCGCCGCCCGCTCCGCGCCCGGTGCGCGGATCGCCACCTTCACCGTCGCGGGCGCCGTGCGGCGCGGCCTGACCGAACAGGGCTTCCTCGTCGAGAAAAAGCCCGGCCACGGGCGCAAACGTGAGCGGCTGGAGGCCCATCTGCCTTCGCCGCCGCCCCAGCGCGTCTCGCGACCCCACGTCGCCGTCGTCGGCGCCGGGATCGCCGGGGCCTCGGTCGCCCGCGCCCTGATCGCCGGCGGCGCCCGCGTCACGGTCGTCGAGGCGGAACACTCCGGCGCCGGCGGCTCGGGCTTCCCCGCCGCCCTGGTCACGCCCCGCCTCGACGCGGGCGACGCCCTGATCGCTGGATTCCACGCCCAGGCCCTGGAGCGCGCCGGCGACCTCTATCGCGCCCTGCCCGACGCCGTCATCGCGGAGGGGGTGCTGCAACTGGAACAGGCTGCGCGCGACGCCGCCCGCTTCGACAAGATCGCCGCCCAGGACCTGTGGCCGGCCGCCGCCATGACCCGCCTGGACGCTGCTGCCTGCGCCGCCCATCTGAACGTCCCTATCGCGACCGGCGGCCTGATGATGCGCGGGGCCATGGCGCTGCGCCCCTCGGCGGTGCTGGAACCCTGGCTGGCCGGCGCCGAGCGCATGACCGCCCGCGTCGCAACCCTCACGTCGCAGGACGGACACTGGCGCCTGCTCGACGCCGGGCAGGGCCTGATCCTCGAGGCCGATATCGTTGTCCTGACCGCCGGATGGGGCGCCGCCGCGCTCGCCCCGGAGCTGCCCCTGTCGCCCGTCGCCGGTCAGGCGGATTGGGTCGAAGGCCCGAACACCGTCCCTGTCGCCTGGGGCGGTTACGCCGTACCCACGGAGTCCGGCCTGCTGTACGGGGCCACCCATGATCGAGGTCAGGCCGCCCCTACCGCCGATGACCAAGCCTCAGCCCGCAACCTCGCCACGCTCGCCGCCGCCCTGCCCGCCCTCGTCGCTACGGTCGAGGCCGCCAGCTCGTCGCGACGGCGAGTCGCCGTGCGCGCCACAACGCCCGACCGCTTACCGGTTTCAGGCGCCCTGCCGGCGCCCGGTCTTTACGCTCTGACGGGCATGGGCTCGCGCGGCTTTTGCGTCGCGCCCCTGTTGGCCGAAGATCTCGCGGCGCAAATCCTGGACCGACCTTCGCCATTGCCTCTGGCGACGCGCAAGCGGCTGTCGCCCGGGCGTTTCGCCTGAGCTGCAGGCAACCGCGGCGGAGTTCGTGCGCTTAGACAGCCAAGGTTCATCCTGTTGATTCCAGACTGACGCGTCAGTCCTGTCGGAGCCTTCACATGTCTCGCCACGTCTCCACCCTGCTGCTCATCGCACCCGCCTTTCTGGCGGCCGGCCTCGCCTCTTGCGCGCCCACGGCCAGCCACGAGGCTTCATCGGCGACCTCGTCGCCGCGGCAGTGTTTCTACTCCCGCCAGGTCACCAGCTTCCGCGGCGACGATCAGACGCTCTATGTCCGCACCCAGAACAGGGACGTGTTCGAGCTGCAGGCGCTCGGCTACTGCAACGACCTCGACTTCTCCCTCACCATCGCCTTCCTGCCCGGCGTCATGGACCGCCTGTGCGCCGGCGACACGACCCGAATCGTCGCTTCTGGCGGACCCGCGCCGCAAACGCCCTGCCGGGTCCGCGTGATCAAGAAGCTGACCGACGCCGAAATCGTCGCGCTTCCGGACCGCAACCGCCCCTGATCCTCGCGCTTCGCCGTCATCCTGCGCCGGATTACTTCGCGGTAATCCTGGCATGCGAGGTTTGAGAACGGCTCGCTGAAACGCTAGATAGCGAGACTGTTCACAACTGCGTTCCGGCGACGAACAGAAGGTTCGCGCCCCTGCCCCGACCCTCTCAAGGATCCTCGCACGTGGCGAAAACCCTTCGTACCCCGGCTCTGCTTCTGGCGGCCGCCGCCGCCGTCCTGACCCTTTCCGCCTGCGGCGGACATGGCGACGACAAGTCCAAGGCCGGCGAAAAGTCGGGCGCCTCGCGTCAGACGGTCAGCGTCGCCACGGCGACCGAGGTCGCCCTGCCGCGCGTCATCGTCGCCTCGGGCAGCGTCTCGGCCTGGGAGGAAGTGCCGGTCGGCGCCGAAACCGGCGGCCTGACCGCCGTCGGCGTCTATGTCGACGAAGGCTCCTACGTCCGTCAGGGCCAGGTCCTGGTCAAGCTGAACGACGCCCTGCTTCAGGCCCAGTTGCGCCAGCAGCAGGCGGGCGTGCAGACCGCCGAGGCCAATGCCGCCCGCGACGACGCCGCCCTGGCCCGCGCCCAGGAGCTGAAGCAACGCGGCTTCCTCAGCCAGGCCTCGCTCGACAACGCCCTGGCTGACCAGCGCGCCTCCCAGGCCAATCTGGCCTCGGCCCGCGCCTCGCTGTCGGAGACCCGCACCCGTCTGGCCCAGAGCGAGATCAAGGCCCCCGTCTCGGGCCTGATCATCAGCCGTAGCGTCACCAAGGGCCAGATCGTCGCCGCCGGGACCGAGCTGTTCCGCATGGTCCGCGACGGCCGCCTGGAGCTAGACGCCCAGGTGCCCGAAACCGACCTGCCCGCCCTGCGCGCCGGTCAGACCGCGACCATCACCTCCAACGAGGGCGTCGCCACCAGCGGCACGATCCGCATCGTCACCCCCGAGGTCGACGCCCAGACCCGCCTCGGCCTGGCCCGCATCACCCTGTCCCCCGGCAGCGGCCTGAAGCCGGGCATGTTCGCCCGCGCCTCGATCAACGCCGGGGCCCAGCCGACGACCGTGGTGCCGACCGGCGCCGTCCTCTATCGCAACAACAAGTCGGGCGTCTTCGTGCTGGACGCTCAGGCGGCGGCCCACTTCCGCCCAGTGACGGTCCTGTCGCGTCGCGACGACCAGACCTCGGTCAGCGGCGTGGAGCCCGGCGTTCGCGTCGTGGTCCAGGGCGCCGGCTTCCTGAACGAGGGCGACAAGGTCACCATCGCCCCCGCGGCGGCCGTAGCGCCGGCCGCCGCGCCCGCGGCCTCCGCTCCGGCCCGCAAGTAAGGCCAGGCCATGAACCAGATCTCTTCCTGGGCCATCAAGAACCCCATCCCCATCATCCTGCTGTTCCTGTTGCTGACCCTGGCTGGGGTGACCGGCTTCATGGGCATGCGGATCAACAACAACCCCGACATCGACTTCCCTCTGGTCTCGGTCACCGCCGCCCGGCCCGGCGCGGCCCCGGCCGAGATGGAGGTCCAGGTCACACGGGTGATCGAGGACTCGATCGCAGGCCTGTCGGGCGTGCGCCATATCTATTCCAACGTCACCGACGGCGTCTCCTCGACGACCATCGAGTTCGAGCTGGGCACCGACACGGAACGCGCCACCAACGACGTCCGCAACGCCATGAGCGGCGTTCGCGGCTCCCTGCCCCAGGACATGCAGGAGCCGACGGTCCAGCGCATCGACATCACCGGCGACGCCCTGATCACCTATGTGGTCCGCTCGCCGACGATGACGCCGGAACAGATCAGCTGGTTCATCGACAATGAGATGAGTCGGGCCCTTCTGGCGTTGGGCGGCGTAGGCGAGGTCAATCGCTCGGGCGGCGTCGATCGGGAAATCCGTGTCGAGCTGGACCCGGTGCGCCTGGCCTCCTACGGCGTCACCGCCGCCGAGGTCAGCCAGGCCCTGACCAGCGTCAACAACAACCTGCCCGGCGGGCGCGTCACCGTTGCCGGGTCCGAGCGCGCCGTGCGGACGCTGGGCGCCGCCGGCTCGGTCGAGCAGCTCCGCGAGACCCTGGTGCCGCTGGGCGGAGGCAAGAGCGTGCGCCTGGGCGACCTGGGCGCCGTGGTCGACAAGTGGGGCGAGCCCCGCCGCCTGGCCCGCTACAATGGTCAGGAGGCTGTGACCTTCAACTTCCTGCGCTCACGCGAGGCCAGTGAGGTCAAGGTCGCCGAAAAGGTCCGCGCCGAGGTGGCCAGGATCGATGAGGCTCACCCCGAGCTGACCATCGAACAGGTCACCTCCAGCGTGAAATACATCGAGGAGAGCTATCTCGCCTCGCTGGAGGCCCTGGGCCTGGGCGCCGTCCTGGCCGTCATCGTGGTCTTCATCTTCCTGCGCGACTGGCGCGCGACCCTGATCGCGGCCACGGCCATGCCCATGTCGCTGATCCCGACCTTCGCCCTGCTGGCGCCCATGGACCAGTCGCTGAACAGCGTGACCTTGCTGGCCCTGTCGCTGACCATCGGCATCCTGGTCGACGACGCCATCGTCGAGATCGAGAACATCGTCCGCCACATGCGTGACGGCAAGCCGCCCTACGACGCCGCCTTCGAGGCCGCCGATGAGATCGGCCTGGCCGTGGTGGCCACGACTGGCACCATCATCGCCGTCTTCGCCCCGGTCGGCTTCATGCCGGGCATCATTGGTCAGTTCTTCAAGGCCTTCGCCCTGGCCGCCTGCATCAGCGTCTTCTTCTCGCTGGTGGTGGCCCGGATGCTGACGCCGCTGATGGCCGCCTACCTGCTCAAGCACACCCATCACGAGGACAAGGACCCCTTCTGGATGAAGGGCTACCTGAAGGGCCTGCACTGGTGCCTGGGCAACCGCTGGAAGGTCTTCGTCCTGGGCGGCGTCTTCCTGTTCGGATCGGTCTTCCTGTCGGTCGCGGCCAAGATGTCGTTCGAGTTCATGTCGCCCGGCGACGAAGCCCGCGCCGCCTTCCAGGTGGAACTGCCGCCCGGTTCAACCCTGCGTCAGACGGACGCCGTGGTGCAGCAGGTCACCGCCAGGCTGAAGGCCCGCCCCGAGGTCACCTCCGTCTACGCCGCCATCGGCGGTCAGGACGTGGGTCAGGCCAATGTCTACGCCGACATGACGCCCAAGGGCGACCGCGCGCTCAGCCAACAGGCCTTCCAGCGCGTCATGGTCGATGAGCTGAAGCAGATCCCCGGCGCCCGCATCCGCGCGGGCATCGCCCAGCAGGGCGGCGGCCCCGGCGACGGCACCAGCTACACCTTCTCCATCCTGGGTGATGATCCGACGACCCTGGAGGCCGCTGCGCGCAAGGTCGAGGAAGAGATGCGCGGGGTGCCGGGCCTGGCCAATGTGGTCAACACCGCCGCCATCGCCCGCCCGGAAATCCTGGTCACGCCGCGCCCTGACGAAGCCGCCCTGCTGGGCGTCTCCGCCGGGGCCATCTCTCAGGCCGTGCGCGTGGCCACCATCGGCGACATCGAGCAGAACCTGCCCAAGTACAACCTGGGCGATCGCCAGATCCCGATCCGCCTGCAACTGACCGAGGAGGCCCGCGAGGACCTCAACGTGCTGGAGAACCTGCGCGTCCCGACCGCCTCTGGCGCCTCGGTGCCGCTCAGCGCCGTGGCCGACATCGAGTTCGGCGCCGGCCCGGCCACCGTCAGCCGTCAGGACCGCTCGCGCATCGCCTCGATCCGCGCCGAGCTGGACGGCATGACCACCGGCGCCGCCGGCCAGGCCGTCAACCGCCTGCCCGCGGTCAAGGAACTTCCGACGGGCGTGCGTCAGGTGCCGGCCGGAGACGCCGAGTTCATCCAGGAGATGATCACCGGCTTCGCCATCGCCTTCATCTCGGGAATCCTGCTGATGTACGCGGTCCTGACGCTGATGTTCAAAAGCTTCGCCTATCCAGTCACCATCATGGCGGCCCTGCCCCTGGCCATCGGCGGCGCCTTCATCGGCCTGGTGATCGGCGGCAAGAGCTTCTCCATGTCGGCCCTGATCGGGGTGCTGATGCTGATGGGGATCGCGGCCAAGAACTCCATCCTGCTGGTCGACTACATCATCATCGCCGAGAAGGAGGGCGGCATGACACGCCGGGAGGCCATCATGGACGCCGCCCACAAGCGGGCGCGCCCCATCCTGATGACCACCTTCGCCATGGGGGCCGGCATGGTGCCGATCGCCCTGGGCGTCGGGGCCGACGTCGAGTTCCGCTCGCCCATGGCCATCGCCGTCCTGGGCGGTCTGATCTCCTCCACCTTCCTGTCCCTGCTCTACATCCCGGCCTTCTTCACCATTGTCGACGACGTGGCCGGGTGGGGCCGGCGGATGCTGGGCCGCATGTTCGCCGGCCAGCGCAAGCTGGCAGACGGCAGCCGCCCTGGAGAGCCCAAACCGCCGGTCGGGGCCGAGCCTTACCTCGGCGACTGAGGGCCGCCGTCCCGGCTGAACGACAGAACCCCCGGAGCCCGCGCTCCGGGGGTTTTTTCCTGCTGGCGTCGTGCAAGCCAGGGCTACCGCAGGGCGACGCCCGGTTGCGCTTGATCTTCCAAGAGCCGTCACCCTCTGACTCGGCTCGCCGGTTGTGGGCGCCAGGCGTTCGAGCGAGGCCCTACCCTGGCAGGACGCGCTCCAGCCCCTCGAAACAGGCCCGGCGCACGGACGCACACCCTCGGACAGCAGAAAGGGCGGCGGACCGAAGTCCGCCGCCCTCTCCTCAACCTGAAATCAGGTCGGACCTTAGAAGGTCTTCGTGAGGTTCACGAAGGCCGTCCGGCCCAGGTAGTCGTAGCCCGAGTACAGCGGAGCGTTGCCGACCCGGTTGTACACGCCCGACGAGATGGTCGGCGGATCTTCGTTCAGCAGGTTGCGAACGCCGGCCGTGACCGTCCAGCCTTCGCCCGTGTACTGAACCGAGGCGTTGTGCAGGTAGTAGTCCGGCACATCCAGGTCGTACTGGCTCGTGACAGGGTTCTGACCGTAGTAGTCGTAGCTGTCCATGCCCTGGATCCAGTCGACGCCGTAACGCACGCGCCACTTGTCCCACGCATAGGAGACGTCAGCATTCCCGGTGAATTCCGGGTTGTTGATCATGCCCTTGAAATCTTCCAGCGGGTCCACATCGAACAGCCTGCTGGCGATTTCCGTGTACTGGGTGATGCCCAGGTTGAACAGCACGGCGCCGGGGCCGACGTCCTTGCGGTAACGGACCGTGTAGTCCAGACCCTTGACGACGTCCGTGGCCAGATTGACGTAGCCGTTTTCGACCGTCAGCTGGTTGTTCTTCGCCGGGTCGCGCTTGACCAGGGCGCACATGCCGACTTCGTTGTTGAAGTCTTCAACGCGCGAGTCGTAGCAACCTTCCAGGATGTTGGTCGCGCCGTAGCGCGCCACGCCGTTCTTCACCTCGATCTCGTAGTAGTCGACGGCGAAGTCCAGGTCGCCCCAGCCTTCCGGCAGGGTCGGCTGCAGCACCAGGCCGAGCGTCAGGTTGGTCGAGGTTTCCGCCTTCAGGTTGTTCGACGCGCCGCCGACGCTGTAGACGGCGATGCTGGACGTCGCCTGGAAGTTGTCGGCGAGACCCTCCGAGGCGCAGTTGGCCTTGCGGTTGTCGTTGACGCCGTCAGCGCCCCAGTTGTTGCAGACGTCGTTGCCCGCGGCCTGGAAGCCGGAGGTGGCGCCCAGGAACTGCTCGAACAGCGCCGGAGCGCGGAACGAGGTGCCATAGGTGCCGCGGAAGGTCACGCCCATGACCGGCTGATAGACCAGACCCACCTTGTAGGTCGTGTCGTCGCCGTAGGAGTCATAGTCCGTGTAGCGGAACGAGGTGTTCAGCGTCAGTTCGCGAGCGAACGGCGCGTCACGCAGCAGCGGCGCTTCGATTTCGCCGAAGACTTCCCACACCGAGTCCGAACCGCGGGTCGGTTGCGAGCTGGAGTAGTTGTAGAGGTTGGCGTTGATCGAATCGAGCGCGGGGGTGTCGTCGATCTCCGAGTCACGCCATTCGGCGCCGAAGAAGCCCATCACCTTGCCGGCCGGCAGGTCGAACAGCGGACCATCGACGCCGAAGCTGATGATCTTTTCCTCGAACTCGGTCACGCCCGTCACCGGACGATAGATGTAGTCCATCCATGCCTTCGGCAGCACGCCGCCGATGACCTGGCTGCTCAGCGCCGGCGCGGCGATGCAACCGGGGTTGGAAGCCAGCTGGGCGCACTGGAACTGGCCCGGTGCGATTTCAACAACGTCCAGGCTCTCGATCAGGCGGTTCTGGATGAACTGCTCGCTGACGTATTCCGAACGCGACTTCGAGTAGCTGGCCGACAGGTCGTAGCGCCATTCAGGGATGAAGAAGTCACCCTTGATGCCGACAACGTTGCGGTTGAAGTCCTGCTCCTGCGACGAGCGGTCGTTGCCGAAGCCGATGAAGGCGCGAACGCCGACGTCCTTGCCCTTGTTCAGACCCTGGTCGGCCGAGAAGACGCTGTTGCGCAGGTCGCCGGCCGGGATCAGCGGGCTGCCCTTGGCGTAGTCCAGCGCCAGCTGACGATAGCCGGTCTGCGAGGATTGACGGTTGTTGAACAGGACCTCGGCATAGACCTCGGCGTTGCCGAGAGCGTTCAGCTGATAGCCGCCTTCACCGTACAGGGTGGTGATTTCAACCGGCGAGATCAGCGAACGGTTCAGCATGCGCGGGTCGAAGGTGTCGCGCACGTTGCTGTTGATGCCCGTGCCGCCAACGCCTTCGAAGCCGGCCATCGGCCCCGTGGTCACGCCCGAGTTCGGGCGGAAGCGGTTGTACAGGCCAGGACGCGTGCCGGCGGCGCCGGTGCCGGCGATCTCGATGAAGGTGCGGTTGCCCGCGCTGTTCAGCGGGCCTTCGACGCCCACGCCGATCGAGTTGATCGCCGAGCCGTTCGAGCCCGTGCCGGTGATCGGGTAGCACTTCGACTGGCCGGTCAGCGGGTCGATGTAGTCGCGGCTCGCGCCGGCGGCGGTCGGACGGCGGCCGTCCGTCTGGCAACGCGTGAATTCACGGTCGTTCAGCGTCAGCTCCGAACGCTCGTAGCGCTCGAGCGAACCGGCGGCGCGCCAGCGGTCGCCACGGGCGCCGGCCGTCAGCGAGTAGCGGCTCGAGCCGCCAGCGCCGTCGGCGTCGACCGGCTGGTTACGCTGGGCTTCGAAGATCAGGCCTTCGAAGTTCTTGCGGGTCTGGATGTTGACCACGCCGGCCACGGCGTCCGAGCCGTACACCGACGAGGCGCCGTCGCGCAGGACTTCGACGCGGTCGATCATCGCGGTCGGCAGGACGTTCAGGTCGGCCGAACCGACCGAGCCGCGCGAACCGGCCGGCGAGACGCGACGACCATTCAGCAGCACCAGGGTGCGGCTCGGGCCCAGGCCGCGCAGGCCGATGGTGTTGGCGCCGGGGCCGCCGTCGGTGACGTAGCCGCCGAAGGCGTTGTTGATCTGCGAGGTGCCGCCCGTGACGGCCGTGCTCTGCAGGGCTTCCGAGGCCGAGGCGAAGCCTTGCAGCGTCGCTTCTTCACGCGTCACGACCTGGGTCGGCGACGGGGCATTGTAATTGTCGCGGCGAATGCGCGAACCGACGACGACGACTTCGTCGACGGACGTGGCGGCTTCCTGGGTATTGGTTGCGTCCTGAGCGAACGCGGCTCCCGGTGCGAGCAGGGTCAACGACAGTGCGGCGGCGCCGGCCACCATCGTCGTGCCCAGCAGGTAGTCTTTACGAGTGCTCATATGCCTCTGTGTACCTGTGAATACTGAACAACTTACACAGCGTTACGCGAACGCCGTTTCGGATACCAATGTTCGACTCTACGTTTCTTGGATACGTTCGGGCTATGCAAAGGGGGACATCAGAGCAATAAAAATATTGCGAGAAAGCGACGTTCTGCGAAAAACTGCGTCATTTTTGACGCCAAGGAACCCATTTCACACCACAATTCGTCCATTTATGGCAGGAAATAGTCATTTCTTGCCCGTATTGTGACGCTATTTGGCGCGATTAAGGCAAAGCTTGAGCCGTATCGCGGCGAAGGCGCGTCCATCTGATCCTCGCCGCCACATTCGGCGCCCTATGGCGTCATGGGCTCCTGCGCACTACCTTGACGTTCATGGCTCGTTCTCCCTCGCCCCCCTCGCCCAAGCCCGTTCACGTGCCCGGCCAGAGCGCCGCCCAGGGCGCGGGGATGCAGGAGATGGCCGCGCCCTTCATCCACGACGCGCCGCGCGGTCGTGGAAACAAGGCCATGCCGATGTTCGCGCCCGTCGCCGGCCCGCGCCTGACGCCGGAAATACCGCCCGCCGCCCCGGCCGACTGGGTTCCGCACCGCCCCTCGCGCGAAAGCGCGAAGAAGGGCGGCCGCTTCCGGCTGGAGACGAAATACACCCCCGCCGGGGATCAGCCCGCCGCCATCGCCGAACTGTCCGCCATGGCCGAGGCCGGCGAGCGCGATCAGGTCCTGCTGGGCGTCACCGGTTCCGGCAAGACCTTCACCATGGCCAAGGTCATCGAACAGACCCAGCGCCCGGCCCTGATCCTGGCCCACAACAAGACGCTGGCCGCCCAGCTCTATTCCGAGTTCAAGGCCTTCTTCCCCGACAACGCGGTCGAGTATTTCGTCAGCTACTACGACTACTACCAGCCCGAGGCCTACGTCCCGCGCACCGACACCTACATCGAGAAGGACAGCTCGATTAACGAGCAGATCGACCGGATGCGCCACGCGGCCACCCGCGCGATCCTGGAGCGCGACGACGTCATCGTGGTCGCCTCGGTCAGTTGCATCTACGGCATCGGCTCGGTCGAGACCTACACCGCCATGACCTTCACCCTGAAGGTCGGCGACACCATCGACGAAGCCAAGCTGCGCGCCGACCTGATCGCCCTGCAGTACAAGCGCAACGACCTGAATTTCGAGCGCGGCATGTTCCGCAAGCGCGGCGACGTGCTGGAGATCTTCCCCGTCCACATGGAAGACCGCGCCTGGCGCATCCAGCTGTTCGGCGACGAACTGGAGTCCATCCAGGAGTTCGATCCCCTGACCGGCAAGAAGACCGCCGAACTGGACGAGGTCACCGTCTACGCCGCCAGCCACTACGTCACCCCGCGCCCGTCGCTGAACCAGGCCATCACCGGCATCAAGGAGGAGTTGAAGGAGACGCTCGACTGGATGAACGAGAACGGCAAGCTGCTGGAGGCCCAGCGGCTGGAGCAGCGCGTCCGCTTCGATCTGGAGATGATGGAAGCCACCGGCTCCTGCGCCGGTATCGAGAACTACAGCCGCTGGCTGACCGGCCGCGCGCCGGGCGAGCCGCCGCCCACCTTCTTCGAATACATCCCCGACAACGCCCTGCTGTTCGTGGACGAGAGCCACGTCACCGTGGGTCAGATCGGCGCCATGTTCAAAGGCGACTACAGCCGCAAATCCACCCTGGCCGAATACGGCTTCCGCCTGCCGTCAGCCATCGACAACCGCCCGCTGAAGTTCGACGAATGGGACGCCATGCGGCCCCAGACGGTCCACGTCTCAGCCACCCCCGGCAGTTGGGAGATGGAGCGCACCGGCGGCGTCTTCGTCGAACAGGTCATCCGCCCCACCGGCCTGATCGACCCTCCGGTCGAGATCCGCCCCGTCTCCGGCGCCACCCGCAACCAGGTCGACGACGTCATCGACGAGGTCAAGGCCACCAGCCGCGCGGGCTACCGCTC
This sequence comes from Brevundimonas pondensis, assembly GCF_017487345.1. Taxonomy (NCBI): domain Bacteria; kingdom Pseudomonadati; phylum Pseudomonadota; class Alphaproteobacteria; order Caulobacterales; family Caulobacteraceae; genus Brevundimonas; species Brevundimonas pondensis. The sequence goes on along the minus strand of NZ_CP062006.1, from coordinate 411,337 downwards.
CCTGGTCACCACCCTGACCAAGAAGATGGCCGAGGACCTGACCGAATACATGCACGAGCAGGGGGTGCGCGTCCGCTACATGCACTCCGACGTCGACACGCTTGAGCGCATCGAGATCCTGCGCGACCTGCGGCTCGGCGCCTTCGACGTGCTGATCGGCATCAACCTGCTGCGCGAGGGCCTCGACATCCCCGAGTGCGGCCTGGTCGCCATCCTCGACGCGGACAAGGAAGGCTTCCTGCGTTCGGAAACCTCCCTGATCCAGACCATTGGACGTGCAGCGCGCAACGTCGACGGCCGCGTCATCCTCTACGCCGACAAGATGACCGGCTCGATGGAGCGCGCCATCGCCGAGACCAACCGCCGCCGCGACAAGCAGCAGGCCTACAACCTCGAACACGGCATCACGCCCGAAAGCGTCAAGCGCGACATCAAGGACATCCTCGAAAGCCCCTACGAGTCCCGCGACCTCGACCAGCTGACCCGCCCCGGCGTCGCCGAAGCGGCCAAGCCCTTCGTCGGCTCCAACTTCCAGGCCGCCCTCAAGGACCTCGAAGGCCGCATGCGCGAGGCCGCCGCCAACCTCGAGTTCGAGGAAGCCGCCCGCCTGCGCGACGAGATCAAGCGCATGAAGCTCCTCGACCTCGAATTCGCCAACGAAGCCCTCACCGGCGCGGGCGAAACCGTGGACAAGTCAGCCCCCAAACGCTGGCGCGCCGAAGCCGCAGCCGAAAAGGCGGAGGCGTTCAGGAAGGGGCGGTAAACTCGACCGCCGCCTTCCAGCGCAAGCACGACGAGGTGGCGGCGCGCGGCAAGGCGTCGCCCTTCATCTCCGATTCATGATGCGTCGGTGCAACATGGGCCGCCTGCCGCAAGCTTGGCCGCAAATCGGTTGCGACCTTGCGGCGAAAATGCGGCATGGTGCGTTACGGAGATACGCGATGACCAAATCGAGCAACCCCGACAATGAGACCCGCGCCAATCTGCGCGTCGTTTCTTCGCCTGAAGCCGAGGTCTATGACCTGATGCGTGCGCCCGAAACGACCGCCGAGCGCGTCAAACGCCTCCAGGCCGAGGCGCGCGCCCTGGCGCTCGAACAGGTCGAGGCCCTGGAAGAGGTGTTGCTCAAGGCGGCGGACATGGCGCGTGAGATCGCCGATGGCGGCGACGCCTATCCCGTCGGCGCCCGCGAACTGGCGCACCGCCTGGTCCAGGACCTGCCCGCCAAGGCCGAAACCATGAAGGCCATCATCGCCAAGAGCCATCCTTGATGCTGTAGGCCGCGGTCAGAAGGCTTCGCCTTCTCGACCCGACGCGGCCTCGGCGCTTCGCGCGGCCCTGGCGAAGAAACGCGCTGTCAGCCAACGATGTCGGAAAACTCAGGATGCCGCTTGAGCCACGCCACCGCATAGCTGCAGTGCGGGATCAGGGTCAGCTTCTCGGCGCGGGCGTGTTCGGCCAGGGCCTGCATGAACCGGCCCGCCGCGCCTGAGCCGCGCAGGGCCGGGTGGGCCTCGACGTGCAGGATGACGCGGGCGTGGCCGCGGATGGCGTACTCGGCCCAGACGGGATGCGCGTTCCCCTCGGCGTCAGCGAACTCCTGCTGGAAGCGGCGGTCGGCGGGCTGGTCGCGGAAGGCGGTCACGAAAAGGCTCCTCAGATCAGGCCGGTCGGTCGTTCAACAGGGCCAGCAGACCCAGAACGCTTTTCACCGTGAACCAGATCGACACCAGCAGCAAAAGAAGCCCGAACAGCAGCAGGAAGGGAATGCCGATCAGCAGAACAGAGGCCACGGCGCTGACCGCGATCAGGCCCCACAGCACGACGCTGACCCAGAAGACCGACCAGAACAGGCTGATCTGCGCCTCGATATGCCGGGCCGCCAGCCCCGTCGCCGAACCCCGGCAGGCATAGGCCACGATCAGGCCCGCCAGCACCAGCAGGTTCGCGCTCGGGATCGACAGGATATAGAGGATCCAGGCCAGAACGGCCCCGTCTCGACCATTGCCGCGCGCCTCGGAAATCTGATCGGTCATGACAGGCCTCAGTAGAACAGACGCAGCGGATGGCGGATCGGGCGGCCTTCCAGCAGGTCCTTCAAACCCAGGGCGCCGCGCAGGATGGTCCACACCGCCATAACGAACAGCACGAACACCCCGACGTTGATCAGGATCAGCACCACCCCGCCGACGATGGCGGCTACGGCGGCCATCAGGGTCCGCTGCTGGAAGATGAAATGGCTGCGCGCCACCGGATCGGCGGGCGGGGCCTTGCGCCAGACCCGCAGCAGGCCGATCGCCGCCGCTACGCCGAAGGTCGGCACCGCGAACAGGATCAGGGCGTAGCCGACATAGAGGCTGGTCAGGTCGCCGGCCTGGTCGGACGAGGCCGCGCTGTTGCTGCTGTAATCGCCGGACTGAACCATCGGAACCTCTTGAACGAGGCGGGACAATGGCGGGACCGACGGCCCCGCGCAACCGGCCTCAGCGCGAATAGGCGACTTCGCAGCCCGCCGCCGCCGCGCCGGGGATGGCGCCGGGCTTTTCGATGCGCACCTTGACCGCCAGGACACGATGATCGGTCAGGCAGGCCAAAGCGATGCGCTCGGCGAAGGTCTCGACCAGGGCGATGTGCTCGCCCGCCGCCAGATCACGGGCGATGCGGGCCACGCCCTCATAGTCCAGGGTGTCGGACAGGGTGCGGATCGGGGCGGCGCCCAGGTCCAGCTCGACATCGACGAACAGGGGTTGCAGCCGGCCGTGCTCGTGGGCGTGAACGCCGATGGCGGCCTGAACCTCCAGACCGCGCACCAGCACGGTCAGGCCCAGACGACGCGGCTCGGACGCCGTGAAGGGCGTGACGACGGCGCTCACGACCAAGTCTCCGGCGGCAGAAGGTCATTGATGCTGAAATCGGCCCGGTCACACCAGTCGCCCAGCTTCCACGCTCGCTCGGCCTCGGTCAGACCGCGCGTCAGCACGGTATTGGTCGGCGTCTCCTCGATGGCCAGTTCGGCCAGACGGAAGGGCAGGCCCTCGGCGGCCAGGATGGCCTCCAGCTTGCGCCACAGGGCGATGACCAGGGCCTCGGTCGTGGGATCCCCGTCGATGGTCAGGACCTGGTTCAGCCGCTGCGGCTCATGCGCCTGGAACCAGCCCAACAGCGGGTCGGCGCAGTTCAGCTGGAAGGCATGGTCCAGGCTGCGATCGACGAAGCCGTGCCAGCGCCGCTTCAGGTTCTCGAACGAGGCGGCGTGGTTCGAGCGGCCGAAGGCGATCTCGGCCGTCGGCTCCAGCGTCACCTTGACGAACTCGTTGTGCCCATGCGGCACGGCGCACTTCGACCCCGCATCGGCGATCAGCCGGTGCGCCATCGAGAAGCGGCGGGTGAACTGGACGGCAGGCATCAGGGGCAAGGGTTCCGAAAACGCAGTCGCCCCATATAGGCGCCGCGAAGGGTTCGCGCATCAACACCCTGACGACGGCGAAGTAAAGGCGCGTTCAGGGAACCGGGATTCCGTCGAAGGCCACGTCACGCCCTCTGCCGATCAGGGTCTCGCCCCCGTCGATGGTCAGGTTCTGCCCGGTCAGGCTGGGCGTCTCGAGGATGAAGCGCACGGTGCGGGCCACGTCTTCCAGCGAGGCGCCGCGCCCCAGCGGCGTATCGCGCCAGGCGGCTTCATACTCGGCCTCGGTCTGCTCGCCGCTGCGCAGGATCAGGCCGGGCGAGACGCCGCACAGCCGGATGCGGGGCGCCAGCCCCATGGCCAGGGTCCGCGTCAGCCCCGCCAGCCCGACCTTGCCCGCCGTATAGGCGAAGAAGTCCGGGTTCGGACTATCGACCTTGTGATCCAGGATATTGACCACCACCCCCTGCCCGTCGGCCGCCTCGACCGCCTTGGCGAAGTCGCGGATCAGGAAGACCGGCGCGGTCAGGTTGGAGGCCAGATGCTCGGCCCACGACGCCTCGGTCAGTGTGGGCAGGGTATCATAGCGAAACAGGGAGGCGTTGTTGATCAGGGCGTCGATGCGCCCGAAGTGGCCAACGACGCGGCCGATCAGAGCGTCGCGTTCCGCCGCTTGGTTCAGGTCCGCCTGAAAGGCCGCGACGCGCACGCCCTTGGCGGACAGCTCGGCGGACAGCGCCGTCGCTTCTTCGGCCCCACCGCGATGGTGGACAGCCACGTCCCAACCCGCCTCGGCCAGGGCCCGCGCGATCCCGGCGCCGACGCGCCGCGCGGCCCCGGTGATCAGCACCGTCTTGTTCAGGGGATCGCCCATTCAGCCCGGCCTGCGGCGGAAAATTTCCACGCCGGCCGCAGCGGCCTCGGGGAAGATGTCCGGCTTGGTGATCCGCACGCGGCAGGCCTCGACCGGCGGCAGATTGAAGCAGACGCCGATCAGTTCCTCGACCAGGGTCTCCAGCAGCTCGACATGGTCACGCCCGCGCCAGCTAGCGATGTGATCGCGCACCCGGTCGTAATCGATGAAACCGACCTCCGGCCCAGTCTTGGGCAAAGGCCAGGCGGCGAACATCTCGACATTGACGATCAGCCGCGTGGGGCGCTCGGGGTGCCGCTCCCACGGGTGCAGGCCGATGCGCACATCGACCGCCACATCCGACAACAGGACGCGGACCTGGTCCCCGGCGTTGCGCCAGTCGAACCCGCCCGCGCCGGAAGCGGATTCAGTCAACCCGGCCGAACTCGTAGAAGTTCACGGCGGCGATGACGGCGATGAAGGTGAAGATGATGCCGATGGCCAGCATGGGAAGGCTCCTGTTCAAAGCTTCGCATAGAGGCAGAGGCGCGACTGTTCAAGCCGCCCCGCCAAAGCCTATCGTCTCGCCATGACCACCTGGCGCACCCGAATCGAGCCCTTCACCCGGCCGCTCTTCTTCGCCGTCTCGCGGATGCAGCGGGGCATGACGCTGGGCGTGCGCGGCGTGGCGACGGATGGCGAAGGTCGAGTGCTGCTGGTCAAGCATACCTATCTGCACGGCTGGTGGCTGCCGGGCGGCGGGGTTGACCGGGGCGAGACCACTCACGCCGCCGTGGTCCGCGAACTGCGCGAGGAAGCCGGGCTGATCGCCAGAAGCGAGCCGCGTCTGATCTCGGTCCATTCCAACGAGCGCTTCTTTCCCGGCGATCACGTCCTGGTCTTCGCCATCGACGCCTTCGACATGACCGAGCGCACCAGCCACGGCGAGATCGCCGAGATCGGCTGGTTCGCCCCCGACGCCCTGCCCGAGGATACGACCCGCGCCACCCGCGACCGCCTGGCCGAGATCTTCGGCGGCGCGCCCGCCGATCCGAACTGGTAGGGTCCGCCCATGCAGGCTCCGATCCTCGTCTTTCTGACCTTGCTGCTGGCGGGCGCCGCCACGGCCTTGCAGGGGCCGACCAACGCCCGGCTGGTCACGGCGGTCGGCTCGCCGCTGAACGCCGCCTTCGTCTCCTTCGCCGTCGGCACGGTGGCCCTGGGCCTGCTGGCCATGATCCTGCAGGCGCGCCCGGACGTCGGGGCGATGAAGGCTCTGCCCTGGTGGGCGTGGATGGGCGGGCTCTATGGCTGCGCCTTTGTGGTCTCCGCCGCCTGGGGCGTGCCTCGCCTTGGCGTGGCGACCACCATCACTGTCATGATCGCGGGCCAGCTATTGCTCAGCCTTGCCCTCGACCACTTCGGCGCTCTCGGCGTCGAGAAACAGCCCTTGAGCCTGGGTCGGATCGCGGGGGTCGCCCTGGTGATCGGCGGCGTGGTTCTGGTTCGCCGGTCCTGAGCCTATATCCGCCCCGATGACCGACGAGACGATAGACACCGCCGCGACCGAGGACCTGCCGCTTCAGGCGACCGCCCTGATCGCCGACGAGGCGCGCCGCGCCCCCGACAAGCCCGGCGTCTATCGCATGTACGGCGAGGACGGCGACTGCCTCTATGTCGGCAAGGCCAAGTCGCTGAAGAAGCGCATCGTCCAGTATGCGCAGGGCCGCTTCCACACCCAGCGCATCGGCCTGATGGTGTCGCTGACCCGGTCGATGGAGTTGGTGGTCACCACCACCGAGACCGAGGCCCTGATCCTCGAGGCCGGCTACATCAAGCGGCTGAAGCCCCGCTTCAACGTCCTGTTGAAGGACGACAAGTCCTTCGCCGAGATCATGATCCGGCGCGATCACCGCGCGCCCCAGGTGAGGAAGCATCGCGGCGCCCACACCACGCCGGGCGCCTATTTCGGCCCCTTCGCCTCGACCTGGGCGGTCAACCGGACGCTGAACACCCTGCAGAAGGCCTTTCTGCTGCGCACCTGTTCGGACAGCGTCTACGAGACGCGCACCCGGCCCTGCATGCTGCATCAGATCAAGCGCTGCTCGGCGCCCTGCACCGGCCTGATTTCGCTGGAGGACTACGGCGATCTGGTGAAGGAAGCCGAGGCCTTCCTGCGCGGCAAGTCGCGCGCCGTCATCGCCCGCCTGTCCGCCGAGATGCAGACGGCCTCGGACGAGATGGAGTTCGAGCACGCGGCGCGAGTGCGCGACCGCATCCGCGCCCTGTCGGCCATCGCCATGGAATCGGGCCTCAACGCCGAGGGCGTCGGCGACGCCGAGGCCGACGTCTTCGCCCTGCACTCCGAGGGCGGTCAGGCCTGCGTCCAGGTCTTCTTCTATCGCGCGGGCCAGAACTGGGGCGGGCGCGCCTATTTCCCGCGCATCGACAAGTCGGACACCGATCCCGAAATCCTCGGCGCCTTCCTGGCGCAGTTCTACGAGGACAAGCCGATCCCGCGGCAGATCCTTTCCAACGTGCGCCCGCACGAACTGGAGCTGCTGCAAGAGGCCTTCACCCTGAAGTCGGGCCGAAAGGTCGAGATCGCCCGCCCCCAGCGCGGCGAGAAGCTGGCCGTCGTGGACTACGCCCTGACCAACGCCCGCGAGGCCCTGGGCCGCAAGCTGGCCGAGAACTCGGCCACGTCGAAGATCCTGGACGAGGTCTGCGAGGTCTTCGAGCTGGTGGCGCGGCCCGAGCGGATCGAGGTCTATGACAACGCTCACATCCAGGGGACCAACGCGGTCGGCGGCATGATCGTCGCGGGCCCCGAGGGCTTCCGCAAGAACCAGTACCGCAAGTTCAACATCCGCGGCGACGACCTGACCCCCGGCGACGACTACGGCATGATGCGTGAGGTCATGCGCCGACGTTTCGGCAAGATGATCAAGGACGAGGAGGCCGGCGAGATCGTCGAGCGGCCTGACCTGCTGCTGATCGACGGCGGGGCGGGACAGCTGGCCGAGGTGCTGGCGGTGCTGGCCGATCTGGGCGTCGACGACATCACCGCCGTCGGCGTGGCCAAGGGGCCGGACCGGGATGCGGGCAAGGAGCATTTCTTCATGCCCGGCAAGCCGCCCTTCATGCTGCCGATGAAGAGCCCGGCCCTCTATTACATCCAGCGCCTGCGCGACGAGGCCCACCGCTTCGCCAACGGCGCCCACGCCAAGCGCCGTTCGATGGACATCAGCAAGAACCCGCTGGACGAGATCGAGGGCGTCGGCCCGTCCCGCAAGAAGGCCCTGCTGCACGCCTTCGGCTCGGCCAAGGGGGTGTCGCGCGCCTCGGTGGCCGACCTGGTCAAGGTCCCCGGCGTCAATCAGTCGCTGGCCGAGCGCATTCATGGCTTCTTCCACAAGTCCTGAAACACATGCATTTGCGGTTGAGCCGCGACGGGTCGCGGGTCTAGGAAGGCGCTCATGACCAATGAACTGATCAAGGGCTATCACCGCTTCCGCCAGAACCGGTGGCCGTCCGAACGCGCCGAATACGAGGCCCTGGCCACGAACGGCCAGAAGCCGCACACCCTGGTCGTGGCCTGTTCCGACAGCCGCGCCGACCCGGCCCTGATCTTCGACACCGCGCCGGGCGAACTGTTCGTGGTGCGCAACGTCGCCAACCTGGTCCCGCCCTATGAGCCGGACGGCAAGCTGCACGGCGTCTCGGCGGCGCTGGAGTTCGGCGTCAACGTGCTGAAGGTCCAGCACGTGGTGGTCATGGGCCACGCCTCGTGCGGGGGGGTCAACGCCATGCGCAACGGCGCCCCGTCCAACTGCCAGGACTTCGTCGCCCCCTGGGTCGCCCAGGGCGTGCCCGCCGTCAGCGCCGCCCTAGAGGGCGTGGCCGCCGACGAGCAGGAGACGGTGGCCGAAGAGGCCGTGGTGCGCCTGTCGCTGGACAACCTGCGCACCTTCCCCTGGATCGCCGAGAAGGAAGCCGCGGGCGAGTTGCGTCTCAGCGGCCTGCACTTCGGCATCGCCGCCGGCCTCCTGACCAAGCTGACGGGCGCCAAGCGATTCGAGCGGCTGGACTAGGCCGCAGAAGGGCGGCAGGTCGTCGCCCCGCCCTGCTCTCGCATCGGGCGGCGAACCATGCCACACCGCAGGCGTTGCAATGGACGTGATGATGACCTCTGCCCACAAAGCCAATCCGATCCCGAACATCCTGACCAGCATCCGTCTGGCGGCCGGGGTGGTCATGTTCCTGCTGCTGGCGGGCGCGACCAGCGGGGTCCCCTTCTTCTCGGCCATGCTGAGCCCGGACGACCAGTTCGCCCTGTACCGGACGGGCTTCTGGATCTTCGTCATCGCCGCCTCGACCGACTGGGTCGACGGCTATCTGGCCCGTCGCTGGCACGCCGAGACGCGCTGGGGGGCCATCCTGGACCCGATCGCCGACAAGATCCTGGTCACGGGCGCCATCCTGGGCGTGCTGACCTCGGGCTCGGTGCAGCAGATCATCATCCCCTGCGGCCTGATCCTGTTCCGCGAGTTCGCCGTCTCGGCCCTGCGCGAGACCATGGCCGGACGCATCAACCTGCCCGTCACCCTGGCCGCCAAGTGGAAGACGACGCTGCAGATGGTGGCCCTGGGCTGCCAGCTGTTCGCCCGCAACTGGGACGGCTGGGGCCTGCCCTTCGACTACCTGCCCCACTTCCAACTGTTCTCGGACGCCCTGATCTGGCTGGCCGCCATCGTCACCCTGTGGACCGGCTGGCAGTATTTCAGCGCCGCCCAGAAGCAGATGCGGGATCTCTGAAAACCTTCCTTCTCCCCTTGAGGGAGAAGGTGTCGTGCGAAGCATGACGGATGAGGGGTGTCGGCGGCGCGGTCTGAGATGTCAGGCTGGCCGCCGTCACCCCTTTTTCATGAGGTCGCGCTGACACCCCTCATCCGAGCGCCTGCGGCGCCCACCTTCTCCCTCAAGGGGAGAAGGGTGTCAGAGCGCCTTTTCCATGACCACGAAGGTCAGGTCTCGGTCGGACAGACCAAAGGTGGTCTCGTCCAACGGGAAGGGGCGGGTTTCGCCGGTCAGGGCGTAGCCGCGGCGTTCATACCAGGCGATCAGTTCAGACCGCTGGCGAATGACCGTCATCTCCATACGAGTCGCAGCGAAGCGGCTGCGGGCCTCGGCCTCGGCGGCCTCGATCAGCAGGCGGCCCAGGCCGCCCGCCTGACGGGTCGGATCGACGGTCAGCAGGCCGAGATAGGCCAGGCCGTCGCCCTGATCCGCCACCTGAACGCAGCCGATCAGAACGCCCTCGACCTCGGCCAGCAGGATGACCCGGCTGGCGTCGGCGAGGATGTCGAGCAGTTCAGCCTCGTCGGTGCGCTGGCCGCCCAGCAGGTCGGCTTCGTGGGTCCAGCCGGCCTTGGCGCTGTCGCCGCGATAGGCGCTTTCGATCAGGCGGTGCAGCGCCGCCACATCCGAAGACGTGGCGGGCCGAAAGGTCGGGGCGATCAACGACGGGCCCGGCGCGGCGCGACCTTGGGAGCCACGCCCAGTTCCTGGATCAGGTGATCCATGCCGTAGACGTCGCGCAGGGCCGTGGTCACGGCCTGGGTGGTGACGATGACGCTGCGGTTGACGTTGCGGTCATAGCCGTAGGCGTTGCGCTGGGTCAGGACGGTGGAGTCGAAGTTGGCGCCGATGATCTCGCCCTTGGCGTTCACCGCGGGCGAGCCGGACGAGCCGCCGATGGTGTCCGACGACACGGCCATGTTCATCACCGCGTTCGGGTCGATGCGGTCCTTGGCGGCCAGCAATTTCGGCGCGACGTTGAAGGGCTCGGCCCCCGTCGCACGGTCCCACAGGCCGGCGAAGGTGGTGAAGGCGCCGATGCGCTGTCCCGGAACGTCCGTGCCCTCGACCCGGCCATAGGTCAGGCGGAGTGTCCCGGTGGCGTCGGGATAGACGGCGTCGCCGAAGGCGGCGAAGCGGGCGGCGGCCAGTTGTTCAGAGGCGCGATCGGTCGGCGCCTTGACCTTGTTGTCCCAGTCGGCGCGCACGGCGCGGGCGTCGGCGTCGATGGCCAGGACGTACTGGATCAGCGGATCGGTCGAGGCCTGAACGGCGGGCAGGCCGCCTTCCCACAGGGCGCGGCGCACGGCCGGATCAGCCAGTTTGGTGCCGGTGATCAGGCGGGCCGACAGGTCCTCGGGGCTTTCCTTGCCCAGCAGGGTGCGGACATAGGGGCTATCGACGGTCAGCCATTCGCGGGTCTTGGACAGCCACCATTCCAGACGGATCTGCTCCAGCGCCGCATAGGTCGGACGCTCGGCGAAGAGGCCGGACTGGACGCCCGGCAGACGGCTGTCGGCGAACTCGCCCAGACGCTGGTCCGACGGCTTGGCGCGTTCCTGGGCGCCGCGCACGATGGCTCGCGCCCACTGGAACAGGGACGAACCGCCCGCCACCGAGGTCGTGCCCATGCCGGTGCCGCCTTCCAGCAGGGCCATCGGGGCGTAGAGTTCGCGCGCGATCGGTTGCACCTCGGCAAGGGCGGCCCAGGGATCGCCAACCTGACCCGACAGGGCCTCGTTCTCGGCCACGCGGCGGCGGAAGACGGTCTCCTGACCGGCCAGCTGGTCCATGAAGGCCGGGTCGATCAGGGCGGCCATGCGACCGCGACCGCGCTTGTAGGTGTTTTCGACGCCGACGATGGGGTCCATGGCGATGAAGGCCTGCTCGTCGCCTTCCTCGGAATAGCGGATCAGGCGGCCCCGCAGTTCGGAGGCGATCAGCTGATCCATCGGCAGGACCACGTCGCGGATGGTCATCAGCTGCGCTTGCGTCAGCAGGCGCTGGGTCGAGCCGGGGTTGCCGGTGATGAAGACGGGCTCGCCCTCGGTCAGCTTGTCCGGGTTCCAGGTGAAGTGGGTCGGGGTCAGGGCGGGCTTGCCGTCCTCATAGAGGCGGATGAAGGCGGCATCGATGGCGAAGCGCGGGAAGGAGAAGTTGTCCAGATCGCCGCCGAACGTCGCGGCGCGGTCTTCCGGCGCCCAGGCCAGACGCACGTCGGAGTATTTGCGGAACTTGTAGAGCTTGAACTGACCGCCGCGATACAGGCTGACGACCTGGCAGCGGATCTTGGGATCGGAACCGCAGGCCTCGGTCTCGATGCGGCCGGCCTCGGCCTCGCGCGCCTGGGTGAAGGCCTGACCGTCCAGACCCTCGCCCGCCTTCTGCACGCGCGCGGTCACGTCGGTGATGTCGGTCAGGATTTCAGCCGAACCGCCGGGGCATTTCAGCTCCTCCTCACGGCTCTTCGGCGTGAAGCCGGTCTCGGCGTATTGCAGCTGCGGCGTGGACAGGTTGGCGACGCAGGTGGCGACGCAGTGATTGTTGGTCATCACCAGGCCCTCGCCGGAGATGACGCCCGCCGAGCAGCCGCCGAACTTGACCGACGACAGGCGGACGCGGTCCAGCCAGCTCTGATCGATCGAGGTCCCCAGCGTCTGGTTGGCGCGGACGATGGGGAAGTTGTCGTAGGTCCACATGCCCTCTTCGGCCTTTGCGGAAGAGGCGGCGGCGAAGGCCAGGACGGCGGCCGAGGCGAAGAACATGTGACGCATGGAGAACTCCTGGTTCAGACTCTGGCGAGGAAAAAACAGAGTCCAATTCGTCTGAATAGTCTGAAATCGGCCGGAAGGACGAGAGGGTCTTAGCAGGCCGGTGCGTCAGACGGGGGCGTAATTCCTTCTCCCCTTGAGGGAGAAGGTGGGCGCCGGAGGCGCTCGGATGAGGGGTGTCAGCGCGATGTTACAAAAAAGGGGGCCGACAGCGAGCCTGAAACTCAGACCGCGCCGCCGACACCCCTCATCCGTCATGCTGCGCATGACACCTTCTCCCTCAAGGGGAGAAGGGTCGCGGTAGCGTCCTTAGCGGCGCACGCCCAGTTCGCGCAGCAGGCGCGGCTGGTTGTAGACGGTGCGCAGGGCCTCGGTGACGGCGGCGGTCGAGACCGTCACCGTGCGGTTCAGTTCGCCGTCGTAGCCGAACGAGCCACCCAGCGAGTGGATGTTGCCGTCGAAGGCGGCGCCGATCACTTCACCCTTGGCGTTGATCACCGGCGAGCCGGAGTTGCCGCCGATGATGTCGTTGGTCGAGACGAAGTCATAGACGACGTTCTTGTTGATGCGGCTCTCGGCGTCGACGAAGCGGGCGGCCGCGTTGAACGGCTCGGCGCCGGTGGCGCGCTCGTACAGGCCACCCATGTAGGTGAAGGACGGCACGGTCACGCCGCGATAGGTCCAGCCCTTCACCTGACCATAGGACAGACGCAGCGAGAAGGTCGCGTCGGGATAGAGGTTGTCGCCATAGACGGCGAAGCGGGCCTGGGCGACCTTTTCGGCGGCGCGGGCGGTCGGGCCGTTGACGCCGGCGTCCCACTGGGTGCGGACCGCCTGGGCGGCGTCGTCATTGGCCAGGACGAAGGCGATCATCGGGTCGCCCGAGGCGGCCAGCTGTTCCGGCGTCATCGCAAGCGCCTGAGCGCGGAAGGCCGGGTCGATCAGCTTGGTCTCGACCAGAGCGGCGGCGATGCTCTCGGGATTTTCGCGGCCCAGCATCGACTTCACATTGGCGTTGTCCACGGTCAGGTATTCGCGGGTCTTGGACAGCCAGAAGGACAGCTGGATTTCCTCGACGCCCTTGGCGATCGGGGCTTCCGAGGCCAGGCGACGGCCGAGGGCGGCGATGTCGCTGTCGGCGTAGCCGGCGCGACGTTCAGCGACCGGCTTGGCGCGTTCCTTGGAGGCGCGGACGATGGCGCGGGCGTAGGAGTAGAGGGTCGAACCGCCGCCGGCGTTCCCTTCCAGCTGGCGGTAGGGCAGGTAGAGGTCGCGGGCCGTCGACTGGACCTTCTCCAGATCCGCCCACGGGTCGCCGATGCGCTGGGCCAGGACCGGGTCGGCGGCGACGCGCTGACGCAGCTCGGCTTCTTCCTCGCGTTTCTTGCCCATGAAGGCCGGGTCGGTCAGGGCGCCCTGCTGGCCGTAATAGACCTTGAAGCTGTTCTCGAGGCCGAAGATGGGGTCCAGCGCGACGCGCTTTTCTTCGTCGCCCTGGGTCGAGTACTCGACCAGACGGCCGCGCAGTTCCGAACCCTGGATCAGGGTGACCGGGATCTGCTGGTCACGCAGGCGCTCCAGCTGGCTCATGGTCAGCAGGCGCTGGGTGGTGCCGGGGTTGCCGGCGACGAAGGTGACGTCGCCCTCGGCCGGAGCCTCGGGGTTCCACTTCAGGTGGTTGGGGCTCGAGACCGGCTTGCCGTCCTCGTAGGCGCGCAGGAAGGCGGCATCGAGGGCGTAGCGCGGGAAGTTGAAGTTGTCCGGGTCGCCGCCGAAGAAGGCCGCCTGGAACTCCGGCGCGAAGGCCAGACGCACGTCCTCGTACTTGCGGAACTTGTAGAGGGCGTACTTGCCGCCGCGATAGAAGCTGATGACCTGGCAGGTCAGCTTGCGATCATCGCCACAGGCTTCCTTCTGGATCTTGTCGATCTCGGCCGAGCGGGCGGCGACGAAGGCCGCGCCTTCCAGACCGGCGCCGGCGCCGAGGACGCGCTCGGTCACGTCGGTGATGTCGGTCAGGACCTCGGCTGTCTGGCCGGGGCAAGTCTTCTCTTCCTCACGCGTGGCCGGCATCCAGCCGTTCTTGACGTAGTCGTTCTGGGCCGTGGACAGATCCTGGACGCAGGAGATGACGCAGTGGTGGTTGGTCAGGATCAGACCTTCGCCCGAGACGAACGAGGCCGAGCAGCCCTGCAGGCGGACGGCGGCGTTGCGCACGCGGTCCAGCCACGACTGGTCGATGCGCGTGCCGTACTTGTCGTTCACCGTCTGGATCGGGAAGTTGTCGAAGGTCCACATGCCCTCGTCGGCGCGGGCCGGGGTGGCGGTCGCGCCGGTGACGGCGGCGGCTAGGCCCAGGGCCGCCAGCGAGGCGGTGAAGGAAAAGGTGCGACGAAGCGACATTCAGGCTCTCTCCCGAGCGCAAGGCCCGGCGCCTCGCGTCTGTTATTGTGTAACTAGCGCCGTCCATGAAGGCGCCTCAAGCCCCCTTAGTGCCGCAAGACGCCGGGGGGAAGCCGCAGTCTTACCCCGATTTAACTTGGCCCCGGACCAGCGCGCCGTCAGATAACGCTGCAAGTCAGGGATCAGAAACGCCTTATGTCGCTCGCGCTCTCCACGCTGCTCTTCGAGTAAAGACGTTATATGGCCGCCGTCATGGCGCTGGCCCTTTCGGGTCTGCTCGTGCTGGCGATGACCGGGGTCTTCATCGGCATCGGCAAGGGCTTCACCGCCCAGATCGAGCGCTCGAACGCGGACATCATGATCCTGCAGCCGGGGGCCAAGAGCCTGATCAACGGGCCGTCGGGCGTGCCGCGCCGCTTCATCCCCCTGGCCTACAACCACCCCGCCGTGGTCGAGGTTCAGCCCCTGGACGGCGCCGGCGGCACCTTCCAGTCGGTCAAGGAAGTCGATCCGACCCGCAGCCAGGCGGACAATGCGCGTCAGGGCGCCCCGCGCCAGAAATTCGTCCAGTCCAGCATCATCGACACCACGCCGGGCTCGGTGACCATTCCGACCGACTATTCCCAGGAACTGGTCGACGCCCTGCGCCCGCCCTACACCGTCGCGGTCGATGAGACCGCCCTGACCACCCTGGGCGTCAAGCTGGGCGACAAGGCCCTGTACAATGGTCAGACCGTCACCGTCGTCGGCGTGACGCGCGGCTATCCCAACATGATGCAGCCCGGCGTGGTCATGTCGCGCGACACCCTGCGCATGCTGGGCCAGGCCGACACCGGCCCGCGCGTCGGCCCGCTGATGATCAAGATCAAGGACCCGGCCCAGGCCCCCGCCGTCGTCGCCGAACTGAACAAGATGGGCAACGGCCAGTGGAAGGCCTGGACCCGTCAGGAACTGGCCGACGCCAACGCCGGCGCCATGTTCGAGGAAGGCATCCTGGTCATCATCATCGGCGGCTGCGTGGTGCTGGGCATCATCATCGGCGTGGCCATCACCTGGCAGACCCTGCGCGGCGCCATCATGGCCAACATCAAGGAGTTCGCCTCGCTGCGCGCCCTGGGCGTCGGCATGGGATCGCTTCGCCGCATCGTCATGGAACTGAGCTTCTGGGTCGGGGTGGTCGGCGTCGCCGCCGCCATCGGCCTGACCTGGCTGCTGTCCCTGTTCGCCATGTCCAAGGCGGTCATCATCGCCCTGCCCCTGCCCCTTCTGATCGTGGTGGGCGGCGGCCTGATCGCCATCTCCATGCTGTCGGGCTTCCTCTCGATGGGCATCCTCAAGAAGAGCCAACCTGCGGACCTGCTGCGATGAACATGCATACGAAAGTTCAAGGCAAGCATGGCGAGTTCGCCATCGAGGCCAAGGGTCTGATCAAGCGGTTCAAGTCCGGCAAGAACTATGTCGAGGTCTTGAAGGGCGTGAATTTCGACGCCCGCCACGGCGACCTGACCATGGTCATGGGCCCGTCCGGTTCGGGCAAGTCGACCCTGATCGCCGCCCTGTCCGGGCTATTGAAGCCAGAGGCCGGCCGGGTCGACGCCCTGGACGTCGATGACATGTGGAAACTGTCGTCGGGCCGTCTGGACAAGTTCCGGCTGGACCACTGCGGCTTCATCTTCCAGGGCTTCAACCTGTTCCCGTCGCTCAGCGCCCTGCAACAGGTGACCACGGTGCTGAAGTTCCAGGGTCTGACCCCGGATCAGGCCAGAAAGCGCGCCACCCTGGCGCTGGAGGAAGTGGGTCTGGGCCATCGCCTGCATCAGCGCCCGGCGGCTCTGTCCGGCGGCGAGAAGCAGCGCGTCGCCATCGCCCGCGCCCTGGCCAAGGACCCGCAGATCCTGTTCGCCGACGAACCGACCTCGGCCCTGGACGGCGAAAACGGCCAGGTGGTCATCAAGCTGCTGCGCCGGGCCGCCACCGAGCATGGCGCGGCGGTCATCTGCGTGACCCACGACCCCCGCCTGGAAGCCTGGGCCGACCGGGTCATCCATATCGAAGACGGCGTCATCATCGACGATCAGCGCCGCATTCCCAATCCCGAAGCCGTTCTGGCCTCGCACTAGACACCGATCCTCAAGGACATCTCACATGCCCGCTTTCCTGAAAAACAAATGGCTCTGGATCGGCCTCGCGGCCCTGGTCGTGGCGATCGTCGGCTTCGGCATGGTCCAGAAGGCCAACGCCGCCAAGAAGGCTGAAGCCGCCGCCGCCGCCGAGAAGAAGGTCGAGAGCCCCTATGCGGCCATCGCCAACGGCAAGGTCGATATCGAGGGCGGCATCATCCAGATCGCGGCCCGTCGCGGCGGCGTGGTGCGTGAAGTCCTGGTGCAGGAAGGCGACCGCGTCACCACCGGTCAGATCCTGGCCCGTCAGGAAGACGATGAACCGCGCCTGGCCCTGCAGACCGCCGCCGCCAACCTGTCGGAAGCCGAGAGCCAGCTGCGCCTGATCAACGTCGACATCGCCACCGCCCAACGCGAGTACGACCGCCTGCAGAAGCTGGTCTCGACCAACTTCGTCGCCGCCCAGCGTCTGGATCAGGCCCGCGACGCCATCGCCTCGGCCCAGGCCCGTCTCGGCTCGGCCCAGTCGGCGGTGCAGACCGCCCGCGCCCGCCGCGACCAGGCCGCCTATGACGTCGAACTGACCGTCATCCGCTCGCCCGCCGACGGCCGCATCGTGCGCCGCTACGCCAACCCCGGCGCCGGCGCCTCGACCCTGAACGTGTCCAACATGTTCGATCTGGAGCCCGACGCCCCGCGCATCGCCCGCGCCGAAATCGTCGAGGCCGACATCCCCAACGTCACCGCCGACCAGGCCGTCGAGATCACCCCGGAAGGCGATCCGTCCAAGGTCTATGTCGGCAAGGTCCTGCGTCGCGCCGCCGTCTTCGGCGCCCGCAAGCTGGCCTCGGACGACCCGTCGCAACGCACCGACGAGCGTGTCGTCGAGGTGGTCGTGGCCGTCAATGACGCCCCGCTGCTGATCGGCCAGCGCGTCCTGGTCAAGTTCATGAAGCCGGGCCAGACGGCCGGCGCCAAGCGCGACACCAGCGTCGCCGGCGTCCCCGCCGCCCGCGCGATGCAGGCCCCGGCCCGCCGCTAAGGGCACGGCGACTGGAAATGGAAAAGGGGCCTCGCGAGGGGCCCCTTTTTTGTTGGTCGCATGAGGCGGTCCGCGCCTCCCGTGATCTATAGGACCCGGCCTGCCTCCACCCCACCCCACCCTCCCCGCTCGAGGGGGAGGGCTTCATGATGGTCAGTTGCCCGTGAATTCCCCCGGCCGCTTCTCCAGCACCGCCGTCACGCCCTCGATGTGGTCCTCGGTCAGATGGGCCAGGGCCTGCATGGCGGCCGACAGCTCCAGCATCTGATCGAAATTCATGTCGCGGCCCTGACGCAGCAGGCTCTTGGCCATGCGCAGGGCCTGGGGCGGCTGGGCGGCGACCTGGGCCGCCGTAATCATGGCCTCGTCCATCAGGGTCTCGTGCGGGACCACGCGGTTGACCAGACCCCACTGATCCGCCGTCGCCGCGTCGATGGCGCGGGCGGTGAACAGCATCTCGGCGGCGCGGACATAGCCGACGTTCCTCGGCAGCAGCCAGGACCCGCCGTCGCCGGGAATGATGCCCAGTTTCATGAAGGGCACGCCGAAGCTGGCGCGGTCCGAGGCGATGCGGATGTCGCCCAGGCCGGCGATGTCGCAGCCCAGCCCCATGGCCGGGCCGTTGACGGCGGCGATCAGCGGAACCTCCAGCCCATAGAGCGAGCGGACGATGCGGTGGACGACGCGGCGATAACGCTCGCGGATGGCGGCCCCCGAGCCCTCGAACAGGTCGGCGCGGGCCTTCATGGCCTTGAGGTCGCCGCCGGCCGAGAAGGCGCGGCCCGCCCCGGTCATGACCACGCAGCGGATCGAGAGGTCGGCGTTGACCGCCTCGCAGGCCTTGGCGAAGGCCTCGCCGTCCTCAAGATCCGGCAGGGCGTTCAGCCGGTCGGGCCGGGTCAGGGTCCAGACCATGACCGCGCCTTTGCGCTCCTCGACGATCAGACCCATGGCGGCTCTCTCCCTTGATCTTGGCCTCTTGATGATGGAGCCGGTTTCAGCGGGGGCGACAGGGAAGGCAAGCGGAATTGAAAAACCCCGGTCGTTCTGACCGGGGCTTGCGGTTGGATCAGTCAGTCTCGCGACTACGCGCGCGGCCGTTTGATCGTTATGGGCACGAAGTTCGAGGGATGACTGACCGTGCGGTTGTTCGCCGGGTTCATCTGCTTCGTATTGACCAGCATCCCGCCCCAGAGGGCGAAGGACATCATGGCGTGCTGGAGGTTGCGCTCCTTGTCGTTCATTTTTGGCGTCTCCTTTCGCTGAACGATGAAAGAAGACGCGTCGTGCTTTTCGGGAATCTCACCGTCATAGTCGTTTCGCGTCAGGCTCCTAGATAGCCACGCTTGGTTAAAAAGTCAATATTTTGGTCCGGAACCGGACGTATTGTAGTTTCAACGTCATAAAATCATGAGCCAGCCGACCGCCTCCGAACCCGCCCGACCGCCGCGCTCCATCGCCACGCCCTGCGTCATGGTCTGCACCGTGGATGGGGCGTCGGGGCTGTGCCTGGGTTGTTTTCGCACCCTGCCCGAAATCGCGACATGGAGCCGCAAGAGCGACGAAGAACGGATGGCGATCATGGGCGAACTGGACGGGCGCAAAAGCCTGATCGATCCGGCGCTGCTGGGCGGGTAACGCGGTTCGACCGTCAACCTTTCGTTCGCCGTATCGCTTCACGCGACGCCAAGACCCTTGCGGCACAGTGGCGTCATGATCCGCATCGACCCGCGCTCTGCTGTTGTTTTCGCCGCCGCCCTGGCCACGTCGCTGGCCTGCGCCGGCGCCCTGCGCTGGATGGACGGCGCGGGCGAGGCGCAGGCCGCCATCGCCGCACCCTCGGTCGTGCGGTCGGCCGACGGCCACTACTGGGCCGAGGCGATGGTGGACGGGCGTCCCATGCGGATGCTGGTCGACACCGGCGCCAGCGTCGTGACCCTGAGCCGCGCCGACGCGGAAAAAGCCGGCGTCAGCGTGGGCGCCCATGACTTCACACGGACCCTGAACACCGCATCCGGTCCCGTGAAGGCGGCGCCCGTGATCCTGCCGTCGCTGGCGGTGGCCGGGGTGCGTCTGACCTCGGTCGAGGCCCTGGTGGTGGACGGCGACATGCCCGCCTCCCTGCTGGGCATGAGCTATCTGGGGCGGTTGTCGGGCTTCGAGGCTCGGCCCGAAGGCCTGACCTTCAAGGGCTAGAGCCTCAGCGGTTGAGGCCGAACGGCACCACCTTGTTGTCCGGGTCATGGCCGATGTCGGCGGTTCCCAGCCAGGGGATGCCGGAACGTTCGCACCAGTAGCGAACGATCTCCTCCGCCGTCAGACCGAAGTCGGGGTCGTTGGCCGTCACGTCCGAAACCCGGCCCAGGCGAATGCCCGCCGCGCGTCGGATCGAGGCCTGGCCCGTCAGGTGGAACATCATCCGATCGACGCGATAGAGGGCCTCGGACACCTCTTCCAGCATGATGACGTGGCCCGACAGATCGGGTTCGAGCGCCGTGCCGACCAGTTCGTTGAGGATGGTCAGATTGAAGGCCACGGCCGGGCGCGGGTCGTCCAGCAGGGACGGCTCCAGCGCGGCGCGGTCGCCGCCGACCAGCCAGTCCACCGCGCGGCGCCCGGTCGCGTCGTGGCGCGCCCCGTCCGAGGCCATCGGCCCATGGGCGACGTGGGGGAATCCCGCCTTGTAAAGCAGAGCCAGCAGGCTGCCGGCGTCGGAATAGCCGAGGTAGCGCTTCTTCCTCGCCACATCGGTCAGTTGCGGCAGGACGGCCTCGGCGATGCGGCACGCGCCGTAGCCGCCGCGCGCGAACCAGATGGCGCCCAGGCGCGGATCATTGGCGAACTCGACGAAGGCGGCGGCGCGGACGGCGTCGTCGCCGCCGAAATGGCCGTGCGTCTCGAACGCCATCGGATGAAAGACCAGTTGAACTTCGCCGCCCGGATAGGCCTGATCCATCCAGGCCTGGATGGCCGCGCCACGAGCGGGGTCCAGGCGCGAGCTGGCGTTGACGACGCCGATCTTGAACGGGGCAGAGCGGGTGATGGGGCTGGTCTCCGGCGTCGCCCGTGCTAGTCAGGCGCTCGGACATTCCCCGGTTTCGCGCGTCAAAATCAAGCCGATGAACAAAGACTATTTCTTCTGCGGCGTCGGCGGGTCCGGCATGCTGCCCCTGGCCATGATCGTTCAGGCGCAAGGCAACTGCATCGCGGGCTCGGACCGGGCGCTGGATCAGGGCCGGACGCCGGACAAGTTCGACTGGCTGCGCGCCCACGGCGTGACCCTTTGCCCCCAGGACGGGTCGGGCGTGACCCGCGCCGAGCAGATCATCGTCGCCACCGGCGCGGTCGAGGACACGGTGCCGGACATCGGGGCGGCCAGGCGCGTCGGCGCGACCATCAAGACCCGGCCTCAGCTGCTGAGCGAACTGTTCAACGCCGCCCCGACCTCGATCGGCGTGGCCGGCACCAGCGGCAAGTCGACCATCACCGGCATGATCGCCTGGATTCTGGATCAAGCGGGCCGCCAGCCCACCGTGGTCAACGGCGCGGTGATGAAGAACTTCGCCGACGCGGACCATCCTTTCGCCAGCGCCCTGGTCGGGGGACCGGAACTGTTCGTGGCCGAGGTGGACGAGAGCGACGGCTCCATCGCCCGCTATGACGCCACGGTGGCGGTCGTCTCCAACATCTCGCTGGACCACAAATCGATGGAGGAGTTGCGCGACCTGTTCGGCGGCTTCGTCGGCCGGGCGACGGCGGCGGTGCTGAACCTCGACAACCCCGAGACGGCGGCGCTGGCGCAGACGCTGCCAGCGGGCAAGGCGATCACCTTCGCGCTCGGCGAAGAAGAGGCCGACCTGTCCGCGCATGATCTGGCGCCCCTGCCGACCGGCATGAGCTTCGAGCTGCGGGTGCGCGGCGAGGCCCCGCGCACCGTCGTGCTGAACGTCCCCGGCGCGCACAATGTCGCCAACGCCCTGGCGGCGCTCGGCGCAGTTAAGGCGCTGGGCGTGTCGGTGGATGCGGCCGTGGCGGCGCTGGAAGGCTTCGCCGGCATCCGGCGACGGCTGGAGGTGGTGGGGAGCCAAAACGGAGTCACCGTCATCGACGACTTCGCCCACAACCCCGACAAGATCGCCGCCACGCTGAAGACCCTGCACGCCTTTGACGGGCGACTGCTGATCCTGTTCCAGCCGCACGGCTTTGGGCCGCTGAAGCTGATGAAGCATGAGTTCATCGAGGGCTTCGCCGGCCTGATGCGCGAACACGACGTCCTGCTGATGCCCGAGCCGGTCTATTACGGCGGCACCACCGACCGCAGCGTCGGCAGCGAGGACATCGCGGCGGGCGTGCGCGCCGAGGGGCGTCAGGCCGAGGCGCTTGCGACTCGCGCTGACTGCGGCGACCGCATCGTGGAGATCGCCCGGCCCGGCGACCGGGTGGTGGTCATGGGCGCGCGCGACGACAGCCTATCCAGCTTTGCGGCAGAACTGCTGGCCAGGCTTTAAGCTCCGCGTCCGGATCAATCGTCAAATTGCTCTTGTAAAACATTCACTTTCGGCAAATCGGCTGTTAAGCGCCGCCCGCCTAACTGCGCTCTCGCAAAACGCGGAAGGGGCGTCAGGATGGCCAGGATCGGAGACTTCGTCGAGGCGGCGGCGCCCATGGCGCCAGACGCCTTCGGGGCTGAGGCCTTCGACCGGTTTCAGGCCGAACCGGACACCCTCGTCATCGCCGTGGTGGACGAGGACGGCCGGCCCGTCGGCCTGATCGAGCGCAACGCCTTCACGCTGAAGATGGCCGCCGAGTTCGGCCGCGCCCTTTATGCCCGCCGTCCGGTCTCGGCCCTGATGGAGCCCGACCCTCTGATGGTCGAGGCCGACGCCTCGGCGGACGTCCTGTTCCAGTCGATGGATGCGGCGGGGCTAGGCGCCCTGCTGAAGGGCTTCATCGTCGTCTCACGCGGGCGCTATGTCGGGGTCGGGGCGGGGCTGCACGTGCTGCAGGCCGGCGTGGCCATCCACAAGCGCCGCGCCGAGGCCATGAGCCATCTGGCCCAGAACCTGGTCCGCGCCGAGGCCGAGGCCCGCGCCTCCAGCCGGGCCAAGTCCGAGTTCCTGGCGGTGATGAGCCACGAGATCCGCACGCCGCTGAACGGGGTGCTGGGGGTGGCCGCCTTGATGGAGCGAGAGCTGACGCAAGACTCGCTGCGGCCCTATGTCCGCACCATTCTGGATTCGGGGAACAGCCTGCTGCGCTTGCTGACCGACGCTCTGGACATGTCGCGGGCCGAGGCGGGCATCCTGACGCTGGAGCCGGCGCCGCTGGACCTCGACGCCGTGGCCGCCGACCTGTCGGCCCTGTGGCGGCCGCGCGCCGAGGAGAAGGCGCTGCGCCTGACGGTGACGGCGGATACGACCGCCGCCCGCTGGGTCGTCGGCGACGAGATGCGGCTGAAGCAACTTCTGAACAACCTGATCGGTAATGCTCTGAAGTTCACTCAGGTCGGCGCGGTCGAGGTCAGCCTGACGACGCGGCTGGACGACGGTCGGGTGCGGCTGGACGCCGTGGTGGACGACAGCGGGCCGGGCGTCAGCGACGAGGCGGCGACCGCCATCTTCGAACCCTTCAACACCGGCGAGGCGGGGCGTCAGGGCGCGGGCGCCGGTCTGGGTCTGGCCATCTGCCGCCAGATCGTCGAGCGGATGGAGGGGCGTCTGGCGCTGGAGCGCTCGCCCGCCGGCGGGGCGCGCTTCCGCTTCGACCTGCACCTGTCCCTGGCCGAGGCCGATGCGCGGCGCGATGTGGACCAGGCCGTGGCGCCGACCGCCCACGAGACCCTGCATGTCCTGGTGGTCGACGACAACGCCGCCAACCGCTTCGTCGCCGGCAAGGTACTGGAGTTGTTCGGCTGCACCCATGAGACCGCCGAGGACGGCCGTCAGGCGGTCGAGCGGGCGACCATCGCCCCCTTCGACCTGATCCTGATGGACGTGAAGATGCCGGTGATGGACGGGGTGGCGGCGACGCGGGCCATCCGCGCCCTGCCCGGCCCCGCCAGCGCCGTGCCCATCCTGGCCCTGACCGCCAACGCCGACCCGCGAGACGAGGCAGAATATCTGGCGGCGGGCATGGACGGGGTGGCGCAAAAGCCGATCCAGCCTGACGCCCTGCTCAACGCCATCCGGCTGGCGTTGTCGCGACATGCGGTGGCCGAGGCGGCTTAGTTGATCCTATGGTTGCCCTTCAGCATCGCAGGGTCGGGGCACGACGTGAAAAATGCGACCATTGGGCTAGTGCTCGCTCTGGGCCTGGCCGCCTGTCAGTTGGTGTCGGACGACAGGCGCGGCGAGCCGCCGCTGCCGAAGTTCGTCAAGGCTGACCGCGACCTGCTGGCCTATCTGCATCAGCCGGGCGATGACCTCTACATCTTCAACACCTTTTACGACGCGGGCTCCAAAGAGCCGAGAATGGACCTCCAAGGCGGGATCGTAGTCCTTGACGGCGTGAGCATCTACGTCACCTCGTTCGATGAGGTCAGCATGGGATCGCTGCGTGGAAATTCCGACGGCTGGACGATGGAGCAGCACCCACCGCAATGCGTCACGAACTGTTCTGGGGCCAAGGCCAGGCTTCTCGATATGCTGCGGGCCGGAGCCAAGATCACGATTGATAGGCAAGGATCGCTGGTCGTGCGTTCGCCAGACGGCAGTTGGGCGTCTGGCGTCCCCATGCGCCTGGACGTCACCGACTAAGGCAGCCATCGGCGCGGCGCTGGGCTATGGTCCCGCTCGATGCTTCAGGACACGCCCCCCGCTCCGCCGATCACCACCCTCGACGAGGTGATCGTCACCGCCGCCCGCCTGCCCCCGGCGGCGGGCGAGGCGGCGTTTTCGGTGATCCGTCTGGGCGAGGAGACGCTGTCCATCGCGACGCGGCTGGACGAGACCCTGGCGACGGTTCCGGCGGTGTCGCTGTTCCGGCGCACCTCCAGCCTGGCGGCCAATCCGACGACGCAGGGGATCAGCCTGAGGGCCATCGCGCCGTCGGGAGCGGGGCGAACCCTGGTGGCGCTGGACGGGGTTCCGCTGAACGATCCCTTCGGCGGCTGGGTGATCTGGTCGCAGGTTCCGACCGAGAGCATCCAGAGCCTGGACGTGGTGCGCGGCGCCGGAGCCGGTCCCTATGGCGCCGGGGCCCTGACCGGGGTGATCCAATTGAGGGAACGCGAGCGCGGCGGGGTGCTGGACGCCTCGGTAAGCGAGCGCGGCGGGGCGCGGCTGGCGGGATCAGGCGGCGTCGATGCGGGGCCGGCGCGGCTGACCGGGTCGGTGCTGTACGAGACCAGCGACGGCTATGTGCCGGTGCGAGGCGCGGCGGCCGGGGCGGCGGACAGGCCGCTGGATCTGGAGGCCAGGAGCGCGGCCCTGCGGGCGGACCTGCCGTTGGGCCAGGCGGCCCTGTCGCTGCGGGCGGCCGCCTATGAAGAGGATCGCGGCTCGGGGCTGGCGGGAGCGCGGGCCACGGCCAGCGGTCATGTGCTGTCGGCCACCGCCGCCAGGCGTCCGACCGAGGGCGACTATGGCTGGCGGCTGCAGGCCTGGCGGCGTACGAGCAATCTGGCCAATACCTCGGTCGCCGTGGCGTCGGACAGGGCCACGACCACGCCCGCCAACGACCAGTATGAGACGCCCGCGACCGGCTGGGGTCTGAACGCCGCCCTGCGTCGGGCCGAGCGCCAGATCGGCGGCGGACGGCTGGAGTGGGAGGTCGGCGCCGACGCCCGCTTCAACGAGGGCGAGACGCGCGAGCGGTTCCGCTACATGGGCGGGGCCTTCACCCGCGACCGGATCGCGGGCGGCGAGACCGCCGTGGCGGGGGTTTACGGCGAAGGGTCGCTGGAGACCGGGCCGTGGCTTGTCGCAGGCGGGCTGCGTCTAGACGGCTGGAGGAATGAGAACGGGCGGCGGCTGGAACGTGATCGGGCGACGGGCGCGGCGACCCTGGACGAGGTCGATCCTGAACGCTCGGGCGAGGTCGTCAGCGCGCGGCTGGCGGCGCGGCGCATGATCGGCGGCGGCTGGGCGACGCGGGCGGCGGCCTATTCCGGCTTCCGCCCCGCCACGCTGAACGAACTGCACCGGCCCTTCCGCGTCGGCAACGACCTGACCGAAGCCAATGCGGCTCTGGTTCCCGAGACCTTGCAGGGCGTCGAGGCGGGCCTGGCGTTCGAGGGGCCGCTCTCGGCCCTGACCGCGACCCTGTTCTGGAACCGGATCGAGGACGCCGTGGTCAACGTCACGATCGGTCAGGGCCCGGCGACCTTCCCCCGCGCCGGCTTCGTGCCGGCCGGCGGGGTGCTGCGCCAGCGCCAGAACGCCGGGACCATCGAGGCGACCGGACTCGAGATCAGCGCGCGCCAGGCCCTGCGCGGCGGGCTGGACCTGAGCGGGGCCGTGTCGATCACGGACGCCCGCGTGGACGGCGGGTCGGCGGCTCCGCAGCTGACCGGCCTGCGCCCGGCCCAGGCCCCGATCTGGAGCGCCACGGCCGGGATCGACTGGCGCGCCAGCGAGCGTCTGAGCCTGAGCGCCCGCGCGCGTTATGAGAGCCGACGCTTCGAGGACGACCTGAACAGCCGGGTTCTGGGGGCCGCCGTGACGGCCGACGTGCGGGCAGACTGGCGAGTCAACGACACGGCCTCGCTGTGGCTGGCCGTCGACAATCTGTTCGACGCCGAGGTCGAGGTCTCCGAGACGGGCAACGGGGTCGAGGGCTTCGGCCCGCCGCGCTCGCTCAGCGTCGGGTTGCGGCTGACTTACTGAACAAGGGTCCGCCCCGCGACATTCCGACCCGTAAACGGTATTGCAAATCGTTCGCAGAATATGGCAAAGCCCTGTCTGTGACTGAAACCGCCGCAAATCCCGCCAAGACCCCGCCTAAACCCAAGGCGGCGCTGAACGCCAAGCGATCGTTCTGGCTGAAGCAATTGCACAGCTGGCACTGGATCTCGGCGGCGGTCAGCCTGGTCGGCATGATCCTGTTTGCGATCACCGGCATCACGTTGAACCACGCGGCGCAGATCCCGGCCGAGCCGGTGACCAGGGAGGCGACGGCCACCCTGCCCGCGCCCCTGCTGGCGCGTCTGGCCGACTTCCCCGAGGAAACCACCGACGCCGTGCCCGCCCCCGTCGCGCGCTGGGCCGCCGAGGCCTTCAAGGTGCAGGTGGACGGCAAGCCGACCGAGACCACGGCGGATGAAATCTATGTCGCCCTGACCACGCCCGGCGGCGACGGATGGCTGACCATCGACCGTTCAACCGGCGAGGCCGTGCACGAGAAGACCACACGCGGCGTGGTCGCCTACCTGAATGACCTGCACAAGGGTCGGAACGCCGGAAAGGTCTGGTACTGGTTCATCGACGTCTTCGCCCTGGCCTGCGTGATCTTTTCCGTCACGGGTCTGGCCCTGCTGTGGCTGCACGCACGCGGCCGTCCCTCGACCTGGCCCATCGTGGCCCTGGGTCTGCTGATTCCCGTCGTTATCGCCCTTCTGTTCATCCACTGACCCTCCAACTGACGAGCCTTACCCCATGCGCAAGCTTCCTCTCGTCCTGACCGCCGCCGGCCTCGCCGCCGCCGCGCCCGCCGTCGCAAACGCCGCCGATCTGACGGTCAATGTCGAGCTGCCGCGCATTTCCAGCGCCTCCTATCACCGCCCCTATGTGGCCGTGTGGATCGAGAAGCCGGACCAGTCGACGGCCCAGACCCTGGCCGTCTGGTACCAGCAGACCCGCAACAACGAAGGCGACGGCAAGGACTGGCTGAAGGACCTGCGCACCTGGTGGCGCAAGGGCGGCCGCGCCATGGCCATGCCCGCCGACGGCGTGTCCGGGCCGACCAAGGCCCCCGGCCGTCACGCTGTGACCGTGCCCGCCGCCCGCCTGCGCAACCTGCCCGCCGGCCAGTACAACATCGTCGTCGAGGCGGCCCGTGAACTGGGCGGCCGCGAGGTCGTCCGCGTGCCCTTCCGCTGGGGCGCCGCCAACACCGCCGCCGGAACCGGCTCCACCGAACTGGGCGCCGTTCGCGTCGCCGTGACCCGCTAAGGATCTGAGATCATGAAAAAGACGCTCGCCTTCCTGTCTCTGGCCGCCGTTCTGGCCGCCCCTCTCTCGGCCCAGGCCCACCGCGCCTGGCTGGCCCCGACCTCGACTGTGCTGTCGGGCAATGACGCCTGGGTCGGCTTCGACGCCGGGATGTCGAACGGGGTCTTCATCCCCGACCACGCCGCCATGCGCCTGGCCGGTCTGACCATCACCGCCCCGGACGGCTCGACCGCCCAGGCTGAAAACGTGATGCAGGCCAAGTACCGCTCCAGCTTCGATCTGCACCTGTCGCAGCCGGGCACCTACCGCGTCGCCAACGTCGGTTCGGGCTTCATGGCCAGCTACAAGCAGGGCGGCGAGCAGAAGCGCTGGCGCGGCACGGAAGCCGAGTTCCCCGGCGCCCTGCCCGCCGACGCCACCGACGTGGAAGCGACCCGCACCGACAGCCGCACCGAGACCTTCGTGACGCTCGGCGAGCCCACCGACCTGGCCGTCGTCGGCAAGGGTCTTGAACTGGCCCCGGTCACCCACCCGAACGATCTGGCCGCCGGCGAGGCCGCCACCTTCAAGCTGCTGAAGGACGGTCAGCCTGCTGCAGGCGTGGACGTGACCATCGCGCGCGGCGGCACCCGTTACCGCAACAACCCCGAAGAGATCACGGTCAAGACGGGCGCTGACGGCGCCTTCAGCGTGACCTGGCCGGAAGCCGGTCTCTACTGGCTGGGCGCCTCGGTGCGTACGGCGGGCGTGAACGGCCAGCCCGGCTCGAACGCCTCGTGGAACGGCGCGCTGGAAGTCCTGCCCTGACCACGAAACGCTCCAGTTCGGCCCCGCCGCCGCTCCAGATCGGGGCGGCGGTTGAAGGCCGTCAGGACACCCGCGTCCTGATCCCGCCGGCCACGCGCGCGCCGGAACGGCCGCCCAGCGACCTGATCTGGTCGCTGGAGGGTACGAGCATGGGCACCACCTGGTCGGTGCGTCTGGTTCCGCCGATGGGCATGACGCAGGACGCGTTTCAGGCGGCGATCGAGGAAGAGCTGGGGCGCGTCATCGCCCTGTTCAGCCCCTGGACGCCGAGCAGCGAGATCAGCCGCTTCAACAACGCCCCCGCCGGGACGTGGAAGCTGTCGGACGACTTCTGGTCGCTGCTGAACACCTCTCTGGATCTCGCCGACGACGTCAACGGCGCGGTCGATCCGACGCTGGGGGCGCTGGTTGACCTGTGGGGTTTCGGCCCGCCGGGCCCCCGCGATCCGCTCAATCCCCTGCCGTCCGCCGAAGAGGTCGAGGCGGCCCTGGCCGTGTCCGGCTGGCAGAAGCTGCGACTGAACCGGGACGCCCAGGCGGCGGTGCAGACCGGGGGTATGAAGCTGGACTTTTCCGGCATCGCCAAGGGCCATGCCGTGGACCGCGTGTCCGCGCGCCTGACCGAAATGGGCGCGACCTCGCACCTGGTGGAGATCGGCGGCGAATTGCTGGGGCGCGGCGTCAAGCCGGACGCCCAGCCCTGGTGGGTCGAGATCGAGGCCGCGCCCGGCTCGCCCGCGCCGCATACGGTGGCGGCCCTGTTCGACGTGGCCGTCGCCACCTCGGGCGACTGGCGCCGCGCCTTCGTGCATGAAGAGCGCATCTATCCGCACACCCTCGACGGCTCGACCGGGCGACCGGTGGATAGTGGACTGGCCCAGGTCACGGTGTTCGACGCCTCGGCCATGCGCGCCGATGCGTGGGCCACGGCCCTGACCGTGCTCGGACCCTATGACGGGCCGGAGTTCGCCGAGGCCATGCAGATCGCGGCCTGCTTCGTCGAGCGGACGCCGCGCGGCCTGGTCGAGCGGATGACGCCCGCCTTCGCCGCCATGATGGACGAAGAAGAAGCCTGATCGTGACCGCCGACCTGTCCCGCTGGCTGTGGGCCGGCGCTGCTCTGATCCTGTGGCTGGGCCTGATCGGCCTGACGGTGTGGCGCGTGGGCGCCGCCGCGCGGAAGGCCGCCGAACAGGCGCGGGCCCTGGCCGAGGCGGCGGGCGACGACGCCGTGCTGATCGCCTTCGCCAGCCAGACCGGGTTCGGCGAGGAACTGGCCTGGATGACGGCGCGGGCCCTGGGCGACGGCGGGGTGGGCGCGCGGCCCCTGTCGTTCGCCGATCTGGATCTGGAGACGCTGAAGGGCGCGCGACGCCTGCTGGTCATCGCCTCGACCACAGGCGAGGGCGACGCCCCCGACAGCGCCGCCCGCTTCGTGCGGCAGCTGATGAAGGGCGACGCGGACCTGTCGCACCTGTCCTATGGCCTGCTGGCCCTGGGTGACCGCTCCTATGACGCCTATTGCAGCTTCGGCCACGCGGTCGGCGACTGGCTGGACGACGGCGGCGCCCAGACCCTGTTCGACCGGGTCGAGGTGGACAATGGCGACGCGGGCGCGATCCGCCACTGGCAGCACCAGCTGAACCAGATCACCGGCTCGACCGCCGCGCCCGACTGGACCCCGCCCGCCTATGACCGCTGGCGGCTGGTCGAGCGGACCCTGCTGAACGCTGGCAGCCCCGGTGGCGAGGCCTGGCATCTAGCCTTCGCGCCTATCGACCACGCGCCGAACTGGGCGGCGGGCGACATCGCCGAGATCGGCCTGCCCACGCGCGACGGCGAGCAGCCGGCCAGCCGCGAATATTCGGTCGCCTCCCTACCCTCGGACGGGCGGGTCGAGTTCTGCATCCGCCTGATGACCCGCCCCGACGGCGCGCCGGGCCTGGCCTCGGGTTGGCTGACGCAAGACGCGCAGATTGGCGACGAGGTGGCCATGCGGGTGCGCGCCAACCGCGGCTTCCACGCCCCCCCGCCGGAGGCCCCCATCATCCTGATCGGCAACGGCACCGGGATCGCGGGCCTACGCGGGCATTTGAAAGCCCGAGCGCAGCACGACAAGACCGGCGGCGCCTGGCTGCTGTTCGGCGAGCGGACGCGGGCGCACGACGCCCTCTATGACGCCGACCTGCAGGCTTGGCTGGCGTCTGGGGCGTTGACCCGACTGGACCGCGCATTCTCGCGCGATGGCGGCGAGAACCGCTACGTCCAGTCGCTGGTGGCGGAACACGCCCGTCCCATGGCCGACTGGGTCGATCGCGGGGCCTATGTCTATGTCTGCGGCAGTCTGGAAGGCATGTCCAAGGGCGTCCACGCGGCGCTGGAGGCGGCGCTGGGCGAGGAGCGGCTGACGCAGCTGACCGACAGCGGGCGCTATCGGCGGGACGTTTACTGAAAGCCTCTGCTTTCCTCCCCATTCCATGGGGAGGTGGATCGGCGCCGTAGGCGACGAGACGGAGGGGGCGACGCCGCCCTCGCCTCATGTGCTTCAGCTATCAGTCGGCAGCGACGCCCCCTCCACCACTTCGTGGTCCCCCTCCCCATGGAATGGGGAGGAAAGAACGGGCGTCACACCTCCGACCACCGGCGCAGCAGGTTGTGATAGAGGCCGGTCAGTTCGATGACCGCCTGGTCCTTGGGTCCCTTGTCCAGGTTGACCCTCTGGGTGGCCACGTCGAGGCGGAACAGGCTTTCGCGGTCGGCGTCGTCGCGAACCAGGCTTTGCAGCCACATGAAGCTGGAGACGCGGGCGCCGCGCGTCACGGGCGTGACCCGGTGCAGGCTCTTGGACGGATAAAGGACCAGGTCGCCGGCCGGCAGCTTGACCGACTGGGCGCCGTACAACTCCTCGATGATCAGCTCGCCGCCGTCATAGTCCTCGGGCTCGGACAGGAAGAGGGTGGCCGAGAGGTCGCTGCGGATGCGGACGTCCCCCCGTTGGCGGATGGCGTTGTCGACGTGGACGCCGAACTCGCCGCCGCCTTCATAGCGGTTGAACAGGGGCGGAAAGATCGTGTGCGGCAGGGCGGCCGAGACGAACATGGGATTGGCGTTCAGGGCCTGGACGATCAGGGCCGAGACTTCGCGCGCCTCGGCGCTGTCCTCGGGCAGTTGCTGGTTCTTCTTGGCGGCGGCCGACTGATGGCCCGAGGTCATGTTGCCGTCGGCCCAGGGACCGGCGTCCAGGGTCCGGCGCAGGGCGGCGACCTCGGCCTTGGTGAAGACGTCGGGGATGTGCAGCAGCATGGCTCTCTCACCGTGGGAAACGCATCGGCCCCGCCGCTCGGGTGAACGACGGGGCCGACATGATGGCGCGAAACGCGGTCTCTTAGTAGCGGAGGTTCAGCGTCAGGATGGCCGAACGGCCCGGCGCCACGTCGGCGTGGTGAACGCCGTTGGTGCGCATGATGTATTCCTCGTCGCCCACGTTCTGGACATTGAGTTGCAACGCGGCGCGGTCGTTGAGGTCATAGGAAGCGAACAGGTCCACGCGGGTATAGTCCGGCGCGTAGATGCGGTTGGCGCCGCCGCCGGCGCCACCCTGATTGCCGCCCCAGGATTTCCCGACGTAATAGACGCCGCCGCCGAGGCTGAGTTTGGGCATGACGCGGTAGGTGGTGAACAGGCTGGCGGTATGTTCCGGCGTATTGGCCAGTTGCTGGCCTTCGATCGGGTTGCGCGTGGCCACCGGCGGCGTGCCGGAGACGATGACGGCGGCCCGCGTCAGTTCGGAATCCATCCAGGTGTAGCCGCCGAAGACCTGCCACTTGCTGGTGATGTTGCCGGAGATGCCGAGCTCCAGCCCATTCACCTCGGCCTCGCCGGCCTGTTCATACTTGCCTGGCTCGATCAGAATCTGGGCGTCCTTGCGGGTCAGGTGGAACAGGGCGCCGCTGAGGGCCAGACGGTCGCCGAACAGGTTGGCCTTGGCCCCGATCTCGAAGCTTTGCGTCTCTTCCGGGTCCAGCAATTCGGTGGCCAGATTGCCCGTCCCCAGGCCGCTGCCGTTGTTCTGGTCGCCGGCCGAAATGGTCGGCGGCGTCGAGGAGGTGGCGTAGGAGGCGTAGATGCTGCTGTTGGTCGTCGGCTTGTAGACCAGGCCGACCTGATAGTTGACGAAGTCCCAGTCGCCGCTACGCGGCGTCAGGGTCGGAACGGCGGGCGTGCCGACATTGACCCAATCCGCGCCTTCGACCGAATAGTCATCCCAGCGCAGACCGAGGTTCAGGATCCACTTCTCGCCGAACGCCATCGAGTCGAAGGCGTAGACGCCGATGCTGTCGGTCGTGTTGTGGCTGACGTTTCCGCGCGTGATCGTGCCGGTCCAGGGATCGTTCGGGTTCGGGTTATAGACCTGGGTGCAATCCAGGCCCGTCAGCGGCGCCGGGCAGGCCGTACCCGTCAGGGTGGTCACATTGTAGCCGGCGTTGCGGTTCTTCTCGCGCGACAGCTCCAGACCAACATCAAAGTTATGCTTGATGGCGCCGGTCAAGAAGGAACCGTGCAGATCCGTGACGTTGGCCAGGGTTTCGGCCGGGTTCCAGCGCGACTTCAGACCACGCTTCATCCACCAGACGCCGCCGATGTTCTGGGCCGTGCCGCCGTCGCCGGGGTTGGTGACGATGTAGTCGTTCAGCGTCTGCGAGTAGCGGGTGACGTTGCGCAGGGCGAGCGCATCGCTGAAGCGGTGTTCGATATCCAGGGTCAGGGTATCGACCGTATTGTTCAGATAGTCGCGCGCCTTGAGGCCGTAGAAGCTGTCATAGGGCACGTCGAGAACGCCCGAGGCGTCCGGGCGCGGCCCGTTGGCGCCGGCCAGCTTGGTGTAGAGCGGGATGCCGTAGTCGGGCATCTGATCGCTGTCGAGGTGATAGTAGCTGGCGGTCACCGTCGTCGGCGTGCCGAGGCCGGCGGCGATGGCCGCGCCCATGCCCCACTTGTCGAAATCGACCGAGTCGCGACCGGCGACGTCGCCCTGCCCGACCATGAGATTCAAGCGCATGGCCGCGGTCGAGCTGACCTGCCAGTTGGCGTCCACCGTGCCGCGCACATAGTTGTCAGTGCCGGCGCCGACCGAGCCGTGGACGAAGTTCTGCAGGCGCGGGGCCTTGGAGCCCAGGTTGATGCTGCCGCCGCCCGAGCCGCGGCCCGAATAGACCGAGTCCGGTCCCTTGATGACTTCGACCTGCTCGAGGTTGAAGACTTCACGCTGCTGGCCGCCGGTGTCGCGGATGCCGTCAACGAAGATGTTGTTGCCCGAGGCCTGGCCGCGGATGAAGGGGCGGTCGGCCAGGGGTTGTCCACCTTCCCCGGCGCCGAAGGTGATGCCCGGCGAGGTGCGCAGGATGTCCTGCAGCGAGGTGGCGGCGGTCTGCTCGATGATCTGTTGCGGGATCACGGTGACGGAACGCGGCGTGTCGACCAGGGGGGCGACGAAGGTCGGGTCCTTGGGTTCGCGCTTGGCGCGCTGGCCATGCACGTCGACGGCGCTCAGGGTGGTGGCGTCCTGCGTGATGTCCGCCGTGGCGATCGGGGCTTCGTCAGCGGCCATGGCGGGCACGGCGCACAGCATGCCGGCGGCGCTGGAGGCGAACAAAAGCGCCTTGAGGGCGGAGGAACGAGCGTCGGACATGGGGAGGAACCAGTCGGTTAGTTTTGAGACCGGCTCGCAATATCAGTTTTTCCGCCTGCGACAATCTGACTCCTGCGACTAAATCGCAATTGCGGCAGGGATGTCACACTGACGCCATCACCGCGCCCTCAGGCCGGTTTCGCCACCGCCTTCATCGACATCGCGGGATCGGCCAGCAGGACCGCGTCCACCGGCGTCGCCTTGCCGATCAGCAGGCGCCCGCCCATGAATTCGGCCGGGGCGTTGACCGCCTCGACGCAGAGGATGCGATCGCCGTTCAGATGGAAGACGGCGAAGGCGCCGCTGGCCGGATCGCCGCGCACGACCTGACGGTCGGCGTCAAAGGGCAGGCCGGCGATCTGCAACTTGACGTCGTACTGGTCCGACCAGAACCACGGCACCTCGGGCGCGGGCGCGGCGCGGCCGACGATGGCGGCGGCGGCCTGCTTGGCCTGTTCCAGGGCGTTGGGTACGCTTTCCAGCCGGTGCATGCGCCCGCCGTGGACAGGAATGGGCCGGTGGGTCACGTCGCCGATGGCGTAGATGGAAGGATCGCTGGTGCGCGCCGCCTCGTCCACGACCACGCCATTCTCACAGGCCAGACCGGCTGTCCGCGCCAGAACCTCGCGTGCCAGGGCGCCGACGCCGACCAGGATGGCGTCGGCCGTGATCAGGCCGCCGTCAGCCAGACGCACGCCGCCGTCCTCGAAGCCCGAGACCTCGGCGCTGGTCAGGATTTCGACGCCGTGGCGACGATGCAGATCGGTGAAGAAGATCGACAGAGTTTCCGACGCCACACGCGCCAGCACCCGGTCCATGCGCTCGATCACCACGGCCTCGGCGCCGAGGGCGCGGGCCGAAGCCGCCGCCTCCAGCCCGACATAGCCGCCGCCGACGACGGCCAGCCGCTTGCCGGGAGACAGCGCGGCCTTCAGACGCTCGGCGTCCTCAAGCGTACGCAGTTCCAGAAGGTCGGAGCGATCAGCCCCGGGGATGGCCAGGCGACGCGCCGTAGAGCCGGCGGCCAGAATCAGCACGTCGTAGGGTTCGACCGTCCCGTCGGCGAAAGTGACGGATTTCGCGGCTGCGTCGATAGCCGTGGCGGTGACGCCGGTGCGCAGGTCGATCTTCTGCTCGGCGTAGAAGCTCTCGGGGCGCAGCAGCAGGTCCTCAAGACCCGCCTCGCCCTTGAGCCAGGCCTTGGACAGGGGCGGCCGCTGATAGGGCGCCGCCGCCTCCTCGCCCGCCAGGACGATTTCGCCCTCAAAGCCATACTGCCTCAGCAGCGCCGCCGCCGAGCCCCCCGCGTGTCCCGCGCCGATGATCAGAACCTTGGTCATGGCAACGCAGATAGAGACGTCCAGGGCGAAGCGCCATCGCCTTTCCTCCCCATTCATGGGGAGGGGGACCACGATAGTGGTGGAGGGGGCGGCGCAATCGGCCGACGCCGGGCGCCCCCTCCGTCACGTCGGCTTCGCCGCCGCGCCACCTGCCCATCGCTGCGCGACAGGGAGGAAAGCCGGTTGACCGTTCCATTGTTACAGCATAATGGAACGCGCCATGAGCACCGACGCCGCCAAGACCGCCCTGCTGGACGCCCTGCTTTCGCTGCAGACGCGGGCGGAGGCCGACGCCTTTCTGTCGGACCTGTGCACCCCCGCCGAGCTGCGCGCCTTCGCCGAGCGGTGGCAGGTGGCGCGGCTGCTGGACGGCGGGGACAAGACCTATCGCGAGATCGCGGTGGAGGCCTCGGCCAGCCCGACAACCGTGGTGCGCGTCGCGCGTTCCCTCAAAGACATGCCGCACCAGGGCTATCGCCTGGTGCTGGACAGACTGAAAGCCTGAGTTGAGATCATGAGCACCGTGCAGGGGCGGCTACGCATCGCCGTCCAGAAATCCGGCCGCCTGGCCGAACGCAGCCTCGACCTGGTCCGCGACGCGGGCCTGCGGGTCGTCAAGGGCAACAACGAACTACTGTACCGGATCGAGAACTATCCGATCGACCTGCTGCGGGTGCGCGACGACGACATCCCGACCTTTGTGGCGGACGGAGTCTGCGACCTCGGCATCGTCGGCGAGAACGTGCTGGAGGAGGTCAGGAACGGCGGGCCGAACGCCGAGGTGGTCATGCCGCTGGGCTTTGGCCGCTGCACCCTGAAGATCGCCGTGCCGCCGACGCTCGACTATGCCGGGCCGCAGTCGCTGGACGGGCTGCGCATCGCCACCTCCTACCCCAAGATCCTGCGCCGCTTCCTCAACGACCGCGACGTGCGCGCCGACATCGTCACCATGCGCGGCGCGGTCGAGGTGGCCCCGCGGCTGAAGCTGGCCTCGGCCATCTGTGATCTGGTTTCGACCGGGGCGACGCTGGAGGCCAACGGCCTGATGGCCAAGGAGACGGTGCTGGACAGTCAGGCGGTGCTGATCAAGTCACCGAGCGCGCCGGAAACCGGGCTGCAACACCTGCTGGACTCCATCATCGAGCGGATGGCCGGCGTCGTGTCCTCGCAGGGGGCCAAGTACGTCATGCTGAACGCCCCGCGCTCGGCGCTGGATCAGATCACCGCCATCCTGCCAGGCGCCGGCTCGCCTACCGTCATGCCCCTGTCGGGCCGCGACGACGCCGTGGCCGTCCACGCCGTCTGTCAGGAAGCCGTCTTCTGGGAGACGTTGGAGAAGCTGAAGGCGGCGGGGGCTTCGGCCATCCTGGTCCTGCCAATCGAGAAGATGATGTGATGAAGCGTATCGACTGGAACAAGCTGGACGCCGCCGGGCGTCAGGCGGCGCTGGCCCGCCCGCAGCAACGCACCGAGGGCTTCGTCACCAGCGTGGTGCGCGAAATCTTCGACGACGTGCAAGCGCGCGGCGGACAGGCCGTGACCGACTGGGCCATCAAGCTGGACGGCGCCGCGCCGCGCCGGGTGGAGATCACCGAGAAGGCCGCCGCCGAAGCGCGCGCCGACCTGCCCCCCGCCGCCGCCCGCGCCCTGCGGGTAGCCGCCGACAATGTGCGGGTCTTCCACGCCGCGACCCGGCCCGAGGACTCCGCCTTCATCGAGACCACGCCGGGCGTGAAGTCGAAACTGGTCTGGCGGCCCATCGGCTCGGCCGGTCTCTATGTCCCCGGCGGCACGGCGCCGCTGTTTTCGTCCCTGCTGATGCTGGCCATTCCGGCGAGCGTGGCCGGAGTCGGACGGCGCGTGGCCGTCACCCCACCGTCGAAGGACGGCTCGGTCCACCCGGCCATGATCGTCGCCGCCGCCGAGGCGGGTCTGGACGAGCTGTGGCTGCTGGGCGGGGCGCAGGCCATTGCGGCCCTGACCTTCGGCGTCGAGCTGGAGGCGGGCGTGATCGAACCGGTCGACAAGCTGTTCGGCCCCGGCAACGCCTATGTGGCCGAGGCCAAGCGCTATGCGTCCAGCCTGCCGAACGGGCCTGCGCAGGACATGCCGGCGGGGCCGTCGGAACTGCTGGTCATCGCCGACCGCGACGCCGACTTCGAGATCGTCGCCGCCGACCTGTTGAGCCAGGCCGAGCACGACGCCGACGCGCAGGTCATTCTGGTGTCCGACAGCGGCACGGCCCTGACCGAGATCAGGGCCGAGGTGGAGCGTCAGGTGGAGACCCTGCCCCGCGCCGCGATCGCCCGCGCCTCGCTGGAGCAGGCCCGCGCTATCCGCGTGGCCGACATGGCCGAGGCCTGCTTCGTGGCCAACCTCTACGGCCCTGAACACCTGTCGATTCAGGCCGAGGAGGCCGAGCGGCTGGTGGAGCGGATCACCGCCGCCGGGGCGGTCTTCGTGGGGCAATGGGCGGCCGAGACGCTGGGCGACTACGCCGCCGGGCCCAGCCACGTCCTGCCGACCGACGGCGGGGCGCGGACCCTGGGCGGCGTCACCACCGCCAGCTTCATGACCACCATGTCGGTGCAGATGGTGACGCAAGCCGGCGCCGCCGCCCTCGCCCCCGTCGCCGCCCGTCTGGCGCGAATGGAGGGGCTGGAGGCCCACGCGCGGGCCGCCGATCTGAGGACCGAAGCGTGACCCTGCCCGCCCCCTATCCCCCGCTGGTGTCGGGCGGCGAGGGTCTGGACCGCTATCCGGCCGACCCGACCG
Source organism: Brevundimonas pondensis (assembly GCF_017487345.1). Lineage (NCBI taxonomy): Bacteria > Pseudomonadati > Pseudomonadota > Alphaproteobacteria > Caulobacterales > Caulobacteraceae > Brevundimonas > Brevundimonas pondensis. Next base: position 373,162 of record NZ_CP062006.1, on the reverse strand, counting down.
CGTTGGGCGCCCGTCTGGCCGAGCTTTACGGCGTCGCCGCCGATCAGGTGCTGCCGGTGCGCGGCCTGACGCACGGGCTGGAACTGGTCTGGCGTCTGGCCGCCCGCGACGGACTGAAGGTGCAAGCGCCGGAGGCCGAGCCCTATCTGGGACTGGCGGCGCTTTACGCCCGTCCGGCCGAAGGGGTCGAGGTCGCCGCCGTGGTCATCCGCGCCCTGGGCTCGCCCGAGGCGGTGGCTGAAATGGCGGAGCGCGTCGCCCCCGCCCTGCTGGTGGTGGACGAGGGCCTGGTCGAGTTCGCCGAGGCGGCGTCAGCGGCGACGGTCGCGAAAGACCACGCCAACCTGATCGTCCTGCGCAGCCTGTCGCTGGCCTATGGTCTGGCCGGGGCGCGGGTCGGGGCGGCGGTGGCGCAATTGCAGACGCTGGCGCGGCTGGCGAGCGTGCTGGAGCCCTACGCCCTGCCCGAGGTCTCGGTGCGGCTGGCGCTACAGGCGCTGGACCCGTCACGGATGATTGAAACCACCGAGCGCATCGACGGGGTGCGGCGCGAGCGCGCCCGCGTGGTGGAGGCCTTGTCGCGGTTGATGCCGCTGGAGGCCGGGGTCGGGCCGGTGATCATCGCCCGGCCCTCCGATCCGGCCGCCGTCATCGCCGACCTGCGCCGTTTCGGCCTGAGCGCTGATGAAGCCGGCGAACGGGTGCGCTTGCCCGTCTCGCTGAAGCCCGAGGTCAACGACCGCCTGCTGGTGGCCCTGGGCGCCGCCGCCCCCAAGGTCCGCCGCACCCGCGTCGGACAGGCCGTGCGCGACACCAAGGAAACCCGCATCGTCTGCGCCGTCGATCTGGACAGCGCCGGGCCGGTGACGATCGCCACCGGGGTCGGCTTCTTCGACCACATGATCGAACAGGTGGCGGCGCACGGCGGATTCTCCATCCGCCTGTCGTGCGAAGGCGACCTGCACACCGACCCGCACCACACCATCGAGGACTGCGCGATTGCCCTGGGGCAGGCGCTGAAGCAGGCGCTGGGCGAGCGAAAGGGCATCGCCCGCTACGGCTTCGTCCTGCCGATGGACGAGGCCAATGCGGCGGTCTCCATCGACCTCTCGGGACGGCCCTATCCGGTGTTCGAGGGGACGTTCGCCACCCCCTTCATCGGCGACTATCGCACCGACCTGACGGCCCACGTCATCCGGTCGCTGGCCGAGAGCCTGGGCGCGGCCATCCACGTCCGCGTCACCGGCGACGACGACCACCACAAGACCGAGGCCGTGTTCAAGGCCCTGGGCCGCGCCCTGCTTCAGGCCATCCGGGTCCAGGGCGATGTCGTGCCGAGCACCAAGGGGGTGCTGTGATGAGCGTTCCGTTTCCGCTCATCCCCGCGGAGGCGGGGACCCAGTCCTTTGGCCTCACGCGCGACAGCGACCGTCTCGACCGCATTGAAGCCAAGGGCGGCGTGCGTGGCTCTCACTGGGTCCCCGCCTCCGCGGGGATGGGCGGTGAATAGATGAGCAGCGTCACCCTGATCGGTTACGGCGCGGGCAATGTCGCCTCGGTGCGGTTCGCGCTGGAGCGGCTGGGCGCGCGGGTGCGGATCACCGCCGATCCCGCCGATCTGATTGATGCCGAGCGGGTCATCCTGCCCGGCGTCGGGGCGGCGGGCTATGCCATGCAGCGGCTGAACGCCCTGGGTCTGGTCGAGCCGTTGCGACGGTTCCAGCGTCCGCTGCTGGGCGTCTGCCTGGGCCAGCAGTTGCTGTTCGAGACCAGCGCCGAAGATGGGGGCGCCGACCTGCTGGGTCTGATCCCCGGTCGGGTCGAGGCCATCGCGCCCGCTCCGTCTCGCCCCTCGCCGCACATGGGCTGGAGCCGGCTGACCATCCGTCGTCCCGATCCGTTGCTGGAGGGGATCAAGGATGGCGACTGGGCCTATTTCGTCCATGGCTTCGTCTGCCCCGACGGCCCAACGACCCTCGCCGCCGCCGACTACGGCGTCCCTGTCCCCGCCGTGGTCAACATGGGCAACCGCTGGGGCTGCCAGTTCCACCCGGAACGGTCCGCCGCTGCGGGCGCGCGTATCCTGAAGAACTTCCTCGAGTTGCCCGCATGATCGTCTATCCCGCCATCGACCTGAAGGACGGCGTCTGCGTGCGGCTGATGCACGGGCGGTTCGATCAGGTGACCCGCTATGACGAGGTCCCGGCCGCGCGTCTGGCGGCCTTCGCGGCTGAGGGGGCCGACTGGGTCCACGTCGTCGATCTGGACGGCGCCGAGGCCGGGCGCGCCATGCAGCACGGCCTGATCGGCGAGCTGGCGGGGTCCGTCGCGGTCAAAATCCAGTCGGGCGGCGGCGTGCGGTCCGAGGCCGATGTCGAGCGTCTGCTGGAGGCGGGCGTCAGCCGCGTCGTGGTCGGGTCGCTGGCTGTGACGAAGTCCGACGAGGTGCTGGCCTGGCTGGATCGGTTCGGGTCGGAGCGCATCACCCTGGCGCTGGACGTGAAATATGAGGACGGGGTTCCGGTGCCGGCGCTGAAGGGCTGGACCCAGTCGGCGGGGGTCGATCTGTGGAGCGTGCTGGCGCGCTATCCGTCCGACCTGCTGACCCATGTGCTGATGACCGACGTGGGCCGAGACGGCGCCCTGACCGGGCCCAATCTCGACCTGCTGGGCGAAGCCCTGGCGCGTCGGCCCGAACTGAAGATCCAGGCCTCGGGCGGGGTGGCGTCGCTGGCCGACCTGACCGCCGCGCGCGATCTGGGCTGCGACGGGGCCATCGTCGGGCGGGCCATCTATGAGGGCCGATTCACCGTGGCTGAGGCGCTGAAGGCCGTGGCGTCATGACGGCGAGACGCATTATCCCCTGCCTGGACGTCAAGGACGGACGAGTGGTCAAGGGCGTGCGGTTCGAGGGTCACGTCGACATGGGCGACGCCGCCGAACTGGCCGCGCGCTATCGCGATGCGGGCGCCGACGAACTGGTCTTCTACGACATCACCGCCAGCCCGCAGGGGCGGACGCTGGACTATGGCTGGGTTCAGGACATCGCCCGGCTGCTGGACATCCCCTTCTGCGTCGCGGGCGGCATTCGCACGGTGGAGCAGGCGGCGCGCTGTCTGGACCACGGGGCCGACAAGGTGTCGATCAACTCCCCTGCGCTGGAACGCCCCGAACTGATCGGCGAGATGGCCGCGCGGCTGGGGCGGCAGTGCGTCGTCGTCGGCGTCGACAGCGCCTTTCAGGACGGCGAATGGCGAGTGCACAAATACACCGGCGATCCCGACGCCCGGCGCGGCGCGGGCAGGCTGACCATGGACTGGATCGTCGAGGCGCAAAGCCTCGGCGCCGGGGAGATCGTGCTGAACTGCATCGATCAGGACGGGGTGCGGCGCGGCTATGACATCGCCCAACTGGCCGAGGCGCGGCGGCGGCTGACCATTCCCCTGGTGGCGTCCGGCGGGGCCGGGGCGGTCGAGCATTTCCGCGATGTGTTCCTTGAAGCGGACGTGTCGGGGGCCCTGGCCGCCAGTGTCTTTCACTCGGGCGCGATCGCGATCCCCGATCTCAAACGTTACCTGGACACGCAAGGCGTGGAGGTGAGGATATGACCTCCTTTTTCCCGCTCATCCCCGCGGAGGCGGGGACCCAGTGCTTTGGCGACGAACGCCACGCCTTGGGTTTCGCGAACAAGGCCGCCGTCCGTCAGATGGCTCAAACCTGGGTCCCCGCCTCCGCGGGGATGAGCGGATCAAACGCATGACCCTCGCCAACACCCTCGACATTTCCAAGATCGACTTCGCCAAGGGCGACGGCCTGATCCCCGCCGTGGTGCAGGACGCCGACACCCTGCAGGTGCTGACCCTGGCCTATATGGACGAGGCGGCGCTGCGCGAGACGCTGGACAGCGGCCAAGCCACCTTCTTCTCGCGCTCGCGCGGCGGGCGGTGGCGCAAGGGCGAGACCTCGGGCGACTTCCTCAATGTCGTCTCGGTAACGCCCGACTGCGACGGCGACGCCGTGGTGGTAAAGGTCCGCCCGGTCGGCAACGCCTGTCACCTGAACCGCGTCAGCTGCTTCGGCGACGAGGACGCGCCCGGGCTGGGCCGCATCGGCCGCCTGGAACGCACCATTCAGGTTCGCGCCCAGGCCGATCCCAATGACAGCTGGACCGCGCGCCTGATCGCCCAGGGCCCCAAACGCGCGGCCCAGAAGGTCGGCGAGGAGGGCGTGGAGACGGCTCTGGCGGGCGCGGCGGGCGATGAAGCGGAACTCGCCAGCGAGGCGGCGGATTTGATCTATCACCTGCTCGTCCTTCTCCATGCCCGTAACATGGTGTTTCAGGACGTACTGGTCGTCTTGGCGAAGCGCGCGGAAGCGGCCAAGACCGAAGCCTAGGCCTTGAGGCGAATATCCCGCGCGTCGGGACCAGGGAGGAACGGGACGAATGGCGGCACTGATTCTGTTCGGCGGCGGCGGCGACCTCGCCATGCGGATGCTGTTGCCTTCGCTCTATTTTCTTGACCACGACGGCCTGCTTCCGGACGATCTGAAGATCATCGGCGCCGCCCGTTCGACCGAGAGCGCCGAGGAATATGTCGCCAAGGTCCATGAGGCGGTGAAGGCCCGCGCCGAGGCCGACGGCGGCTGGAGTGACGCCACCTGGGCCCGGATGAAGGCCCGCCTCGACTATCTGGCGGTGGACGCCACCGACCCGGCCAGCCTGGCTCCGCTGAAGGCCAAGTGCGGCGACGGCGAGGTGACCTCCTTCCTCGCGGTGTCGCCCTCGCTCTATGGCCGCATCGTCACGGCGATGAAGGCGGCGAGCCTGGCCGAGAAGAACTGCCGCATCGTGCTGGAGAAACCGGTCGGGCGTGATCTGGAGAGCTTCCTCGAAATCGACGACGCCGTGGCCCATGCCTTCGACGAGCGTCAGGTCTTCCGCATCGACCACTACCTGGGCAAGGAGACGGTGCAGAACCTGATCGCGCTTCGCTTTGGCAACACCATCTTCGAGCCGCTGTGGAACAATCTGACGGTTGATCACGTCCAGATCACGGTCGGCGAGACGGTCGGGGTCGGCGACCGCTGGCCCTATTACGACGAATACGGCGCCCTCAGGGATATGTTGCAGAACCACATGCTGCAGCTGCTGTGTCTGGTGGCGATGGAGCCGCCCAGCGACCTCGACCCGGACTCGGTGCGCAACGAGAAGGTCAAGGTGCTGCGCTCCTTGCGCCCCATCACCCTGGAAGAAGCCGAGCGCGTCACCGTGCGCGGTCAGTATGTGGCCGGGTCCAGCGAGGGCAAGCCGGCCAAGGCCTATCAGGAGGAACGCGGTCAGGCCTCGGACACCGAAACCTTCGTCGCCATCCGCGCCGACATCGACAACTGGCGCTGGGCGGGCGTGCCCTTCTTCATGCGGACCGGCAAGCGCCTGCCGGAAAAGCGCACCGAGATCGTCATCCAGTTCAAGCCGGTGCCTCACTCGATCTTCGACCACGGCGACCGGGGTGCGATCGAAGCCAACCGTCTGGTCATCGAACTGCAGCCCGAGGAAGACATCTCGCTGTCGGTGATGAACAAGAAGCCGGGGCTGGATCAGCGCATGCAGCTGCAGCCGATCAAGATGAGCCTGTCCTGGGGCGTTAACGGCAAGGACGCGGCCCCGCCGCGCCGCCGCATCGCCTACGAGCGGCTGCTGCTGGACGCCATGCATGGCGACAGCACCCTCTTCGTGCGCCGCGACGAGGCCGAGCAGGCGTGGAAGTGGGTCGACGAGGTGTCCGAGGCCTGGTCGGGCGCGAACTTCAGACCGCTGGACTATGCAGCGGGAACCTGGGGACCGGAGGCGGCGGACCTGCTGCTGTCGCGGACCGGGCGCAAGTGGAACACGCGCGATGAGTAGTCCCGCCATCGAAACCTTCCCCGACGCCGCCGCCTGGGCCGAGGCCGCCGCCGCGCGATTGGCCGAAGCCCTGACCGAGGGCGTCGCCGCCCAGGGCCGCGCGGTCTTCGCCGGCGCGGGCGGATCGACCCCCTCGCCCGTCTATGCGCGGTTGGCGCAAGCCGATCTGGATTGGTCGAAGGTCACGGCGACCCTGGTGGACGAACGCTATGTACCCGAGACCTCGCCGGACTCGAACGCGGCCCTGATGAAGCGGACCCTGCTGACCGGCCCCGCCGCCGCCGCGCGCTTCCTGCCGCTCTATGCGCCCTCGGTCACCGTGGACCGCGCCGCCGCCGAGGCGTCGAAGGCGCTGGCGACTGACGACGCGCGTCTGGACGCCGTCCTGCTGGGCATGGGCGAGGACGGGCATATCTGTTCCATGTTCCCCGAAAGCCCGACACTGAAGACCCTGCTGACGCCGAACCTGAAGCCCGCCGTCTATGGCGTGCCGCCGGGCCGGGACGGGATGGCCCCGCCGCAGGAACGCCTGTCGATCAACCTGCCCTATCTGATTTCCGCCCGCCGCGTGGTCCTGGCCCTGACCGGCGCGAAGAAGCGCGCCGTGTTCGAACGCGAGGCGGCGGGCGATCCGCGCATCCACCCCATCGCCGCAATGATCGCGGCCAAGGTTCCCCTCGAAGTGCTTTGGACGGAGGCTGTCTGATGGCGCTCAATCCTGTGGTGGCGGAAGTCACCGCCCGCATCACCGAACGCAGCAAGGCGACCCGCGCCGACTATCTGCGCCGCATGGACGCCGCCCGCGACAGCGGCGCCGGACGGGCCAAGCTGAGCTGCGCCAACTGGGCGCATGCGTTTGCCGGCCAGACCATCGCCGACAAGCTGACGGCCATGGACGGGTCCAAGCCCAATGTCGGCGTGGTCACCGCCTACAACGACATGCTGTCGGCGCATCAGCCGTTCGAGCGCTTCCCCAACGTGATCCGCAAGGCGGTGCGTGAGGTCGGCGCCACGGCCCAGGTGGCCGGCGGAACCCCGGCCATGTGCGACGGCGTCACCCAAGGCCGCCCAGGCATGGAGCTGTCGCTGTTCAGTCGTGACGCCATCGCCATGGCGACGGGCGTGGCCCTGACCCACGACGCCTTTGACGCCGCCATGATGCTCGGCGTCTGCGACAAGATCGTGCCGGGTCTGTTCATGGGGGCCCTGGCGTTCGGGCACCTGCCGGTCGTCTTCGCGCCAGCGGGGCCGATGCCGTCGGGCATTCCCAACGCCGAAAAGGCCCGTGTCCGCGCCGAATACGCGCAAGGCCTGGTGGATCGCACCACCCTGCTGGCCAGCGAGATCGGCAGCTATCACTCGCCCGGCACCTGCACCTTCTACGGCACGGCCAACTCCAACCAGATGATGATGGAGCTGGGCGGGCTGCATCTGCCCTCGACCGCCTTCGTCCATCCGGAGACGGGTCTGCGCGACGCCTTGACCGCCGCCGCCGCCAAGCGCGCCGTCGAACTGGCCCGCTCGGGCGAGAGCCGCATGGCCGACGTCATCAGCGAGAAGTCGATCGTCAACATGATCGTGGCCCTGCTGGCCACCGGCGGATCGACCAACCATGCCATCCATCTGGTCGCCATGGCGCGGGCGGCCGGGGTGCTGATCGACTGGACCGACATGGACCAGCTGTCTTCGGTGACGCCGCTGCTTGCGCGGGTCTATCCCAACGGCTCGGCCGACGTGAACGCCTTCCAGGCTGCAGGCGGCGTGGCCTTTGTGGCGCGTGAGCTGGCGCAGGCGGGCAATATCCACACCGACGTCGTGACCGTCATGGGTCAGGGCATCGAGGCCTATTTCCAGGAGCCGTCGCTGATCGACGGGGAACTGGTCTGGCGCGACGGCGTGTCGGAAAGTCTGGACCGCGACATTCTGCGCCCCGCCTCCGATCCCTTCGACCGCGAGGGCGGTTTGCGGCTGGTGCAAGGCGACCTGGGCCGGGCGGTGATCAAGATCTCCGCGGTCAAGCCCGAGAACCGCATCGTCGAGGCCCCCGCCGCCGTGTTCGAGACCCAGGAAGACGCCTTGCAGGCCTTCAAGGACGGCAAGCTGAACCGCGACGTGGTGTTGGTGCTGCGCTTCCAGGGCCCGAAGGCCAACGGCATGCCGGAACTGCACTCCCTGTCGCCGGCGCTCAGCGTCTTGCAGGACAAGGGCTTCAAGGTCGCCTTCGTCACCGACGGCCGCATGTCGGGCGCCAGCGGCAAGACCCCCGCCGCCATCCACGTCTCGCCCGAGGCCCTGGCCGGCGGCCCTCTGGCCCATGTGCGCGACGGCGACATCATCCGTCTGGACGCCGAGGCCGGGGTGCTGACCACGGTAGGCGTGGCCGATCTGACCGCGCGCCCCCTGGCCGTCCGTTCGACCGCCAACGCCGAGGGCGCGTCCTGGGGCTATGGCCGCGAACTGTTCGGGGCCTTCCGCCATGTGGTGACGACAGCCGAGCAGGGCGCGACCGTCTGCTTCGCCGTGCCCGCCGGGGTCGGCGGCCATACAGACACCCCGCCCAACCCCAACTTCGTCGACCGGACGGTGGACGCCTGATCCGCCCAACCGAGCGCAGGAAACGACCCATGAATGACAAGATCCTCCTCGTCGGCGACGTCGGCGGCACCAACGCCCGCTTCGCCCTGACCCGCATGGTCGACGGCCGCCCGGTTCTGGAGCACCATGAGAGCTTCCCGGCCTCGGAGCACCCCACCTTCCTCGGCGGGGTGAAGGCCTTCCTCGACGGCTGCGACATCAAGCCGACCGGCGGCGTCATCGCCGTGGCCGGACCGGTGACGGACGGCGAGATCGACCTGACCAACTCGCCGTGGCGGGTGTCGGAAGGCGAGCTTCAGACCCTGGGCCTGAACCCCGTCAAGCTGATCAACGACTTCGAGGCCCTGGCCTGGGGCGCGCCCATCGTGCCGGAGGACCAGCTGGCCTCGCTGGGCGGACCCGTGGACGGCGACCCGCACGCCACGGTGGCGGTGCTGGGCCCCGGCACCGGCTTCGGCGTCTCGGCCCTGGTGCGCGACGCCCACGGCAAGGAGATGGCCATGCCCAGCGAGGGCGGTCACGCCTGTTTCCCGCCCGGCGATCCGGTCGAGGACGAGATCCTGCGTATCCTGCGCCGACGCTATGATCGGGTGTCGATCGAGCGCCTGATCTGCGGGCCGGGCCTGCTGAACATGCACCGCGCCCTGGCCGAGATCGACGGGCGCGAGACGCACATCGAGGATCCCGCCGAGATCACCGAGACGGCGATGAAGGACCCCAACAGCCCGTGCGGCGCCACCCTGGCCCGCTTCTGCGCCATCCTGGGCGCCGTGGCCGGGGACATCGCCCTGACCACCGGGGCGCGCGGCGGGGTCTATATCGCCGGCGGTATCGCCCCGCGTATCCTGCCCTTCCTCAAGGCCAGCCCCTTCCGCACCCGCTTCGAGCGCAAGGGCCGGTTCCAGCCCTATATGCAGGCCATCCCGACCAAGGTGATCCTGCACAAGCAGGCCGCCCTGCTGGGCGCCGCGCGGGTGGCGTTCAACGAGGCGGGCTGACGCCCGCCTCGCGTCTTCATCTCAGTCGATGCAGAGGGTGGCCTCGGCCTTGCCGTCCTTGACGGTGGTGCGGCAGCCGAAGCGGTTGCTGTCGGCCTGACATTGACCGACCGCGCGGGCGCCCGGCGCGACGCCGCTGTTGCCCGCGATCTCGCACTGGCCTTCGCATTGCGAGGCGTCGGTGCAGCGCTTGCCCGCGTCGGCGTAGTTGACCACGCACTGCCAGGTCTGCGCCCGTCCGACCTGCTGCATCTGCCCGCCCCGCGACGAGCAGGACGAGGTGCTGATGCTCATGGTCGGCGGCGGCTCGGGGGCCTCGGCGGGCGTCGGGACCACCGGTTCAGGCGCCGGGGCCGGCGAACAGGCGGCCAGGGCAAGGCCCGCCGCCAGCAGAACAGCTTTCAGCTTCATCCGACCTTTCCTTTTTCAAACCCGGTCCAGCAGTCGTCGTAGTCGAGCTGCATCAGCGGCGTCTTCTCGGCCCAGGCCGTGGTGCGGATGGGCATCCGGGTCTCGAACATGAAGGCCAGGGTGTTCTCGATCTTCATCGGCTTGAGATCGGCCTGGGTCGCGCCGTTCCAGCTGGCCTGATCCGGGCCGTGACCGCTCATGCGGTTGTGGAGACTGGCGCCGCCGGGGGCGAAGCCGCCCGCCTTGGCGTCGTATTCGCCAAAGATCAGCCCCATGAACTCGCTCATGACGTTGCGATGGAACCACGGCGGACGGAAGGTGTTCTCGGCCACCATCCAGCGCGGCGGGAAGATGACGAAGTCGCAGTTGGCCGTGCCGGGCGTGTCCGACGGGCTCGTCAGAACGGTGAAGATCGACGGGTCCGGGTGGTCGAAGCTGACCGTACCGATGGTGTTGAACCGCGCCGTGTCATAGCGATAGGGGGCGTAGTTGCCGTGCCAGCCGACCACGTCCAGCGGGCTGTGATCGAAGGTCGTGGCCCACAGCAGGCCGCCGTATTTCTGAACGCACTCGGTCGGGCGATCCACGTCCTCGAACCAGGCGACCGGGGTTTCGAAGTCGCGCGGATTGGCCAGGCCGTTGGAGCCGATGGGGCCGAGGTCCGGCAGACGGAAGGGCGAACCGTAGTTCTCGCAAACATAGCCGCGGACTTCTCCATCGACTTCCACACGGAAGCGCACGCCGCGCGGGATGACGACGACGTGGCCCGGCCCCGCCTCGATCACCCCCATCTCGGTGACGAAGCGCTGCGCCCCCTGCTGCGGCACGATCAGCAGCTCGCCGTCGGCGGAATAGAAGACGCGATCGACCATCGAGCGGTTGGCGACATAGAGGTGGACGCCCACGCCCACGCCGGAATCGGCGTCGCCGTTGCCGCCATAGGTGGTCAGGCCCTCGACCCAGTCGGTCGGCTGATCCGGCATGGTCAAGGGGTCCCAACGCATGCGGTTGGGATTGGGCGGGGTCTCGGTGAAGGGGCCGGAGCGCACGCGGCCCTGCGCGAAGGGCTGATAGGGCCCATGCTGGGCCGAGGGCCGCAGACGATAGAGCCAGCTGCGCAGATTATGGTCGCGCGGGGCGGTGAAGGCGGCGCCCGACAGCTGCTCGGCATAGAGGCCCAGGGCCGGGCGCTGCGGCGAGTTGCGGCCCACCGGCAGGGCGCCCTCCACGGCCTCGGTGGCGAAATGGTTGGCGAAGCCGGTCTGATAGGCGGGCGCGTTGGATCGCGTCATATGGTTTCTCCCTTGCGGGAGGTTTAGCCGGGCGAGACCGATGCGTCACCCCGGCCCGGCTCAGCTTTGCCCTGGATCAAACCCATCATCCTTCTCCCCTTGAGGGAGAAGGTGGCTCGCGCAGCGAGACGGATGAGGGGTGTGAGCGGCACCGTTGAATATGTTCGCGTATCGCCTCGAACACGAGGTTCGGGTTCCTCAGGATCATCGCGTTGTCGAAGCGCAAACCGTATAGCCCGCCTCGGCCAGCCAGGCGTCACGGTTCGCATCCGCTTCCTCGCGCAGACGATGGACACCCCCGTCAGCCTCGATGACCAGCTTCAGCGCATGACAGGCGAAGTCGGCGACGTAGGGGCCGATGAGGACCTGCCGTCGGAACTTGATGCCGTGCAGTCGTCGGTCGCGGAGCAACCCGCCAGAGTTCTGTCTCGGTGTCGGTCATCGCCCCGCGTGATCGGCGGGCGAAGGCGCGGTTTCGGTCGGACGGTTTCTCCATGGCGAGCCCCTGCGCTGACACCCCTCATCCGACCTGCTCCGCAGGCCACCTTCTCCCTCAAGGGGAGAAGGAATTTAGAACCCCTGCGCCTGCGCCAGTCGTTCGGCGTGGAAGCCCGCGTCGCCCAGCAGTTCGTTCAGGACGCGGACGCGCTTCATGAACAGGCCGACGTCGAACTCGTCGGTCATGCCGACGCCGCCGTGCATCTGGACCGCCTCCTGCACCGCCAGTTCGGCGACGCGGCCGGCCTTGGCCTTGGCGATCCCGGCGGCCTGCTCGGCGTCGGGGCGGCCCGCGTCGATGGCTTGAAGGGCAGCCAGGGTCGCGGCCTTGGCCAGTTCCAGCTCGGTGAACAGGTGGGCGGCGCGGTGCTGCAGGGCCTGGAACTCGCCGATCAGCTTGCCGAACTGCTTGCGGGTGCGCAGGTATTCCAGCGTCACCTTGAAAGCCTGATCCCCCGCCCCGACCAGAGAGGCGGCGGCGCAGGCGCGGCCCAGAACCAGGGCGGCGTCCAGCGGCCCCTGCCCCTCGCCCACGGCGCCGATGACGGCGTCAGCGTCCACAACCACGTCGGTCAGGGTGACGCGGGCGGCGTTGTGGGCGTCGACCATGACGGTGCGTTCGACGGCGACGCCGGGCGTCTGCGGATTGATCAGGAAGAGGGTCAGGCCGTCATCTGTCTGCGCGGCGACAATCAGGGCGTCGGCGACGTGGCCGTCCAGGACGAAGCCCTTGGCGCCGTTCAGTCTGAAGCCGTTGCCGGACCGTTCGGCGCGCGTGGCGATCTTGGCGGGGGCGTGCTTGGGGCCTTCATCGACGGCGAGGCTGAGGATGGCCTCGCCCGCGGCGATCCTGCCCAGCCAGGCCTTCTGCGTCTCTGATCCCGCCGCCTTCAGCACGCTTGCCGCCAGCACCGACGAGCCCATGAAGGGCGAGGGCGTCAGGGTGCGACCCAGGCTTTCGGCGATGACGCCCGCCTCGACGGCGCCGAGGCCCGAGCCGCCGTCTTCCTCGGGGATGACGACGCCGGCGAAACCCATCTCGCCGAAGGCACGCCACAAGTCGCGCGAGACGCCGTCCGGGTCGCGGCTGTCGCGCAGCTGGCGCAGGTGGGCGATGGGCGCGTGTTCATTCAGGAAGCCGTCAGCGGCGTCCTGAAGCATGGTCTGCTCTTCGGTCAGGATCAGGGGCATCAATCCTACTTTCTCTTCGTCATGCCCGGACTTGATCCGGGCATCGGGCGTTGGGGCGAGCGGGCGGCGTCCGGTCCGGCGCAACCCTCGATCCTCGGGTCAGGCCCGAGGATGACGGCGGGCGTGGCGTCACGCTCCCGGCAGTTGCAGCAGGTGTTTGGCGATGATGTTCAGCTGAATTTCGCTGGTGCCGCCCTCGATGGAGTTGGCCTTGGTGCGCAGCCAGTCGCGGGCGGCCTGGCCTTCCTTCGAGCGGTCGCCCTCCCATTCCAGGGCGTCCGAGCCGCCCGCCGCCATGGCCAGTTCGTGGCGGCGTTTGTTCAGTTCCGAGCCGTAGTATTTCAGCATGGAGGCGATGGCCGGATGGGCCTGCTTGGCCTTCACCTGATCGCCCACCCGCTCCATGGCCAGACGGAAGGCGGCGGCGTCGATATCGTAGTCGGCGATGCGGGCGCGAAGCAGGGGTTCATCCAGACGCCCGGCCTCGTCCACGCCCAAGGCGTCCGTCGCGACCTGGCCCAAGGGACGACCGACGCCGGTGTCGCCCATGGCGCCGATCATGGTCCGCTCGTGGGCCAGCAGGGCCTTGGCCACGTCCCAGCCGCGGTTCAGCGTCCCGATCAGGTTCTCTTTTTCCACCCGGACGTCGTCGAAAAAGGTCTCGCAGAAGGGCGACTTGCCCGAAATCAGGGTGATGGGGCGGGTGCTGACGCCCGGCGTCGCCATGTCGAACAGGACGAAGCTGATGCCCAGATGCTTGGGCGCCTCGGGGTCGGTGCGGACCAGACAGAAGATCCAGTCGGCCTTGTCGGCGTAGGAGGTCCAGACTTTCTGGCCGTTGACGATCCAGTGGTCGCCGCGATCCTCTGCGCGGGTCTGGATCGAGGCGAGGTCGGAGCCGGAACCGGGCTCGGAATAGCCCTGACACCAGCGGATCTCGCCGCGCACAATCGGGGGCAGGAAGCGCTGCTTCTGTTCCTCGGTCCCGAAGGCCAGCAGGGCCGGACCCAGCATCCAGATACCGAAGCTGGCCAGAGGCATCTGCGCCTTGATGCGGCGCATCTCCGAGGCCAGCACCTTGGCCTCTTCACGGGACAACCCGCCGCCGCCGTATTCGCTGGGCCATTCCGGGGCGGTCCAGCCGCGTTCGGCCATGCGGTCCAGCCAGAGCTTGTGCGCGGGCGTCTTGAACACGGCGTTGCGGCCGCCCCAGACATAGTCCTCGTCGCCGTCGCGCGGACCGCGCACCTCCGGCGGGCAGTAGGCCTCCAGCCAGGCGCGCGTCTCGGCGCGGAACGTCTCCAAATCGGCCATCTAGCGTGCCCTTGCTGCGTTTCCCTGAGGCCACGCTAACAGCAATCCGTTGCGATTGGCTACGGTCCCTTGGATGCGGAAACACCTTGGCCGTTGGAGCGTTGGCCCAGGACACGAAAGAGGCCCGTCCATGATTCTTCTGACCCGCATCGTCTTCGGCGGCGCCAGCCTGTTGTTGCTGCTTCTGGCGCTCGGCCTGGTGTTTCTAGGGGTCGACGAAGCCCTGCGCGCCGTGGTCAGTCCGGACCATTCGGGCGTGGACGCCCTGCTGGACGTGCTGGGCTATGTCATCGTCGCCATCGCCGTTTTCGACGTGGCCAAGTACCTGTTCGAGGAAGAGGTCCAGCGCGACAAGGAAAAGCGCAGCGCCGCCGAGGCGCGGCGCAGCCTGACCAAGTTTCTGTCCACCATCGTCATCGCCATCTTCCTGGAGGCCCTGGTCGTGGTGTTCAAGACGGCGCGCGAGGACGTGGCCTTGCTGATCTATCCCACCGCCCTGCTGGTGGCGGCGGTGATCGTGCTGGTGGGCCTGGGCGCCTTTCAGCGCTTCTCGGCAGCGGTGGAGGAAAAGGTCGGGGTCGAGGACGAGGCGGCGGATCGGGCCGACGCCGCCAGGGCGACCCGTCGCAGGAGCGCCGTCAAACCACCGGCGTGATTGCAGGCTGCCCCGACAGCACCGCCAACAGGTTCTCGACCACTAGCCCGGCCATGGCGGCGCGGGTCTCGACCGTGGCCGAGCCGACATGGGGCGTCAGGACGCAGCGCGGATGATCCAGCAGGGCCTGAGGCACGCGGGGCTCATGGGCGAAGACGTCGAGGCCCGCGCCGAACAGGCGATTCTCGGTCAGGGCGGCGATCAGGGCCCCTTCGTCCACCACCCCGCCGCGCGCGATATTGATCAACACGCCGTCGGGGCCGAGGGCCGCCAGCACCTCGGCGTCGACCAGCCGGTCGGTCGTCGGCCCGCCGGGCGTGGCGATGATCAGCACGTCCACGGCCTCGGCCAGCGACCGGGCGCTGTCGTAATAGGCGTAGGGCGCGCCCGCCACCGGACGGCGGCTGTGATAGGCGATCGATCCGCCCAGCGGCTCCAGCCGTCGTGCAATGGCCGCGCCGATGCGGCCCAGGCCAAGGACGCCATAGCGCCGGGCGCTGGCCCGGCGGGTCAGGGGCGCGCGTTCGCCCGCCGCCCAGCGGCCGCTGCGCAGATGATGCTCGACCATCGGCAGGGCCCGCAGAGTGTTCAGCGTCAGGGCCAGGGCCAGATCGGCCACGTCCTCGGTCAGGACGTCGGGGGTATTGGTCACGACCACGCCGCGCGAGCAGGCGTGCTCGACGTCCACCCCGTCATAGCCCACGCCATGAACGGCGATGATCTTCAGGTTCGGCAGGGAATCGATCAGGGCGGCGGAGGCCGGACTGCCGCCAAAGACGACATAGGCGCTCGCCGCCTCGGCCTGTTCCAGGGCGGGGGCGCCATCCAGCGTCTGCAAGCTCAGGCCCGAGGCCCTCAGCGGCGTCAGCAGGCTATCGGGCAGGCCCGGCGCCAGAAGGACCAGTCCGGTCATTTCTTCGACGGCAGGAAGGGCGAGAAGGTGATGACGGTGAAGGTGTCGCGGATGTGCGGGCGGGTCTGGACCTGTTTCGTCACGAACGTGCCGATGTCGGCGTCCTTCGGCAGCTGGAACTTGGCCAGCAGGTCATGCTGACCCGAGGTCGAGTAAACTTCCGACACGTTTTCAACATTGTCGACCAGATCGGCGGCGACGTCGTTGGCGTAGCCCAACTCGCATTTGATGAAGACGAAAATGGCGGTCATCATGGTCGGAACCTCCCGTTCAAGCGGAGGTGCATAGCGGATGGAAACGGCATGGGTAAGGCTCCGGCGACACTGACGGCCCCTCCAGTCGATTACGAGGCGGCGTACAACAATCGGGAACGGGTGCCGGGACACCCGGCCATCCTGAAACGATGGCGAGAAGATTCAGCCCGCGTCATTGACGCCCTGAGGCCGGAAACCCACGAATACGGCCCCGGCGAGCGTCAGAGGATGGAATGGTTCGACGCCGGCGCGGGGTCGCCGACCGCCGTCTTCATCCACGGCGGCTACTGGCAGGCGCTGGACCGGGCCTGGTTCGCCTGGGTGGCGCCGCCCCTGCTGGATCACGGAATCAGCGTGGTCATCCCCGGCTATGACCTGGCCCCGACGGTCAGGGTCGGCGCCATCATCAGCGAGATGCGCCGGGCCACCGAAATGGTGCGCGACCGCACGAGCAAGCGGCCCCTGGTCTTCGGCCATTCGGTCGGCGGGCACATGGCGGCCTGCATGCTGTCCGAAGGGCGGGCGCGGGCGGCATTGGCCATCTCGGGCGTGTTCGACATCGAACCGCTGATCCACACCTCCTTGAACCAGGCGCTGGGGCTGGACGCCATGACGGCGCGGGCCCTGTCGCCCATCCACTGGCCTGCCCCCAACGGCGGGGCGCCGGGCGGACGGACGCTGGACTGCTGGGTCGGCGGAGCGGAAAGCAACGAGTTCATCCGCCAGAGCCGCCACATGGCCGCCGAGTGGGGCGGCAAGGGCGCCGACACCCATGTCGAGGTGCTGGACGGGCTGGATCACTTCACCATGCTGGACCCGCTGGCCGACAAGGACAGCGCCATGGTCCGACGCCTGGTGACGCTGGCGACCGCCGAATAGGCGACCGGTTACCGGGATTGATCGGCGCTCCCTTGACGGGGGCGCCGTGAACCGCCGATCTGCGGGCTGCAAGGCCTGAAGGAGACTCCATGCGACACGACCGCCTCAGCGTGCTGACCGCCCTCGAAACCCAGGGCGTGGTCCCGGTCTTCTATCACGCCGACCCGGAGGTCTGCGCAGAGGTGATCCGCGCCTGCGCTCGCGGCGGGGCCAAGGCCGTCGAGTTCACCAACCGCGGCGACTTCGCCTGGGAGACCTTCACCGCCCTGTCGAAGCAGTTCGCCCAGACCGATCCCGACATCATCATGGGCGTCGGCTCGATCCTGGATGCGCCGACGGCGGCGCTGTACCTGGCGTCCGGCGCGCGCTTCGTCATCAGCCCCTGCCTGGTTCCCGAGGTGGCCCAGATCTGCAACCGCCGTCAGGTCGCCTATTCGCCGGGCTGCGGCTCGGTGCGCGACATCTCGGAGGCGCAGGCCCTGGGCTGCGAGATCGTCAAGCTCTTCCCCGGCGCCTCGGTCGGCGGGCCGGACTTCGTCAAGGCGGTGCTGGGGCCCATGCCCTGGACCAAGATCATGCCGACCGGCGGCGTCGATCCTGACGAGGCCTCGATCGCCAAATGGTTCGGCTCGGGCATCGTGGCGGCGGGAATGGGCTCCAAGCTGATCACCGACGCGGCGATCCAGGCGAAGGACTGGGCCGGGATCGAGACCAAGGTGCGCCAGACAGTCGAGACGATCGCGGCGTTCCGCAACAAAGGCTGACCCTCTTTCCTCCCCACTTTGTGGGGAGGGGGACCGCGTAGCGGTGGAGGGGCTTGCGACGACGGAACCAAGCAGCCCCTCCGTCACGGCGCATATCTGCGCCGCGCCACCTCCCCATGAAATGGGGAGGAGAAAGCCGCACTCACACGGCGAGCGATAGAGCCCAAGAAAAAGGCCCCGCCGGTTCGCCAGCGGGGCCTTCTTATTCAGACTCTGCGTCGCCTCAGGCGGCGACGTCGCCCTTGGCGGCCAGCTTGGCCTGGTGGGCGGCCATGCCGGCGGCGATCAGTTCAGCGGCTTCGCCCGCGTCGCCCCAACCGTTGACCGTGACCGACTTGCCCTTCTCCAGGTCCTTGTAGCGGGTGAAGAAGTGCTCGATCTGCTCGATCAGGATGGCGGGCAGCTGACGGTAGCTGGAGACCTCGGTGTAATAGGGGTTCAGCTTGTCGACCGGCACGGCCAGGATCTTTTCGTCGCCGCCGGCCTCGTCGACCATCTTCAACACGCCGATCGGGCGCGAGCGGATGACGCAGCCCGGCACCACCGGTGTCGGGTTCAGCACGATGACGTCGCAGGGGTCGCCGTCGTCCGACAAAGTGTGCGGCACGAAGCCGTAGTTGCCCGGATAGTACATGGCGGTGTGCAGGAAGCGGTCGACGAACAGGGCGCCGGATTCCTTGTCCATCTCATACTTCACCGGCAGGCCGCCTTGCGGGATCTCGATGATGACGTTGATGTCCCACGGCGCGTTGGGGCCGACCGGGATGGCGTCGATGTTCATGATGCGCTCTTGTTGCAGGTGCGAACGGGGAGATTTGACGCGCGTGATAAGCTTTGCGTCGCCGAACAGCAAGCTTCAGGGCAGGCTTTCTGCGGCGTTCGCCCTTGCTCCCTAGGCCGAACTGAAGGCATCAACAGGGCATGACCCTGATCGACTGGATCGCCCTTTTCCTCTTCTTCACCGCATGGCTCGGCTATGGCCCGCTGCTGAAGCTGATCGCCCGGCGCAGCGGCTCGCTGAACGACGACATGCTGATCGTCCGCGACAGCTGGATGACGGCCATGACCCATCGCGAGATGCGGCTGATCGACAGCCAGCTGATGGGCCATTCGATCAACTCGGCCTCCTTCTTCGCCTCGACCAACCTGCTGCTGATCGCGGCGGTGGCCGGCATCCTGTTCGGCGGCGAGAACGCGCTGAAGGGTTTCGCCGCCGTCGGCGCCGAGGCGGTGCCGATGAAGATCCTCGAGGCCAAGCTGGCCCTGGTTCTGGTCTGCCTGGCGCGCGGTTTTCTCGACTTCATCTGGTCGCTGCGCCAGATGAACTACGCCCTGGCCCTGATCGGCGCCGCCCCCGAAATCCACACCGAGACGGATCGCGTCGCCTACGGCCACGCCGTCGCCCAGGTGCTGAACCCGGCCCTGGGCGGGTTCAGCCAGGGGGTGCGCGGCTACTACTTCGCCCTGGCGGCGGCGGCCTGGCTGTTCGGACCGGTCTGGCTGGCCCTGGGCGTGATCTCGGCTTTCGGATTGCTGGTCTGGCGGCAAGCCGGATCGCCGGCGGCGCGGGCCGTGCGGGCGGCCAGACGGCTGCTGGAGCGCAGTTAGGCCCGACTTTGGTCTTATTGCAGCCGCGAACGATTCGTGTGCATCCGCCCTTTTCCGCCGCGTAACGACGAAACGGATTTACGTAACAGCCTGTGATCACGAGTCAAAAATCGGCGCTTGAAATTTTGTGCGCCGCAACCTAACTTGGCTTTCGACGCCTCCGGGCGTCATGCCCTTCCTGGGCGTTTCCTCCCTATAGACTTTATATGCCGCGCCCCCGGGCGCGGCTTTTTTTTGGTCCGCAGCCAGGATCAGGCGAAGTCTTCGCCCAGCGCCGCGATCACCCGGTTCAGACCTGACTGGCAGCGCGCCCAGCCGACCGAAGGCCCGCCCGCCGTCTCATCCCAGTAAAGCCGCCGGTTCAGCTCGATCTGGATCGCCTCGAAACCCTCGTCCGGCCGCCCCCAGATCTGGGTCGCATAGCCGCCCGCATAGGGTCGGTTCAGCGCCACGCGCCAGCCCATGGCCTCGAACAGGGCCCGTAACCGGCGAGTCAGCCCGGTCGCACAACTGGTTCCGTGACGATCGCCCAGCACCACGTCCGGTCCGTTCGGCCCGGTGGCGCGCGACGGCATGGAGTGCCAGTCGATCAGGACCGCGCGTCCGTGCCGGTCACGCGCTGTCTGCATCAGACCGCCCAGGGCGGCGTGATAGGGAACATGGACGCGCGCCACCCGCTCCCTCGCCTCCTCCAGCGTCAGACCACGGTCGTAGAGCGCCGTCCCGTCCCCGGCGAGCCGCGGCACGACGCCATAGCCGGCCATGGTCTTCGCACCCGGCGGCGGCGCCTCGGGGCAGTTGAGGACCAGGATCGGGTCCAGTTCGTCCGGCGCCCGGTTCAGGTCGACATAGGCCCGCCCGATCCGACCGGCGATCAACACCGCCCCCGCCGCAGCGCCGGCGGCCAGCAATCGATCCACGGCCGCATCCTCGGCGCTGCGCAAGGTCGCCTCCGACAGCCCTTCCGCCGCCCGCATGTCGTCGGGATAGAGCCCGCCCGAATGAGGCGAGGCGAACACCAGCGACGTCGTCCGCCCCGCCAGGGCGGGCGTCAGACTGAAGGTCGCATCGGTCGCCGAAGGGATCATGGCTTGGCCATAGCCTGATTTATCCCCGACCGCGCCCTCTACGCGCTCGCCCTCACGGTGATTTTCACTGCGAGTTTACAGATCTGCGCCTAGGGTCGCGCCCGGTATTCAAGGACTTGACCCCGCATGGCGCGTATTCTGCTGGCCGAAGACGACGGCTCGCTTCGAGGTTTCCTGACCCGCGCGCTGGAACGCGCAGGTCACGCCGTGGTGGACTGCGAAAACGGGGACGACGCCATCGACGCCCTGGAGCAGGGCCCCTACGACCTGCTGCTGACCGACATCGTCATGCCCGGCGCCGACGGGATCGAGGTGGCGCGCGTCGCCGCCGTGCGCCAGCCGGGCATCCGCATCATGTTCATCACCGGCTTCGCCGCCGTCGCCCTGTCGGCCGCACAAGCCACGCCCCAGGCCAAGGTCCTGTCCAAACCTGTCCACCTGCGCGACCTGGTGAACGAGGTCGAACGCATGATCGCGGCCTAACGAAAAAATCCGAAAAAAGAAGACACAAGCCTCTTGCGGCCCCCGCGAACTGCGGGTTATAGACGCCGCCTTCCCGCCCACCGACACATCAGTCGGCCGGGCCGCAGAACAGGCGGACGCGTAGCTCAGCGGGAGAGCACTACGTTGACATCGTAGGGGTCACAGGTTCAATCCCTGTCGCGTCCACCATTCTTTTCAATTACTTAGTTGATTGAGAAGCCAAACACCCCCCTGAAATCCCCCCAGAAACGATCCGAAACCGGGGGGCATGCCCTGCCTTAGATCAGACGGGCCTGAGCTGCAGCAGACCCCAGCTCCACGCCCTTGCCGATCAGCAACTCGGCCGCCGGCGACGACTTGTCCCCACCCGCAATCGAATAGGTCGTTTGCACCGCCTCGATGTCGGCCCAGGCGAACATCTCGCGGATCTCCGGCCGGTCGTTGATCGACAGCAGGAACCGCCCGTCGATCGCGCGCAGCTTGTCCGCCATCCGCTGGAAGTCACCGCGCACGAAGACCCCGGCGCCATAGTCGCCCTCGCCGCCCCAATACGGCGGGTCGAGGTAGAAGAGCGTCCCTGGCCGGTCATAGCGGCTGATGACCGCCAACCAGTCCAGGTTCTCGATCACCACCCCGGCCAGCCGGTCATGAAGGCGTCGCAAGCGCGGCTCGATGCGGGCCAGGTCAAAGTTGTGCGGTGAACCGGGGCTGACGCCGAAGCTGCGGCCCGCCATCTTGCCGCCGAAGGCCAGGGTCTGGAGATAGAGGAACCGCGCCGCCCGCTCGATGTCGAGCAGGTCGCAATCACGGGATTCCTTCAGGCGGTCGAACTCCGACCGCACGGCCGGCCGCCAGCGGAACTCGCGCAGCAATGCATCGGGAAAGCGCTGAAGCACGCGGAACAGGGTGACGATGTCGCCGCTGATGTCGTTGATGACCTCGACCGATGGCCGGACCCGCCGGCGCAGGAAGACGCCGCCCATGCCGATGAAGGGCTCGACATAGGCGTCGTGCGGCGTAGCGGCCAGCACATGACAGATGCGCTTGGCCAGATGGCGCTTGCCGCCCAGCCACGCCGCAGGCGGCTCGGCCGAGGCGACGGGGCGCTGATCGACAATGAGAACATTTCGAGAACAATTCATTTGCAGGAAGACCTTTTGCACGCGTAGGAGTCCCCGGCTCGCGCGAGCGGGGGCGGCGACAGGCCGGACGGCCGGTCGGTCCAGTCGTGCGGGGGTCTGCCCGCAGATCGGTGCGTTGACGCGCGCCGATCCCGCCCCGGACGTGAGGCGGAATGAAGAGGAGGAATTGAGATGTCAGACGAACCCGGTTCGCCATCGCCTTCCGAAAAGGCCTTCGCGAACGACCTGCCCCAGCTGGAGCAGGAACTGGCGGACCGCGCCGAGCCGACACGGTCAGACGCACAGGTCCGCGCTGTCGTCGCCGGCCTGCTTGCCGGCATGACCCACGTCGGGAGGCCCTCGCGATGACCGAGGCTGCACACACCAAGGCCGAAGTCGGTCTCGCCCGCATGGTCGCCATCTGGCAGCACGGCGAGGCTGCCGAGCAAGACCCGGTCCTGATCAATATGCTGGCCCGAGAGGTGGCCGACCTGAACCGCCTTGTGCCTGGCGCTGTAGACAAGGTGCGTAACGCCTTCGAAGACATGAAGGCTCGCGGACTGTCGATGGCTGAAGCCACGGAGGGCTGGCCATGAGCCGCTACAAGGGCATGTCGAGCAAGGGCGCGCTGGACGTCGACGACCTCATAGAGCTCCATGACATCTACCACCGCCTTCAGCGGCTGCACGGTCAGCTGAATGCCGTCTCCTCGCAACGCCTCCCCCTCATGGCCGCATCTGCCACCGTAAAGGCGGCCTGGGCTGAACTCAGCGGGGCAGAGCAGGGCTGGAGTTTCCCCGTCGAGGCCATGTCGAAGGCGACAGCCAGGATGAAGGGGGTGGGCGGCGGCTGACTCCACAATCGCCGTTCCGCGTGTCAGGCTCAGATCATGTGCAACAACTTCCGACTGCACGTTCCTGCCAACCAGCTCGCCGCGCCCTTCACGGCGACGCGGCGACCTCTGGCCTTCCCTGAAGGTCTGCCGAACCTTGGATCGGCCGACTACCGTATCGGCGACCGCGCGCCGGTTATCACCCTGGGCAATGACGCACCGCAGCTGACGATGGCGTCCTGGGCATGGAAAGGTCCGAGCGGGAAGCCCGTCTTCAACTTCCGATCCGAGGGCCGCTCCTTTGCGGGCGCGACGCGCTGCCTGATCCCTGCCGATGGCTTCTATGAGTTCACCGAACCCAAGGTGGCGGGCAAGAAGACCAAGTGGCTATTCACCATGGCCGGCCAGCCGTGGTTTTGGATCGTCGGCATCGTCAGGGACGGTGCTTTCGCGATGCTGACGACAGCGCCTGGCCCAGACGTTGCGCCCTATCATGACCGGCAGATCGTCGTCCTGCCGCCTGATGCAGGTATTCACTGGCTAGACCTGTCAGCCAGCGAAAGTCTGATCCTGACACCCAGCGCCTTGGGCGCGCTCAACGTCGAGAGGATCTATCCATGAAGCCGCCTCGCGAACGGGCCGCCCGCGCCCTTTGTCGCCTCCATGGACTGCCCGAAGACACCAGATTCGAGGGCAGGCCAATGTGGCAATCCTATCTGCCCGAGGTCGATGCTGTGTTGAGCGCAGCGCTTGCGCCTGAGGAATGGGAACGCATCAAGGACGCCCCATAGGACGACGAAAGCCCGCCCCGGCGAACCGGAGCGGGCCTGAATAGCGGAACCTGAGGGCTCGACGCTGGAAGGGGGTCGTTCAGACCGATACCCCTAGCCCGGCCAGAGTTTAGCCCACCACGGCCGCTCTATTCGCCTGACCGCCGCCGCATCCCGCGCCTCGCAGGACGTCACGATCTCCACCACGTCCGCCGTGCGTCCGTTGGCGCGGGCGAGTTGACCGGTCTGCTCGATCCCAAACACCTGCCAGTCGGCCTCGACGGCGTCGGCCGGCGGCAGGGCGGCGGACGGAACAGGCTCAGTCCACCCGCTTGGGATCAGCGAGGAGCAGCCGACAGTCGGTCCCAGCACCTGGGTTGATCCGGCACACGCCGCGGCGAGCGGCGAGAGTAGCAGCAGAGCGATCAGGGGCCTGACGGACATCGGCGGTTCCTTCCTGGATGTCATTGGTGATCTGGTCGTTTCGGGCGTCGGCGCGGTCGCGTACGGCGCTGGCGTCCTGAGCGGCGCCTGTGCGGCCCCCTGCGAAGGCTTGACCCGCGTCGGCCTTGCGGGCGTCGTGCCGGGCGCTGCGCATGGTGAAGACGGCCATGGCCAGGCTCAGGACGATCCCGAGGACCAGCAGGCCGAAGATGATCTTGGCGGTTGTGTCGAAGGCCTTGAAGGCAGCGATCATGCTGCGATCCCCACGCGCGTTCGTAGCCAGCCGTAGACGAAGCTCTCGTTGGCCTGCCGCTTCTCGGCCAGTTCGATGTAGCGTTCCCCCTGCAGCGCATTGAGGCCCTTGAGCAGGACACTCTCACCCTCTTTGCCCCGAACGCGCAGGAAGGCCGTCAGCGACCGCAGCGTGGCAGGCCCGACGTCGCCGTCGACCTTGATATCGGGGTAGTCCTTGCCTTGTCGGTTCAGGGCGTTCAGGCACCGCTGGAGCATGGTTGAGGCCACGCCCGGCCCCATGTTCACGCCGGTGTCGAATAGCTCCTCAGCGAGCTTTTCGGACAGGGCGGCGACGCGGTCATAGCCCGGACCTGTCCAATACTGCGCCCGATATATCTCGACGGCCCGGATGCGGGTCATATTGCCCATCGGCCCGACGTATCCATAACGACGGGCCGTTCCGACCGTGATGCCCCAGATCGTTTCGCCACCCTTGTCGTCGGGATGGTTCACATAGCCGCCCTCACGGCCGATTACGCCCTCGATCAGGCGTGCGAAAACATCGCTCATGGCGGTCTCCAGTTCAGATTGTGGGGGAGCAGTCGGGCCGCGCCTGCTGGACAACCGCGCAGCGTGGCGAAATATTATCGTTGTTCAGATGGAGGCAAGACGTGGCGAGAAGGCCAAGCAAACGAAGTGGTCGGACATTGGAGATTGTCCTCACCCTGTTGTGCCTGGCCCTCTTCGGCGTCTTGGGCTGGCTCGCATTCGGCGGTTAGCCGCCGCTGTCGCTCGATTGGTTGCGCCCGAAGTAGAAGCCCAGGATCAGCAGCATCCCGTCCTTGAACATCGACGCGACCAGCATGACGGCGTCGGCGTAGCGCTCAGCGACCATGTCTCCCAGCCAGGCGATCACCGGTAGGAACAGCAGGTTTCCCGCGAGAAAGCCCAGGGCGAGGATCGTGGTAGTGCGCGGCAGGTTGATCACCTGCGGCCACCAGCGGGGCGGCTTGCGGCTCATGTCGATGCTCCTCGACGACGTTGGCGAGCCGGCACGGGCGGCAACTCCAGCGCCTTGCTGGCCCGATCGGTGACGATGTTTGAAAGCGAGCGCTGGAGGCCGCTGACGTCCCTGCTGATGTGGCTGATGTCGCCTTGCGCCGTGTCCATCTGGACCGTCAGCTTGGTCACGGCGTCGCGGATGCCCTGAAGCGCCGACCCGTCACGCTCCAGCGTGGTCACCCGCTGGGAGAGCCGCCCCAGCATGAAGGCGAACACGGCCACCTGCACAAACAGGCCCGCGAACAGGCCTGCCATGGCGACCCATACAGATGGCGTCATGCGCCCCCTCCGTTGTCAGATTGTGATGGATGCCCCGACACGAAAACGGTTCGTCAGGTGGGCCAACCGGCCGTGATGTCGACGGACCAAGGCTCATCGGCAGCAACGATCAGCGCCGTCAGCGTCTCTTCACGATCGAAGCAGGCCTGAATGTGTGACCGAATGGCGATCCCGTAGGCCATCACCTGCTCGAAGGTCCAAAGCCGGAACTCATTCTGAGCCAGCTTCCAGACCGTTGCTCCTTCGGGGGGAGCGATCTGGGCCGCAACCACAAATCCGGTCACAGCCGCCAGAGCACTGTCGGCCGGGGCCGCATCGACGCCGTCGAAGTTGAAAGTTTGGGACTTTTGCCAACGCAAAGCTGCGAGCGCTTTCAGGTGATCGGCAGCCGTCGGGGGTTCAGGAACAATCAGAAGTCCTGGCGCCGTACCTTTGGCGAAAGAGAGCGCGCGCGCCAATGGTGCGGGCAGGCCAGCCGGGAAGATCGTCACGTTGTTTTCGACTTGTCCCAGGGCTTCAGCAACAGCAATCAGCTTGAGGCCCACATAGGTTTCTACCGCAGCGCGGTCAGCTAAATCGGTCATGCGCCATACAGTCCTTTGAAGCGGCCATTGCGTGCAAAGGCCGTGGTGACGTTGGGGCCCTGCGGGTTCATCTGCAGGAGAATTTTCTTGTTGCCGCGGGTGGTTGAGACATGACCCTCCAGCCATTGCTGGATCGGGGTGAAGGTCAGCCACGCCCCTTCAGTGCCGACATTCAGGGTATTGGAGTGGATGACCTGCAGGCCCGATCCGTCCTGGTTCGTGATCGCGATGCGAATGCCGGTCGACCAGTCATCTGCCCCGCCGGGCGCCCCGTTGATCTGATAGTCGAACCACTGGCGAACGACCCAGTCACCCTCGTTGAGCAGGAATTTGGAAGGGACCGCGGCGATTGTAGTCCAAGTGTTCTTGGGCAGGCTGATGGACGTTGCGCTTGGCGCGCCACTGTCAAAAGGGCCGCTGTTCGTCTTACCTCCGAAGAAGGAGTCGCCTGTGTTGTCCCGCCACTGGCCGTTCACCGACTCTGCTGAGGCCTTGCTGGCGGCGGCTGTAGCGACCGTCGACGGACCAACCCAGTAAGTCAGGTTGTCCGGACCGAAAGGAGCGCCCATGGCCGTGATGTATCGAACGCTTCCCGTCGTGGTCTGAAGGGTATCGGTCGCATCTTCAAAGACGGTGTTGTCGCCCCAGTAAATGTAGGGCGCGTCCAGCGCTATGGCTGACCCCAGCGTGGAGGAAACCATCCTGAAGCGGGCAGGCTTGCCTCCCGAAGCTGCCGCGACCAACTCGAACTTGGCGAGCGCAGCGCCAGTCTCGAGGTCAACGATGGCCAATTGCTGCTGGGATACCGAGGCTGAGAGGTCCCGCGCCGTCGCCTGATCGGCCCAAGAGACTGGAGACGGGCCGGCATTGACCATGATCCGCGAGAAGGCTGCGGCGTCCGTGGACGCAGTCTTCCGCAGGACGACGCGCCAGAAATAGGCACCTGACGCACCCGACCCCGGCGCGGGGAAAGGCCCGCCCTTGCGACGGGTCAGCCAGTTTCTGTCGTTGGCGCCGACTTGTGCGCTGGTGCCCAAAAGAGCGGCCGGAGCGCCGTCGTTGCGAGACCAGAACTCAATATAGGCGACTTGGTCACCATCAGGATTGGAGCCTCCGTCCCCATTGAGACTGAGGTTGAACAACTGGCCAGGCTCGCAGTCATAAAACTTCGACCGCAACAGGTGTGACCCGGCGGACGCGCATCGGAAGGCGGATCCGTAGGCTGGATGGGACGCCACCGTCCAAACGCCGCTCACCGGCGTCCAGCCATTCAGGCCGGCGGCGCCGTCCGAGTTGGTCAGCAAATTCGGCGCTTCAACCAATGACGCAGTGATTGCATTGTTCTGCTGCTCCCGAATGACCGTCTCGCTCGCTTGCAGGGCCTCCAGGGCGGCGAGTTCTGCGTTGAGTGCGGTGATCGTCGGTGCGGCCGGCGAAACGTCTACGGCAATGAGGTCCGGCGCGGTGTAGGGCCCATAGACATAGCGTTCGCTGAAGTTGCCTCCGCGCTGATACTGGACGGCGACAAAATAGGGGACCCCCGGCTGCAACCCGTCGATGGGAATGTTCGTCACCGTCGGCGGGCCTTGGTATGCCTGCGTCCATGGACCTGTGGCGCTCGTCCCATGCTCGACGATGATCGCCGTAGCCGTCTCATTGCTGACTACGCCGCCAAGATCGAAGCCAGGTAGTTGTCCTCCGCCAGGAGCAGGGGGACGAGGCGTGATGGTCCAATCGCCGGGGAGCGGGGGGGATACCAACGTAGGGTCGGCAGGCGTCAGGCTTGGATAGTCCGGCATGGTCGTGGTCTTGCCCAGCGCCAGATCATGCTTGCCGTCCGTCTCAGACCGGAAGGCGATGCGGACCTCGCCCGACTGGGGTTGATAGGTCCGGCTCAGGACCATGCATTTCACGCCGTCCAGCAGGAAGCCCGGCTCGTCGATCACGAAGCAGTCGCCCCGTTTGAGGCGGCGCAGGTGGGGCTTGAGCGGGATGGTTCCGCTGAACGGTTCGCGGGCGTCGAGGATGTCATAGGCCGCGAGTTGGGCCGCCTGCTTCACCGCCGGGACGAAGCGGTACTCGATGCTGTCCGACTTCTTGCCGCCGTCCTCAGTGCGCAGGGAGGCGAAGGTGACCGGGTCGGCCGGGACCTTCTTCCATCCATGGGCCTCGGACATGAACTCCGGCGTGATCGTGTTCAGCCGGTTGAAGCTGCTCGATCCGGTGTCGAGTTCGAGGGGGCCGTTGGTGTCCCGGCCGGTGATCGTGACGATGCTCGCCCGCGCTGCGCCTCGGCTGACGCAACTGATCTTCCCGGCATGGCGCGCATAGGAGGCTCCGCCCGCCTGCAGGAACTGCTTCAGGACCTGAGAGACGTCCTCCGACGTGTCAGGCCAGGCCGTCACCTTCCAGTCGTTGGCGTCGGCGATGTTCGCTGCCTCCACGAAAGCGGGCACATCGATGCCGTCGATGCTGGCGCCGACACCACCAACGACCTGACCGTTCTCGACCAGACCTAGTGCCCAGTTCAGGGCGGCGATGATGGGGTTGTCGATCCAGCGATAGGTGGCGCGGACACCAAGGCGGCAAGGCCCGGCGCCCCCCGGATAGGTATCATCAAAGCGCGGGTCATATCCGTAGACGCCCTCAATCACCACCAGCGGCGTGGGTTCGCCCGAGGGGTAGACGTTGAACTTGGAGTCCTGCTGCAACACGAGCATGTCGCAGGCCTTGCCGGACAGCTTGTGACTGCTGCCCCAGCCCGGCACTTGCTGACCAGCGCCTCCAGGAAGACTGAGCGCGAGAGCAGTGTCTGGTTGGGAGCCCGACCGGGTGGCGCGCCACATCTGGCCGGCATATTTGCCGATCGCGGCTCCTGCGCCGGTGAAGCTGACGGTGAGATCACCAGCCTTGTAGGACTGGAAGCTCCGCACAGGCCCCGCGCCGGAGTAGACCGAAACGATCACTTGTCGGAAGTTGTCGGGGCCGAACTCGTCGCGGTGAATGATCTTCCCGACGCAGCCCACCCGACCAAAGGCGAAGGGCGTTGGCTGGTCGGGATTGGACGTCCAGTCAGAGGGGGAGCCCGAGCCAGCCGACTGAGGCTTCTCGAGCAAACCGCCAACCGCTGTCAGACCCGCGCTGACCATATTGAGCGTGCCGGCCGACACGCCGAACAGCGTCACCGATCCCGCCAGACCCGGCATCAGCAGTGCGCCGGCGCCGGTGGCGATCAGGGCTGCGGCGCCGATCACCATGCCGACGGTCTTGAGGGTCCTACCCATTCAGATGACCCTCCAGGCGCAGGGACCGAGGCTGTCGGTCACGAAGGTGGTCACGCCGGTCAGCACCTCGGCGTTTCCGGTGTGGTCGGTGAAGGCCAGCAGATTGCCGTTGCCCATGCTGACGGCTAGGGCTCCCAACTGGTGGGAGGTGGGCAGGGCGACCAGATCGGCCGCCAAAGCCATGGCCGGCGGGATGCGGGGCAGGCCCAGGCTATCGACGGCCTCGATCAGGCTCTTGAACCCGAGCGACTTCAGAACGCGAAGCCCCTCCGCCTCGTCCTTCCACTTCAGGCCCTTGGCCCAGGGCACGGAGACGCCAGCCTTGCGCAGGGCGTGCAGGGCCAGAAGCGGACAGTCGCGGGCGCCGGGCTTGTAGGGTTTGCCCTGGAAGCGCAGGCGGCAAGCCTCGGCGGCGCGCATGCGGCGGGTGGAAGGCTGGATCATCTGGCGTTCAGTGTGCTGGAGATTGAACCGCCGCCGGACACATATCCGCCGCCGCTCGAAATGGCGCCGCCTGACCCGCCGGGCTGATCGACGCGCCAGTAGATCTTTCGGCCGACGCCGGTGACGTAGCTCATGCCCAGTTCGCCAGGCCAGACATCGCGGTGATGAGGGTCCGACAGGCGCCGGTCTTCGTTCGGCTCGTTCAGTCGGGCCTCTTCGGTGCCGCACTCGATGATCAGCTCTTCCGAGGAGCCGATGGTGTAGCGGGCGAAGTCGTATTCGCCGCGGAACAGCGGGTCCGGTTCTCCGACCATCAGTCCGGTGTCAGGATCAACGCAGGCGTCCCACACCTCGACCAGAGCGGTCTGGTGCTTCCGATCCGCAAGCGCGGCGAGGGCGGCGTGGTCGGCGGGATAGAGCGTGATGTCCGCCCGGGTCGTCTGGCTGTCGATCCCGTCTTCAAACAAGGGCAGGTCGCCGAGCGTGCCGTAGGTCAGATCACGCTGGACGAACAACTCAGAACCCCAAACGAGGAACCCGCCCGTCGTCAGACGCAATGTGAAGTCGTCCGTCGTCAGGCGGAACAACTGCACCAGCCAGACGGCCTTGCCGGAACGGCCGGCGATACCGGCGGCGTCCATTACTCGCGCTCCTCGACGGTGAAGCGCGGCGTGACCAGGCCATCCACGCCGACTGTCAGGCTGTCGGTGTCGATGGTGGGCCAGCCCTCGACCATCGGCTGAGCGATCTCGACCACAGCGTTGTTCAGCGTGGGGACGCGCAGCATCGTGCGCAGCGGCAAGGCCATGTTGCCCGAACCATCGGCGGTGGCGGCGGCGCTCGACTTGTAAGCGAACCGCTGCCCGTTCTGGATCAGAGACAGCCACTGCCCCTTGCGGAACACATAGCCCGGCGTCAGGCCCTTCAGGTTCAGGGTGCGGCCCGACTGGTTGGCGCCATTGATCAGGGGAGCGCCCGGCGCTCCGATCACCAGGCCCGGCTGAAGGATTTCCATGACGACCGTGTCGTCCTCGGACAGAAGGTCATCCCACGCCAAGCTCTCGACGTAGCTCATGGCCGGCAGTTCGATGTCCCACGCCCATCGCGTGCCGGGGCGAAGGTTCCGTCCGACAGGACCGGCGCCACTGGCGGGGCGCGTTTCATTGCGCGTGAAAATTGGCCGGGGCGTCATGCTCGACGGCCCGGGCCACGTAGGCAGGATCAGAGGCATCAGCGCTTCCTTCGGCCGATCTGGTGCTGCTGCTGCTTCACCGACTTGGACTGGGTGACGGCCGGGACGTTCTTCGTGGCCCAGGTCTTGGCGTTGCCCTCAGCCTGCGCGCCGATGGCGTTCATCTGGTTCAGAAGGTCTTGGGTCAGAACCGCGCCGCGCAGGTCGAAGTAGGGAGCGCTGCCTCCCATCAGGTTCTGGCCCGGTCGGCGGATGTCCACCATCTCGCCGGGCGTCGCTTTGAACGCGACGAGCGAGCTGTCCACGCCGCCGCCGCCGCCAACCCGGAACGAGCCGCCGGTCTTGAAGCCAGGCAGCTTGCCGAAGAAGCTTCCGATTGTGGACGCGACCTTGCCCCATGCCGACCCGCCTTCGCCGCCTGATCCCCTCATGCTGTCGAAGATCGATCGGCCGGCGCTGCGGAAGCTGTTGCTCAGGATGTCCCCGAAGATCGAGCGCAGCACACCCTGCCAGTCGCCACGCAAGGCCGCGTCGATGCCGTATTCGAAGGCGTCGGCGAACTTCTCACGGCTGTCGTGGATCGCTTGGTTCATTGAGGCGATGGCGTCGTTGACCGCTTGGACGCCAGGGAGGTCGGAAACCGAACCGAGGGTCTGTGCCGCGGGAAGCGTCATGCCCTCTGCCAACAGCCCGCCTTCCATCTGGCGGCCGATCTCAGAAGAAATAACCCCGGAGGCCACTGCCTCTTTCACCTTCTGCATCTCGCGGGCGAGCCTGAGGGCCTTGCCCTCCGTGTCGCTCAACAGCCGGTCCATGATCGCGGCGACATCGTCGCGCAAACCTTTGAAGGCGTCGCTTGCAGCCTTGGTCGCGCTCAGGGCCGGCTGGACCATCCCCGCATCGAGCTTGGCCATCCACTGGGCAATGCCGATCACCATGTCGGGGATGTAGGAGTGACCGACAACGGCATCGTAGAGCTTGAAGAAGGCGTCCGAGACGCTCTTCACCCGGTCGATGACCGCGCGCAGGACGCCGAATAGACGACCCTGAAGCCAAGTCGTGACGCCCTCGACCATCTTGCGGACGGACCCGATGACGCCGGGGAACAGGGACTCGAAGGCGTTGAGGATGGCGCTCACGGCGGACTTCACGGCCTGCCAGAGGAAGCCCCACATGGCGCTGAAATCGCCGCGCAGGAGAGCGCCGAGGGCGCGGAACACGTTGGTGATGATGTTGACGGCGCCAGTGATCAAGTCGATGGCGGCCGCGAACACCTGCGCGATGCTCTGGCCCCAGACCTTGAGGTTGGTTGACGCACTGCCGCCGCCCATCCCGAAGATCGCGGTGAAGACTTCTCCGACAGCGGACACAGCACCTTGCAGCGCGGCGAACAGCGGCTGGACCTTCGGCCCTACCGTTTCCTGGAGCGAGGTCCAGAAGGCTTGCAGCACGGGGATGATGTCGTCTTTGAACGCCATGAAGGCGAGCACGACGGCTCCGACAGCCAGACCGATGGGGCCGAGCAGCGGCAGCAGACCAGCAAGGAAGCCGCCGCCAGCGAACGCAGCGGTGATGGCGCCGACCGAGGCGACCAGAGCGCCGAAGCCTATCAGGATCGGGCCCAGCGCAGCCGCGACCGCTGCGCCAACAGCGACGAACGTCAGCACTTGCGGCGACAGCCCGGCGAAGGCGCGGGCTATGTCCGCCACCTTGGCGATCAGCGGGGCGATGACGTCGCGGATGATGGGCTCGAACGCGCCCTCCAGGTCCATGAGCGCCGTCTTCATAGGCTTCCAGATGTCGGCGTTGCCGGCGGCCTCAGCCGCGCCGCCGAACTGGCGCTCCAACTCGCCAAGCATGATGGCCTGGGCGCCGGCGACATTGCCGACCTCGGTCATCGCCTTGATCATGTTCTGTTGGTCGTCGGTGAACTGGATGCCGACGCGGCGCAGAGCGGCGAGACCCTGAACGGGATCGTTCAAGGCCTTGCCGACCATCATGGTCGCGCCCTGAAGGTCGGAGCCCATGCGGGCCGAAAGGTTCAGGATAGAAAGCTGGGCGCGGTCGAAGACGTCGCCCGACACCTTGCCGAAGGTCAGCAGGTTCGCCGTGACCTTGGTCATGATCTCGTCGTCATCGACGCCTGACAGATTGCGCAAGCCCTCAGCGGCTTTCGCCAGCTGATCGAACGTCTTGCCGCTGGCGTCGCCCATGCTAGTCAGGGCGGCGTTGACCTGAGCGGCGGCGGCCGCCGCGTCCTGGCTGCCTTGCAGAAGATGGAAGCCCAGGGCGATGAATGGGGCGGTGATCGCGGCCGACATTCCAGCGCCGACCGTGGCCAGTCCGGCCCCCACGCGCTGCATCTTTGCGCCGGCGTCCTTGAGGTGCTTCTGGGCGGCGGACAGACCGTCCGTGAACGCGCCGCTGTCGAGGCCAAGGACGACGCGCAGGGCGCCGACTGTTGCTGTGGCCATTCGACCTCCTTGCGCGGCGCGGCCGCACGAGTCTCAATGCGAGGATGAAAATGATCTTGATCGCGGCTTTGGCCGCCGGCGGACTTCAGGCCGCCACACCGGTAGGCCCGCCGTCTGCCGCCCTGCTCGGCGCCGCCAAGGACGCTCTAGACAGGCAGATGTTCGACTATCCGAGCGCGCGCTTTCGCGATGTTCGCGGCAACGCCATGGTCATCTGCGGCTTCGTCAACGGGAAGAACCGCATGGGAGCCTACGGTGGCTGGAAAAGGTTCGCCTACACCGAGCTCGCAAACGATCCGAGTTTGTATGTCGAAGGCTCTGATGACGTAGACGACCTGATGTTGAACGGCTTTTGCGGGGTGGATGGCCGGCGAATGACCGGACCCGACTACACCGCCCGCATCGCACCTTCCCGCGACTAGGCAGTAAGCTCTGACCTGATCGCCGCAAACATGGCCCGCATTTCTTCGGGCGACTGGACGCGCGGAGCGGCTCGTTCGCCCGTCAGGCTCTCCAGCTTCGGCATGTGCTTGGGAGCGTGGAAAGCGAAGGCCATGAGGCTGGCGGTCGTGTGGGCCAGCCAGGCCCGGTTCTTTCTGTCGGTCTCGGCGGCTTCGCCCTTGGCCTGAAGACAGAGGCGGTAGAGGCGGGGCGTCTGACGCCAGAAGGCGTCGGCGTTGAACCCCGCCTCGATCCATAGCGCGAGAGCGCGCTCCCAGCTCCAGGCTTCTACCGAGCCTTCTGAGGGCGCGCGGGTTCCTTACCCTCCGACTTGCCAAAAGACGCGGCCATGGCCTCGCCGATCAGCTCGCCGGCCCGCTCAATCCCCACGGCGTGGATGATCCGGCCGGCGGCCTTCACGTCCAGGTCGGAGTGATACTCGGACAGGGCGGCGTGGAAGACCGCACGGACCGCAGTCGGCGACTTGATTTCCGCCGTGCCGTCCATCAGGCCGGGCACGAAGGCCTCCAACTCGCACAGCGCGTTGAAGTCCAGCAGCAGGGTGTAATCCTTGCCGTCAGCGGTCAGGGCGACTTCACCCTTGATCTGGTTCGCCATCGGTTAGGCCGCCGGGGTGTAGGTGGGCAGGCCGGTGACCTTGATGGGCAGGCTGAAGCGACGAACGCTATCGACCTCGATGGCTTCGGACGGCTTGCCGGTCACGATGCCTTCGAAGTCCTCTGTGCCGCCGTCAGGATACTCGACGCGGAAGATGGTCACGCCGTCCGCCATGAACAGCGTCGAGGCGATGGCGTAGGCCGCGTCGGTGAAGTTGAAGGTGACCTCGGCCTCGCCGGGATCGCGCAGCGTGCCGCGAAACTCGCGCGTGCCGTTGGGGCTGGCGAGGTGTGTCACATCGACCGTCTCGCGAACCGGCTGCGGCGGCTGGATGGAAACAGCCTCGCCGATCTCGGTGTAAACGGCGGGCGGGCCGTCGTCGGTCTGATAGCTGAACTTGGTGCCCAGACCGATGGTGGCTTCTGAAGCGGCCATTGCGGATCTCCTATGCGATGGCGTGATGGACCATCAGGTCCAGGGAGGTTCGGTAGAGGGCGTCGCCGCCCTCATCGAAGGTGTCGTCGCGCTCGTCCGCGATCAGGACGGCGTCGATGCGAACCGGGTTTGTCGTCCAGCGCTCCCCGGACAACTCGGCCTCAACCGCGCGGGCGGCGTGCTTGGCGGACGCAAAGCTGTCACCCCAGCAATCCACCTGGACGCGGGCGGCGATCAGGCCGGACGGACCCTTCAGGTGATAGTCGCGGGGTGCATCGACCAGATGCAGAACGATGGCCGGTAGCGCGCCGCCCTGGGCGCGACGCCCCCAAGTGACGCGTTGGCCAACGCGCGCGGTCACATCCGCTGACGCCAGCAGGCGAGCGATTAATGCGGCTTCCATTCAGCGCCCCTTCGCGGCCAGCCGAGCAGTCTTCCGCGCGAGACGGGCAGCCGCCTTATCGATCTCGGCCCAGAGGTCTTCTCCGACACCGGGCAGGAGGTCGCCCTTCCCCTCGTCCCAGGCCGGGCGGGCAAAGGGTTGCGGCCCGTGCTGTGACGTGCCGAACTCCTGA
Organism: Brevundimonas pondensis; assembly: GCF_017487345.1. Taxonomy (NCBI): domain Bacteria; kingdom Pseudomonadati; phylum Pseudomonadota; class Alphaproteobacteria; order Caulobacterales; family Caulobacteraceae; genus Brevundimonas; species Brevundimonas pondensis. Next base: position 337,525 of record NZ_CP062006.1, on the reverse strand, counting down.
AGGTGCGCCTGCGGATGACGGCCAGGGCCGGCAAAGGCCTCAACCTCAGACACCTTCCGATGTCGCTTCGGCCGCTTCGTCGTAACCGCAACGCTGTCCTTCAGGTCCGACAGATGCACCGGAGCGTTCTGGCGCATGGCCTCGGCAATCGGCTCAAGTCGCGCAATCGCAACGCGGCGCAACACGTTTCGGCCCGTCGCTTTCGGAAGCTGGCCCAGGGCGGCGTTGACCTCGCGAAGCCCGGCGATTCTGAAGGCACCGCCTCTAGCCATCTCCTCGCCCCACGGCTGTCAGTTCAATCCCCTCGCGCCGACCGATCTCCTTGACGTGGGTGATGGCGTAGGCCCGGCCGTCGAAGACCAGCCGATCTTTCGGCGTCACGTCCTTGACTATCGAAGAGTATCGGATCTGGAACCGAGCGCTGATTTCAGCCGCCCGCTCACCAGCGCGGAAACGCTCGCCGTCCGACACCGGCCGATAGCTGGCCCAGACCGTCGCCAGATCCGCCCAGGTTTCGACCTCGGCGTTGAACTCGTCGCGCGTGATCGTCGCCCTTTGCAGGACGATGCGCCGATCAAGCCTTCCGGCTTGCATCGCGCTTCTCGGGTTTCAGAGCGCCGGCGTTTCGAGCAGCCGCTTCGACCTCCGCGCTGACCGCCAGCCGGGCGCCAGCCGGATACTCGGCATGACCGTCCGGCAGCGGATGGATATAGCGTTTGGCGAAGATCACGGTGCGCATATCGACCTCTTCAGACCCGGATGATGCGATAGGGCCCCAACAGGGCTCTGACCGCGAACGGCGGCTCGGTAACGATATTGCCGACGTTCACCGCCTCCCGGACGGAAAACCACTGCCCGACCAGCAACAGGACCGCTTGCTTGACAGGCTTGGGGACCTCGACGAACCCGGCCTCGTATCGAACGCGGACGCCGTTGGGGTCGCCTCGGAGCAGGGGCCAGGCGAAGCCAGGGGCGCGGTCCATGGCGTCGTCGTCGAGGACATACTCGGCAGGGTCGAGCGTCCGCTCGACGCCGTCGGCGGCGACGTACTGGACGCTGACAATCGCCTGGACGGGGCCGAGCGGCAGTCTCGAAAAGCCGCCGAAGACGTTCGAACGGACCTCGAGGACGTGCTTGCCGATGCATCGGCCCAGCCAGCCCCAGGGGCCGTCAATCCACGCGCAGGCGGCTGCGATGTAACCCTCGATCGAGTCGTTCTCGTCGTCGGAGGTGACACGGAGATGGGCCTTGGCTTCATCCAGGGACACAAGCGGGCCAGGAAGCGTGACGACGAGAACGGCCATGGATCAATCCTTCGGCGGGGAAAATCGGGGCCGGAATGAACCGGCCCCGTCAGTCCTTAGACAGCGATCTTGAAGCCGCGCATGGCCTCGGGGTTCTGGACCCCGCCGCCGACGCGCTTGACCGTGTAGAAGCCGACGTAGGGCTTGTTGGTCAGGTTGTCCCGGATCACCCGGATGCCCAGACGGTCGACGACCAGGTAGGTCGCCTTCATGTCGCCGAACAGCGCCGAGATGGCATTGGCGGCGATGTCGGGCATATCCGGCAGCTCGACCAGCTCATGCCCAGCCAGCGTGACCGGCTGGCCCAGTTGGTAGGACGGCTGCCACAGGTAGTTGCCGTCGCCGTCCTTCAGCTTGCGGGCGGTGCCCTGCGTCAGACGGTTCATGTAGAACTTGGCGTTCGCGCGGAACTTCGCCGGCAGATCGTAGATCAGGTCGATCAGGGCGTCGGACTTGTCCATCGCCGCCGCCGTGCCGGAGTTCTTCAGCTTGATCGCGCCGAAGGGGTGCTTCGCCGCGTTGGCGGCGCCGGTCACATACGTCAGCAGGCCGAAAGGCTTGTTGGCGCCATCGCCCGAAAGGAAGGCGATATTCTCCTGGCGGCTGAACTCGTCCTCGACTTCCGAGGCCAGCCAGGCCTCCAGATCCACAGCCGAGTCGTCCAGCATCTGCTGAGTGGCCTGCGGGTTGGCGTAGAGTTCGCCCGGGATGAAATCCAGGGCGTTGAAGCCCGGGGTGCCCGTCGCCGGGCGCGCCGCCGTTTCGCCGACCCAGCCCGAACCGACTGCACGGTCGGTGAAGACCTTGCGGAAGCCGGCGGTGCTGATGGTCATGACCGTGGCGTTCTCACGCACGGGCGACGACTCCTTCAGCTTACCGGTGATCGTGCGGTCCCACTCGACCGGAGCGAGGAAGCCGCCCTCGGCGTCAGCGCCCTTGTTCAGAGCGGCCTGCACCTCGCCCTTGCGCATGTGGGCGCGGAAGGCGCCGACATACTCGGGGTCGCGCTTGATCTCGCCGATGACGTTGTCGTCTCCGGCGCCGTTCAGCTTCAGCGCAGCGATCTGCTTGGCGTGATCGTCGATGACCTTCTGGCCCTCGTCGATGGCCGCGTTGATCTTGTCGAGCTTCTCGGACAGGACCGTGTCGGCCTTCTTCGAGTTGTCGTCGTTCGTCTTCTTGAACTCCTCGAACGCGGCATTGACCTTCTCGATGGCCGCTTTCACGTCGGAGCTCGAGATGGGGCCTTCAGCGCGCACGGCGCCGCACAGGGCGCGCGGTGCCGCGCCCATCAGATGAGTCTTCATGGTGGTGGTCTCCTAGCGCTCTATGCGCGAATGGTGGCTGTCAGATTGTCCAGAAGGGCGGACAGGCCCGAGGCGCCCGCATCACGCGTGGCGGGGTCCGGGGCTGCATCGCGCGCGCCCCGAATGCGGTCGATACGGGCGCGCGCCGCGTCTCTGCTCATCCCGGCAGAGATCAGGCTGCGTTCCATCCCGCGAAGTTCGTTGACGCGCCGATCCTCAGACTTGGCGTTCTCGTCGACGGTGATCTTGTCCGAGGCCAGCAGAGCGTCGGCGAAGCCCTTGTCGATGGCCTGCGATCCGGAAAGCCAGGTCTCGTCATCCAGCATCTTGGCGACGGTCTTGGCGTCCTGGCCGGTGTGGGCGACATAGACGTCGCACATGGCCTGATCGAACGGCGCCAGCCAATCGGCCAGCTCACGCAGGTCGTTGCGATTGCCGAAGGCCAGCACCCAGCAGTTGTGAATCATGATGAAGCTGGAGGCGCCGATCTCGATGCGGTCGCCGGCCATGGTGATGATCGAGGCAGCCGAGGCCGCCATGCCCATGACCTTCACCGTCACTTCATGCGGGTGCTCCCGCAGGACGTTGTAGATCGCGAAGCCTTCGAACATGTCGCCGCCGGGCGAGTTGATCTGGACCTCGACGGGGCCGGTGATGGCGCGGAGTTGGCTGGCCACCTTCTTCGCCGTCACGCCGCCGCCGGTCCAGTAATCCTCTCCGATCACGTCGAACATGGTGATGACGTTGTCGCCGCGCTCCAGGGCGCGAACGCCGGCCGCGTCCTCGGACCAGCGGTCGAAGACCTCGGGTCCAGTGAAGGCGTGCACATCCTTGCGCGCGGGCACGGGAAGAGCGACGGGCCGATCCTTAGCCTTCACCCGACCGACAAGACCACGAGGCTGTGTCGGCGGCTTCAGAGGAAGAGCGCGCGGAGGCGCGGCGACGGCCGGAGGGGCGGGTTGGGGCTGGGACGCGCGGTCAGTCATTGTCGGTCTCCACGGGCTTGCGCTTCGCCAGGGCCTTGGTGGCGGCGGCATCGGCTTCGGTGTCTTCGGAGATCGGAGCAGCCTTGCCCGACGCGGCCTCCAGTCGGTTGCCGTCCGGATGCGCGGGCATGTTCAGCAGCTTCCGGATTTCGTTCGGCGTCATCCACGGCTTGTGACCACCAGCGCCGCTCGCCTTCGCGAACGCGTCGTACTGATCCTTCATGGTTCCGTTCAGCAGGGCGGCGGGGTTGAACTTGGCGTCGTGGTCGGCTTCGGCGTCGGTCAGCAGCGAGCGGCCGATGGCCTCCTGCCAGGCGGTGAACCACGGGTTCAGGCCGAACCGGACAAAGCCGATGGACAACTGCTCGATGCCGGTCCCCCAGCCGGTGTCATCCAGCATGGCCAGCGGGCGCGGAACGCCGAAGGTCCGCAGGATTTCCTCAACCTGAAAGCGCCGGCTCTCTATGGTCTGCGCCTCGCGCGCGGTCTGGGCGAACGCCTGATACTCGGCGCCGCCCTCCAGCAACGGGGTCGACCCGGCGTTCTCCGCGCCCTGATGCCGCTCGTTCCAGCTGATCTTCAGCCGTTCATATGCCTCGGGCGAAAGCTCGTTCGGAATTTTCAGGGCGCCGGAGGCGAAGGTGCCGTTCTTGAACAGCGCGGCCGTCGCGCGTTCGGCCTGCAGGGCGATGCCGATAGCCTCGGCGGCGCGGCGGACGCGCGAGATGCCGTTGATCCCATCGAAGGTCAGGCCACGGAGGTGGAACACATCTTCCGGCGCCAGCTTCACCCGACCGCCGCTCTTGCGCAGGTAGGTATAGGTGACCTCGAAGTCGTCGCCGATCTTCACGTCGACGCGGTCAGGATTGAGCGGCAGCAGAGCCGAGGGCTTTGAGCCGGTGCGGACGATCAGAGCGACGGCGCCCTTGTCGTGGGTCAGCGCCCGATACTGCATCAGCCCCTTGAACTCGAACGGGGTCTGCCAGCCATTGGGCTTGCGGCGCAGGAGGCGCTGGACAGGGTGTTCCGTGGCCTTCACGAAGTCGCCGTCGGCGGTCTCTCGGTGAAGGTTCAGCGGCAGCATGGCGACGCTGCTGCAGATCAGGTCGACGCAGCGGAACACGGTCGTGTTCCGCAGGGCCTGTTCGACGGTGACGTGCATGCCGCCGGCCGTCAGGCCGTCGCGCAGATACTCGATCACGCGCGGGTCGTTCAGGTCGTGGAAAGCCGTCGCCCCGCCCTGGGCCTGAACCACAGGCACGGCGGATTGCGCCGTCGCGGCAGCGCCGCCGAAGAGGCGTGAAAGCAAGCTCATGCAGCCTCCTCAGATGGTGCGGATGCCGCGGCCCTCGTAGATCGAGGGCTTCGCGATCTCGGCGGACGTCGCCAGGGCGAGCGCGCTCACCAGGGCGGCAATGCCGTCGATCCGTTCGGTGGATTTCGATTTACTCGGCTTGATGTTGCCGGCGGCGTCAGTCTCGATGGCCACGTTGCTGGCGCACCACTCCAGAACCGGGTGGCCCCCATGCCAGAAGCCGTCGCCCAGGAGCAGCCGTTCGAGCTCCTTCGATGGTCCGGAAAGGGTCAGAAAGCCTTGCCGAACCTTCTCCGTCGGCAGCCCCTCGCCGCCCAACTGAATCATTACCTGGAGGGCGTTGAAGGGGTCGAAGCCGAACCGCTCGATCCTGAACTGCTCAGCGTCGTCGAGGACCTGAGACTTGATGAAGTCATAGTCGACGACATTGCCTTCTGTTGAAATCAGAGCGCCTTCCCGCGCCCATCGATCATAGGGAACCCGGTCGCGACGAACCCGGTTCGCGATGCTCTCGGCGGGAACGAAGAAGCGCGGCAGAAAGCACCAGGCCGGAAAATCGCTATCGGGCGGAAACACCAGCAGTTCAGCAGCCAGATCGGTCGTGGCCGCGAGGTCGACGGCGCCGAAGCATCGCCGGCCGCGACAAGCCGCTTCCATTTCCGTCCAGTGAATAGGACCGGCGAGCTTCCGCCACCGATCCATGGGCAGCCATCGAACAGCCTGCTCGGTCCAAAGGTTGAGATGGTAGCGCTTGAAGTCGTTCTCGTGGCGCGGCGATTCTTGAGCGCGTCGACACTCGGCCCTGAGGTAATCGGCCTTTACGCTCACGCCGTAGTTGGGATTGGCGACGCGCCAGGTCTCCTCGTTGGTCCAGTCCGCTTCAGGGTCGGCGGCATAGACGATGATGAGCGTCTCGTGATCGTCGACGAGGCCGGACCGGACCTTCTGGCAGTATTCCCAAGTCTCCCACCCGAACCCGGATCGCTGCCCCGCCGTGGAGATCAGGAACTCCAAGGGCTGACGCCGCGCCACCGATGATTGGTGAACGAACGTGTACAGGTCTCCATTCGGCCATTCGTGGATCTCGTCCCCGATCAGCCCAGACATCGACAGCCCATGCTTGCCGCTGGCGTTGCCGGACAGCGGCTTGAACGCAGCGTTCAACTGCGCGCAGTAGATCGACGGTTTGAATGTCTCCAGCAGTTCCGACAGCTTGGGCGAAAGGTTCACCATGGCGCCCGCCTTGGCGAAAACCAGCCGCGCCTGGTCCTTGTCTTTGGCGATTGAGTAGACCTGTCCGCCGAGCTCACCGTCACCCACGAGGGCGAGCAGCGCAACTCCCGCCGCCAGCTCGGTTTTCCCGTTCTTCCGGGGCACCCACACGATGCAGCGGCGATATTGCCGCGTGCCATCCGCTCGCTTCCAGCCAAACAGCGGGCGGACGATATCGTTCTCCTGCCAAGGCTCCAGCTTGAACGGTCGGCCAGCCCATTCGCCTTCGGTGAATCGCAAGTGATCGTGGAAAAAGCCTACGGCAGCAGCCCCGGCCCGGTCGTCAAACCAGTATTCTCCGTCCTCCCAGCGCTCCCGCTCTTGGCTCCAGGACGCATTCGGCCGGATGTAAGCCGGGCGCTCCGGCAACGATGTCTCCGCCACCTTAGTTCAGCAGCCCGACCGGCCCCTTCGGCTCCTGAGGACGCTCGACAGCAGCGGCCGGTTCCTCGCGACGCGGACCGAAAAGGTCGCCCGCTGGATCTGGCGTCATCGACCGAGCCGCAAAGATCCGCTGACGCTCCGCCGGGTTCAGACCAAACACCGACTCCTGCGCCTCCAGCAGCCGCGCCAGCCGGTCACCGATCAGGAACGCCGGATGCGCCCGCTTCAGTTTGCCGTGCGCGCTCTCGCTCTCATACGTCTCGCCTTCGCGATCCAGTTCATCTTGCATCTTCAGCCAGCGCGCCAGGTTGCGGCAGTAGCGGGCGAATGCCTCGGCATCGACCGGCGTCAGCAGCTTCAGCCGCGCGACGTTCGGTGCCAGCCGGTTCCAGGCCTTCAGCCCTCCACCCTTCAGCCACTCAGGTGGCGCAACGCCGCCGGCCGCCGCGATATCGGCAACCGGATCGGCGCCTATGCGGCGCTTTCCGGGGTTGCCCTTCGCTTGCTTCACTGCGGCCGGAGCCGGTTTAGGTCCCCTCCGCATGGCAGCCTCCCAAAAAAAGTTTCACGAAACTCGCGGGCGTAAAAATTGTGCGCCCCCGCCGGTCCTTAAGCGAAGGATCTCAGACTTTTTGCCCCCCCCTCCCGTCAGGTTTGGAGGGGTGAAAGGCCGAGGCGGACGGCTAGTTGATCGAGGGCCATTCGCCCTTTGCGCTCGACGCGCTGCTTGAACCCGTCGTGGCAAGGTTTGCACGAGGCGATCCAGTAAGAACGGTCCCAGAAAAGCGTCTGATCGCCCCGGTGAGGATAGAGGTGGTCAGTCAACGTGGCGGCCGTCGTATCATCGACCAGTTCGCAGTATCGACAGAGAGGATGGGAACGGATGTAGCCAGCTGATGCCTTGTCCCACCGCGCCGAGTAGCCCCGCGCCCTAGCCGAACCCCGCCGCTTGTCCGCCTCGCGGTTAGAGCTGGCGCGGCTCAGATTACCCGCCGGCCTAAACGTGGGAGGCATGATGGGCATGAGCGCTCCAGACATGCAAAACCCGCCGCGACAAGGTCGGGCGGGCTGCAAGGCGCATTTCTGAACTTGCTGACTCACATGCTCTTAGCCGCCCTGATTCGCAAGACCCTTTTCAACTGCTCATCCGTCGTTCTCAACAAAGGCCCAGCCACCTGCAGCGCTTTGGCCAGGCGCTTGATGTTGCCGGCGCGTACATCGCCGCCACCGCCAAGCGACCAGATCGTCACACCACGCCCCGCGACCGCATCCAGCAGCGCCATGGCGCGCTCCTCGCCGACAGCCGTTTTGACCAGTCGCAGTCTCAGGGCCGCATAGCCGCGATCCAGCGCCGACCACACCGCACCGTCGCTGTTCATGCGCGGCGCGCCGGCACGTTCGTTCAGGCTGGACCCGACCGACGCCTGCGCCTTGGCCACGGTCTGGCGATAGAGCATCCCGTCTGCCAGCGCCTGGTCGTCCAACGCGCCCGACTTCCACATGCTCTCCAATCCGTCGATCCTCTTGGCGCGTGTGGCGGTCTCGACCTTCAGCACCGGTTCGCCCTGGTGGCGCATCACCGCCCCATAAGTGTCGCGGACAAAGCTGGCGGTCTCGACCACCTCCAGCGTCACGTCCGCCTCAGCGCCGCCCAGAGCGATGACGCTGTCCACAATCCCGGCCTCAACCGCCGCCGCCTCGCGCGCGCTGGCCAGCTGGCCTTCGACCCGCCGTACCATGGACGCCGCCTGCCGCCGCTCTTCGATCGAGCCCTGCGCCAGAACCGCCGCCCGCTCCAGCGCCTCGGCTTGCGCCCGGTTCAGCGCCTGTCCGTTGACGATGATCTGATCGGGCTCGACCACAGCCCGAGGCCGCGCGCTCACGTCGCCCGCTGCTTGCGCCAACATCTTCGCCGCCGCGCTCACTGCCTCAGCCATGACGCACGCTCCGTTGTCCGCCAACCTCGACCGTCACTCGCAGAGCCCGCAACGCCTGCCCCGCACCCTCACGCAGCCGTTGGGCCGCAAACGAGGTGAAGGCCAACACCACGCGACGCTCGCCGTCCCACTGCGCCTGCCCGAGGTAGCTTGGCACCGCCGCCGCGCCCATGGCGCCGACAACGGCGACGGCCACGTCCTGAGGCCCGTCCCAGACCGACGACGCCGTCGCCGCCGGGGCTTCACCAGCCAGCGACAGCCAAGGTTCGTAACGCCCCTCGTCCAGCCAGCGGTCGAGGTTCATCGCCTTGCCGCGTCCGAAGTCTGGGTCGCGCGCCACCGCCGCCAGGACTGCGCCCAGCAGCTGGTCGTCGCTGACACCCGATCTCTCGATCACGGTCAGCCAAGCCCGCTCGACGTGACGCGGAGCGACGCGCTCCGGGGCCTTGTCGCCCCATGCCTCGCAGGCCGCCTTGCACGCACGCGCGCCCGCGAAGGGTTTTAACCCTTGAGTATTTTCCTTCCCTATTTGGGTGACACCCGTGTCACCCGTAGGGGTGACAGACGCGACATCTTGGGGTGACACCTGCGTCACCCCGACGCCCGCCCTTGGGGTGACACCAGCGTCACCCCAAGCCTTGCTCTGGGCGTTCTCCCGCTCAGCCTTGATCCGGCGCATGGTGTTCGCATGCCCCGTGTCCAGAGGCAGCTGATAGATCGGGAAGACCCGCTTCTCGAATACCTTGGTCCGGCCGGTGTCCTTGATCAGGCCCAGCGCCTTCAGCTTCGCCAGCCCGCGCTGAACCGAGCGCTCCGACACGTCCATTTCGAGCGCCAGCACGCCGACAGCGGCCCAGCCTTCGCCTGCCGCGTCCACATAGGAGGCCAGATGCACCAGCGTCTGCTTGGCGTTCCGGTCCCGCACGCCCTTGGCGTCCACACATTCCTGCGCCTTGGCCCAGGTCACGGCGATGTCGCTCATGGCCGTCCTCCACGCCGTCTTCTCAGCCCCGCCAGCATCGGCGTCGCCCCCAACTCAAAACTCACATCCAGCCCCTGTCCCGGGCCATCCAGACCGGCATGGTCCACACGTTCTCGTCTCGACCTTCGCCCCGCCGGCACCGGCTCTTAGGCGCCCACTTCGCCACCCGCCGATCGATCCCGGGGGCCAGCAGCCACGCGTCCGCCGACTGGTCGTGCAGCGTCATCGCCAGCGAGATCTCGCCGTCCTTCGGCGGCGCGGCGGCGGGCGCATGTCCGAACAGGTCGCCCGTCATGCCCGCATCCCCGCGTCGGTCGCCCGAACAATCCGGCACCCGGACAGGTGCTCGATCTCCTGCGCCGTCGCCGCCGCGCGCTCCTCGATCAGGCCGCGCCGTTTCAGGACGTTCAGGGCCGCGCGGTTGTGGGGCGTGTCGCGAACGGCGCCCCAGGACAGATCGCCCAGGCTGGGGTCGGTGCGCCCGGCCTCGTACCCCGCCCGATAGCCGCTCAGCATGCGCATCAACCGATCCGCTCCGCCCGCCAGATCGCGGGCCTTGATGACGCCTGCCTCGATCAGGGCGCGAGCCCCGGCCGCCGTCACCGACACCTCGGCGCCGCCGAACCTGTCGGGCCTCAGGGCCATAAAGCCCCGCCGCGCCAGATCGCGCGCCAGCGGCAGCCACGGATGACGCGCCCCCGCGTCCCAGCGATTGGGCTCCAGCATCTCGCACAGCACCCGCTTCAACAGGTCCGCCTCTTCCGGCGGCAAGGCGACCCGGCTCATGCAGCCGCCCTCGCCATGCGTCGCTCTATGTCGGCGCAATACCGGGCTTCCCGCTCGATCAGCAGGGCGCGCTGGCCCTCCATGACCGCGGCCTCACCGGTCGTTCCAGATCCTGCGAACGGGTCCAGGATTACAGCGCCAGGAGGCGCGATCATCCGACACAGCCAGCGCATCAGTCTGACCGGCTTCACCGTGGGATGCTTGGACCCTGCTCGCTCCGCAGGTGATGCCTTGGCGGCATAGAAGAACCGGGCCGCCGACCCGCCATCGTCGTGCATGGCCGCCGGACCACGACCCGCGAACTCGCCGAACACATGGTTGGTCAGACGGGAGGGCTCGCCGCCCCGAACCGCAGCCCTTGCCCCAGCTGCGCCCGGAAAGGCCATAACCACTTCATCCGACCCATCGTGGATCAGGTTCGCCGGCCACCGACGACGCGCGTCCCCGCCACGCGGGCCGGGCTTCATGGCGTAATTGGTGCCGCCTCGATCTGAATAGCTGCGACCGGCCGAGGCTTCGCCGTTCCGGCCGCGCCCACCGCCCTGGCTAGCGATCCTACACCCGTTGATATTCAGCGCACCGACGCCCCAACGCCGCAGGTTCTCATCGACCGTCCCATCCAGCGGCTTGCGCGCCAGAACGATCGGTTCATGCGCGGGCTTCAGGGCCGTGCCCCACCCGTCCCAAGCGCCGCGCTGATTGTGCGACTTCGGAAACCCGCTGCCATAGACCCACGCCAGCTGATCTCGGATTTCGAACCCAGCGTCCTCAATGGCGCAGACCAAGCGGTGATAGGTCCGCGTCCCGCCGAACGCGACGACATGCGCCCCGGGCTTCAAAACGCGCCAGACCTCGGCCCAGAAGGCCGGATCAAACGCCGTTTCACCCGTGTCCCAGGCCTGCCCCATGAATCCGGCCGAGGCCCGTGCATAGGCGCCGGTCTGCCCGGCGCGGGCCGGCGCAGCCTTCTCCGATCCGAACCGCCGAACGATGCTGGCCAGAGCATAAGGCGGGTCCGACACGCAGCCGTCGATCGAGCAGGCGGCGAACTGGCGGAGCACCTCACGACTGTCGCCGCAGAACAGCTGGACCCCGTGCATCAGCAAGGCCCGCCGAAATCCGCCAACGCCGCCTCGGCTGAGGGCCAGGTGCGATAGGCCAGACGCTCGAACGCGCCCTCGGCATGTTCCGCCCGACGAAAGCCATAGGCGTCCGGCCGGCAACTGACCCGGTCGGCCGCCAGCACCCGGCCGTTGATCAGGCGCACGCCCATCGCCACGCCGTCGTCATCAACGGCCGCCACCGGCCATGCGCACCACAGGCCGAATGTGTCGTTGAAACAAGTCACCAGCAGGTCGCCGGGCGCAAGGCCGTCCCGCCCGGCCACGCGGGGCGCCGGGGTGGGGAACTTCAGAATGTCCGCGCTCACGACTCGGCCTCGGCGTGAACTCGAAATGCGGCCTTGATGGCGCTGATGTCAGATGAGCAAAGCCCCGGAAGCTCAGCACGCCCCTTAGGGGTCAATAGCTTGCTGGAAGCGATGAAGTAGTGCTGTCCCAAATCGAACAGGCGGGAGATCGCGATGCACTTGCCATCAACATCGAGGCAGGTTGCCACCGCGCCTTCGTCGTCCACCCCTCCGACAGTCAGCACCCCGAAATCACCGCTGAGCCTCAATCGTCCCACGATCAAGTCGCCTGGCACAGCAGGAACAGGCCTAAGCTCGCCCGCTTTGGCGGCTGGGAACTTCAGAATGTCCGCGCTCATGCCGCCCTCTGGAACCCTGAGCCCGTCAGGGCCTGTTGCAACGCCTCGGCGTCGACGTCGAACAGGTCCGCCAGATAGGCGACCTTGACCCCGCGCCGCACATAGGCGGCCGCCCAACGTCGGATATCCCCCGTGACCGCCTTCATCGCGGCCGCCGGCCGAACGGGCGACGGGACCGCCGCGCGAACCGGGTTTGTCACCAGTCGCACGTCCGGTTTCATGGGGCGCGGCGCGGGGCCGGACGGCTCGGGCGGCTCGGGTTCCAGGTCGATGACCTCGCCCCGGTCCGGCATGTCGCCGCCGTTCATGGCCTCGGCCACGCTCAACAGATGCTCGGCCGTGATCCCTCGCTTGACGCCGGATGACGGCGTCAGGTCCGCGCTCACCACCCGGAACACCACAGCCAGCCGCCCGGGGCTCAGCCCCAGCCGGGATCGCGCGCCCATGGCCGCCATGACCCGCGCGCCATAGGGACCGGTCACCGATCCGCGCTGCCCGGCCCGGGCCGTGCCCTTGTCAAACACCCGGTTCGGATCAACGCCCGTAATCCGACACGCCGCGACCAGGGCCCGGGCCGCCTGTTCCGCCGTAATCATCGTCGTCACCCCCACACCTCCGGGCGCCCGGCATGGGCGCGTTGAAACTCATCCACCGCCAACTGAGTCAGCCGCTGATCCAGAAAGGCCGCCGAGCCGCTGACCATGGCCGTCATCTCGGCCCGCATCGGCTCGGCGGTTTCGCGCCGCGCAAAAGCCTTGGTGATGCGGATGAAGGCCTCGGCCACATCGGCCGTCGCCACCCCGGCCTCGCGAACGAACATCGCGGGACTCGCCGCATTGATCCGGTTGGCCAGATGGGCTCGCCGCACCACGGCGTCGCTGCTGACGTCGCCCTGTCGCGTATCCTCGGCGCACTTCGTCGCCAGGGTCAGCAGATCCCGCCATTCGGCCCGTGACCGCACCCCCGGCGCGGGGGCGCGCCGGCCGCGCTTGTCGCGCCACCCCGTCATGCCGCCACATCCAGGTCAGGTTTCAGGCCCGCCATCTCGCTCAGCCGCGCCAGCCCCTTGACGGTCAAGCCCGTGCCGCGACCGGCGCCCTGGAACTCGACCCCCATGGCCTGGGCCGCGCGACGGGCGGCCTGGACGCGCCGGACCCGGTCTGCATCGCTGTCGCCGCCCCCGCTGACGGAGATCGTCATCAGCCCAAGCGTCAGCTGCGCCGCCGTCATCCGCCCGCCGTTGGCGCGCCACAGTCGCGCGATGATCCGCGCGCTGGGCTGGTCCATGCCCGCCGCGATCAGGGCTGACCGCACGCGCCCCGCCGCCGTCGCCCCATCCATGGGCGGCGGCGCGACCGGATCGACCGCCAGCCCGCCATACAGCCGCTTCAGATCGACCTCCGACGCCCCGGTCATCCGGGCGATCGCCGCCCAGCCTAGGTTCCGCCCCCGCAGTCGCGCCACATGGTCAGCGCCGACATCTGACGCCCGCGTCATGCCTCACCCCGCTTGGTCAGCGGCAGCAAGCAGGCCTCGACATCGTCCAGATGCGACTTCGCCGTCTGGACGATACCCAGCAGGAAGGCGGCCTCTTGAGGATCGATGTCGCCGTCGGCCAGGGCCTCGCGGATATGGCGCTGCAACTCGGCGCCGGTCTCCGTGACCTCGCTGGCCTCGTCGCGCAGTTCGCCCGCCGTTCCTGTGCTGGGCCGCGAATCCGCCATGGCCCGCGACACCAGCGGCTTGCCGCAATAGGCCTCCAGGCACAGCACGATATCGATCGGCATCATGTCCGGCGCCCTTGCGTTCTGGCACCGCGACAGCTGCTTGACCGAATAGGCCCGGCACTCGGCCGCACAGGCCGCCTCAGCCTCGGCAAGCCCCCCGCAGGCCGTGATCAACAGGCGCGTGCGCAGCTTCAACCAGTTACGTCGGGCGCTCATGCCGCCAACTCCGGGAAATGTTCATCAAGGGCGCGCAGGATGGCCGCCTGACGCTCCGGCCCGCGCGGGGCCGGTTCGGCGTTCCAGAACCGGCGCAGGGGGATGGCCGCCACCTCGACCGGCGCCGCCCGCAGCCGCGCCCGCACGGCCGGCGGCAGGTCGTCATAGGCCGCCAGATCGGCCGCACCGGTGGCGGGATAGACCTTCAGGCGCGACCTCATGACGCCGCCCTCTCGGACGACGAACCGGGTTTGTCCGTTCGCGAGACGTTCCGCTCGGGATTCTCGGCGCCATCGACGATGGCGGGCGCCATGTTGCGGGCCTTTCCGGAGAACGCCCCGTGGGTAGCAGCCCCTTTTTCAAGCGCAGCGAGATCGACCTCAGCCTTTGCCAGCCGCCGAACACCAATGTCGGTCGCGCCAGCGTCGAGGTTCTCAATCTTGAAGGTGTCGTTGAACAGCCGCTTGGACAGCCAGACTCGCGACTGGCCATGCGCCTCACAGAAGGCGTCGCAGCGTGCGATGAAGTCCGGAATAAGCATGATTGCTTGAGTAGGGGGAAACTTCCCCCATCGTCAAGGGGAACTTCCCTCTCGGGGCTTTTCCCCCCGACAGGCACAATCAAAACCATGTCTTCGATCAACCGCGACCGCCTGCGCGAGCTTATAAGCGAACGGAAAACCTCGGCTCGGGCGGTCTCGCGCGAGCTTGGCGGAAACGACACGCTTCTTCGCGATATCCTCTCAGGGAAGAGCCGCAACGCTCGCGGGGACACACTCCCCAAGATCGCCGCTTACTTCGACGTCGATGTTTCGGAGCTGCTAATCGAGGACGGCGACGCCTCTCGACCTCGACCCTCGACGCCATCGATGACGGCCCTGCCGCTTCTCGGAAAGGTGCAGGCCGGCGCCTGGCTGGAACTGGACGACACCAGCCAGGAAGAACCACAATTGCTTTCGGCGGCGCTTGATCGTCGCTACCCCCAGGCAAGGCAATGGCTTCGCGAGGTCGATGGCGATTCAATGAATGCGCGAAACATCTTCCCCGGAGACCTCGCGCATATTGTTGAGATCGTAGGATCGGGTGTGAACCTCAACTCCGGGATGATCGTCGAAGTGACGCGCTATCGGGCCGGCGGCGCCCTGCGTGAAATCACCTTAAAAGAGGTCGAAGTGTCCGATCATGGTCAGGTCACGCTGTGGCCCCGATCATCAAACCCGAAGTGGCAAGAACCTGTTCGCCTTACCGAAGGCGACGACCAGGAAGTACAGGTCGAGATTACCGGGCTCCTGCTGGCGAAGATCACGCGCTTCTAGCGCAACAAGGGGAAATATCCCCCACATAGGTTGACAGGGGGAAACTTCCCCCATTAGGTTCCGTTCGTCCGCACCGGTCGAGCGTCCCATTGACCATCCCCTAGCCTGCGCCGCCGGTCCCCATCCGGCGCCGGTGCGGACACCCTCATTCGCGGAGCGTGTCCATGCCTTCACCTGCCGAACAGTTCCCCATCGTCGCGGCCCGCAGCTATGCCGGCGGGGCGATCGACTGCCTGTCCCTGGCTGACGCCTTCGAGTGCGCCGATCCCCGCCGCGCCGACCGGATGCTGGAAGAAGCCCTCGCCGGTCTGGACGCCGCCCGCGACCAGATCCGCGCCGCCCAGGCCCGGCGCCGCGCCACGCGCCGCCCCCTGTTCAGCCCCGCCGCCAACGCCGCCGCACTGGCGGGCGCGATCCTGCCCTGGCTGACCCTCGGCGGACTGCCGTCGTGAACGGAATTCAGGCCTTCGTCCTGATCCTCGGCCTCCTCGTCATCTCCTTCATCCCCCTTCGCCGGAAGCGCTGACCATGACCGCATCCCTGAATCTGCTCGCCGTCCAGAACGCCGCCGTCCTGCGCGCCCTGAATGAACGCCCCGAAGGGGGTTGGGCCAGCAACGCCGCCCTGGCCAACCACCTGAAGCGCGACGCCTCCAACCTGTCCAAGACGCTGAACAAGCTGGAAGACGAAGGCCTCGCCGCCTTCAATCCGCTGACATACGGCCTGACCCCGGCCGGCGTCGCGCAACTGGCCATGATCGACCGCGCCGAGGGCGGCGTTGGCGACGAACCCGGTTTGTCAGGGGCAGGGCAGGACCACGCCGAAGGCGGCGTCATCTTCCTGACCCACGTCCAGATCTTTCCCGACCACGCCAACGCCCGCCGCGACTGGGACAGCGACGAGGCCAAGGACGAGCTGGGCGCCCTGCGTCAGGACATCCTGCAGAACGGCCTGCTGCAAAACCTGGTGGTGCGCGCCGACGACTTCGGCGGCGTGATCAAGGTCGAAACGGACGAGGGAACACCCGTCCCGACCTATGTCCTGGTCGGCGGTGAGCGCCGTTGGCGCGCGATTGGCGAAGCCATCACCGACGGCGACTGGGAAGTCGACACCCCCATCCCCTGCCGCCTGCTGGATACCGACGACCTCGGCCACCGCCTGGCTGCACTGGCGGAGAACCTGCAGCGCCGCAACCTGAACCCGATCGAGAAGGCCAACGCCTTCGAAGGCCTGGCCAAAGCGGGCCTGTCGAACAAGGAGATTGCGGACCGCATCTCCGCGACCGCCGAGCATATCCAGCAGCATCGCCGCTTCCTCCAGTTGGACGACACCGACCAGCAGCGCATGACCCTGTCCAGGGACGACCCGCGCCACCTTTCGGTGCGCGAGGCCCGTCAGAAGCTGGCGAAGAAGGACGACGGTCCGCCCGCCATCGAACTGGAACCGCTGGCCCGCCTCGCCTGGATCGAGCTGACGCACGCCGCCCTTCACAAGGGCGAGTACCCGAACCTGTGGAACAAGGTCCCGGTCGCGGTCGGCGCGGCCGATACCGTCGAGGGCCAACGCCTTGCCGAAATCGGCGCTGTCGACTTCACATCTGATCGAGAGCGTCACGGCGCCTTGATCGGGCGCTTCGCCGCCAAGCGCGGCTACGACGCCAACAAGATCGTCCTGACCCAACCCATCCACTCCGCATCCGACGAAGTCGAAGAACACCTGCGCGCTGAACAGGTCGCCGCCCTGGGCGACGCCGCCCCCGTCTGGGCCGGCGACAAGCCCTGCTACGCCACTCCCTGGCTCGCAGACATCGGCGAGATGGACGCAGAGGGTCAGGCGATCATCGACGCGCACGCCGCCGAGCGCGCCGAAACCGACAGGCTCTACGCCGAACGTCAACGCCAGTCCGAGGCCCGCGCCCGCCTCTGGGCCGACGCCCGGGCCCGCCATGTCCGCCTGCTGGAAGCCGCTCAGACCGCCCCGACGGCTGGCGAACCGGCCGAGGTCATCGCCATCGCAACCGACATCGACCGACCCTTCCCGTGGTCCGCCCTTCCCAACGGCTTCATCGTCGCCGCCAACGGCACGACAGTGAAACAGCCCGCCTATTACGGCGCGCCATCGGACCAGGAACTGGCGATCAACCAGATGATCGTCGTCGCCGCAAACACCGCCGCCGGCCTCGCCACGCCGGTCGTCGCGGCCCCCGCCGAGGAAGACAGCTGCGACCTGGACGAAGAAGCCTTCGTCGCCGCCATCGCGGACGCCCTTCGCATCGACGCCGCGCTTGAGCAGTCCGGGGCGGATGAAACCGCCAACCGATTGATGGCCGAGTACCTGGAGGACAACGGCATCGCCTTCGGCGACGAGGGCTTCGGCTGGGATCGCGACGCCGCCCAGCTCATCGCCGAGGCGCACCTCAACCCCGAAGGCGACCTCGACGCCGACGAAGACGAGGTCGCCGCCTGATGGCCCGCCCCTTCATCGACGCCGCCCTGCTGGGCGCCCACGGCCATAGCGCCGCTCCCGTCACCCGCCTCCGGAAAGGACCCGCCATGTCGCTCGACATCCGCTTCGCCCTGCTGCCCGGCCTGAACACCCGCGAGCAGATCAGGGGCTTCACCGACCTCAACGCCCTCGCACGCCACATCCAGCGCGAGCGCGGCCTTCAGGGCCTCGACCTGACCGAGGTTGAGGACATGGAGATCGCCAACCGGCCCGAGGCGACCAAGGGCGTCGAGGTCTGGACCCTGAACGACGGGAACGACCGCGACCGCTTCCTCGGCTTCGCCTTCCTCGACAACCACGGCCTGGAAGCCCTGCAGATCGCCCTGCGCCGCAACCGCCTGGTCGTCGAACACGCCGCCACCGCCGAGGCCGCGTAATGGACGCGCAGTGCTTCATGACCCCGGCCATGACCCAGGCGCCGACCCCGGCTGAACCGGCCGAGCCCATCCGCCTGAACCGCCGTCAGCACGCCAAGGCCGTCACCCGTCAAAAGGTGCTGGACGCCGCTGAAAACCTGTTCGGGACGGTGGGCTACAAGGCCGCCACCATCCGGGGCATCGCCAAGGACGCCGGCATGTCCACCGGCGCCGTCTTCGCCAACTTCGAAGACAAGGACGCCCTCTATCTGGCCATCCACGGCCACCCGGCCCTGACGCCGGAACAGGGCCTGCACCTCGCCGCCGCCCTGCGCCGCGCTGTGGAGTTCCTTGAAGCTTCGAGGAGGACCCCTTTCAGGTCGGCCTACCCGACCTGCTGGCCGACTGCCGTGAAATCCTGCCGCCGCCCGCGCCCGAGGTGATTTCCTGATGGCTGATAACACCCACATCGAATGGACCGACGCGACGTGGAACGTCGTGACCGGCTGCGCCATCGTCTCGCCCGGCTGCACCAACTGCTACGCCATGAAGCTGGCCGGGACGCGCCTGCGCGATCACCCGTCGCGCAAGGACCTGACGATCGACAGCAAGGCCGGCCCCGTCTGGAACGGACAGGTGCGGTTCAACGCCGATTGGCTGACCCAGCCCCTGCGCTGGACCAAGCCCCGCAAAATCTTCGTCTGCGCCCATGGCGACCTGTTCCACGAGGGCGTCACCGACGACCAACTGGACCAGATCTTCGCCGTCATGGCGCTCTCGCCGCAGCACATTTATCAGGTGCTGACCAAGCGGCCCGAGCGGATGCGCGACTATCTGTCGGCCTTCACGCCCGAACGCCTCAGCCAGGCATTGCGCGCCTTCGTCCATGCCGGCGAGAAGGCGACGCAAGAGGACCGCTTCATCCCACTTCCCCTGCCGAACGTCTGGATGGGGGTTAGCGCAGAAGATCAGACCCGGGCCAACGAACGGATTCCTGTCTTGCTGGAGACGCCCGCCGCCGTCCGCTGGATCTCGGCCGAACCGCTTCTCGGCCCTATCGACCTGACGACATTCGACGATCAGGAGCCGCACCACAAGATCGACGCCCTGCGCGGAAAGTGGACGGCCTATTTCGCCGGCACCGCTAAGGAGTGGGGCAGCGGCCCCACCGATGCCCGCCTCGACTGGGTCGTCGTCGGCGGCGAGAGCGGCGCCGGATCGCGCCCCATGCACCCGGACTGGGCGCGCGATCTCCGCGACCAATGCGCCGACGCCGGCGTCGCCTTCCTGTTCAAGCAGTGGGGCGAGTGGACCCCGGGGGAGAACGCTCAGAACACCCTCGGCCGCACCGTCGAGACGGCCGACTGGTTCAACGACGCCTGGGACTACCAGACCCTGACCCCGGCCTCGGCCGAGGGCATGCACATCGACGACGAGCCCACCCTCTATCGCGCCGGCAAGCGCGCCGCTGGCCGCCTGCTCGACGGCCAGCTGCACGACGGGTATCCGGCATGAGCAACTTCCGCTTCCAGGAATACACCACCAGCGGCGCCTTCAACCTGTCGCTGTCGCGCACCCAGGTCGCGGCCCTGCATCGCATCGCGACGGGCGGCGACCATTACGCCTGCACGGCCACGGCAGCTCTTGAGCGCAAAGGGCTGATCGAGGCGCTGGCGGCGCCCGAGGACTACAGCCCCGACCGGCAGGAGTATCGCGCCACCGCCGCAGGCCTGCTTTGCGTGTCCTTGCTGGCCGAGGCAGGCCTGACCCAGGGGCCGCGCGACGCCATGGCTCAGGAGATCGCCTCCCTGCAGGCCGAGGTCGAGGACCGCCGCGCCGAAGCCCACACAGCCCGTACCGCCGCCCGGTCAGCGCTGGCCCGCCTCGACCAGGCCGAACTGGACCTGACGAACGAACGCGCCCGCCAGGCCGGCGGCAAGCTCCGCGTCCACCTGACCCGCCGCGACCCGACCCCTGACGTCAGTCGCGATGCTCTCAACCAGATGGTGAAGCCATGACCAACGCCAACAAACCCGGTTCGTCCACCGCCGCGCAGATGCGCCGCTTCGCCGCCCTGGAGGACATCCTGATCGCCTTCTCCGACGGCATTGATGGCGACCGCCTGCAAGCGGGCCTCATGTGGGCCAAGACCGGCAACACCAACTGGCAGCGCAAGGACCTGATCAACCTCTTCGCGTCGCCCTGGTGCGCGGCGGCAGAGGAAGCCGGATGGCAGGGCGACGCCATCGCCGAAGGCGAAAAGGATCTGGACGAGGTCACGGCCGCCGCCCTTGCCGACAATCCGGTCGACGCCTTCCTCGACGACGTCCGCGCCGAGCTGATCCGCGCCCGGGCCAAGTTCCCAGGCGACCGCATCATGACCATCGCCCTCGCCGAAGAGTTCGGCGAACTGGCCAAGGCCGTGCTGGACGAACCCGCCGCCAATGTCCGCAAGGAAGCCGTCCAGACCGCCGTCATGGCCGCCCGCATCGTCCTCGATGGCGACGGGTCGGTAAACGAATGGCGCGCCGCCAAGGGGCTGGACCCGCTGACGTCGGGAGATGAAGCTTGAAGACCGTATTCGAACCGTCCGATCTGGTCGGCGATAGGCACCCCTTCATTCTCGGCCGAATCGTGCGTCGCGGCCCGAAGGACGAGCACTGGATCGTCAGCTACGACCCAAGCAAGGACACTGACGAGAAGTATCACGTCACCAGCGTCCGCGACGGCATGATGATGTGGATTGGCTCCAGCGCTGAATCTCTGTGCCAGAAACTGAACGAAGGCGGCTTCGAGATCGTCGGCACGTTCACGCGGGTCGAGGACATTCTGAAATGACCCAGGGAACCGACCGCGAAAAGGCCGCTGCCCGCATCCGCGCCCTGCGTGCCAAGACGGTCGAGAACGGCTGCACTGAGGCCGAGGCGCTGGCGGCGGCCGAGAAGCTGGCCCAGCTGCTGGAAGACTACAACATGACCATGGACGAGGCCGACCTGCGCGCCTCGCCCTTCGCCGAGCAGACGCACGTCGGCGCCGGCAGCGTCGGCCTGAAGCTGTGGAAGGTCGCGGTCGCTATCGCCCGCCTGACGAACACGGAGCAGTGGCGCGAGCGCGAGGACGTCAACCGCCTAACCTTCCTCGGCCTCTCGCACGAGGTCGAAATCGCTACCTATCTCCTCGCGCTGTGCGAGCGGGCCATGAACACGGAGGCCGCGCGCCACATGCACGGCACGGCGCGCTGGACCTACGGTCGACGCGTCGGCCGCCTGATGCCCTTCCTCGACGGCATGGCCGACCGCCTGCAGCGCCGCATCCTCAGCATGATCCCACCGCGTCCGGCCGGGACCGGCCTGATCGTTCTGCACAAGGCCTTGGTAACCGAGGAACTGGCGCGCCGGGGCCATGAACTGGAAGACGGCGGCCGCCCCCGCCGCCCGATCGACGGCGCCAGCTATCGCGCCGGCCAGGCCGCCGCCGAGCGCGTCGCCCTCAACCCCGGCCTGCGCCGTGAACAGCCGCAGGGCGCCCTGCGATGACCCATCTACCCTCAACCCACGGATACGTCCCGGGCGGGCGCTGGGAGCGCATCCTGCGCCTGATGCGCAACCGCCCCATGACCCGCGCCGAGATCTTCGACGCCCTTCGCACCGACCAGACGGTCCTGCGCATCGAGCGCCGCAAGATTCACTTCGCCCTGTCCGAGATGATGCGCCGCGACCTGATCGCCTGGACGCCGTTCGGTTTCGTCGCCACCGCTCAGGGCGTTCGCGAACTGGAACGCGGCGAAACCAACCTCCTAAGCGCAAGCAGCAACGACACGGCCTTCAGCGCCAGCCCAAACCACACATCCAGATTGTTCAGCAGTTCAGCTTCCATGATCGATTCTCCTGTGACGTCACGGGAGCTTCCGACCGATTTCGGGACCGCAACGCGGTCTCCTAAAGAACCTCACGACCTGTCGGCGTCGACCATCGTTTGTTGTCCCGCCCGCACCGCACAACAAGAAGGGTTGCGCCATGGCGGGTCGTGATCCCCTCCTCCGCGTCCGCCTACGCCCCTCGCCGGACGACTGGGCGGCAGATGATGACATGACCTTGGCTGAGGCCGTCGCCGTGTTCTGGCCCAATGGGCCGCTGACCATTTCCTCCCTGCGCGCCGAGATCCGAAAGGGCCGCCTGTTGACGGCCGAGGTCGCCGGCCGCCTTTATGTCACCCCCGCCCGAATCCGGGCGTTGTTCGAGCCCCGCCCCGTATGCCCCGCCCCTCCAAAGGTCCCCGGCTCTTTCTCCGAAAAGCCCGCCCCGACAAGCGGCAGGCATCCGTCTGGGTTATCCGAGACGGATCGAAGGAAGTTGGCACTGGCTGCGGCCCAGGCGAAGTTGCAGAGGCTGGGCTCAAACTCGCCGAATACATCCAGGCCAAGTGGACGCCAGCCCCGTCAGGCCCCAATGGCGCAGCTGATCCCGCTGACGTCCTCCTTGCGGACGTCCTAGCCCTCTATGCGGAGGGCCGGGCGGCCAAGGCGCCGGACCCGAAAGCCGTCCGCGCCCGCCTGTCCGCCCTGCTGGAGTTCTGGGGCGAAAGCACAGTTGCCGACATCCGACGCTCGACCTGCGAAGCCTATGTCGCCCATCGCATCCTTCAGCCCATCAAAATGGCCAAGGACCCTGCGACCGCCCGACGCGTAACAGATCAAGGCGCCCGCCGCGAACTGGAAGACCTCTCGGCCGCCATCGGATACTGGCACGACGAACACCCGCTGACACGCCGCCCCAAGGTGGTCCTGCCGGCCAAAGCGGAAAGCACCCGCGACGCGCTCGACCGCAGTCAGGCCGCCCGCCTGTTGCTCGCCGCCATGGGCTGGCGCCTGAACCCCAAGACCGGCAAGTGGAAGCGCCTGCAGAAGTCCAGCCGCCTCAACCGGGCGCACCTGCGGCGGTTCGCCCTGATCGGCTTCTATACCGGCACCCGTCCCGGCGTGATCCCCAAGCTGCTCTGGGAGGAATCCCTCACCCAGGCTTGGGTCGATCTGGACGAAGGCATCATCTATCGGCGCGGCAAGGCTGAGCGCGACCATCGCACCAAGCGCCGCCCTCTTGTCGTCATCCCCAACCGCCTGCTAGCCCACTTGCGTCGCTGGCGTGAGATGGACCGCGCCGCCTCGATCGCCCTACGCGAAGACCACCTGAAGGCCGGCGGCGATCCGCTGCAAATCCCACAGCTGGTCAGTGTCCTGCATCACGGCGGCCGCCCCCTGGCGGGCCGCATCCGCACCGGCTTTGAGGGCATGGTGCGCGACGCCGGCCTGCCCGAGGAGATCACCCCTCACTGGATGCGCCACACCTGCGCGACCTGGTTGATGGAGCGCGACGCCAAGCCCTGGGAAGCGGCCAGCTTCACCGGAATGACCACCAAGACCCTTGAGGACTGCTACGGCCACCACCGGCCCAGCAACCGCGCCCGGGCCCGGAAGGCGCTAGGGTGAACACACATGCGCGCCTCGAACGCGCCGCCCGCGCCATAAACACCGCCGTCGACGCCGGCATTCCCGCCGCCTTCCAGATCATCGAATGGGCGATCGTCGTCAGCGCCCTGCGCTGGGCGGCCACCAAGACGAACAGCGCGCCGTTGATCTGGCTCTCTTGGGCCGCCTTCATCCTGCTGGTCATGCACGTCGTCCGCCAACTCTATCGGTCCAGACTTTGGTCCATGCCGACCTTCAACAGCTACGGCCAGCCCGTCCGACTGGTCGCCGCATGGATCGCCGGCATCGTCAGTGCAGGCTTTCTTGCCTACTCCATGGGGGCGCTTGTCTGGACGCTTGCTGACGCCCTGACCATTCTCACCGACGACCAGGCAGGGGCGACGATCGCGCCCCCCAGTTACCCCCCAGAAACACCAGAAAAGACCGTGAACATAGCTGGGGGGCAATGAACGCGAAAAGCCCGCAACATAAGGGTTTCGCGCGGAATGCCGTTCGTTGACATCGTAGGGGTCACAGGTTCAATCCCTGTCGCGTCCACCATTCTTTTCAATCACTTAGTTGATTGACAAGCCAAGCGCCCTCCAGTCCCTCCCCAGAAACGATCAGAAGCCGGGACATCTGCTGCCTCAGATCGACTGCGCATGCAGCCTCGGGCAGCGGCGGTGCTCCCATGTGTCACCGGACATCGGGAACAAACCCTTCATCAAACAGACAGGGCTGGTTGTAACGTGACCGGGCGCGTTCGCAGAGATGGTTCACAGAGCGAGCGTCTGGTTTACGGCCCTGCTCGATCCATTCCATCAGAGCGTCAAAGACGGCCACATATTCGGGCGCGCTCAGCGCACTGTGCTCGGCCTCATTGGTGAAGGTCTGGACCAGGAGGTCCGAACGGCCCGCCGTCGCCACGCGATCCCGATAGACGGCCTGGTTGGAGACAAAGGCCACAGGATCGTATTTTCCGTGAATGGCTATGGTCGGCGCCACGATCAGGCCAGACAGGTCGGCGTCATAGGCAAGGCGCGCCACCGCCATGGGATCAGCGGCGAAACGCTGCACGTCGGCGTTGAGCGCCGCATCATCGTGTGAGCCGGCATAGACAGCGTCAGCGTTCGAGAACGGATTGAGCCCGTCCAGGCGACGATGCACCAGATCCTGAAACAGGAAGGTGGCCCAGGCCAGGTGGCCCACCAACTGATCCTCCTCAATACCCACGACGCCGAGGATGTCGGCCAGTCGCCGCTTCTGGTCCCGGGAACGGGCGGCTTCGGGCAAGCCGACGCCGGTGCAGGCCTTCACCCGATCGGCCAACTGGGCGCGGGTCATGCGCACGCCCTCGGGCAGACCCTGCCATAGCGGATACTGAATCTCGTCGGACGCGGGATGGTTCTGACAGTAGTATTGATAGACGGCGCGCAGGTCGGCGCGGAACCTGTACGCTTCGGTCCCGCCCGCCAGAACGCCGCTGGTCAGGACAACACCGTCCCAGACCACCCTTCCCTCTGCATCTCGCGCATAGAGTTCGGCGGCCTTGGCCGCGACGTTTCCGCCCCAGGACTGACCGTGAAGGATGGTGCGGCGCGGCCGTCCGAAGGCGTCCCAGAATATCTGACGCAGATCGTCTGTGTCCTCGGCGGCCATGCGCACGCCGTAACCGCCGCGGCGATAGGTCGAGCCCGCCCAGGCAAAGCCCTCCTTCACCGTCATGGAGAAGCGTTCCAGATCCTCCAGCGGGTCGTCGGCCTCGGGCGCGCCGGTACGCGGTCCTCCGTGGGCATGGACGACCAGAGCGCCGTTCCAGTTCTGCGGCACGGCGATCCAGTAGTAACCGCCCTTGGCCGCCTGCCCCGACCAGCAGTGCGCCTGCTGCGGAAGGAAATCAGGACAGACGGCCGAGGCGGGCGCCGACGGGGATGAAACCGTCGGCGCATCCTGCGCGGCGGCGAAAGCTGCGCCGCAAAGGGTCAAAGCGAGGCTGCTCGCTGCGAGCCTGAACATGCGCATTCCTTCGCCCCCCCCGATCAGAACGACTTGCTGGCGTTGACGTACAAGTAGCGCCCCCAGGGGCTGTGCACCGCCCCCCGATAGCCGCCGTCAGCCAGCGGCGGCCCCTGATCCGTCAGGTCGCGCACGCCAAGACGCAACCGGGTCTCGGCGGGGAATTCATAGTCCACATAGGCGTTGATCGTCTGACGCGAGTCGACCACCCAGGCTTCGTTGGAGGCGCCCAGCAGGCCAGGCTGGTCGAAGTCGCTGATATACTGGCTGGACACGCCGGCGTGGAACGGACCCTTGCGCCAGGTCAGGCTGGCGTTGACCCGCCATTCCGGTCGACCGTTCTGGCCCACCAGTTGGGCCGTTTCCGGCAGGGTGGTTCCGGCGTTGATCGTGCCGGCGGCGCGGGCGGCGTACAGGGCGTTGACGATGTCGCCGGGATCGCGGGCGAATTCATCCAGCTTGCTGGCGTTCAGGTTGACCATGAAGGTGCCGAAGCGCGTGCGTCGCAGCGACCAGTTCATCCCCAGATCCAGACCGCTGACCGTCTGCGGCTGCAGGTTGATGAAGCGGTCATTGATCGAGACCACTTCGCCCACCGGCGTCAGGCCCGTGCCTTCGAACAGCAGGATGTCCTCGGGCGTGGCGGCGCGACGGTTCACCAGCGGGTTGGAACCGCCCTCGACGCGATTCAGATAATCCAGCGCCAGAGCCGTCTGGGCGCCCAGAAGACCGACGATCTTCTCCTGCTCGATGCGCCAGCGATCGACGGTGAAGGTAAAGATTCCGAAGCGATCGGGAATGAAGGACGGCTGCAACACCAGACCATAGGAGCTGTTGGTGCTCTCTTCCGGCTCCAGATCCGGGTTGCCCGCGACCAGCAGCGACGCGCCTGAGGTGTTCTGGGCGCAGGCCGAGAAGCTGGCGATGCGCCCTGCACGCAGGTCGGCTTCGCAACGGACATAGTCCACGCCGCTGGCCAGACGCGAATATTGCGTGGCGTTGGTCTGTTCCAGGTTGGGCGCGCGGAAACCTTCGGAATAGGAGCCCCGGACGCGAACGCCCGGCACGACGTCCCAGGCCACCGCCACCTTGGGCTTGGCAACCGAACCGAAGTCCGAATAGTGCTCGTAACGACCTGCCAGCTGCATATCCAGCTGATAGATCAGAGGAATATTCATCTCGGGCGAGACCAGAGGCAGGGCGAACTCGATATAGGTCGAAAAGACCTCCCGGCTGCCCCGGGTGTCGGGGTTGGGGCTGACCGCCGAGACGTTCGACAGATTGGTTTCGCCGGTCACCATGTCGGTGAAGGTGAAGGTCCCGTCCACATTGGCGTCGCGATCATCCTTCTGGGTCTCACGACGCGCCTCGATGCCGACGGCCATGCCTGCTGGTCCGGCCGGCAGGCTGAACAGATCGCCGCGCGACAGCTTGAAGTCCGCCATGGTCAGGGTCGTGCGCGACAGACGGCGCATGTCGAAGACGATGGCGTCGATCGCCGCTCGTGAGCTGGGTGAGCAATCGCCATAGCTGGTGGTGGCGACACAGCCGCCGCTGAAGGGGTTGTAGGCGTCGGGCGTGGACAGGGCCAACTGCTTCTGCAGCGCCGTCATGTTGATGTTGGGCGAAACGTCCTCGGCTTCGGCCTCCGAATAGACCAGAGCCGTTTCCCAGTCGAAGCCGCGCCATTCGCCGCGCAGGCCGCCCAGGACGCGCGCCTGATAGTTGTCGACCTTCACCACCTGGAAGCCGGTGTCGACAAAGCGGTAATTGGTCATCAGCACCGGCAGACCGGCTGTCGGAATGCCGGTCAGGCCCGGCAGCCGGTTGGGGTTGGCCGAACCGTCCGCGAAGGTCACGGGGCCGAACGGATTGTAATAGTTGCTGGCCGGGATCCATATCTGGTTCAGGTTGACCACCGGCGGCTGCACCGCGCGACTGTGCGCGCTGTAGTAGCCGATCTCGCCAAAGGCCTCGACGGTGTCGGTCAGGTCATAGCGACCGGTCAGGAAGAGGTTCAGCCGTTCGACCGAAGGCCGCACCGTCGTCTCGTGACGGGTGTCGTAGCGCATCTCACGGTTGGTGGTGTTGAAGTTGTGGTTGCCGCTGGCGATGCAGATGTCGTTTCCAACGCTGACGCCGCAGCCGAAGCCGGTCGGCTGGAAGCGGAAAGCCCCCGCCGTGTTGGTCACGGCGGTCCCGTTGGAGCGGATCACCGCGCGCGACCCGACCGACAGACGGGCCCAGGGCGTGTGCGACGAACGACCGTCCAGGGACTGGACGTTGGCGAAATCCGCGTAGTCGGCGAACAGCGGACGAATATCGTCCGAGCGGGTGAAATCCTGGTCCGACGCCCACAGGGCCGTCCGCTGGGCGTAGTTGGCGAACAGCGAGACGTTGCCGCGGTCGAAATTCTTGCCGGTGAACAGATTCAGCTCGGTGTCGCGCATCTGCGTGCCTTCGGCGCCGCCGTATCGGGCGCTGACCGTCAGACCGTCGATATTGTCGCGCAGGACGGTGTTGACCACGCCTGCCACGGCGTCGGCGCCATAGATGGCCGCCGCACCGTCCAGCAGCACCTCCAGCCGCTCCAGCCCTGACACCGGGATGGCGTTGGAGTTATAGCTCAACACCGGCACAGTGCCGGTGTCCGAGGTGCCCTGGCTGGTCGGGTGCTGGACCAGGCGACGCCCGTTCAGCAGCACCAGGGTGTTGCCCACGCCAAGCGAGCGCAGATTGACCGAGTTCACGTCGCCCCGCGCGGAATTCGAAGTCTGCGGATTATTGGCGGAGTCGAACAGGACGTCGCCCATCTGCGGAATGGTGCGCAGAAGTTCATCCCCGGTCGTGGCGCCGGTCGCCTCGATCTGTTCGCGGTCGGCGACCACCACAGGCAGGGCGGCGGTGGTCCGGGCGCCGCGGATATTGGTGCCGACCACGACCACGTCTTCAACCTGAGACGCCTGCTCGCCGCCGCCGACGGCGGGCGCTTCCTGGGCCAGGGCGGCGCCGGCGAACAGGACGGCCGATGCCGTGCTCGCCATCAGGACGATCTTGGATTTCATTTTCATTTTCCGCTCCCTTGCGCCGCCTGTTGCCGACGGTCGCGTTCTTGAAATTTTCAGTGTGTCAGTCGTCAGCCAGGACCAGATCGTCCCCCGGTCCCGCCGCCGGGTCAGGCGCGGCGGCCAAGGGTTGGGGCCCGCCGTCCAGAGCCGCCTTGAGCGCGTCGCGATCCAGCTCGCCTTCCCACCGGGCGACGACGATCGTGGCCACCGCATTGCCGATGAAGTTGGTCAGGGCGCGGCACTCGCTCATGAAGCGGTCGATACCGAGGATGAGGGCCATGCCCGCCACCGGCACAGTGGGGACGACTGACAAGGTGGCCGCCAGGGTGATGAAGCCCGCGCCGGTGATCCCGGCTGCGCCCTTGGACGACAGCATGGCCACCAGCAGCAACAGGATCTGGTCTTGCAGGCTGAGGTCGATGTTCAGCGCCTGGGCGATGAACAGGGCCGCCATCGTCATGTAGATATTGGTGCCGTCCAGATTGAAGGAATAGCCGGTGGGCACAACGAGGCCGACGACCGACTTGGACGCCCCTGCCCGCTCCATCTTGGAGATCAGGCTAGGCAAAGCCGCTTCGGAACTGGAGGTGCCCAGCACCAGCAGCAGCTCTTCCTTCAGGTAACGGATCAGCTTCAGGATGTTGAAACCGTTGGCGACCGCCACCAGCCCCAGAACCCCGACCACAAAGATGGCGGCCGTCAGATAGAAGGTGGCGATCAGGGCGAACAGGTTGGCGACCGAGGCGATGCCATAGGCGCCGATGGTGAAGGCGAAGGCCCCGAAGGCGCCGATGGGCGCGGCCTTCATCAGGATGGCGACCAGCTTGAAGAAGGCTGCGCTGACCGATTCCAGGAAGGTCATTACCGGCTTGCCCAGATCGCCGATCATGGCCAGGGCGATGCCGAACAGGATCGAGACGAACAGGACCTGCAGGATGTTGCCGGTCGAGAAGGCGCTGACGACCGTGTCGGGAATGATGCCGGTCAGGAAGCCGACGATGGTGCTCTCATGCGCGGCCTGGGCGTACTGAGACACCGCACCGGCATCCAGGCTGGCGGGGTCGATGTTCAGACCACGTCCGGGCTGGACGATGTTGGCCACGATCAGGCCGACGATCAGGGCCAGTGTCGAGAAGACGAGGAAATAGCCGAACGCCTTGGCCGCCACCCGACCGACCCGGCCGATGTCGCGCATCCCGGCGATGCCCGTGACGATGGTCAGGAAGATCACGGGCGCGATGACCATCTTCACCAGCTTGATGAAGGCGTCGCCCAGGGGTTTCAGACTCTCGCCAAAGGTTGGCCAGAAGTGACCGATGGCCCCGCCGAGAACGATGGCGACCAGCACCTGGAAATAGAGATGCCGATAGAAGGGGCGGCGTACGACCGTCGCCGTCTCTGATGCGTTGGGGATCAAGAAGGTCGCTCCTGACGGCGAGCCAAGGCGCTCGCGGTTTCCTCGGCGTGCTCTTCGTCACGCTTGCGCCTCAGTCTGCGTCAGTCACCGCGCGCCGCCAACAAGAGCCAAAATTCTATTGAATTAATTGAATTTAATAGGAAAAATATTCAACTCCGGCACGCTGGCGCAGTTTTTGTGCATGAAATCGCTCAAAAATATGGCCCATCTGTGCGAAATACCGCACAAACAATCATGACCCGCCCACCCCCGCCTTCAATCGACGCCGCGCCACGAACAGGCAATCGACGCGCCCTGGCGGTGCTGGCCGCGGCCTGGCTGGTCACAAGCCTCGTCGGCGCCTATGCCGCCGGCGAAACCGCACGTCGCGACTCCGAAACCGTGCTCGCACGACAGTCGGAAAACGCCGCCGCGCTTCATGCCGCAGTCCTTCGCAGCGAGCTGGAGAAATACCGTTCCCTGCCGCCCGCCATGGCCACGGACGCCGATGTCGCGCGTCTTCTGCAAGAGCCCGACAGCACAGATGCGACGGCGCTGAACCAGAGGCTCGAGGCCCTGGCCGATCAGACCCGCGCCTCGGCCATCTATGTCATAGCCGCAGACGGCGTGACGCGGGCGGCCAGCAACTGGCGTCGGCACATCAGCTTCCTCGGCGCCGACTATGGCTTCCGCCCCTACTTCATCAAGGCCATGCGCGACGGAGCGGCCGAATTCTTCGCCCTGGGCACGGTCAGCGGAAAGCCAGGGCTGTTCCTGGCGCGACGCGTCGTCGCCCCCGACGGGCGCGCTCTCGGCGTTGTCGTGGTCAAGGTCGAGTTCGACGCCCTGGAAGCCGAATGGCGATCTTCAGGAGAACCCGCCTACGTCGCCGATCCCGGCGGCGTGATCCTGATCACCAGCGTCCCCGCCTGGCGTTTTCGCACCTTGCGTCCGATGGACGCCGCGAGCCGCAGACTGACCCTGGCCGATCAGACCCTGGGCCACGGCGCCCTGACGCCCTTGAACTTCCGCACGCCCGCCGACGGGCGATCGCAGATCGTCGAGGCGACGGTCGATGATGCGCCACGTCCCTGGATGCATGCCTCGGCGAAAACCGCGACGCCGGGGTGGACCCTGCACCTGTTGACGCCCACGCGCGGGGCGATCGAGACGGCGGTCGCCAACGCGCGCGTCATCGCCGCCCTGATCATCACCCTGGTTTTCGGCGTCCTGGCCGTCCTGCTACGCCGCCGTCAGCAAACCGCCGCGCGTCACCGCGCCGCCGAGACCGCTCGCCATGATCTGGAACAACGCATCGTCGAACGAACCCGCGCCCTCAGCGAGGCCAACGCGGCCCTGAACCGCCAGATAGAGGAACGCATGCGCGCCGAGGCCAGCCGCGAGGCTCTGCGCGACGAACTGGTGCAGGCCGGCAAGTTGGCGGCCCTGGGCCAGATCGCCGCCGGCGTGGCGCACGAGATCAACCAACCCGTCGCCGCCATCCGGACCCAGGCGGAGACCGCCGCCGCCTATCTCGAACGGGACCAGGCCGCCAGGGCTGCGCGCGCCCTGACCCGCATCGGCGACCTGACGGCGCGCATCGGCGCCATCACCCGGGAGCTCCGTGCGTTTTCCCGCAAGAGCGAGCCCGGTCTGGCGGCGGTCTCTGTAAACGAGGCCATCGACGGCGCCTTGCTGTTGCTCGGCGGCCGCCTGCGTCAGGCCGGGGTCCGGCTGATCCGAAACAAGGATCAGGACGTCGTCGTCATGGCGGACCGATTTCGTCTGGAGCAGGTCATCGTCAACCTGATCCAGAACGCGCTGGAAGCACTGGAGGGCGCGTCCAGCCCTGTCATCACCCTGTCCGCCAGACAGGACGGCGACCAGGTGGAGCTGATCGTCGCCGACAATGGGCCGGGCGTGTCCCCTGAGATCCGCGAGCAGTTGTTCACGCCCTTCGTCACCAGCAAGACGACCGGCCTGGGTCTGGGCCTGATCATCAGTCGCGACATCGTCGCCGCCTTCAACGGCGAACTGGACCTGCGTCCGGCCGAAAACGGCGCCGTCTTCGTCATGACCCTGAGGAGCGCATGATGGACTTTCCGCGCCTCGACGCCGTCGCCCTCATTGAAGACGACGACGACTTCCGCGCCGCCCTGGCCGAACGGCTGGAACTCGCAGGCCTGTCCGTTCGCACCTTTCATTCCGCCAACCCCGCCCTGGCAGAGATCGACGCCGACTTTCCCGGCGTCGTCGTGTCCGCCCTTCGGATGCCCGGCATGGACGGAAGGCAACTGCTGACACGACTCCAGACACTCGATTCCGCCTTGCCCGTGATCCTTATCACCGGCCACGGCGACATCGCTGAAGCCGTGGCCGCCATGAGCGCGGGCGCCTATGACTTCGTGGCCAAGCCCTTTGCTTTCGAACGTCTGCACGAAAGCCTGAAGCGAGCGCTGGAGAAGCGGGCCCTGGTTCTCGACAACCGTCGCCTGGCCGCCCTGTCGTCCGAGGCGGGACTGGAACTGCCGCTGTTGGGCGAAAGCCGGGCGATCCGCGCACTTCGCGCCACCATCGCCCAGATCGCCGACGCCCGCATGGACGTCCTGATCGAAGGTGAAACGGGCGCTGGAAAGGAGGCCGTCGCCCGCGCCCTGCATTACAGCGGACGACGCCGTCCCCAGCCCTTCGTCGCCGTCAACTGCGGGGCCCTGCCCGAGGGTCTGATCGAAAGCGAACTGTTCGGTCATGAACTGGGCGCATTCGCCGGCGCCATGCGTCGTCGCGTCGGCCATGTGGAGCGGGCGCACAACGGCACATTGTTTCTGGACGCCGTCGACAGCATGCCCCTGTCGGTCCAGGTCAAGATGCTGCGCGTCCTTGAAGAGCGGGAAATCCACCCCATCGGCGCCGACACGCCTCGCGCCGTGGACCTGCGCGTCCTGGCCTCGTCGACCGGCGACCTCGGCGAAGCCGTGGCCGACGGTCGGGTGCGCGAGGACCTCTACTACCGGCTGAACGCGGTCAGGCTTCGCATGCCCCCCTTGAGGGAGCGCCGCGAGGACGTCCCCCTGCTGTTCGCTTGCCTTCTGGCCCGCGCCCAGGTTCGGGCTGATGGAGTCACGCCGCCGATTACCGACGCCGTGCGGTCACACCTGCTGGAAGCACCATGGCCCGGCAACATCCGGGAGTTGTCTCATTTCGCCCAACGCTTCGCTCTGGGTCTCGAAGCCTTAGGCGAAGGTCCGCACGGCGAACCCGACAGCGGGCTGTCCGAACGTGTATCCCAGTTTGAACGCCGCATTCTTCACGACACCCTGGAGACGTTCGGCGGCGATATCGCCGAGGCGCTTCTGCACCTGAAGATTCCGAGAAAGACCTTCTATGACAAGTTGAAGCGCCACAACCTCAAACCCGGAGACTTCCGCCGGTAGGCGCGCAGGTCAGATAGCCTTCGCCCTAGAAGACCACCGGCACGCGCAGCACGAAACGCATATCGGGGGCGTCCTCGGTCACGCCGAATTCGAAATTACCGTTCAGGGAGAACCTGTCCGTAATGCGATAGGACATGCCGAAGGTCAGGGCGCCGATCTGAAGATCGTCAGACTTCTCGGTGATGTTGTTCAACTCCGTGCTCGTCGGGCGAATGTAGTTGTGCTTGTAGCCCAATGAATAGGAGAAGCGCTGATTGAGCGCGAAAGCGAAGCCTATGCCCAGGCCGATGGAATCGCCGGGATCGACCCGTCCGATCAGAATGTCGCCTTCCCTCTTGTCGATATCCCTGGGCAGGTGGGCGAAGTAACTGATGTTGGCGAAGATGACTGCCGGATCACTGGGGAACAGCATGCTGAGACTGGGCTCGATCCCCCAGAAGCCCGAACCGGTCGCCAGACGGCTGGCCACGCCGAACTCATCACGCGGGATATCGAACGGCCCTTCGCCGGTGTCGCTCTTCACGCGCAGGCCAGCGACGAACACAGGACGTCCCTTTTCGCCCCCGTTGATCTGATAGCGGATGCCCGCCTCGACATCGCCGATGCCGTCGCCCTTGAGGTCGATGGTCCGGGTCACGGCCTCGTCGCGCTGCTGGACGGTGGTGATGGTGTCATTGCGCTTCAGATAGGGAATGCGCGCATCCACCTCGATGCGATCGGTTATGCCGTAACGCCCTGCAATCGTGGCGCCGAAGGTGTCGCGGTCCGCCTCGCTGGCTTCGATGACCCCGATCTGCAAGCCGGGCACGATCTCGACGCCGCGGAACACCAGGCGATTGGCCGAGGAACGCGTGTATTCCGCCGAAACGTCGAAGGTGAGCCGGCCTTTCGGGCTCAACACCGCGACCTCTTCAGGCACAGCGGCAAGTTGCAGGCGCCGCTCGTTCAACGAGGGCGGCGGCGGCGGCTGAATCGGC
The DNA here is from genome assembly GCF_017487345.1 of Brevundimonas pondensis. NCBI lineage: Bacteria > Pseudomonadati > Pseudomonadota > Alphaproteobacteria > Caulobacterales > Caulobacteraceae > Brevundimonas > Brevundimonas pondensis. Next base: position 303,011 of record NZ_CP062006.1, on the reverse strand, counting down.
GAGCGTCCATCCGGATTCTGACCCGTCGTATCCTGACCCGCGCGCCATGCTTCCAGGCCCGCCGGCCCCAGCAAGGTAGCCCCCGGTGGAACAGACGCGACTTCACTATAGCGGTTATCGACGCGCCAGCGCTCGTCGATGCGTCGGGATTGCGCCTCCAGGAGTTCAGCCTGACGCGCCAGCATGGCTTCCTGTTCACTCAGACGCCGGCTCTGTTCGGCCACTAGAGCTTCGAGCCGGGCCAGGCGAGCAGAGGGGTCTTCCTCCTGGGCGCGCGCCGCGCCCTCCGAGGCGCAGACCATGACGATGGCGAGCGACGACACCCCCAGAAGATGAACGGCCTTACGAAAATACACGTCAGCCTCCCATTCAATATTCGTCAGCCAATCACGCCGCGCGACCACGCGCATTGCCATTTGATGGTGAACTAGAACTCCCGGACCAATGACACCGATGAACCATCGCCGCCGACCGTCGGCCAGCGCGATTGGTAGTCACAGATGAACTTCAGCCTGTAGGCGTCGAGAATCTCGACCCAGCCTCGTTTCATTTCGATCAGACGCTCACGCTTCATGTGCTGGAGCGTCCGGTTCAGGTGAACGATGCTCAGGCCCAGGGCGTCGGACAGCACTTCCTGCGTCAGGGGCATGGGAAAGCGCTCGGCATCCGCCAGACCGGCGACACGGCATCGCTGGCGCCACTCCAGCAGGAAATGCGCCGTACGCTCATGCGCCGACTGCCGCCCCAGACGAACCACATGGTCCAGCAGGCAGGCCTCCTCATAGCGACGCGCGGCGGCAAGGGCGTTGCGCAAACCGGCATGGCGTCCGTCCTGGACCGCCAAAATCTCACGCAGCATCAAGGCGTCCACACACTCGACCCGCGTGACCGCCACGGTCGAGACCTCGTCCAGGGGACGCGGCCGCAGCCCCAGACCGATGGCGTCGCCGGCCATCAGGAAACCGAAAATCTGACGCCGCCCGTCAGGCAAGGACTGCTGCCGGCAAGCCCAACCGCTAACGATCAGGCGAGCTGGAGCGGCCTCGCCCTCGCGCGCGAACTCGGCGCCGGCGGGAATGGATTCACGGTACAGACACAGCTTGCGGACCAGGGCCCGTTCGTCCTCGCTCAACGGGGCGACGGCGCTCAGGACCTTCAGGGCCGCGACATCGGCGGGAGGGCGCTGAGGGCGCCGCAAAGGCGGGCGCGCCAGACGCTCGGCGCGTATGGATTGACGCGCGGCTTCAGAATAGCCGGCGTAGGGAACGCCCATCTGCATCCTCACCCCTCCCCGGGCCCAAATGCTTCCTTAACGAATGGTAAAACGAAGCCGGCGCTCATCCGTTCCGCCGAGCTCCTTTCAGTGCGCAAATCCCATAATATTGCCCCAGTCGATATCCTGGGAAATCTGGGACCCCAGACGCGCGATGCTGTAATCGCGCTGCATTGCTTCGAAGTTCGGCAGGGTCAGCATCAGCTGCATGTCTTGGCGAATGTCGCGATTGTCGGCGGCGTTGAACACCATGTTCTGCAGATGACCGTTGAGCACATTGTGAATCAGGGCGGTCGTGCCGTCGGCGTCGGTCAGGATCATGCCCGTCGAGCCCGGCGACAGGCCCGTCAGATTCAACCCGCCCGCCTGGATGGCGCCCCCGTCCGCAAGAGGAATCCAGCCCGGCAAACCGCCACTCACCTGTTCGGTGACAGGCCCGGTCGGGGTCCAGGTCAGGCGCGTTTCCATCGCCAGGGCCCCGCCGACATAGGTGCGGACCACGGCGCCGAAATCGAAGGTCACGCCGCCCGCCGTCATATAGCCCCCCCGCATATCGGCCAGCTCATCGTCGCTGAGCGGCGTGGCCCCGTCGGGTACGGGCGTCCACAACTCAACGGAGGCAAGGCGCGCGGCCTCTGGCGAAGCCGCGGACGCAGCCGCCAGAGCGTCCTCAAACCCGAAGTCCGCCAGACCTGTCTGAGCGAACTCCGGCTCGGCGGTCGCGCCGGTATGAGAAGAAGCGGCCTGCGCCAGGGCGGACTGGGCCGCCAGCAAGGCCGCCGCGCAGACTCCCCAGGACAGAACTCGAACTCGGAACATTTTCATCACCGCAGGTAGGGATCCAGCGAGAAGGTCGTTGTGATCTGATAGAGCGGCGGCAGCTCCCGGGTCAGTTCGGCCAGTGAATCCGTGGGCAGGGCGCGATCCATCGGCGCCCTAGCGAAAGGCCGCCACTCATCGACGGCGTTGAAGCGATCGGCGGAATCGCGGATCAGGAAGGCGATGCCGTTCCACATCCCGACGAATTCCTCGCGACTGTAGGTTTTCAGCCCCAGGGCCGGGTCCCCGACCAGAACACGATCGGCGGCCAGCCCCTTCACCACCACAAAATGCCGATAGCCATTCAGGTTGATGACGACGATGGCCGGAGCGTGCGCCTCCTCGAGCGCCGCCAGCGTCATGCGAAAGCCGTCGGCCTGGAAGCCGTGGCTGTCCAGATAGCGCTTCATGTCCAGCAGGGAGAAACCGACCCTCTCGATCGCCTGACGGTCGCCGTTCTCGTACATGGAGAGAAAGACTTCGTGTTCGGCGACGTCACGGCCGTAGTGATAGCGCAGCAAGGTCGCTAGGGCGGCAGAGCCGCAGCTGTAATCATATTCCTGGCGCACCACCGTCCGAAAGGGGATGTCGCGATAGCTGACGACCTGGAGCGAATAGGTGCCGCCGCCCTGGCTGAAGCTGACCTGGGCCGCCGCCGGGGCGCCACAGACGACCGCCAGCAGGACCGTCGCTCCGACGCCAAGGAAACGGCCAGTCATTGCGGCGTCACGAGAATGATGCTGAGCGAGCCTTGCAGATTATTGTTGTGGCCGCTGTTGACGACAAAATTGCCGATGCCGGAGAAGCCCGCGAACGCCCCCTCGCTGAGCGTGATATTGCCCGAGCCGACCTGATCGGCGTGAATGCTGTTGCCCGAGTTGACCGCCGACAGGTTCTGGTTGGCGCCGGCGTAGATCTGAATGCCCTGCCGACCGCTTTCTTCCTGCAGCTCCTCAAGGCTCAAGGCCTGAGAGGCCGACACCGCCGACGCTGGAGACGCCACAGCCGTCGAGACTGCGTCTGGCAAGACAGGCGCCGGCAGAACCGGATCGGGAGCCTCGATCTGCGGAACGACCTGGGCTGCGGCCCCGGCGGCGATCATGAAGACCAGCGCACCCGGCAAGACGCCGCTCAGAATGCGAAACATGGGTCACCCTCCTCGAAAGCGAAAAAGAAAACCGGCCAGACGATCCGCCTGGCCGGTTCATTGTTGCTTTCAGCCGCCGTTGCCGAAGGTGACGTTGGCGTTGGCGCTGATCGCCGTCGCAGCCTGATTATTGGATGCGAAGCCCGTGTTGTAGGTCACGGTCTGGATACCCGCGAAGCCGGCGAAGGCGCCGCCGGAGTTGCTGATATCACCGGTGTCCAGCGATCCGCCGTCGTCCTCGCCGCCGACGTTGAAGCTGAAGCCGCTGACGCTGGCGTTCAGGTCCTGAAGCGACAGGGCGACCCGAATATTGGTCGTCGAGTGATCAGAATTATCGTTGTTCGAATCATTCATCGAGTTGTCGTTGAACGAATCCGCCACGGCGACATCCAGATTGGTCGAGTTGTCGTTGTTCGAATCGGTCTGGGAGTTGTCGTTGAACGAATCCGCCACCGACAGGTTGGTCGAGTTGTCGTTGTTCGAGTCCGCCTGCGAGTTGTCGTTGAACGAGTCCGTCACGCCGACATCGAGGTCCGCGGAGTTGTCATTGTTCGAATTCGAGCTGTCATTGAACGAATCCGACACGCCCACATCAAGGTCGGTCGAATTGTCGTTGTTGGAGTCGTTGGTCGAATTGTTGTTCAGCGAATCCGCAAGCCCCACGTCCACATCGGTGGAATTGTCCTGGAGATTGGAATTCTGAACAGTCGAACTGTTCACTTCCGGACCCGCCAGGGCGGCGGTGGCCGGCAGAGCGCCGAACGCCAGAGCTGCTGACAGCGCAAAAGCCGAAGTCATGAGTTTAGTGGTCACGATGAACCCTCCGAAGCTGATTTAAGGAAGGCCCCTCGGCCTCCGCACCCTCCAATCAGAGCGAGGCCGACATGTTCCCGTCAGCTTTCGACCTAAAAGCGCGCGGAAAATCGCCAAAATTCAGACGGTAATCGGTCTCAATTTAACATTTGATCTTTTCATTGACTTTGAAATCTTCAAAATTGAATGAATTGAGTTATCAATTAGAGATTTAAAACATCCATTTTTGGCCACAATAACGTAAACGTGAGCCATAAAAAACAATAATCGCCACCACGACTGGCGCAATAATCACCAGATTTGCTCTCACTCATCGACACAAAAAGTACAAAGCGAAGCAGCTGATGCATCTTCGCGCCCTTGAACGCGTTGCGCAGTCGGTGATCGCCCCGCTGGGGGGCCCTGACCCATTGTCATGTGTTTGACGCCAACCGGCGCCGGCAGTCTGGAGGGGAGTTTCCAGGTGAACGCCATTGATCTGACATCCGGCCAGAATGTCTGGCTAATACTCTTCGCCATCGCGCAAATTCTCTACGCCCTGACCTTCCTGGTCGACTTCTATCTGTTCTCGCGCCCAGTGAATCTGGTGAGCGCGACGACAGCGCCGCCTGATGAAGCCTCGCCGCCGATCCTGATGTTCTATCCGGTCCTTCACGAACTGGAGGAGACGATGCGGACCACCTTCACGGCCCTGGCCCGCATGGACTATCCGAAAGACCGCTGGCGCGTGGTGGCGATTCCGAACGCCGACGACCGCGAGACCATCGCCAGCCTGGAACGGCTGAGATCCGAATTCGGCTTCCTGAGCATCATGGAGGTGCCGCCGACCAGCGACGCCACATGGGATGTCGTGTGGAAAGCCTGGGACCAGAATCCCCGAGCCTACTGGTGGCGGCGGGGACCACATGCGCAGAACCGCGACCTGCCGCCCAAAAAGACCCGCCAGTTGATCTACGCCCTGTACAGGGTGCTCGACGAAACGCCCCAGGGCGAGGACTTCCTGATCGACTACATCGACGCCGACAGCTGCCCGCCGCCGGATCATTTCCGGGCAGGTGCCGCCGGCATGCTGAAGTACGACGTGCTCCAGGCGGAAAACGTCGCGGGCAATCTCAACGCGAGCCTGGCCGCCAGCTGGCACGCCTTCGACCATATGGCCTGGGACGGCCGCAAGTATCGCCATCTGAGCGCAGACGGGAAACATCCCTACTGGGTGCTGGGCAAGGGCGTCTTCTTCCGCGCCTCGGACCTGCAGGCCCTGGGCGGCTTCCATCCCTGGCTGGCGATCGAGGACCCCGAGGTGGGGATGCGCTTCTGGGCGGCCGGCAAACGCCTGGGCGTGATCGAGGAGCCGTTGATCGAGGAAACGCCTCTGACCTTCGGTCGAGGGATCACCCAACGCAAACGTTGGGTTTGCGGCTTCTTCCAGAGCCTGGGACGGCCGCTGGACGAACTGGACTTCACGCCCGTTCAGAAAATGAAAGCCTGGACCAACTTCCTGCCTTGCGCCTCCTTGTGGGTGAATGCGCTCGGCTTCCCCACCGGGGTCTGGGCGCTGACGCTCGGCTTCCACAACGCCGCCATTCCGGCCTGGCTGTTCTGGCTGTCCCTGATCAACGTCACACTTCTGATCCTGACCCTGATCGGGCTCTACGTCAGCACCTGGAAGCGCACAGCCCTGGTCCTGGACAAGACCTCCGACCGGCTGATCTACATGCTGAAGGTCAACCCCCTGTTCCTCATGATCTGGTGGGTGGTGTGGCTGATCCCGCTGTGGCTCGGCTTCTGGATGTTCATGCGCGACGGCGGCCTGGTCTGGGAGCGCACCGAGAAGATCAATGCGAACGAGGCGCTGATCCGCTCAGAACGTCGCGGTCAGGCGTCCATTGTCAGCGGTTCGTGAGCATCGGCGACGCCTTGGCGTCGAGCATGGCCTGCTGGATGGTCCAGTAGACCGGCTTCGGCGTCAGGGCGCCGTCATAGGGCAGGCCGCGGTTCAGACCCGCCGGACTGGCCGTCGGCCGGACGGGCTTCTTCTGCAGCCAGGAGTGGCGGTCGCTGAGACCCCATGTGGTCACCCCGGTCACCGATGCCTGCTCCAGAGCGATGTCGAGATAGGCCTGGACGTGATCCGCGACCTGACGGTCGCGCTCCGCCACATCGCCGCGAAGATCGTGTTCCTTGACGTCCAGCTCGGTGATGGCGATGCCCAGCCCCAGATCGGCGATGCGACTGAAGAAGGGGGCCAGCAGTTCGCGCTTCAGCGGTCCCTTGCCGAGATCCAGATGCGCCTGAACGCCGACACCGTCCAAGGGCGCGCCCCTGGCCTTGAGATCTTCAAGCAGACGCAGGAAGGCTGCGCGGCGCGCATTCTCGACCGGATTGTCGTAGTCGAACCCGTAGTCGTTGACGACCAACCGCGCATGAGGCGCATGGGCCCTAGCCTCATGCAGGGCCCGCGCGACATAGTCGGGACCATAGGCCTTGCGGAAGACGGTCGCGCGCAAATTGTCGCGCACGCCGGTATCGATGGGTTCGTTGACCACGTCCCATTCGTCGACGAAGGCGCCGTAACGCCCGAGCACCGTCTTGAAATAGTCGGCGACAAGGCTCCAGTCGCCAGGGTCGCGCTCCAGCCGCGCTCGGACCCAGGCCGGGGTGCTTTGATCCCACAACAGGGTGTGGCCGCGCACGGCCAGGCCATGCTGACGTGCAAAGGCGACCAATCCGTCGGCCGGTCCGGTGCGCCATTCGCCCGGTCCAGGCTGCAGCGCATCCCACTTCATGTCGATTTCCGGCGTCAGCGAGGCGCAATCGCGCAGCACCGCCTCCGCCAGACGGGGCTCGGCCTCGATCTGGTCGATTCGCACCGCCGCGCCCAGGTAGCGCCCGTCGCGGGCGGCTCCTCGCGACGGGCCGCGACGATCGACGGCGCCCATGCCGCCCTCCGCATCGGTGGAATTCGAAAAGCCCATCAGAGCAGGCGCAATGATTACGCCGCCGAGAAAGCCTCGGCGCGTCGAAGAAATACGCATCAAACCGGTCCGTCGTCGGTGATGTGGGGGTCAGCCTGCCCGATCAGGCTTAACGAGCCGTGCACGGCTCATCACGACGACGCTCTGAAATCAGGCCCCCCTGTTCATTTCATGTCAATTGATAGGGCGGAACTGTGGCATCTGGTGGAACGTTCGGGACGGTCGCCGACTGGCGAGCGGGCCCCTTGAGGGAGGATACAGGTTCGATGCCTATCGCCTTGCGACACAGCCGACCCGCGCTCTTGCTCGCCGCGACTCTCGTCGCTTGCGGCCTGTTCAGCCCGGCCATGGCCCAGGACCGGCCTGCGATCTTCGGCGGCGGCTTCGTCGCAAACGATCAATTCGGCTACCTTGGCGCCCTGGTCCCCCTTCCCGGCGCGCACCCGGATCAGGGGTGGGCCGTGCGTCCCATCGCCTCCGCCGGCAGCTATGATTACCGGCGCGGCGGCTCCGATTTCGACGCGGACTTCGTCAATCTGGAGCTGTCGCTGGTGCACAGACGATCGGGCGAGTGGGGCTATCTGAATCTGGGCGTGGGCGCGCGCTATTCGGACACCGACCTGTCCCGGGACGATCCGCAGAACCCGCGCCAGGGACAGCAGTGGGACGCCCTGCTGTCCGTCGACGGCGCTCGCTACGCGGGGGCCTGGCGCACGGTCGGCTTCGCTTCCTATGGCGTCGATATCGAGGACTACTATGTTCGCGGCGAGGTCACGCGCCAAATGCGGCCGGGCGGGCCGCGTCTGGGCGCCGAGGCCATACTCGAAGGCGACCCCACCTATGATCGTCAGGCCCTGGGCGCGGTGATCGCCTTCGAACCCACGGCTGGAACCGAGGTTCGCGTCTCTGTCGGGGGACGTGTCGGCGATGGCGACACCGAGCCCTATCTGGCTATCGGCCTGAGCCGCAGCTTCTAGACGACCGGATTCCGGCGGCGCTTCCACACGGCGCCGCCGGTTCTGCCTTCACGAAATCAGAAATCACGCGGACAGGGCGACGCCGTCTGCGGCCGAGGCGACCTTGCGCGCACGCGCCTGTTGGTCAAACCAGTCGATCGTCGCGTTCAGCCCCTGCGTCAAAGACGTCGAGGGACGCCAATCCAGCACTGTGGCCGCCTTGGAAATGTCCGGGCGACGCCGCCGGGGATCATCCGTCGGCAGCGGAGCATGCGTCACTTCGGACGAAGAGCCCGTCAGTTCCAACACCACCTCGACCAGTTCGCGGACGGTCAGTTCAGTGGGATTGCCCAGATTGATCGGACCGGGCTGAGGCCCGTCATGCTCCATCAGCGCCATGAGGCCGCCGACCAGGTCGGCCACATAGCAGAACGACCGGGTCTGGCTGCCGTCGCCGAAAACAGTAATGTCGGCGCCCGCCAGGGCCTGGCTGACGAGATTGGACACCACCCGCCCATCCTCGGCCGACAGACGCGGACCATAGGTGTTGAAGATGCGCGCCACCCGGACCTCGCCCCTGCCCGCACGGTCGAAATCGAAGCTCAGGGTCTCGGCGCACCGCTTGCCCTCGTCGTAACAGGCGCGCGGCCCGGTCGAGTTGACATTCCCCCAATAGGTTTCGGGCTGAGGGTGAACATGGGGGTCGCCGTAGATTTCGCTGGTCGAGGTCAGCAGGAAACGCGCCGCCTTGGCCTCGGACAGGTCAAGCAGGTGCTTGGTGCCCAGGACGCTGGTCAGCAACGTGTGTTCCGGATCGGCCTGATACAGCGGCGGTGAAGCCGCACAGGCCAGGTTGTAGATGCGGTCGAAACGCCGCCGCGTGATCCGTCCCGGCAACGGCTTCACCACATCCGCCAGAATGAACTCGAACCGGGGGTGGCTGAAGGCGCGCTCCAGATTGTCCAGACTGCCGGTAAGCAGGTTGTCGATGCACAGCACACGTGCGCCTTCCGCCAGAAGACGGTCGCACAAATGCGAGCCCAGAAAGCCCGCGCCGCCGGCGACGAGCACGCTCTGATTTCGGATTCTGGACGTCATGGCCTCTTCGTGTCCTCCACGATTGCGCGCATCGCGACCCGCGGCGCCTTCAGGAGCCCGGGTCACAGGACCAGCCCCCGCATCTCCAGTTCATTCCGCGCCTCGACCACACGGTCTTCGCTCTCCTGACTGGCCACCCACTCGGCCAATTCAGCCAGGCCGTCGCTGAAATCCTGTTGCGGCGCATAGCCCAGAAGGGTTCGCGCCTTGGTCAGGTCCGGAATATTGTGACGTATGTCGCCCGCCCGCGCCTGCTGGGTGATGAGAGGCTCCAGATCGGAACGCCCCATGGAGGCGGCCTGAAGGCGCGCCACCTGTTCGACCGAACGATCCTCGCCAGAGCCGATGTTGAACGCCTCGCCTGTCGCCATCGGCTCTTCCAGAGCCAAGGCGAAAGCACGAGCCACGTCAGCAACATGGACGAAATCCCGCCTCTGACGCCCGTCCTCGAACACCATCGGCGGATGGCCGTTGGCGATCCGTGAGGCGAAGATGGCCAGAACCCCCGTATAGGGGTTGGAGAGCGCCTGGCCGGGACCGTAGATGTTCCACAACCGCAGCGCCACGCCCTCCATCCCGTACTGGGCGGTCAGGGTCAGGGTCAGCAGTTCCTGCACGTATTTGTTGATCGCATAAACGCTCTTCAGCGTCGGCGCCTTGGTCTCGGGCGTCGGCGCCGGGATCATGGGTCGCCCGCTCGCATCGAGCGGGTCCCACGAGCCATCCGCATTACGCCGTCCGCGCACGACATCCTGCCTCAGTTCACCGTCAACCGTACGGTACAGACCTTCTCCGTAGATGCTCATGGAGGAGGCCACGACGACGCGGCGAACCGGCTGATCGATCAGCTGCTGGAACAGCACCGCCGTACCGTAGTCATTGACCGAGGTGTAGCGATCAACCGCATACATGCTCTGGCCCACCCCGACTTCAGCCGCCAGGTGAACCACCTTGTCGACGCCCGCGAGCGCACGGCGCACAGCAGCCGCGTCGCGAATATCGCCTTCCAGCAGTTCAACTTCAGGGTCCAGATCGGCGGGCCGCTCGCCGCGCGGGTGAACCTGCGCGATCAGCCCGTCCAGGGCCCGCACCCGGTGACCGCGATCCAGCAAGGTCCTGGCGACATGGCGACCGACAAAACCCGCGCCGCCCGTGATGAGAATGGTGTCGCCCATGACTAGGCCGCCGCCTCGCAATTAACACATGCGTTGGCGGGCGATTCAATATTCGCACAAGATTCCACCAGCCCGAATTTGCAATTCTCGCTGTATTCACAACGGTTCATAGCGGCCCACTCCCAGCCTTAGCTCCAGAGCGCCAACGTCAGCTTTCGTCGAACAGTTCCGACAGGTTTAACCTTTCGGTAACTAAAACTTTCGAACAAAATCAAAAGATAAGATAATAGAGATTTCTGTCGCGAAACTTCCGCCTTCTTCGCCTGAAACACGAACCCGCCAGGCGCGCCGCTTTCACGCCGACGGCGAGCGCGCACGCCACACGCCGTTCCCGTAGCCTTCCGGCCCGGCGGATGCTAAGCGCGCGGACCATGACGACGCCCCCTATCGAACGCATCCGCAACTTCTCGGTGGTCGCCCACATCGACCACGGCAAATCGACCCTGTCCGACCGCCTGATTCAGTTCACGGGCGGCCTGTCCGCGCGAGAGATGTCGGAACAGGTCCTTGATAATATGGATATCGAGAAGGAACGCGGCATCACCATCAAGGCGCAGACCGTGCGCCTGAACTACAAGGCCAAGGACGGGCTCGAGTATGTTCTGAACCTGATGGACACGCCCGGGCACGTCGACTTCGCCTATGAGGTGTCGCGGTCGCTGGCCGCCTGCGAAGGCTCGCTGCTGGTGGTGGACGCCTCGCAGGGCGTCGAGGCCCAGACCCTGGCCAATGTCTATCAGGCGATCGACAACAACCACGAGATCGTGCCGGTCCTGAACAAGATCGACCTGCCGGCCGCAGAGCCGGAGCGGGTCAAGGCCCAGATCGAGGACGTCATCGGTCTGGACGCCTCGGACGCCATCGAGTGCTCGGCCAAGTCGGGCATCGGCATCGAGGACGTGCTGGAAGGCATCGTCACCCGCCTGCCGGCGCCCAAGGGCGACGTCAACGCCCCCTTGAAGGCCATGCTGGTCGACGCCTGGTACGACCCCTACCTGGGCGTGGTTCTGCTGGTGCGTGTCTTCGACGGCGTGCTGAAGGCCGGGATGCGGGTGCAGATGATGCAGTCCGGCTCGACCCATCTGGTCGATCGCGTCGGCGTCTTCCTGCCCAAGAACACCCCGGTCGATCAGCTCGGCCCGGGCGAGGTCGGCTTCATCACCGCCCAGATCAAGGAAGTGGCCCACGCCGCCGTCGGCGACACCATCACCGACGAGAAGAAGCCGACCGCCGAACCGCTGAAGGGCTTCAAGGAAGTCCAGTCAGTGGTCTTCTGCGGCCTGTTCCCGGTCGACGCCGCCGACTTCGAGGACCTGCGCGCCGCCATCGGCAAGCTGCGCCTGAACGACGCCAGCTTCACCTATGAGATGGAATCCAGCGCGGCGCTCGGCTTCGGCTTCCGCTGCGGCTTCCTCGGCCTGTTGCACCTGGAGATCATCCAGGAGCGCCTGAGCCGCGAGTTCAATCTGGACCTGATCGCGACGGCCCCCTCGGTCGTCTACAAGATCGGCAAGCGCGACGGGACCGAGATCGACCTGCACAACCCGGCCGACCTGCCCGACGTGATGCAGATCGAGACCATCAGCGAGCCGTGGATCAAGGCCACCATCCTGACCCCCGACGAATACCTGGGCGGCGTCATCAAGCTGTGTCAGGACCGCCGCGGCACCCAGGTCGAGCTGTCCTACGTCGGCAGCCGCGCCCTGGTGGTCTATGAGCTGCCGCTGAACGAGGTGGTGTTCGACTTCTACGACCGCCTGAAGTCGATCTCGAAGGGGTACGCCAGCTTCGACTACGAGATCACCGACTACAAGGTCGGCGACCTGGTCAAGATGAGCATCCTGGTCAACGCCGAGCCGGTCGACGCCCTGTCGATGCTGGTCCACCGCGCCCGCGCCGAGACGCGCGGCCGCGGCATGGTCGAGAAGATGAAGGAGCTGATCCCGCCCCACATGTTCGTCATCCCGATCCAGGCGGCCATCGGCGGCAAGATCATCGCCCGCGAAACCGTCCGCGCCCTGCGCAAGGACGTGACCTCCAAGTGCTACGGCGGCGACGCCACCCGCAAGAAGAAGCTGCTGGAGAAGCAGAAGGCCGGCAAGAAGCGCATGCGCCAGTTCGGCAAGGTCGAGATCCCGCAGGAAGCGTTTATCGCGGCCCTGAAGATGGATGAGGATTGAGGGCTTGGGCGCAGCTAGCGAACGCTGCGCCCTCCCCGTCGCAATTGCGGCTTGAACCTCGCCTACTCCCTGAGCACGCTGAAAGGCGTAGCCCTTCGAGGCGCAGGCGGTGGCCGATGCGCGAGGCGCTGGAGGCGTTGAAGGCGGCGCCCTGAACATGAACAATCGTTCATATAGCAATGTGTCGCGTTGCCGTTCGAAGATGCGCGGCTAAGGTTCGGCCCAACATCATTGTTGGGGACTGAAATCCATGCGCCTTGCCGCCTCTTCCGTAGCCCTGGCCGCCCTTGTGGCTGTCGCTTCGCCCGTTCTGGCCCACACCTCGACGCCCGCCGTCGCGACCGCCGTGACCGCGCCGTCGGCCACGCCGCTGCGCGGAGCGCCGGTGTCGGAGCTGGTCGCCCGCGTCGACATTCCGTGGAAGCGCTTCCAGCTGGATAACGGCCTGACCGTCCTGGTCCACGAGGACCGCAAGGCGCCCGTGGTGGCGGTGTCGGTCTGGTATAATGTCGGCTCCAAGGACGAGCCCAAGGGTTCGACCGGTTTCGCGCACCTGTTCGAGCACCTGATGTTCGGCGGGTCGGAAAACTCGCCGTCCAGCCACATCCAGACGATGAACGCGGCGGGGGCCACGGGCCTGAACGGCACGACCTGGTTCGACCGCACCAACTACTTCCAGACGGTGCCGACCCCGGCGCTGGACTACACCCTGTATCTGGAATCCGACCGCATGGGCTATCTGCTGGGCCAGGTCAGCCAGGAGGTGCTGGATCTGCAACGCGGCGTCGTCCAGAACGAGAAGCGCCAGGGCGACAACCAGCCCTACGGCCTGACCTACTACGCCACGCTGGAAGCCCTGTTCCCCGAGGGCCATCCCTATCGCCACTCGACCATCGGTTCGATGGCCGATCTGGACGCCGCCAGCATGGAGACGGTGCGCGACTGGTTCCGCCAGAACTACGGCCCCAACAACGCCATCCTGGTCCTGTCGGGCGACATCGACGAGGCCAAGGCCCGCGAACTGAGCCAACGCTACTTCGGCGGCATCGCCCGCGGCCCGGTGCATACCCCGCTGCAAGCGCCGATCCCGACCCTGGCCGCCCCGGTCGAGCAGGTGCTGCATGACCGCGTCGCCCAGACCCGCATCAGCCGCACCTGGGCGACGCCAGGTCTGAATGACCCGGACTCGGTGCCGCTGAGCGTCGGCGCATCGGTGCTGGGCGGGCTGGCGAGTTCGCGTCTGGACAATGTGCTGGTGCGCGACGAGCAGATCGCCTCCAGCGTCTCGGCCGGCAACCAGGCCTTCCAGCGCGTCAGCATGTTCAGCTATTCGGCCATGGTGAAGCCGGGCGCCGACGCCGACGCCGTGGCCCGCCGCATGGACGCCGTCCTGGCCGACCTGATCGCCAACGGCCCGACCCAGGACGAGATCGACCGCGTGGTGACCCAGTTCGCCTCGCGCCGCATCCAGGGTCTGGAAATGGCCAACGGCAAGGCCTCGGTCCTGGCCGAAGGGCAACTGTATTCGGGCGATCCCGACTTCTACAAGAAGGAGCTGGCGGCCTATGCCGCCGTGACTCCGGCCCAGGTCCAGGCCGCGATGAAGAAGTGGCTGAGCCGCCCCGTCTACAGCCAGATCGTCGTGCCGGGCGAGCGCGAGGCCTATGTCGAGGCCGCCGCCGCCCCGTCGGGCGCGACCCCGGCGCCGGCGGCGCCGATCCAGCGCGTGGCCCGCGAGGCGACCCCGGCCATCGGCCAGGTGTCCAACGTCGACTTCCCCGCCGTGGAGCGCGCCGCCCTGTCGAACGGGATCGAGGTGGTCTACGCCCGTTCGACCACGGTGCCCGTGACGCGCGTGGCGCTGGAGTTCGACGCTGGCGTCGCTGCCGATAGCGCCGATCGCCTGGGCGCGCACACCCTGATGCTGAACGTCATGCAGGAAGGCACGACGACACGCGATTCCAAGGCCCTGGCCGAAGCCCAGGAGCGTCTGGGCGCCAGCGTTTCGGTCGGTTCGTCGATGGACCGCACCTCGGCCAGCCTGTCGACCGTGACCACCAACCTGCAGCCGTCGCTGACCCTGCTGTCGGACATGGTGCGCAACCCCGCCTTCGCCCCGGCCGAGGTCGAGCGTCTGCGCGCCCAGCGCCTGGCCGGCCTGGCCAATGAAAAGACACAGCCGGCCGCCATCGCTGCTCGCGCCCTGCCGCCGCTGATCTATGGCGAAGGACACCCCTACGGCCGTTCGTTCAGCGGTTCGGGCGACGAGGCGGTGATCCGCGGTCTGACGCGCGCCGACCTCGCGGCGGAACACGCCCGCTGGATCCGTCCCGACAACGCCAAGCTGTTCGTTGTCTCGGATCTGCCGCTGGCCGAACTGAAGCCGCAGCTGGAAGCCGCCTTCGGCGACTGGCGCGCGCCGACGACCGCCAAGGGCGCCAAGTCGTTCAACGCCGCCCTGCCCCAGACCTCGGCCCGCATCGTCCTGATCGACCGCCCGCAGTCGCCGCAGTCGCTGATCTACGGCGGTCAGGTTCTGCCGGTGTCGGGCACGGACGACCTGCTGACCCTGACCACGGCCAACACGGTTCTGGGCGCCGACTTCCTGTCGCGGATCAACGCCGACCTGCGTGAGACCAAGGGCTGGTCCTATGGCGTGCGCGGCAATGTCAGCACGATGCAGAACCGCTCGCCCTACATCGTCAACGCCCCGGTCCAGGCCAACCGCACAGGCGAATCGATCGCCGCCCTGATCGGTCAGTACGAGCGCTTCCTCGGCGCCGACGGCGTCACCAAGGCCGAGCGCGACCGCACGGTTCTGGGCGACACGCGCGGCCTGTCGGGCAGCTATGAAACCTCGGCCCAGGTGCTGGGCGCCCTGCGCTCCAACGCCCTGTACGGCCGCCCTGACGGCTATCAGGAAGCCCTGGCCGGCCGCATCAACGCCCTGACGGCCCAACAGATGGACGCCGCCGCCCGCGCCGCCATCGATCCGGCCAAGTTCGTCTGGGTGGTGGTCGGCGACGCCTCGGTGGTCAAGCCTCAGCTGGACGCGCTCGGCCTGCCGGTCGAGGTGCGCTCGGCCCCGGCCCCGACGACGGCCCAGTAGGGCCAGTCGATCGAGAAAACGGAAAGGCCGGCGGGGCGACCCGCCGGCCTTTTTCGTTGCGCTATCGTTTTCTGAAGCGCGCCGCCTCGGCGGCCAGGCCGGCGCCCCAGTCGGTCGTGGGGTGATCAGGCTCGGCCACAAAGGGCAGCTCGCCGGCCACGCCGCGAATGGCCAGCGCCAGAGGCAGGGCGTAGTGGGGCAACAGACGCAGCGGCTTGCGACGCTTGTCGGTCACGTCCCAGCCCAGGGCCTCGAAAGCCTCGGCCAGATCCACGCCGGACAGACGGTGGATGTCATCCCAATCTACAGGCCGTTCAACGGCCTCGGCTTCGTCGCCGGTCAGGCCGAACAGGTCGGCGGTCAGGGCGTCGATCTCGGGGAACTCGTCGCGAGCGTCGGGATCGGCGTAGCGCGGCTTCATCAGCGCCTTCAGTTCCAGATCATCGACGCCGGGCAGGTCGATCAGGCGGCGCATGGGGGCTTGGGAAGCTTGGGTCATGAGGCGTCCTGTAGCACGCGCGTCGGCGGTTGACCGCGCCCGCCTGCGGGTCGAGGCTGGCGGCGTGTAAACAGAGAAGGCTTCGCCCATGCCGACCGACCTGCCCACCGCCGCTCGCGCGCCGCGTCTGGCCGTGCTGATCGACGGCGAGAACGCCTCGGCCCGGATCGCGGAAGCCCTGTTCACCGAAATCGCCACCCTGGGCGAGGCCAGCGCGAGACGCATCTATGGCGACGCGGCCAGCCCGGCGCTGAGGTCCTGGATCGAAGTCCTGCCCCGCTGGGCCATCCAGTGGCAGCAGAATTTCCAGAACACCAAGGGCAAGAACTCGGGCGACATCGCCCTGGTCATCGACGCCATGGACCTATTGCACTCGGGGCGTTTCGACGGCTTCTGCCTGGTGTCCTCGGACAGCGACTTCACCCGGCTGGCGGCGCGCATCCGCGAGCAGGGCGTGCCGGTCTACGGCTTTGGCGAGCGCAAGACGCCCGAGAGCTTCCGTCAGGCCTGCACCCGCTTCATCTACACCGAGAACCTGACCGGGCGGGGCGGCGGCGGCGACAACGACGAAGCCGCCCCCGCCCCGGTCGCCGAGAAGAAGCCGTCGGACGCCGTGCGCCTGATCGCCGCCGCCATCGCTGACATGGACGAGGACGGTGACGGCTGGGTCAATATCGGCGGCATCGGCAACCGGCTGAGGAACGCCTATCCCGACTTCGACCAGCGCACCTATGGCCACGCCAAGCTGTCCGAGCTGATCCGCGCCACGGGCCGGTTCGACGTCGAGGCCGGGGCGGGCGGGGCCATGCGGGTGCGGGTCAGACCCAAGTAAGAGCGCCCGCCCCCTTCCCCCCCGCGCGGCATGGTCTATGTGTGGCCCATGGCCGCCGCAGAGACCCCCGCCGAGACCTTCAAACGCGCATTAGCCAATGCCGCGCGCGCTCTGGCCGAGCAGGCCGAGTTGGAGGTGCATTTCGGCTCGGACGGGCCGCGGCTGTCGAACGGGGTCCTGACCCTGCCGCATCCGCCGCGCGACCCGGGCGCGCCCGAGAGCGCCGCCCTGCGCGGTCAGGCGGACCGGCTGGCGCTGCGGCTGGCCAATCACGACGAGGGGCTGAACGCCCGGCTGCGCCCGATTGATCAGACGGCGGCCGAGGTCTTCGACGCGGTCGAACAGGCGCGGGTCGAGGCCGTGGGCGCGCGCGCGTTGAAGGGCGTGCGCGACAATATGAACGCGGCGCTGCTGACCCGATTGGAGAAGTCGGGCGCCCTCAGGGCCGAGGCTGAACGGGTGCCGGTGGCCGAGGCCGCCGCCCTGCTGGTGCGCGAACGCCTGACGGGCGAGCCCGCGACCGACGGGCTGAAGACCATGCTGGACCTGGTCCGGTCCAATCTGGAGCTGAAGGCGGGGGCCGAACTGGACGCCCTGGCCGCCGTGGCCGACGACCAGACGGCCTTTGCCGCCAGGCTGAAGGACGTGCTGCGGGCGCTGGACCTCGATCCCGGCGACGGTCAGGCCGAGGACGCCAACGACGAGCAGGGCGAGGACGAGCCCGACCAGTCGCAGCAGGATACGCCCGACGAGGACGAACAGGAAGAAGAGGACGGCGGCGAAGGCGGCCAGTCGCTGGAAGGCACGGCCGACGACCAGTCCGCCGAGGACGAGCGCCAGACCCGCCCCGACGGCGCCCCGGCCGATCCCGACGGCGAGGCCAGCGACGATGGCCCCGAACTGAACGAAGGCGCCCTGCCCAATCGTCAGGACAGCACCGACGACGGACGCGCCGTCAACGCCTACCACGCCTTCACCACCGCCTATGACGAGACGATCGGGGCCGAGGAGCTGTGCGATCCGATGGAGCTGGACCGGCTGCGGTCCTTGCTGGACGCCCAGCTGGCCACCCTGTCGAGCGTGGTGTCGCGTCTGGCCAACAAACTGCAGCGCCGCCTGATGGCGCAGCAGAACCGCAGCTGGGCCTTTGACCTGGAAGAAGGCGTGCTGGACACCGCGCGCCTGACCCGCGTCATCACCGATCCGACCAGCCCCCTGTCGTTCAAGATGGAGAGCGAGAGCCCGTTCCGGGACACGGTCGTGACCCTGCTGATCGACAACTCGGGCTCGATGCGCGGGCGGCCGATCATGGTGGCGGCGGTCTGCGCCGACATTCTGGCGCGGACGCTGGAGCGGTGCGGGGTCAAGGTCGAGATCCTGGGCTTCACCACCCGCGCCTGGAAGGGCGGCCAGTCGCGCGAGGCCTGGATCAGCGCCGGCAAGCCCGCCAATCCGGGCCGCCTGAACGACCTGCGCCACATCATCTACAAGTCAGCGGACGCGCCGTGGCGCCGGGCCAAGAAGAACCTGGGCCTGATGATGCGCGAGGGCCTGCTGAAGGAAAACATCGACGGCGAGGCCCTGACCTGGGCGCACGAACGACTGCTGGGCCGCACCGAGTCGCGCCAGATCCTGATGGTGATTTCGGACGGCTCGCCGGTCGACGACTCGACGCAATCCGCCAATGCGGCTCTCTATCTGGACAAGCACCTGCGTCAGGTGATCGAGCAGATCGAGACGAAGTCGCCGGTCGAGCTGATCGCCATCGGCATCGGCCACGACGTGACCCGCTGGTACCGCCGCGCGGTCACCATCGTCGATGTCGAGCAGCTGGCCGGGGTCATGACCGAGAAGCTGGCCGAACTGTTCGACGCCAAGCCCAAGACCGTGGCGCGGTCGGCGAAGAAGCGCGCAGCGTGAACCGGCGGGTCTATGTCGCGGCCCTGGCCGCGCTGACGCTGGCGGCCTGCGCCAGCGCGGTCGTCACCTCGCAGCCGTGGACGCCGACGTCCGAGGCGGACGGCTGGAGCCCGGTCAGCGCCTCGACCCGCACGGTGGGTCTGGGCATGCCGGGGGCGGCGGTGCTGGGCAAGGGCGTGCGTTACGCCGGGGGCGTGACGGTGCTGGCCGGCATGGATTCGCCGCTGCATAGCCTGTCGGACCTGAAGCTGACCGGCGACGGGGGCTTCATCAGCGTGTCCGACGTCGGCGATCTGGCGCGCGGGCGGCTGGCGCTGGATGCGCGCGGGCGGCTGATCGGGCTGGAAGGCTTGAGCGTGCGTCGCCTGACCCTGACCGACGGCGCGCCGATCAGCCAGAAGATGGAGGGCGACGCCGAGGGGCTGGCGATCACCGCCGGCGGCGACCTGCTGGTCAGCTTTGAGCGCGACCACCGCATCTGGAACTACGGCCCGCTGGCGGCGCTGCGGGCGCCCGAGGCTGTGCGGCGGCCGGACTTCCCGTTTACCGAAAACGACGGGATGGAGGGGCTGGCGGCGTCGGGCGACGGATGGCGCGTGGCCGGGGAATCCGGCGGGGTGTGGAACTGCTCGGCCGTGCGTTGCGCCGTCGTGACGCCGCCGCCCGAGAGGCCGCTGACCGACGCCGACTACCGCATCACCGGCATGGACCGCGATCCGGCGGGCGGCTGGTTCGTGGTGCAGCGCTCCTATCGCGCGCCGATCGACGTGCGGGCGCGGGTGCGACGCATGGCCCAGGACGGAACCCTGGGGCCGGTGCTGGTCGAGCTGAAACTGCCCGGCACGACGGATAATTTCGAGGGGATCGCGGCCGAGCGACGTGGCGACCGGACGCGGCTCTACATCCTGTCCGACGACAACTTCAACGCCGTGCAACGGACCATGATGCTGGCGTTTGACATCCGATGATCCTTCTCCCCTTGAGGGAGAAGGTGGGCGCCGAAGGCGCTCGGATGAGGGGTGTCGGCGAGGCGTCTGGAAACAAGCAGTGCTGACGTCGAGCCTGACTATCGAAGGCGCCGTCATCACCCCTCATCCGTCATGCTCCGCATGACACCTTCTCCCTCAAGGGGAGAAGGAAGAAGTCAGATCCGTTCGCTGATCTTGATGGCGGCCTTGCAGCCGACCTTGATGACGCTGCTTAGCAGGCGGTAGGCCGGGGCTTCACGGCTGCCATGCTCGATGGCGTGATCGTGGTGGGCCAGTTCTTCTTCGCGGAACTTGGTCAATTCAGCAGCCAGTTCGGGGTCGCGCTCGCGGACCTCCTCGATCTGGTCGGCGTAGTGCTTCTCGATGACGCTCTCGACCGCCTCGGTGCAGGCGTGGGCGGCCTTCTCGTTGATGAGGGCGGTGCCGGCGCCGAGCGCCGTGGCGGCCAGCTTCCACAGCGGGATCATGGCCGTGGGGCGGACGCGGTTCTCGGTCAGCAGGGCCTCGAAGCGGGCCAGGTGGACGGCCTCATGACCTTCCATTTCGGTCAGGTCGGCGGCGATGGCGGCCTTGCCCTTGCGGCCTTCCAGCACGGCGCGTTGGGCGCGGTAGATGTGGACGGCGGCGAACTCGCCTGCGTGGTCGACGCGCAGCATCTCGGCCATGCGGGCGCGGGTCTGGCCCACGCCGGGGCGCGGCAGGGGAATGCGGCGAGCGGCGGCGACGGTGTCGGATGCCTGGGTCATGATCGCCTCTTTACGCCCTCGGGGCGCGCGCGTCCTTGGGACGTTTCGCCGCCAGCAGGCTGAAGACAGCCAGCGCCAGGGAGATCAGGAAGTTCCAGCCCGCCATGGAGATCCCGAACAGGCTCCATGGGACGTCGCCGCAGCCGACGATGGGCTTCATCTCGGCAGTGCCGTCGGCCAGAGCGCTCAACCCGTCGAGATTGAATGCCAGCGGATCACCGCCCGAACAGGTCGCCGGCAAAGCCCACCAGTGCAGCTCGCCGCCCGCGTGATAGCCCGCCGTGATCGCCCCGGTGAAGAAGACGGCGGCCAGCAGGAAGGAGGCGATGCGCGGCGTCCCGCGACTGGCGCGGCTGAACACGGCCCAGAAGGTGGCGGCCCCGGCGATGGCCACGGCGGCCCAGTAGACCTCGCGCTGCTTGAGGCAGAGGTTGCAGGGCGGCAGGCCCGCGAACCGCTCGAAGGCGTGGGCCGCGCCCAGCATGGCCAGGGAGGCCGCCAGCGCAAAGGCGGTCCACCAGCGGGTCAGTCGTTGATACAGGCGCGTCATGACGCCTTTCTTAGCCTCAGCCGAAGCCCGCGTCGATCAGTGTCCGATCAGCTTGACCGCAAAGACGGCGCCGACCAGCAGAACCAGGAAAAGCACAGTGAAAAGGGCCAGCCTTTTCTCGATCACGGCCAGCATGGGCTCACCCCAGCGTTTCAGCACAAAGGCCACCAGGAAGAAGCGGGCGCCGCGGGTGACGACGCACAGGGCGACGAACAGGGCCAGGTTGAACTGGAAGATGCCCGAGGCGATGGTGATCAGCTTGAACGGAATCGGCGTCAGGCCCTTGATCAGGATGACCCAGGCCCCGTGCTGCTGGAACAGGGCCTTGGACGCCTCGAACGTATCGGCCTTGCCCAGCACCGACAGCATCCACATGCCGACCGGCTCTAGGAAATAGCCGATAGCGTAGCCCAGCAGGCCGCCCAGCACCGAGGCCACGGTGCAGACCGTGGCGTAAAAGTAGGCGCGCTCCGGTTTGGCCAGCACCATGGGCGCCAGCATGACGTCGGGCGGAATGGGGAAGAAGGAGCTTTCCGCGAAGGAGACCACGGCCAGCGACCGGGTCGCGTGACGGTGGCGGGCCAGAGAAAAGACCCAGTCATAGAGCTTGCGAAGCATACAGGCGTCCCGGTTGAGCCTGCGGCTCTAGCAGGCTGGACGCCCGCGCGCATCCGCCGATCATCGACTGCGACACCGCAACGTGTCCTGTTTCGACGCAGCTCCGCCTTGCGCCCGACCGGGGCCGCCCATTAGGTTCCGCCCCAATCGGCGCCCCGGACCGAAGAATGGGTCGCCCTAAAAAGGCAGTATGAGGAGACGCGCCATGATTGACGCCGCCAAACTCGACCAGGAAAACCCGCTGGGCGTGGACGGTTTCGAATTCGTCGAATTCACCGGCCCCGAGCCCGAGGCCATGATCGCCCGACTGGAGCTGATGGGCTTCACCCCGACCCATGTGAACCCGACCACGGCCGCGGTGCGTCTGAAGCAAGGCGACATCACCATGCTGGTCAACCGCAGCCCCAAGGGTCAGGCGGCGGACTTCGCCAGGGACCACGGCCCCTCGGCCAACGGCATGGCCTTCCGCGTCGCCGACGCCAAGGCCGCCTATGAGGGCGCTCTGGCGCGCGGCGCCCGCGCCGCCGAAGGCGTCCACGGCGGCGCTCTGGGGAACGATTACCCCTACATCCTGCAGGGCATCGGCGGTTCGCTGCTCTATGTCATCGACCAGTACGGCGAGACCGGCTCGCTGTATGAGGCCTGGGATGAGATCGAAGGCTGGGAAGAGGCCGAGCGCAAGAACTCCATGGGTCTGGAGATCCTGGACCACCTGACCCACAACGTGCGTCGCGGCGAGATGCGCACCTGGTCGGGCTTCTATGGTTCGGTGTTCAACTTCGAAGAGCAGAAGTATTTCGACATCAAGGGCAAGGCGACCGGCCTGTTCTCGCAGGCCATGATCGCGCCCGACCGCGCCATCCGCATCCCGCTGAACGAGAGCCAGGACGACAACTCGCAGATCGAGGAGTTCCTGCGTCGCTACAACGGCGAGGGCATCCAGCACATCGCCCTGACCACCGAGAACATCTACGAGACGGTCGAGGCCATGAAGGCCCGCGGCGTGGACTTCCAGGACACGATCGAGACCTATTTCGAACTGATCGACAAGCGTCTGCCGGGTCACGGCGAGGACGTGGAGCGGATGCGCAAGAACCGCATCCTGATCGACGGCTCGGACGAAGAAGGCCTGCTGCTGCAGATCTTCACCCAGGACACCTTCGGCCCGATCTTCTTCGAGATCATCCAGCGCAAGGGCAACGAAGGCTTCGGCAACGGCAACTTCCAGGCCCTGTTCGACTCGATCGAGTTGGACCAGATCCGTCGCGGCGTCATCAAGGTCGACGCCTGAATGAAGATGCGGCCGCCGCACTGGCTGCCCTGGCTCGGCCCGCTTGTCGCGGCCGGGGCCGGGGCGCTGGCCGGGGAATACTGGCTGGGGGGAGGCTTCTGGATGGTGCTGCTGGCGGCGCTGGTCTGCGGCTTCGCCCCCATTCTGGGCTACCGCGTCTGGAAACGACTGCACCACCGACGCTGAGGGGCGTCGTCAACCGGGGAAACCGCCGATGAAATCCGTCCTGACCGCCGCAGCCGCCTTGACCCTGCTGGCGTCGCCCGCGCTCGCGCAGGAGGCGCCGACCTGGTCTCTGGCCATCCACGGCGGGGCGGGCGTCATCGAGCGGGCCAGTCTGAGCCCCGAACGCGATGCGGCCTATCGCGCCGGGCTTCAAGCCGCGCTGGACGCCGGGTCGGCGGTGCTGGCCCGGGGCGGCTCGGCGCTGGACGCGGTTCAGGCCGCGGTCGAGACCATGGAGGACAACCCCTTGTTCAACGCCGGACGCGGGGCCGTCTTCACCGCCGCTGGCAAGAATGAACTGGACGCCGCCGTGATGAACGGCGCCGACCTGAACGCGGGCGCCGTGGCCGGCCTGACCCGCACCCGTCACCCGATCGCGGCGGCGCGCGCGGTGATGGAGCGATCGCCCCACGTCATGCTGATCGGCGAAGGCGCCGAAAGCTTCGCCGCCTCGGTCGGTCTGGAACAGGTCGAGCCGAGCTTCTTCTTCACCGAGAGCCGCTGGCAGGCCCTGCTGAAGGCCCTGCGCGACAAGGGCCTGCCCCTGCCCGCTCGCCCGGCAGGCGCCCCGCCGGAACCATCGACCCTGGCCCGGCCGGTCCCGCTGGCCTCCCTCAACGAAGCCCCGCTGGACGAGCGCAAGTTCGGCACGGTCGGCGCCGTGGCTCTGGACAGTCAGGGCCGTCTGGCCGCCGCCACCTCGACCGGCGGCATGACGGCCAAGCAGTGGGGTCGGGTCGGCGACGTGCCGGTGATCGGCGCGGGCACCTACGCCTCCAACGCCGACGGCTGCGCCGTCTCAGCCACCGGATCGGGCGAGTATTTCATCCGCGCTACAGTCGCCCGCGACATCTGCCACCGCACGGCGGAGGGCGTGGCGGTCAAACCCGCCGCCGACGCCGAAATCGCCGAGGTCGGCGCCATCGGCGGCGAGGGCGGCGTCATCGTCATGGGCAAGGACGGGGCGGTCGCCTTCTCGATGAACACCTCGGGCATGTATCGCGGCGAAGCCGGTTCGGGCCGCGCGTCGCGCGTCGCCATCTACGCCGACGAGGAAGCCTCGCGATGACCGGCGACGTCGTCGATCTGGCGCAGAAGTTCGGCGGCTTTTCCGACCACTGGCGGCCGCGCGTTGCGGCGCAGCTGAACGGTCAGGACGTGCGGCTGGTCAAGATGCAGGGGGTCTTTCCCTGGCACAGTCACGCCGAGGCCGAGGAGATGTTCCTGGTCTGGAAGGGCCGGTTCCGTGTCGAGTTCCGCGACCGTGTTGAGACTCTGGAACCCGGCCAATTCATCGTCGTGCCGCGCGGCGTCGAACACCGCACCGCCGCCGACGAGGAGGCCGAGGTGATGATCTTCGAGCCTTCCGAAGTCATCAACACCGGCGACGCCCCGACCTCGGACTTCACCGCACCTTCCGGCCAGACGATATGAGCAAGCCCGACACCCCCGGCGTCCTGCTGCCGCCGCCGCTGATCTATTTCGGCTTCCTCGCCGCCGGATGGGGGCTGGGCGTCTGGACTCATGAGCCGTCCCTGGGGCTGGCGGTCGAGGTGCGGCGCGGGGTCGCCCTGACGCTGATTCTCGGCGGCCTGCTGCTGGACGGGGCGGCGGCGGGCTATTTCCGCCGTCTGGGCACCCCGCCCGAACCGTGGAAGCCGACGACGGCTCTGGCCACAGAGGGCCTCTACAGGTTCAGCCGCAACCCGATCTATCTGGGCTTCGCCATCACCTACCTGGGTCTGGCCATCGCCATGGACAGTCCGATTGCGGTCGCTCTGCTGATCCCCTGCCTGATCGTCGTCGATCGCTTCGTCATCGCTCGTGAAGAACGCTATCTGACGGCGAAATTCGGCGCTGAATACCAAGCCTACAAAGGAAAGGTCCGCCGATGGCTGTGACCCCGAACATCCCCGCTCCGCACGCCGACGAACTGTCAGAAATGGCGATTGAAGAACTGGACGCTGCCTGCGGCCTGCTGTGGGTCGAGATGAAGGCCGTCACGCCTTGGGGCGACACCTATGACGGCATGGCCCCGTCCGGCCGGGCGGTCGAGATCGAGCGTCGCTATCTGTGGGCGCACGAGCCCGCGGGCGCCATCGCCGTCGAGGTCGAGGTGCGCGATCCGGCCCTGCGCACGGGGGCCGAGGCCCGCGCCGTGATCTCACCCCCAAATAGTTGATCGAACTGCGGCTTTTCGGTCGTCGTCGCCGCTTCCCAACCGTCTCGCCCCGGATTAGCTTCGCCCTATGAAACTCGCCTCGCTCAAGCACGGCCGTGACGGCCGCCTCGTCGTCGTCTCCAACGACCTGAACTGGTTCACGGACGCCTTCCTGATCGCCCCGACGCTGCAGGCGGCGCTGGATGACTGGGACCGCTGCGAGCCCCTGCTGCGCGCCCTCGCCGAAAGCCTGGAGCATGAAGCCGTGCCGCGCGGCCGCTTCCATGAGCGCGACGCCGCCGCCCCCCTGCCCCGCGCCTATCAGTGGGCCGACGGCTCGGCCTATGTGAACCACGTCGAACTGGTCCGCAAAGCCCGCAACGCCGAGATGCCGGCAACCTTCTGGACCGACCCGCTGATGTATCAGGGCGGTTCGGACCACTTCATGGGTCCGCGCGACGCCATCCCGCTGAAGGACGAGGCCTGGGGCTGCGACCTGGAGGCCGAGATCGTGGTCGTGACCGGCGACGTGCCCCTGGGCGCCAGCCGCGATGAGGCCCTGGCCTCTATCCGTCTGGTCGGTCTGGTCAACGACGTCAGCCTGCGCAACCTGATCCCCGGCGAACTGGCCAAGGGCTTCGGCTTCGTCCAGTCCAAGCCCGCCAGCGCCCTGTCGCCGGTCTTCGTCACGCCGGACGCGCTGGGCGATCGCTGGAAGGACGGCAAGCTGTCCGGCGCCCTGTCGGTGCAGTTGAACGGCAAGGACTTCGGTCAGGCCGACGCGGGCGTGGACATGACCTTCGACTTCGGCGTGCTGATCGCCCATCTGGCCAAGACCCGCGCCTTGATCGCCGGCTCGATCATCGGCTCGGGCACGGTGTCGAACAAGGACGCCGACGGCGGTCCGGGCAAGCCGGTGGCCGAGGGCGGTCTGGGCTATTCCTGCATCGCAGAGGTCCGCACGGTCGAGACCATCCTGACCGGCGAAGCCAAGACGCCCTTCCTCAAGCACGGCGACACGGTCCGCATCGAGATGCTGGACGACAAGCACCACACGATCTTCGGCGCCATCGAACAAACGGTCGCGCCCGCCTGATCTCCGCTTTTCGAGCGCCGTTCGCCAAGCTAGGCTGACGGCGCTCGGAGGGGGAATTCCGTTATGTCGCCGCAAACCATGGGCCCGCTGATCGGCATCGGCGTGGCCCTGATCATCATCCTGCTGCGCAACCGGCGCAAACGGACGCTTCGACCGCACCTGCTGTGGGTCATGCCCCTGCTGGTCACAACGGCGATCGGCTTTGGCCTGTGGGCCAATACCCAGCATCCGCACTTCGGGCCCTTCGCCTGGATCGCCTTCGTGGCCGCCCTGACCCTGGGCGGCGTCGCCGGTTGGCAACGCGGCAGGACCATCACTATCGAGAAAGAGCCGGACGGCTCGCTGAAGGCCCAGGCCTCGCCGCTGGGGCTGATCCTGATCATCGGCCTGGTCGCGGCGCGCGCGGGCCTGCGCGAGGTGATGGAGGCCAACGCCGCCGCCTGGCATCTGGACGCCGTGGTCGTCACCGACGCCTTCATGCTGTTCGCCATCGGCATGATCGTGGCGCAACGCGTCGAGCTCTACATCCGCGCCCGTCGCATCCTGACCGGTGGCGCCGACAATCACATGGAGGTCGCGGCATGAAGTCCGTCCTGATTCTCAGCGCCACATTGGCCGTCGCCTTGCCCGCCCTGGCCCAGGACACGGTCGCCGACTGGGATGTCACTCGCGATCCGGACAGGAAGCTGACCGTCGCCTTCACCGCTTTCGACAATGGGCTGGCCATCGGGACGCGTTGTCTAAACAACTCCTTCCAGGTGCTCATCAACGGCTTGCCGCCCGCAACCGGCGAAATCCGGACGCTGAAGATCGCCTTCGGGGACGAAGAGGCGGATGAACAACGCTGGAACGTGGGCGAGAACCGCGAAGTCGCCATCAGCGACTATCCCAGCCCCCTGGCGCGCAACCTGCGCAAGGGAGGCAGAATGCAGATCGTCGTGCCCGGCGGCGCCGAGAACGGCCGCAACCTGCGCTATGTCATAGATCTTCCGGCCTCGGGCGCCGCCATCGACGAAACCCTGCAGGCCTGCGGACGTCCGTTGGTCGATCCGCGCGACGCGGAGCGCTCGGCCCTGCCCGAAGACGGTCTTCCGCCGGAGATCGAGTGGGCCCGGCAACCGCGGCCGGCCTACCCATCGGGGCGCACCTATACGCGCGGTTTCGCCACGGTGACGTGCCTCAGCCAGGCGGACGGGCGACTGCGCGACTGCATGATCGAAAGCGAACACCCGATGGACGGCGGCTTCGGCAAGGCGCTTCTGGACTCGACCCGCGACGCTCGTGTGCGCAACCGGCAGGGCGGCGAACTGGCTACGCGCATGATCGCCTTCCGGACCAACTTCCGCATGGAAGAGGAAACGACGACAGGACGACGTCTGCGTTCTAACTAAAGGTCACGGCGGCGATTGACCCGGCGGTTTCCGCCGCTAGATTGCGCCGCCTCCCAGACCTGTGCGGGTGTGGTGGAATTGGTAGACGCGCTGGATTCAAAATCCTGTTCCGAGAGGAGTGCCGGTTCGAGCCCGGCCACCCGCACCAAGGCTTTTCCGGGGTTTTCCGGGGACGCTCCGATCTGGCGAGGCGCGTGATTCCGCCATGTCCCGACACAAAACGCGAACGCTGCGGCACACATGCGGCACAGTACGTGCTTGTTTTGTTCTACGAAGGCGAATCAGGCTGCGGTGCGGAAATCGTCTGTCAGCATTTCCGGCGTGACGACGGTTTCGAAAACCCGCCCCGTCCTGTCGCTGTATGTCGTCGCGCTGGCCTGCCGCTCGGACACATAGCCGCCTGCCGATGGTGTCGTTGGCCAGACCCAGAGCCCGTTCCGCAGCGCGCTGCGATCCGTGAGCCTCCACGGCGTCGAGATAGGTGGCCTGAAGCGGCGTGGCGTAGTCGCGCAAGGTCTGGGCCATGGTGCCTCTATCTTTTGGGGCGCTGGGCCAGCCACTGATCAATCAGCGACCGTTCAGCCTTGAGGGTGTCCACCGCCAGTTGCCGGGCGGCGTTGCAGGTCACGATCCCGGCGCCGCGCGTGATGTAGACGGCTTCCAGATCGGCTTGTGTCGGGTTGTCGGGCATGACGGCGAGACGACAGGGCGTCTCAGCGAGCGCCGGCAGCGTCAGGCGCGGCGGGTCAGCATAGGTCGGGCGCATAGCCACAGAGCATCCGGTCAGAAGACTGCAAACGGACAGCGCGGCCAGGCTCCAGGGGATCGTTCGCATCAGGGGCGCTCCGGGCTTGGGTGATGGCGTCTTGGGTGGCGTTCTGGACGGTCACGATCTGTCGATGCACCGTCTCGATGCGCTGAATCTGGTCGGCCTGCCCTTCGCTCTCGATGGATCGGGCCGTAGCGTCGTCCTGAGCCACGTCGCGGGCCGTTTCAGCGCGCTCAAGGCTGCTTTCGGCAGACCACGGCAGAAAGGACCACAGCCCGTTCCATGCGTTCGCCAGCAGGATCAAAGCGACGACGACGGCGAGGCACCCGACGATCCAGAGGATGAGGCGGCGGCTCACGGATAGGCCTTCCGACTCAGTTCGAAGTGCGGGCCGTCGCGCAGCTTCGGCCAGTCGCCGCCCCACTCGATGGGAACCTTCAGTTCGGCCGCCGCCTGCCGGAACGCCTTGGCGATGCGGGGATATAGAGGCCAATCCCAGCGGACCTCCGAGCCGATGTAGGCCACCACGTCCACGGCATGGCCGGTCAGGTGGCGGCTGTTCATGGTGCGGCTGGCGCCCTGAGCGACAAGCTGACGCTGGCGCTCCTTGGTCCGCAGGCCCTCGGTGATGCCGAAATCCACCGGGGTCAGTTCGATGGCCCGCTTCACCACCCGGATCAGATCGGGGTGAACGCCTTCGAGCCGCGCCAGAGAGCGCGACGACAAACGAAAAGCCATGTTGGCCTCCGGTCAGTTGTGGTAGGGTTTGGGGATGGAAAACGTCGTGAAGTTCGAGCCCAAACGGGCTTCGGTTGGACCGATGGTCACAGTGTCTCTGGACGACGTGATCCGCGTGCTAGCGGGGCAGACCACGGTTCAGGACTTGGAATGGGAACGCCGCCACAAAGAGCGGATCGACGCCCTCATGGCCTTCGATGTTCCGACCTTGCGTGAGATTTGGGACAACATCGGTGATGACAGCTACTACGATGGCCCGCACGGGTGTCATGACATCGCAGACGTTTATCGCGTCATGAACATGAAGGGTGACGGCCACTACTGCGCCGTCTGATCCTCACGGCCTCTTCAACAGGCTCGCCAGACGCAGCAGCTTGACCACATGCTCTGCTGACGGCGCGATCAGGTAGTAGGTGGCGAACAGGGCCACCAGACCGATCAGCCCGTAGGCCACGCCAGCCAGATGAACGCCATCGGTCAGCTTGGCGACGATCCATCCGATCAGGATCAGGGCGATCAGGGTGACGGCGTAGGTGAACCAGCGGCGGAAGGTCCACGACGCCTCGGGCAGCGGGTCTTGCGGATCGGTCATCGCTCGCCCTCCGCATGGCTCGCCGCCTGGTCGATCCGGGCGTTGTTGGCGTCCCAAAGCTGGACCGCCAGCCAGCCGATCAGCGACAGCATGATCCCGATCGCCAGCCGGATCACCCACTTCATCCCGTCCTTCAGGTCGCGGATGGAGTTGTTCAGCGCCTCATAGCGTAGGGTGCATTCTCGTTCGTGGCTGTCGATCTTGGCGTAGGCTCCAGCCACGGTCTGGCGGTCGGTCATTGCATCAAGGGCCTTTCAGGCAAAGAAAAAGGCCCCGACCGGGGCCTGTGGCAGTTCGGTTAGGGTGGCTTACGGAACGGGGACTCTTCCGTGCCCCTTCCAGTTATCCTCTGTCGTCAAGACGCCTGCAAGCAAGTAACCCAGAGGCGGGTAGCGGCCTTCAGACGTAAGGTGCCGCCGTTCTGGTAGGCGCGGAAATCTACCGTGTCGCCGACGTTGAGAACGGCCTGCACGGTGCGACTCATGACAGTTTCTTGAGAGGCGTCGGGGGAGGCCTGCATCCATGCGCGCTCACCGACATAAGCACCGTTCACGCGCACGCCGCCGGCGCGATAGCCGACGTTGCTCGCCGCCACCCCGTCTTCCCAGGACTGGACAAATCCGAGTTCGTAGAGGCCCGCCCGCTGAATGGTGAAGACGCCGGTTGATGGGTTATACATCGCGTCGGCGTCCGTCTTACCGACGCCGTTCAAGATAACGGTCGTCTCGGTCGTGCTGGGAATGGTGACGAAGTTATTCGTGGTGATGACGGCAAACGGCCGATCCGATGTGAACCCGAAACTGTCCGCCACCGTCGCGCCGCCACCCAGGTTATTGCGGAAGATGTTGGGCGCGGCCGTGTCCTTGACCGAACCATGCGTGGCGTAACCACGATAGTCCATGAACGACTTGCCGGTCATGGTGTGCGTTCCCGAGCCGCCCGAAAGGGTCAGGAACACGCCGTCCAGCGCGTTGATGTAGGACGTGGCGACGCGGACGGTCAGGCTTCCGTCAGAGGATAGCCAATAGGTCGTTCCCGGCGTCAGACCCGTCGGCAGGGTGCCGGTCGTGGTGAAGGTCACAGGCTTTCCGGTCGAGACGGGGAACGATCCGTCTGCCATCACCAGATTGCCGCCGGAGCGCGTAACGACGACCGAACCCACATAGGATACAATCGTGTTGCCTTCGACGACCACGTTTTTGGGGAACGAGGCGCGCAAGGAATCGGCGCTGTTTCGGTCCAGACAGACGCCCGCGACAGTGCTGCCGAGGCCGCTGTAATATCCGTTCGACCCCGCTTCCGAGATCGCCAGGCCAGACACCCGGATCATCTGCTGATACGGCGAGCCCTCGCTATCGTTGGGGCCGCCGATCAGAACCGGCCAGCGGCCGCAATGCTCGATATTCAGGTTGGCGATGTTGTCTACGAAGTGCCCGTGGGCCAGCTTGACGCCGTTGGTGAAGCAATGGCGAACGTGGCCAGCCGTCTTGACGCGTGAGGAGCCGATGCCGGAATAATCCACGCCCTGATCGACCTGACTAATATCGACATTGATCACGCCATTTCTACAGCGATCCAGCGTCAGGCCGCGCGAGTAGCGATCCCTTTGGACGGTGGTGCGATCTGTTCTGCCAATGCGGGCGATCTTGACGTTCAGGAACGCGGTGTCGACTTCGCTCAGCACCACGCCCTCAACTGTATCATTTGTCTGTGTCGTGTGGACGTAGAAGCCGTCGTGGGCATACACATCGCCCGTGACAAGGCCGACTTTCTCGAACCGGATCAGCTCGCCCGCGTTGTTGCCGAACGCCTCCAGCCCTCTGACGCGCGCCCAGCCCACATGGCTGATCTCTACGCCGACGTTATAGTGTAGCGCCGTATCGGACGATCCGCCGTTGCGGTCGATCTTGACGTTATCCAGCGCGATCCAGTCTGTAGAGCTGGCCCCGGCCCCCGAGAACTGAAGGGTCCGCGACGTTCCGGTCGTCTGGTTGGGGTTCAGGTCCTTGAACCGCGCGTTGCGGATGGTGAAATTCGCCCCCAGCCCCGGCAGCACACCGTTGAAGAAGCCGAAGTTCACGCCATACAGCTTGTTCCCGCCGTCGATAGGCAGGCCCGTCGATTTGGCGGCGGCGATCACCGCCAGCCACGCGGTCGTGTCGTTGGATGTGCCGTCCCCGGCCGCGCCAAAGATCAGCGGGCTCAGATAGACGCGAGACGCCAGCCCTAGGTTCGCGACCGCCGCGTCCGCGTCAGCCAGGTCGCTCAGGTTCGACGACTTCTGCGCCGCGCCCACGATCCGGCTGTCGTCACCCGCCGCCAGCGTTCCCGCCGCCGTGCCGGTGTCCTTCAGCGCCGCGTCGCCAAGCTCAAGGGCGTCGCGCCAATCGGCCGCTGAGGTGATGTCCGACCCATCCTTGCTCGCCCTGGCGTTCAGGCCGGTGATCGTGTCGTTTTTCGCCTGTTCGGCCTGCTGAGCGTAGTTGCTGGCGTCCTGAGCCGCCTGTTGCGCCGCCGCTGCGTTCGCAGACGTGTCCGCCATCTGCTTGAGGGCAAGCCCGAGGGTTCCGGACTGGACCAGCAGCACACGCTTCTGGCCGTTGGGGTAGATCGAGACGTGGCGCATGTCAGATACCCCGCTGAAGAATGAAAGGGCCGCGATCCAGACTGGTCACGGTGCCGTCGATTTGAGTGAAGTCCGCTTCGAACCAGCCGACCCACGGATCAGCCGGAGGCGTCGCGAGGGGCAGCGTGTCCAAGTCCTCGACCGTGATTTTCACGACGATGACCTGACCTTCGCAGAGGGTGGCAGACCCGTTCGCAGTGGCGCTTTGCGTGATCGTCAGGAGCGGCGCGTCACCCTCCTGCGCCGCGATCCGGAAGCTGGCGGCGCAGTTATCGAAGGACAGTTGCCCTGTCTCATCGACGTATTCCGCCTCAAAGGTGGACGTGCGAACGTGTTCAAAGCCGTCGTTGCAGCTCATGGAGCCTCGCATGAAAAAGGCCCGCCGAAGCGAGCCTGTGGAGGGGATGGGCGAACCGTGTTAGGATCGCCGGATGCGGTTTGTTTTGCTCGTCGCGACGTTGGTCGCCATGAAGATTTGGCCAGAGCAGATGGCCTGGATCGCGGTCGGGGCCTGCGCCATCTTCAACCTTCAGTGCATCGCAGCGGAGGAGAAGGCGAAGGCCCGCGTTCGTGAGTTGGAGCGCGAGCTAGGCTATGTCACCCGCTCGCGCCGATCCGTGAAGGATCTGATGAAAGGCCTACCGCTGGGACAGCAGGCCGCTGGACTGAGCGACCGGGACTGACAGCAGTCCACCCGCCGCCGCCGCCGGAGTGACAGGACGGCGCGGAGCCGCGCGCGAGGCCAGAAGGCCCGCAAGGTTGTTGGGGTCCATC
Organism: Brevundimonas pondensis; assembly: GCF_017487345.1. Taxonomy (NCBI): domain Bacteria; kingdom Pseudomonadati; phylum Pseudomonadota; class Alphaproteobacteria; order Caulobacterales; family Caulobacteraceae; genus Brevundimonas; species Brevundimonas pondensis. The sequence goes on along the minus strand of NZ_CP062006.1, from coordinate 269,649 downwards.
AGCAGTAGGCGCGCGATTTCATCCCGCACGGGCTGAGAGGCCGGGGACTGGAACCCGCGCACAAACCCGGCGAGCGGCGACAGGATCGCTTCGGTCCCGGTCTCGATGGCGGCGCCAATCGGCCCCTTGCCGTTGTCCATCTTGTCCGCGAAGTCGCCGATCCATCCGACGCCCCGGTCCTGCTCGCGCATGGCTTCCAGAGCTTCGGCCGTGGTCGAGTTGGTGCCGGGGGCCATACGACCGCCTGAGCGCGCCATGTCCGCTTCAGCCGCCAGCTTGGTCAGGAAGCCGTCCGTGGCCTCCGGTCCCATCAGAAGCGCCAGCTTTTCGCGAACCGCCGGGGTGCGAAGCTGGCGGATATTCACCCGCCCGGTGCGCGCCTTGTTGAACAGGTCATCCACCACCCCGGCGAGGGTGGCGTTGCGTTGGGTCTCGTTCATGCCCTCAACGCGCTGGCGGAAGGTCCGCTCATTGACGCGCGAGGAAAACAGGCTCGGGCCTTCACGGAAAGCGGCCTCGACACGGGGAGCGTCCCCACCAGCCTCCAGAGCCGCCTTGTAGGCCGCCCCCCACGGTTGGTCGGTATTGGTCAGTTCGGCGCGCAGGGCCTGCCGGTTGGCTTCCGCCGCCCGCCCCCCAGTGTCCAGGTTCATTTTCCCCGACGTGGAGTCGCGATAGCCCTCCAGCACGTCATCCATGCCGCGCTTCACGTAGTCCCACGTCTGCATCGACGGGGCTCGGACCTCGGTCACTTCCAGAATGGGCAGGCCCGCGTCATCCACGCCCACGGCGCGCGTGACCATGCCCAGTTCGTCGGGGTTGCGCCCTTCGTCCTGAGCGATCTTGACCGCCTTATTCATGGCGGCGCGGACAGACGGGCGGGACATCAGGTCGCGCAAGACCGGGCTATCCACGTTCTGTGCCTGATAAGCGACCTCATACAGCGGGCGGGCGGTCTCTCGACTCTGACGGGCGATGGTCGAGATCGCGTCTTCCGCCGCGCCAGGCTGAAGGCCTGAGGCCGCCGCAAGGTCATCCAGGACACGGCCCGGCTGTTCGACGGCACGCGACCCCAGCACGTCCAGCGCCATATCCCCGGCTTGGCCAGAGCGACGCGACAGGGCGGTCATCTGGTTGATGCCGGTGCGGCCCATGGCTTCGGCGGCGGTGATCGGCTTGCCGAGCGCGGCCACAGGATCGGCGGCGATGTCACGGCCGGACTGGCTCAGCAGCCCCTTGACATAATCCATGGCCGCGTCGGTGGCTTGGGGCGTGACCGGCTTTTCGGGCGGCTGGACCCCAAGGCCGCGCGAGACCCGCGAAGTCGCCTCGGATGCGCCGGAAGCCGTGCGGCGCAGCAGGCCAGGAACCGCCCCAACAAGCTCGTTCGCCAATGGCCCCGCAGCCGCGCCGATGAGGCCACCGACAGCGCCGGCCTGAGCGCGATCCTGCACGTCGCCGTCCGTATTCGCCGCCCCGAACAGCGCCCCGCCGCCAAGGCCGACTTGAGCCGCCCGGCGAGCCTGATCCACCCGCCCGACACCTTGCGCCACATATTTTCCCGAGGCGGCAGCGCCCGGCAGCAGCAGGGTCGAGGCGAAGCCCGCAATCCCGCCCGCATTGCGCGCGTCACGGTTGGTCTGGTTCAGCAGATCGCGGTTTAGGTCGTAGGACTCTCGCGTCGCCGCATAGCCATCACCTGTTAGGGCGCCGGTCGTCGCAATCGCCGCTTCGTCAAGGAAAGGGATTTGCTCAGCGGCGGCCATGGTGAAGGCCCCGACCTGATCCTCAAGGTTCGGCCGGCGGATATACAGATTGCCGCTGACCGGCTCGTCAGACCCCCGCGCACGGTCGCTGAAAGCGTCTCCGGGAAGCTGATAGACCTCCGCGCCGTTGCGGACCCACGCGCCCTGCTTCAGAGCCGCAACCTCGTCCTCATAGCGGAGGTTGGCCAGGTCAATGGCCGTCTCTCGGGACGATCCCAGACCCTGCCCGGTTTGCTCCTGCGGGAAGGTGTCAACCACCTCGGTCGCAACCGGGTCAGCCGCCCACCACGCATCTTGCGGCGGGGCGTTGCCGGTCATCTGCACGTCACCTTGAGGCTCGCCGTCCAGACTGAAGAACAGGTGATCGCCAATCGCGCGGCCCGTCCCGTTGTCCCATGCCGGTTTCGGGCGCCCCAAAGCGGCCTGAGCCTTGGGGGCGTAGAAGTGCGACGCCCCGCCGGTCACATCTTCCCCCTGAAGCACCCGATCCGCCAGCGCGGCGGCCCGGCGATACTCTGGAGAGTCCGGCGAGATGGACAGCAGTCGCCGGGACGTTTCAGGGTTGCCCCACGGCTCAAACTGGTTGCGCTCAAGCACGACTTGTTCGGGAGTGAGCCCACGGCTCCGGGCGCGGTTCATCACCACGCCGCCTACCGCCAGCATGCCCTCATCACCCTGATTGCCAGCCTCCCCGATGAGGGTGCGCGCAAGGGCGTCGCGGGCGTCAGCGAAGCGGATTTGGGGCGCGGGCTGACGCTGCTGCTGCCGGGCGGGCTGGGGCCGGGCCGGGGCGGCTTGCGGCGCCGGGGTGACGACGGGGTCAGAGGTCCACCATTGATCGGTCAAGGCTTCCTCCGGGTGGAGCCGTCAGGGGCGATGTAGGTGGAGCCGCTGGGGAGCGCCTGATACTGCGCCTGCGTCTGGACGCGGACGGGTTGACCGCCGGCCTGCCCTCCGCCGCTATACTGAGCCTCACGCTGGGCCATGATCCGGCGCTGCGATTCAGTCTTTCGCTGCTGAATGTTGCGGTAGGCCTGGAGACCGTCGAGGACGACATTTTCATCCCCCCAGCCGTCGATGATTTGGTTCAGGGCTCGCAGGGAGTCCCCGTCCGTTTGCGGCCCGGTTGCGTCATTCAGGATGCTGTTCCGCAGGCTTTCGACCGTGCGGCGTACCTCTGCCAAGGCGCGCGACTGGGGAGAACTTTGCCCGGTGGCGTTGCGAACCCAAGCGGACGCGCGCGACAGCGGGTCAAGGTTGACTACATCGTTCTGAAGCAGGCCGATTGCATTGTCCACGCGATCGATTACCGCCTGCCGGTCATCAATGGCCGCTTGGTTCTTTTCGTTGTCGCGACGGATGGCGTCAGGGAGCGCCCGGACTTCCGGGTTGCCCTGAACCGAGTTGATGACCTGTCCCGTGCGGGGATCGATGACGTTGGTCGTCCCGCCCTGCGGCGTGTTCGTGACCTCCGGGGCGATGAAGCCCGTAGCGCGCGGCTGGCCATCAGGCCCCACCCAGGTCGAGTTCGCCGCCAGCACGGGGTTTTCGGCGTTGAAGCGGGCCGTCACGTCCGAGTAGGCAGGCGCCGCCGTCGCGTTGACCGTCGATTGACCGGTCAACGGATCATTGCGGAAAATGTCGTCGTTGACCGTGGAGAATGACGGCGCGGCCACCGACTGCCCCGTGCCGAGAATGTCCGTCCGACCGCCAGCAGCGGTCGATCGGGGCGCGAATTGCTCGCCCACGTTCTTGCGCCACTCTTCGCCGCCGATGCCGAGGAACAGGGCGCGTTCGCGGGGGTTGGTGATCGCAGACAGTGCCTCTTGCTGCATGGCCAGACGCTGCGGCTTCATGGCTTCCGCTTCCAGCCGAGCGCGCTCCGCGTCCAGACCGCCCGTGATGGTCTCGCCACCCAGCACCCGGTCCAGCACCCGCCACCCGCTCACGCGGTCCCGTTTGGGCTGCGACGGGGCCTGCGGACGGGCCGCCACCGCCTGATCGACGCCACGCATCAGCGCCTCATAATCTGGTTGGTTCAGATCCATGCTCAGCAGGCCCGTCCCCCGGTGCAGCTGAGAGCTTAGAAGACCGCGCATCGTGTCTTACTTCCCGTAGCTGAAGCCGAAGTTCATGCCGGTCTGGGTGCCCTTCTGGGTGCCCGACGAGGTGCCCGACGATTTGGTGGTCGTCTCGTTCGCCAACAGGGCCATGAGTTGGTTGATCATGGCGTCGGTCTGCGCTTGGAACGTGTTCTTGTTGCTGTTCTCGCCCTGTGCGATACCCTGCGCCTGCGAATAGCCACGCGAGCGAAGGCCGGCGAGCGTGGTGGCCAGCGTCCGGTCGTATTGTCCGCGCGTTTCAGCCTCAGCCACACCCCGGCGATCCGACGAGCCCAGAGCCCCCCGCGCCAGCATGGCCTTGCGCTGATCGTTCATGGCCAGATCGCGCGAGGCGTTGATGTCCGCCGTCGTCGCGTCAATGACCTCCTGCTGATAGGGGTCTTCATAGGCCTTGTAGGCGTCGGGATCGAGCGCGGCGTATTCCCGGCCGCCCATCTCCCCGATCCGGTCCGTCAACAGCCCGTAGGCGCGCGGCGACAGGCTCGTGGTCTGGTTCTGGTCGAACTGTTGGTTGCTCGACGACTTGGACTTGTTCTTGCTGCCACCGAGGGAAAGCGCCATGCTCTAAAGCTCCTTTTCGACCGCCGGGGAGGCCGGTCGATAGCCGTATTGTCTGAGAAGCCGTGCCCAGCCCTTGCGCCCCGTGGCGCCGCCGCTGTCGCATCCATGTTTGCGCCCGAAGGCTTCGACCTGGGGAAGCAAGGCCCGCATGGCCCCCAACGATCCCCCGGCGATGAAGACGTGCATCACCTTGTGCCGGGGCGAGACGATGAACTCCGCGACCATGCAGCCCTCGGGGTGCTCGAACAGGAAGAAACAGCCCCGCTCGACGCCTTGCCTGATCTCTTCAAAGGTCCAGTCGCATCCCGCGCTTTCGATCCACGCCCGGCAATGCTCCATCAGGACCGCGCCTCGGTGGACAAGGCGCCGGTGTCATCGACCTTCACCGCCCACCACGACCCGTCCGGCGACTGAATCAAGCACTCGTTCCGCCCGAAACGCACCGTATCGCCCTTGCGGACCAGTTTGTTGAACCACTGGACGATCAGGTCGCGGGTTCGGCTTTCGTTGCTGGCGTCGTATTTCGGCCCGGCCTTGGGGAGGATCATCGCTTGCCTCCCGCCTTGGCCTCGAACCGGAACATACCCACCCGGAAGTCCCGGTCAGGCTTGGCCTCCAGCTTCACCGCCACCCGCCGCGCCGAGAACCTGCAATCCGTCTTGGCGGACAGGATGAACGGCCCCTGGTCGTATTCCGGGCTCATGGTCCAGTCCGCCGTGACGAACGACGCTTCCACGTCGCCAAGGGTCTTTTCGTCAGGGATGATGCCGTAAACCGACATGACCCGCTCGCCGTTGGTCAACTCGACCGGCCCTGACACTGCATAGGGCTTGCGCCCGTCCCGGCTTTGCCCGACCTCATGCTCGTAGAGATAGCCGTCCGGATCGACCATCAGGGGGTAGCTGAACACGCCACGATCCGTGCCGGATAGACGGGCTAGGGCGCCGATGTTCCAGTGTCCCTCGCGGTAGTTGAACAGGACGTAGCGGTCGTTCTCCATCGACCCCGCCGAAGGGTAGAACCACCAGATTTCACCGAACTGGCTGTTGTGAACGGCATGGATCTTGGAGACCTGACCCCGGTTGATGTTCGAGAACACGAAATCCCCGACATCGCACGGCAGCGGATCGACCGATCCGTTGAAGACCCAGAAGCCGTTCGGCGCCATCCAGTAGTCGCGAGAGTCCACGACAGCGGCGGCCTGCTTGGAGATGATGCCACAGCCCGAAGCCAGCCGGCGCACGTCGTAGATGTCGGGGTTGCCGACGTTGTATTGCATCAGGTGGCAGTCAACGTTCGTGTGCAGGATCGCCCCACCGCTGATCCGCTTGCCGCACATCAATCGGCCCGACGACTGAACCCGGAACCCGCCCGCCAGATTGGTCCCGGCAGCCTTCCACATGTGCCGGTTCTCAGGATCCGCCCACTCGACCTTGCGCGGATCGCCAGCCGCCCCGAGGGCCGCAACCGCGCCCTCTTCCGTGGTGAAGATCGCCTCAGCCGAGGGGGCGGCGTCCAGAGGATCAACCGACCCGTCCGCCAGCGGCGTGGCCGGGTTGGCGACGTTCAAGTCCCATTCGTAGATCACCCCGCCGAAGCAGGCGGTCAGCACCTCCCCGAAGGTGTCCAGCGTCCAGACCGAGGCCGGAATGACGTTGGTGTTGTCGGGGCGCGGAGTGCCGTACCGACCTTGACCGTACTTTCCCCGGCCATAGCCGCCGCCGGTCGTGGCGTCCTGCCTACCTGCGACGAAATCGACAGGGGTAATGTCGTGGAGAACCCCCCCCCGCGTGAAGACGAACAGGCCTTCATGGGTGCCGACAGCCGCCCATGCCTGATTGGTGTTATCGACCCAGGTCAGGATCGCTCGCGCCTTGCCGGTAACCGGGTCTGACGACTTCTTGCGCCAGCCGCCTACGGGGCGCTTTGTGTCCTCGAACCAGCGCCACAGGTCGGCGTCATAGTAGCGCCCCGCAGACTGGTTCTCGGTGCCGTTTCGGTAGACACCGGGGGGAAGATCAAGCGGGATCAGCATGTCAGAAAGCGTCCCATGCGGCGTCAACGCTGACCTGGACCGACTTTCCGGTGGCGGTGTCTGTAACGACGCAGGCAAATACCGACGCGAGCGTTTGGCCAGAACCCATGCTGGCAGTGAACTGCGTTGTCGAGCCATTCGGCACATTGGCCGCGCCGCCTGCGCCGGAAGTCCGCGCCCACGCATAAGTGAATGGGCCGACGCCGCCGCCGACCGTAACCGTCGTCGCTTCGGTCGAAATGGGACCCGCGAAGCCCGAACCATAAACGCTGTTAGGGCTCGCGGTTGCGACCATCTCCCCAGCGCCCAGCATCACGCACAGCGCCCCGCTCAAGAGACGCCAACCCCCGACAACACCCAGTTATTGGTTGCCTCATGGAGCAGTGTGGCCTGACCGCGAGTTGCGACAGCGCAGTTCTTGTTGGTCGCAGAGCCCGCCAGGGTCAGGACAACGCCCGATCCGCGCGCCACAGTCAGAGCGGCTGAGCCTGAGTTGCGCAGGACGATCACGGTCCCGACCGGGAAGCCGACCGAGCCCACTGGGGGGATGATCAGGGTCCGCGCCGTCGCGCCGGTCAGGCGTAGCGTTTTGCCTGCATCGGTCAGGATCAGCGTCTTGTCGGCGTCAAAGTCGATCACCGGAGCGGCGCGAAAGCCTGCCGAGTCCGTGGAGGTCGGGCCGGTGTCGCCCAGCTTGATCTCGCCGGTCATCGTCCCGCCCGCCTTGGGGAGGGCCGCCCCGGCCACAGTCTCGGTCGCGTTGCCCTGAACCGCCAAAGCGTCCAGATCGGCCTTGATCGGAGCCAGAGCGTCCGTGTTCAGTTCAGCGCCCCAGGTGTCCTCATCGGCATCAATCGTCGGGGTGGCGCCGGTATAGGTGATCGTGACGGTCACAGGGGCCTCCCACGCGCATTGACCGTTCCTGGGAAGGCCTGTCGCTTGTCGTCTGCGTTGATCTGGTCGATGGCGGCGTTGAAGAAGCCGCCCCACACGCCCACGCGGTCGTCGTCTTCGAGATACGGCGCGGCCTGAACGAGGGCGCCGTAGAGGTAGGCGTCGGGGTGCTGCTTAAGGAGCCAGTTGCACCGGTTCGTCGCGGACAGCGGGCACAGGCGCTTGCGGTATCGAAGGCGGCCCGCATGGACCCCATCGGGAACGGGGTCGAAGACGATCCGGTCGGTGATCGTGTAGCGGCACGGACGGCCCGGCGCGGCGAACGCGTCATCCAAGGCTTCCGGCAGCACGTATTCCGGGGCGGTCGAGGGCGTTCCGTCCAACCGCAGGGACTTCACTCCGGCGAAGTCGTTAGGAAGCCAGTAGTCCTCGCCGGAAATCGAAATCTGCATGGTCTGGACCATCTGCCGGCAGTCCAGTTGCCGGTTCATCTGGGCTTCAGCCAGACGGATGAAGTCGGGGACGCGCGCCGTCAGGTCCGAGCGGTTCAGCCAGCCCGCAATGGCTTCGCAAAGGTCGGAATAGGTCTCAAGCGACATGCTCGGACCTCCACTTCGCGACCACCTCGTCCTTCACGGCGAGGGCGTCGATGTAGTCGTATTCCCGCAGGCCGATGTGCTTCACCGACCGGGACAGGTCGTGATCAACCAGCGTGGCGAACCCGGCCTTGCGCGCCTGATTGCAGAACCAGACATCTTCGCCCCAATGCCCGTCAGAGGCTGGGATGTAGGGGATGTAGAACCACGGCTTTTCCATCGCCTCGAACACCGAGCGGTGGATCAGCGACACGCCCATGCCGTTGGCGGCGCACTCTTCCAGCCCCTCGCTTTCGGCTTCGGTGTAGAGCTTCTCGCAGGTCTTCAGCGACCGGAAGGCCACCGGTTCGGACGGCGATCGCCGGGTGGAATAGTTGGCGGTGACGATGGGCTCATTGTGCTTAAGCAGGCGCAGCAGCGTGTCCGCCGGAAAGCGCATGTCGCTGTCCAGCATCATCAGCCAGTCGCAGCCCTCGTCCAGGCAGGATTGCGCCAGCTTGGAGCGTTGGTCGCAGATCAGGGTGCCGGACTGCGTGACCAGCCGCAGTTCCAAATCGGGAACACAGGCCGAAGCGCCCATCATCACGGCAAGCGAATGCGCGAAGCCGGTCATCACCGTGTCACGAGCCGGAATGCCGACCATAACCTTGACGGTCATACCATTCTCCCCGTTCCCTTGAGCTTTCCGGGGCGCGTCCGATACGGGATCGCCTCATCGGTATCGGCCCACGCCATCAGCTTGACCGGGTCTTGAAGGACGCCCCGACGCGTCAGGTCCGCGACCTTCGTGGCGCTCAGGCGCAGCACGCGGTTCTTGGGGTCCAGCTCTTCGCCGTTTCCCCAGCCTTTGGTGACGTGGCTGTTGAATTCGGCCTTGTTGGCCTCGACCAGAGCCGTTTCGTCTTCCACCGTTTCGATGAAGGTGGCGCCGGTCTGGGCGTCGTAGTGAATGAACTCGGTGATCCCCAGCAGGGGGTCGTAGTCGAGCAATCGTCGGGCCATGCGCCCCCCCCATGAAAAAGGGGCCGATCCGAAGACCGACCCCTTCCAGTTTCAGGCTGCGGCCCGGTTAGGCGGCGGCAAGGTCACGCGCGACGGCGTGGGCCTTCTCGTTGTCCACTTGCAGGCCGTATTCGGTCAGCAGGTGGAACTTCTCGGAGTCGCCGGTCTTGGCCAGCTTCTCGGAGAACACCGGACGCAGGGTGGCCAGCGACAGGTATTCCGGGTCGATCAGGTAGGCCCGGTCTTCCGGCATGAACCGGTTGGGAACCACGCTGACGTTGCCGAAGTCCGAAACATAGACATCAGCCGCGCCAATGATGGTGCCTTGCTGGGCGCCGCTGACGTTGTGGCGCTGAGCCGCAATGCCCGCGAAGCCGGACACGACCGACTTGTTGAACGGCCCCACCATCAGCATCTTGGTCTGCCCACCGGACGACCATTGCTGCTTGATGATGTCCTTCAGGATCGTCTCGCTGAAGGTGCGAATGTTCGCCGTGGTGGCGGCGGTGCGGGCCGTGATCGGCGTGGCGGTGTAGGCATAGTCACCAGTGCCGCCGTTGCCGTTGTTGCGGTTGGTCTTCAGCCAAGGGTCCAGCGCGGCGGTCTTGCGGGCCGTGCTGTTGTCGCCGGCCACCGCGACCTGCGAGGAAGTCAGGGTGGCCTCCATGTCCCGCTTCAGCTCCTTCAGGCGCTTGGCCTTCTGGTAAGCGGCTTCCTCGGCGCGACCGGCACGGTCGGTGGCCTCCAGAGTGCCCGAGATGGTGAAGGCCTTCTTGGAGATCTGGGTGTAGTTGCCGACGCGCGTGGTGGGCGAAACGGCGATAGCCGCCGTGTCGTCGCCTTCGATCACCGCATTGGTGGTGACGGCGGCGGCGAGGGCGTCGGTCTGCCACTCGAAGAAGGTCTGCTTGGCCTTCTTCTTGCCGATGTTGGTCAGCAGCGGCACTTCGACCGGGCTGATATCGTAGATGATGTCCGAGAGGTCTTCGCGGACACCGACCGCATCATAGCGGGTAAAGGTGTTCGTAGGGGCGGCCATCAGGCCCTCCGTGATTGTTTCATGAGGATCAGGCGGGCGGCTGCGTCAGTGCTGCCTTCCGCCGCGAGACGATCACGCGCGGCTTTTGTCTCGGTGGCCCTGGAGGGTGGTGTCTTCGGTCCCGGCCGTGCCGTCTTGACCTGATCGACCTTGGCCCGCGTGTCGGGAGCCTTGGCCTTCAGTTGGTCGAACAGCATGGCTTTGCGGAGAGCAACGACGACGCGGTGATCCGCGATGTTGTCGATCTCGTCCTGGCTTAGTCCGATGGACCGGCCATATTCCACCAGCGCGGTTTGTTCAGCCTTGGCGACGGCGGCGTCTTTCCATTCGGGGAGTGCTGCCAAAAGCAGTTCGCCCTCCTGTTTGACGTAGTCCGCACGGGCATTGGCCTCTTCGTGGGCGGTTTCCTCGCTCAATCGCGACTGTTCCGCCTCGACCACCCGCGCCTGTTCGGCCCATTCACGATGCTGAAGCATCTGAGCTGACCATTCGGCGGGGTTGGACTGCCGAAGGCTTTGATCAACCCTCGGCTCGCTGGCTTTCAGAACCTCGTTCAGAGCCTCCAGACGGCTCGAATATTGGGTGCGCGTTTCCGCCAGGGTTTGGCGCTCGGCATCAGTGGACTTCTTGTCCTCTGCCAGCGCCTGCATCCGGCGGGTGAATACCTGTTCGCGGGAGTAGCCCTTCAGAAGCTCATCCAGCGGCACGTCCAGTTCCTCGCCGTCAACTTTCACTTTGAAGGTTTGGCTGGTGTCCTGTTCGCCCTCCGGGGTCTCTTCGGGGTCTGCGTCAGGTTCGCCTTCGGGGTCGTCGGCTTCAGCCTCTGTGGCCTCGGCGTCCTCTTCCTCGGGCTGGGGCTCATCGGCCCCCGTCTCGTCCTGTGGTCCGTGGTCTTCCGACTGGTAGTGGGACAGCAGACGTTCGGCGGCTTGCGCCTCCGTGATGCCAGTCTCTTGCGAGGTGCTGGTGTCAGTCATGTTTTCTCGGGGTTGCGCGGTTGGCTGCGCCGTGACCGCTGTTACCGACCGGCTTTTTCGATCCGGTCGGCGAGATAGACAGCGTCCTCCGACCAGCGCTTAAGCTGGGCTCGGATGGACTGGAGCGCGGCCACCTGATGGAACAGGACTTCGCGCTTATCTTGAGAGAGCGAGGCGCTGTCCCGCCACTCGGCTGACAGCTTGGCTTCGATCTCGGCAAAGGCTTCGGACAGGGTCTCGTCGGCAAGCAGCGTGGCGGACCGGCGGCCCCGCATGAGGGCCTGTTGCACCCGGTCTTCGGGCAGTTCAGCCAGGACCGAGACGGGGAGCCAACGCAGGATCAGGCGACGCAGGAAGGCGCGGATCATCCGGGCTCACCCCCCTGCTCCGGTCCGTTGACCGTGGTGGACGCTGCCGCGACCTTGGCTTGCGCGTTCAGTTCGTTGGCCTGGCGCTTCAACTCGAACTCCATGGCCATCTCGTCCCGCTTCAGTTGAAGCTCGGCGACGGCCTGCTCACGGCGGAACTCGGCTTCGAGCCGCTGCTTCTCGCGCTGGGCCTCGATGTCCATGGCCATTTTCTCGCGGGCGATTTGCAGATCGGCGGCCGCCTTCTGCACCTGAAACTGCATCTGGGCTTCGGCCTTCTGCGCCTCCAGTTGCAGGCGCTGTTCGGCCTCAACCACCTTCGGATCGGGCGGGGGCGGCTCTTGCGCCTTCGCCGCCATGCGCTGCTTAACCTCGTCCGATTCAGGATCGGTGAAGAAGGCGTCGGGGTTCTTGAAGCCCGCCTCCTGGACCAGCTTCGACAGGGTCGTATGATACTGCTTCACCGTGACCAGTGGATTGTCCGGCCCGGTCTGGAGCATGATGGCTTCCTGCTTGCCGGCGATCATCGAAAGGACGCTGATCTTCTGTTCCGGCGACCCGCCCCCCAGACCGACGTTGCAGATCACGTTCATGTCGGAGCGCCACGCGCGCGGGTCCATCGGAACCCACTTGTTACGCAGCTTCACCATGCGTTCGGCGCGCTGGTTCTCCGTGACCAGCACCGCGACCCGGCGGAACAGCTTGCGCATGCCCGACGCCAGGATGCGCGCCATCAGTTCGATACGCTCCTGCGAGCGGGTGAAGTTGCCCTCGGCCGCCGTGGCCGTGGTGTTCTGAAGCGCCTCCGCGTCCAATCCCATCGAGACCTTCGACATGCCGGTGCGGTTCTCCCGCAGCTCGTCCATGTAGGTCAGGAAGGGGAAGGCATGCTGAGCCGTGTTCGGCGCCGCCTGGAAGAAATAGGCCGACGAGGCATCCCCATCAGCCCGCAGGACCGCCCCCACCTCGGTGTTGAGCGCGTCCTCCATGTTGCCGTTGCGACCAACCACGGTGCGCGGGAACAGGCTCTGCGCCAGTCCGTCGAACCCGGCGCGCAACAGGCGAGACTTGCTCTCCTGCACGTCCATGGTCTTATCGGCCAGCGACTCCCCGAAGAAGGTGTGCGGCTCGGGATCGACGTGGAAGTCCGCGAACGGGTGATCGTCCGCCGGCTCCTTGTGGATGACCTTGTAGCCCGGCCCGACAGTGCAGACCTTCATCAGCTCCGCGATGCCGTCGCCGTCGTAGTCAGCCCGCACATAGGCTTCGACGTAGAGAACCTGACGCATCGTCGGGTCAATGGCGTCGTCCAAGCCATTCAGGGCCGGGTTGCGGGCCTGGCGCTCTTCGTTCCAGTCCAGATCATCCGACGCCCCGGCTTCGATGTCTTCCCGATCATAGCCGAGAGCGATCAGGTCAGAGACAGTCTTGGTGGTGCGGTGCGCCTTAAAGGCCGCTTCGTCCAGCGACCGGGCGTCGCGGGAGATCAGGAACTCTTCGGGCGGGATCGCTTCGATGCAGACCTTGTCCACCGGACGGGTCAGCTTGATCCGGACCGACAACCCGGCCTCATCCTCCGAGGACTCGACCAACTCGGCCTTGCGGGCCTTGTTCAGATCTTCCAACAGCAGCGTCAGGCCGTCTTCATCCAGCCCCGTATAGCTGCGGGTGCAGACCTCCTCGGAGTTGTCCCACCAGGTCTTGGTAATCCCCACCTTCTCCCGCAGCGCATTCTTCAGCACCGCGTAGAAGATTTCGAAGCCGTCGTTGTCCGTGGTGACGATGTAGTTGACGTAGTCGGTCTTCTGTTCAGCCTCGTCCACATCTTCGGGGCCGTAGGGCTCGAACTCGACCACATTCTCCGGGCCGAAGAAGATGCGCATCAGGCTCGGCATGGCCGCCGAAATCATGTCGTGCACGTCACGCGAGACAATCTGCGACCGGCCGGGCTCTTCGTCCCCGAACGGACGCCCGAAGTAGTAATCCACCGCCCTGACGCGCTGCGGGCCAATGTCGTCATCAATGAACGACACGGCGTCAGCGATCTCGGCCGCGACGATGCTCTGAAGCTGCGAATCATCCATGCGGTCGGTCATCAGGGCCGCGATCCGTTAGCGCTCATGAGATACCTCGAATGTTGCGGCGGATGGGGGCGTGAACAGCGCCCTTGTCGCGCGGCTTGCCGATTGCGAGGGTGCGGAAAGCGTCGGCAGGATCGCTCGCCCAGTCATGCAGCGGCGTGTCGCGATAGGCCTTCAGCTTCTCGTCCCAGACGCGGCGATACGACCGCAGCGCGTCCAGGCCCTTTTCGCACTTGTCCTTGTCAAACCGGCAGACCGGGATGATTTGGCGGACCTCGTTGATGTCGTTCGCCACCGACTTGGTGCGGGGCACGACACGGACGTTGGTCAGGCCCAGGCTCTTGACCGTGTCTTCGATGGAGCCCGTCGTGCTGACGAGCTGCTCGTTCTCGGCGTCGTGGGGGAGAAGGTGCTCCCCGTAGATGTAGCCCTTGTCCTGAACGACCTTGACGTAGTGATCGATGCCGACGCTGGTGTTGGCGTAGTAGTCCACCAGATCCCAGCCGGCGCCGTTGTCCTGCGCGAACCAGATCACAGTGGCGTCGTTGCGGCCCAAGTCCCAGGCCGTGTGAACCTGCTTCTGGGGATTGTAGGGGACAAACCCGATCCGTCCCTCGGTCTCAGCCTTATCGACCAGCTTGGCGTAGTAGGCCCCCGGCAGGGCCGCTGACCATGAGGTCATGTATTCCTGCTCGAAGATGGCCTCGCCATCCCCTTCGCCGCGCTCCGAGATCAGTTCCGCTTTCTCAGTCGCCAAGGCTTCCGGCGTGAACACGCCCGTCGTGTCCGAGGTCAGGCGCTCCGCGAACCAGTCATCCGACTGTTCGGCCATCTGGAACATGCGGTGCGCGTGGTTGCGTCCGCGTGGCGTGGTGATGAACATGGCCCACCCGCCGTTTTCCAGAAGGATCGGGCGGATCAGCGACCATGCCTGCGGGTTGCTCAGCGCCCACTCCGAGAACACAACCCCAATGGGCGGCGTCCCCACAAGGGCGTCGTAGTTGTCTGACCCGATCACCTGCCAAGTGCTTCCGGTCTTGAACCGGATAAGCATGTCCTGCTCTCGGGTCGTCTCCCTCAGCTCATGGGGAAAGGCGTCATCAATGCGCCGGCGACCGGTGTGCGGGTTCACCGCGTCCCAGATCGCCTTCCGGGCTTGGTTCTGTTGCGGCAGGAGATGCCAATAGACCCCGACGCGCTCATGGGCTGCGCAGGCGGTGTAGTGAAGCGCCAGATCATCCTTGCCGTGGCGGCGAGGCCAGATGGCAACCGCCCGCTTCCCGCCCCCGTGCATATAGCGCCACAGCGGCTCTTGATAGGACCGGGGGGTCCATAGGTGCGGAAGCTCGATCTTCACGCGGGCTTGTTGATGATGACCTGAAGCGGGGCATCATCCTCGCTGCCGCCTGTCAGAGCGACCTTCTCGCCATACTTCTTCGGCGCCAGCTTCGACGCGACCCACTTACGAGCGTCGATGCGGAGGCGGTCCCGCTGCGGGTCACGGACAACGGCCGAAGCCATATCCGCATCAGTCGGTCGCCACTGATCCACGCCGTCCGCGATGTCGATGATCTCTTCCGCGTAGTGATCGGCCTGGGCCTCTCTCGCGTGTGCGTATTGCCGCCGAAACTGTTCGTTCCAATCCTCATCCCCAGCTAGCCACCGGCGCACCGTGGTCTCAGAGGGCATGAAGTCGTCGCGCTGGGCTCCGGTGATCGACCGCAGGCTTTCGCCCTTGGACAGTCGCTCGCAAATCTCGTTGGCGATCTCGGGGGTGAAGTCGCTAGGCCGTCCCATAGTCATTGCCGCCTTGTCTCGGCGTTTCGATCCGAACGGCCGGTCGTTCGTCGCCCATGGTGGCGATCAGGCTGACGGCGCCGCTGCCCGATAGGGTGAAGCTGGCCTTCTTGCCTGAGACTGTAGGGGTGGTTGCTGAGGCGCCGTCGCTCGATACGGTGACGGCCTGGATCTCATCGGGGAAAACCACCTCAACCGCTTGGGTCATGGCGACATCCGCGATGGCTGCGCTCTTACGTGTGTCGAAGCTGCCGCCATAGACCGACAGGCCGCCGCGACGAAGGACGGTGATCCGCATGGGTCAGGCCCTCCTGAGGTAGTCGAGTGTTACGGCCTTCCCGGCTATCACGTGGCTCTCACCACCCGCGCCCCGGTTGCTTTTCGCTGTAAGGTCCGTCGTGTTTGCCCTGCTGCGCACTCTGGCCAGACCAGGGAAGGAACGGCGCGGGGTTGTGGGGTGTCGCCACACGCTGTCCGGCTATGCGCTAGAGGGCGGTGATGTGTGTCCGGTGCGTCGTGGCGATGGTGTTGCCGCTAGGGCGAAGGGGGCTGGCGACAGACCGGCCAGGAACCCCCGACCCTATGTCTGTCGCCGCTACTGCGCCCGGTGATCAAGTCGGGCGGCCCTCAGGTAAGCGAGGGACTTGGACAGCCGACTGGCTCCGCGAGGAACCGTGGCCGGAATCAGAAAGGCCCCGCCGAAGCAGAGCCTTTCCTCGGACGCGCTTCGCGACCTTGGCGTTTTGTCCCATGGTTCGCCCGGGCGGTCAAGCTGCCTTCTTCGACAATCTGTCGAATGAGGCCATAGCGTCGCGGACGTTCTCGGCCATCGCCCTGACGCGGGGGGCGTGAGCATCGTCGTTGACCTCGCCCGTCACCATCTGGACGATCTGGCGCCAATGGGCCGGAGCATTCATGCGAAGGGTGTCCAGCAACCTCATGTCCGTGGCCGAAAGGCGATCCCTGACCCAGCGGGCGCGGTGTGAGGCGAGGATCATGGCTTGGCTAATGTTCTGTCCGGGCGCTCCGTCCGAGCTGGCGCGGATATAGTCAGGGCGCCGCTCGGGGCTGTTATGACCCATGGATGTGTCCAGCGCCTCCTCATAGCGGCGGATGGCGTCGAAGGCGTTCTGGTCGATGGCCCGGCGATCCAGCAGGACGCGGAAGACGTCCTTGCGATTTCCCTTGGCCACCCAGTGCTTGACCTTGTTCTCGTCCCACTCGGCCACCACCAGGGCGTCAATGCCCTGCCCCTTCAGTCGGTCCCGTTCGGCCCGCGCGGCGGCCTGCTCAAGCCTCAGGCGCATGTCCTCGGCGGGGTTGTGCGGTTTACGCTTGGCCATGTGCTGCCCCCTTGGCTTTCAGTGCTTGGGCCATCACGTCCCGCAGGGCTTCGGCCATGCTGGACGGCTGGAGTAGATCAGCGTGGAACCCGCAGTCGAACGGATCGCCCGCCCTCTGGATCAGGTCGATATCAGGGCTATCTGTCGTCGGGGCGCATGAGGCGTCGCACGACACCTGACACTCGCAGACCGAAAACCACCAACCCGGAAGCGCCGCCTTGAACTCAGCAATCGCAGCCTCAAGGCCGGTCGCGGGCTCTGTTCGCCAGTCCGTCACGCTGCTGCCCCCTTGGCTACGCGGGCAATCCGCGCATCGTCGTCTGTGATCGCCGTGGCCAGCTTGCGAGCATGGCGATAGGCGTGTGTTGCGGCCTTGGCCTCCGACATGATCGGCTCGGCCTCCACCTGATCCCGGTAGGTCTTCAGGTGGCCGGCGATGATCAGGGCGCGGGCGTCGATCAGGTCCTCGCGGGTCATCTGGCGGCCTCCGCAAGGCTGTCCAAAATGGCGGCGTCAGCCGCCGCGACCGTGCGGCCCCGTCTCTCGTTCTCAGCAACCCACTTCACGTGCTGGAACCAGTCGCAGGATTGGCAGACATGCGTGTCTTTCGCCGCGCGTATGGCTTTCGTAGAGCGAAGTTCGTAATCTCCACATGCACACCGGACGAGCCATTGAGCCCCGGTTTTCTTGTGTCGTCGGTGATAGCGGATGACCCGCATTCCCTGACCAAACTCGTGGCCGGATAGGTCTTGTCCGCCGGACTGACGGTTGAATACGCCCTCTGGCAAAGGCGGGGCCTTCCAGTGCGCGTGCCAGGAAGGAACGCGCCCATCGTATGTGTCGCCGGTGCCGTCGCGAACTATTGACGCCGTTCGGTTGAGGGGCGCGGCAGCAGCGATGAAGTCGAAATTGGTGGTCTTCATCATCCCTGCCTCGCCATCAATGCGCGGGCCTCGGCGCTGATGCCGGTTTCGTCCACACGCGCCTGGGGGCTGGGGCGCCGCTTGGGTCGGATGTCCCGGATTTCCTTGCCGGCCATCTTCTGGTGGAAGTCTGCCATCAGCGCCTTCATCTGTTCTTGGGTCGGGCGATCCGCAGACTTGGGCTCGGGCTGGACCTCCTCCGGGAACGTCCGCGTCGCCGTCGTGGCGCGCATGTGCGCCCTGGCCCAGACGTTCTCATTCGGCACTGTCATCGCCAGCTCGCGCAGCTTGCCGGGCTTGGCCATGAACTCGGCGTCAGGCGACCGCACCCATGCCGCCATGCCCGCCTCAACCGCGTAGGGCGTCAGGCCGCGCAGGGCGTCGTAGTAATCGGCCCACCACGCCGCCCATTGCCCGTCGTCGCGCTTGGGCTGCGGGAACAGGGCGAAGCGCGTGCCGATGGTCTGGCGGATTTGAGCCTCGGTCGCCGGGGTCAGGGCCGCGTCCCTCAGCGCCGGAAGGGCTTGGCGGGCCTCGTCATGCAGGACTGGCGACCGCCGGATCGTCTCGATGGCGACGCTATCCGAACGCTCTGCGACCAGCCAGGATTTCAGAGGCCCGCTCAGATCCGGCCCAAGCGGCGTCGAGATTGTCTTGCTGTTCGGCGTAACGGTCAGGGCGTTCATTTCGGGGCCTCTGCGGCGTGATTTGTCGGGGTTGAGGGGCTTCGTCTTCCCACCCGGCGTCGTTGAGCCAGGAGGCGGGGTAGGGGATGAACTGGGGGTCGTCCCAGCCGGGCAGGGCGCGTTCGATCCCGGCGATGATCACGGCCAACGGGTCGTCCTCGGTGATCCGCCGCATGGCCTTGGCGAAGGCCTTGACCGCAGCTTCCTTGGATTTCTTGCGGGGATAGGCCGACCAGAACACCGCAAACCCTGCGGTCAAATCCGGCCCCTTACGCGCGGGGGTAGATATATCTCCGGGTGTGGGGGTGGGTTGTTGGGGGTCTGGGGGAAGAAGGGAGGGGAGAGGGTTGGCGTGACTGTCCACGCCTTGTCCCGTGACTGTCCCGTGACCGTCACGCTCTTGGGCGCGTTGGCGGCGCTTCCGCTCACGCGCAGCCGTCCGGCCCGCCTCGACCCTGCACTCGACAGCCTCAATGGCCTCGACAGCAATGGCGATGGCTTCAGGCGTGGCGCCTGCTTCAGCCATGCGGCGGATGAGGACAGCGATGCTCATCTCAGGCCGCCAGCGCGCGTTCAAAGGCGGCGTTACGCTCTGCGATGAGAGCGTTCAGATACTTGCTCGCCGCGTCGATGCGGACCTCAAGCATCATGTCGGGCGCCGCGCCGCAGCTACGGAAGTGGCGCATGATCGACAGCACGCTATCCAGCAGATCGCCATCCGTGACCATCAGCGCCTCTATGCGCTGGACGCCGTGCAGGATGGTGGTGTGGTCCCGTCCGCCGAGCAGCCGGCCGATGGCGGGGTAGCTCAGGTGCGGGCAGACCTCGCGCATGACGTACATCGCCACTTGCCTGGGGCGGGCGATCTGCCAACGGCGGTTCTCGCTGATGATCTGCGTGAACGTCAGCCCGTAATGCTGCGCTACGTAGTCGGTGACGACACGACCGGCGATCCTCATTGGCCTTCACCGATCAGGAGGCGCACGTCTTCCATGCTGCGGCCGAGTTGGGTGGCGATGAACTGCACCCCGGCGCGCGGGAACCGCTGACGGATTTTCTGGATCTCGGTCAGCGTGACCGGACCCTTTCGCGCGGTGGCGTATAGACCGGCGTCGGCCATTACATTTTCTCCGGGGTGACGGTCACGCGGACGCGGGCGGGCTTCACAGGCTCGGCGCCGGTCCAGCGGATGGTGATCTGAACGGTATCGCTGTCGTCGCGGATCACGCCCTTGAGGTACTTCTGGTCCTTGAGGGAATCCATGATCGGCTTGGCGCGGTTGTCGATGTCGCGGAGGGCGCGGCTGGGCCGGTCCACCTCGATCAAGACCGAGTGAGGGCCTCTGATCTGACCTCTGGCCTGCATGGGGATTGCCGCCTGGGCCTCGGCCAGCCACGCGACGTATTCGGCGCTCTTGTAGGTGGCGCCCTTGCCGTTGCGCCAAAGGCGGTTGGCAGAGGGCGGGTAGGGAAGGATGACGGTGATCATGCGACCACCCGGCCGTCCCGGATGCGAACGTCGGTCCCGGCCTTGATCGGCGTAGCGGACAGGGCCGACTGGACAGCGCCGCCGACCTTGTAGGTGATCAGATACTGATCATCCCGGCGAAGGGTGCAGGTCAGGACGTTGACGATCATGCGGCCCTCCGATGTTCGGGCTCATGGGCGGCAGTTTCGGGGAAGTTCGCGTGAAGGCGGTGATGGCAGCGCGGGCAAAGCCAGATCACGTCGAGAGGCTTGCTGTAGTCCTGGTGATGGCCGTGAACCTTGGCCTCGCCGCAGAACAGGCATGGCTCTTTGGTTAGACGCCCGTCGCGCACCGCGTTGTTGACGGCGTTATGCGCCCGGTAAGCGTCCGGGTGAGCCTCGCGCCACTCGCGGGCCTTCTCAATGGTCTGGCGCGATCCACGGCGGCGGTCGTATTCCCGGACGCTATCATTTAAGCGGCGATGCGCCCTGACGTTGGCCGTCGTGCAAACCCTGCACTTGGAGATATGGCCGCTACCTCGGGATTCAGGCTGCTTGTAGAACTCGTCCAGAGTCTTGGTCTGGGAGCACTGGCTGCATTGCTTCGACATGACGGCCCGCGCCCTCAAAATGGAATTGAGTCGTTCAGGTCGTAGCTTTCGCGCGGACCTGACGGCTTGTTGGCGCCACCCGAGGAGAAGCCGGACGAATAATCATCGACCTGGCTGCGCTCGCCCTCACCCTGCGGCTTGCCGCCAAGCATGGTCAGGACGCCGTTGAACTTCTGCAGGACGATCTCAGTCGAATATTTCTCGACGCCCTGAGCGTCTGTGTATTTGCGGGTCTGGAGCGATCCCTCGACGTAGATGGTCGAGCCCTTCTTGAGGTAGTTCTCGCAGGTCTTGACGATGTGCTCGTTGAACACGACGACCGCGTGCCATTCGGTCTTTTCCTTGCGCTCGCCCGACGCCTTGTCGCGCCAGCTTTCGGAGGTGGCGATGCGCAGGTTGGCGACACGGTCGCCGCTGTTCAGCGTGCGGATTTCCGGGTCGCGGCCCAGATTGCCGACGAGGATGACCTTGTTGACGGAGCCGGCCATGATCAGACCTCACCCAGGGCGACGAGGTAGAGGTCGAGGATAGCCTCCTCTTCCTGACGCTTGGCGCGGTCCTGCTTGCGCAGGCGCAGCACCTTGCGGAGGACTTTGACGTCGTAGCCATCGCCCTTGGCCTCGGCGAAGACCTCCTTCATGTCGATGAGGATGGCGTCTTTGTCCTCCTCCAGCCGCTCCAGCCGTTCGATGATGGAGCGCAGGCGCCCCTGTGCTGCTGCTGTCAGAACGTCGGAGGCAGGGTCGAATTCGGTATCAGTCATGGGTTCTCTCGGTTCAGGCGTGAAGGGGTTTGGAGGTGACGGCGGCGTAGGCCAGCTCAGCCGCGACCTGTTCGGTGCGGGCCTTGCGAAGCGCGGTACCCGTTGCGTGCATGGCGCGAGTGTCCCGGCGGATCTCGGCGCGAAGGCGGTCAGCGCGAGCTTTGATGAACGCGCGATTGGCCTCATGAAGACGCAGGGCCGCGCGGGCTTTGCGGAAGCCGAACATGTCGGGGAGGCGCTTCACTTGCCCCGCCCCTTGAACGTCACGACGTTGTCGGCGGCGGGATGAACAATCGGCGGAACGATGGCGGTCGGATTCTGCCCACGCAGGAGACTGTCCTTGCCCGACAGGAATAGGACTGCGCTGTGGAGGCGGGCGAGGGCGCAGGCGATCATTGCGCGGCCCCAGCGTAGGTCTGCACCAGCACCTTGCGGATTTGAGCCGGATATACACGCCTTCCCCGCGCAATGAGGTCCGCGACAGCTTCAGCCATCAGGTCGAACGGGATCGCTTCTGCATGTTCGTCGCGCACAGTGATTGTCCGCGCCTTATCCGGGGACATCGCGATGACGCCACGATCCTTGAGCGCATGGATCATCCGGTGAACCGGAGCCTTACTTGTCAGCCCCATCTCGCGCATGATCTCCTCGTATGACGGAGGGACGCCGTTGAAGGTCATGCGCTTGATGACGGCTAAGCACTCGGCTTGCTTCGGGGTCATTTCGCCCCCCCGTGCACAGCCTGGATCACGTCGTCCGCGTTGGCCTTCACCGTCATGGCCTGCTCGGTGATCGTGCGGCGCTCCATCGGGGTCAGGGTGCCGTCGCGCAGAGCTTCCCGAACGGCGCGTTGCAGATCGGCTGCGGCCTCGGTCGTCTCGCTCGCCTCGGTGTTGGCGCACTCGGGTACGTCATCCCCCTCCATCGCCAGCCGGATCAGATCAATGAGCGCCTGCTTCTCGGCGTCATTGGCGCACTCAAGAAAGCGGTGGAGCGGCAGGGTCGTATCGGGGTGGTTCTCGCTCTCGTAGAGGCTCCACGCGCCCTTGTTCGATAGGCCGCAGGCCATAGCCGCCAGCTCCGACGAGCCGATGCGCTTACGGATGCGCTTGGTCAGCGCCTTGATGACAGGCACGCTCATGTGGTCTTCCTGTTCTGGTAACGTTCCAAGGTGATTGTTTCGGTGAGCTTTGCCGTTGCCCGGCGCACAACAGCGCCATGGACAGACAGCGAGAGGCCGCGACGGGCGGCGATGTGATCTTTGTTTGCTTTCAGTCGCGGACGGCGAGCCGTGAGCCCCTGCCCGCCTCCCGCATCAGTGCAGCCGAATGGGCGGCTGGCGCGGCGCGGTGCGAAGCCCTGGCCGATCAGTCCGAGCCCAAGGTGGCGGAAAGCCTGCGCCGGGTCGCGAGGGCGTACCGCGCCAAGGCTGGACTCACTGGCCCGGCGGTGAGAGCGTGAACCAACCGGAGGGATCGCCATGGCCGAAGTCAGATTTGCAGCCAGCACCATCGAGGGCGCCGTCATCCTGCGGGTCTGGAGCGGCGCCGTGGAATCGCTCGCCAAGCTGTCACCGCAGCAAGCCCGCGACCTCGCACAAGTCCTGCTGGCGACCGCTGACGAAGCGGAAGGCGACGACGCTCGGTACTGAGACCCAGTCATCGACTGGACTCCGAGGCGTGACCGGCCCCACTCTGCCCGCCGCTTACAACGGGGGTTGAATGATGATTGCGGAAATCAGTGCGGGGCTCTCCGCCCTCAAGACGGCGAAGGATCTGATCGAAAGCCTTGACGGTATCGAGGGACGGGCGGCGCTTGCTCAGGTCAAGGCCGACCTGTTGCGAGAGCTGATCAAGGCGTATGACGAACTCCTCGTTGCACGAGAGGAGAAAGCGGCGCTCCTGCAAGCAAAAGACGACCTCGGCAAGGAGTTGGCCCGTCTTAAAGACTGGTCCGACGAGGCTCAACGCTACGAGCCGCAGCGGCGCTATCCGGGTGTTCTGGTCTATGCGCTTAAGAACGCCGAGCGCGCGGGACAGCCACTGCACAACCTTTGTGCAGCCTGTTACAACAAGGGGGCCAAGGGCCTTCTCCAGGCGACGACCGATGTCGATTCGCGGATTCGCATCCACAAGTGCGATACATGCGGCTTCCACGCGCCCGTTGGCGGTGTGATGGATAATGATGACTGAGCCCCCGGCAGACATTGGGCTAGTTCCGCTGCCGGGTCGGGTGGTAGTCGGGGAAGAAGTCGCCCGGCCCCACCTTCACGCCCATCGCGGGGGCAACCGCGAGGATGCGCCGCATCTGACTATGGGTCAGGTTGTTGGTGTGCCGCTTTTCACTGATCGTATGCGGCTTGACGCCCGCCGCCTCGGCCAGCCGGGTTTGGGTGCCGAAGCGCTCGGGCGAAGTGAGGTGGTCGATGACGTTATCGGACATGACCCGATAATATCGGATGAACCGATAATCGCAAGCCCCGATTTATCGGGCGCGCGGCGATATTCTTCCGGTCATAAGGTCGGGATGAACCTCGGGCTGAAACTGAAGGCCGAACGCAAGCGTCTCGGCATGACCCAGGCCGCTCTAGGCGAGCGGCTCAAGGTGGGGCAATCGACCATATCGGACCTTGAGCGCGGCGGCCTTCAGAGCTGGCACGTCCATCGCGACGCGCTCGCCAAGATATTCAACCGGCCTCGCAGCTTCTTTGAGCCGCAGGAGGGCGAAGTCTCCGACGAGTTGCCGGAAGACAGTGTCCACGCCGACTTGCCCGACTCGGTCAGCATCCCAGAATACGACGTGCGGTTATCGGCCGGCGGTGGCTTTGTCGTGGATCGCGAAAGCACGCGGCGCCATTGGGCCTTGCCGCGTTTCTTGGTTGAGGACCGGCTAGGCGTTCGCGCCTCGCAGGCAACCGTCCAGGAGGTCGTTGGCGACAGCATGGAGCCGACCCTATCGAGTGGCGACTACGTGCTAATCGATCTGAACGACCAACGCCTAGGCCTGCCTGGTGTCTTTGCGGTCTGGGATGGCGACGCGCTGGTGTGCAAGCGGTTGGAGCGCGTGCCGGGAACCGATCCTAGCGAGGTAAGGCTGAAGTCCGACAACCCACTGCACGGCGAATATCGCGTGGCCGAGGATCGTGTTCGGGTTATCGGTCGGGTGCGCTGGGTGACGCGTAGGATGTGATGACTAGTCACCGCAGCCATAATTTAGAAATGCTTCAGCCATAGTGTTGGGTGCCGCATAAGACCACTCTGACGTTTGTGCATTAGAGCGCAAGCTAGATGTGAGGTTCTGTCCTGCGAAATGGGCCGATTGCAGCCATCGAAAACGCCACTGAGAACAGTCCAGCTCAACTAGAGACCTGCTTGACCGCACGCCAGCCGTAGATTTTGCGTATTCGAAGCGTACCCATACACGCCCTCGCAACCGGAATGGCTGCGCAAGGACTAATGACTCGCCATCTACGTCTTCACCGATGTATGTCCAGTCGCCCACCAAGACATCAGAGTACTTTGGTGGAAGTTCGACACCTTCGTAATCACTCCCTGGCTCAGCCAGCGTGATTGCAGCCGCTATCAATATAGAGGTGAGCATTCTTGGTTCTAATTACCACGGCTGCGCGTGTATGGAGCCACATACGTCCCGTCCCGGCGGATGTATCCAGACACCGTTGTGTTGCGGGGCGCGTTAGTCGTGGCGCTCGGCTGGCCATAGCAAAGGCCTGTGCAGCTATTGGCTGAGCTGCTTTGCGGTGCCGCTCCGTAAACTTGAGCAGGTGCACGAGGCGTGGAGCCGTAGGAAGACGGCGAGGTCCCTGGCGATGAGCGGGTGTGAGGCGCCACATAGGTGCCGTCTGAGCGGGTGTAGCCCCGAACATTGACTTGGGCCGCTGCAGACCCGGCAATCAGTAGAGCCGCCGCAGCGACCGCGATCCTAAAAAACACGATACCCTCCCAGAGCGTTGCCCGATCAGGGTTACACGACAAGGCCTTGCTGCGCCTCCGATAAAAATATCGGAATGACCGATTGACAATATCGGAGCGTCCGATATTCTCTCCTCACGAACTGAGGAGCGCCACATGGCCAGCACCACACAGACACAAGCCGAAGCCCGCGTCGCTGTTGAAGTGGCCCGCTACGGTTCCGCCCGCGCCGCTTACCACGCGCTGACCGTTCCTTTCGGCCCGGTCCCGACCAATCCTGAGGAAGTCGCCTTCGACCGCGCCCTGTGGTCCGCCATGAACGGCGAGTGCTGGGAGCAAGCGGCATGAGCGCGTTCCCGGTCGCTGGATACGTCCACATCAAGCTGCACGCACAAGCCGTGGCTAACGCTGCACATCTTGTCTACTGGCTGACCCACGAGCGAGGCGGCGCAGACTATCACCGCGACGACCTTCTGGCCGAGTTCGCCAAGCTGGAGGCGCGGTTCACGGAACTGCGCGCCTCCATGGTCGAGGCGGCTGGGGCATGACCCACACCGATTTTACCGCCCGCAACGGCTCCGTGATCGACCCTTGGGGCGTGGCCTACACGCCCGCCGAGGCTGAGTTCCGCGCCGCCGTCATCGCCTCTGTCGCCCTCGATCTCCGATACGACGACGAGTTTGCGGAGGCCTCCACCATCCGCTTGGCCGAGCTGATCCGCGCCTCCCGCCAAGCCCAGCAACAAGGGGTTCCCGCATGATCGATCGTTTTTGGATCAAGGTCTCCAAGAGCGTCGGCTGCTGGGAGTGGTCGGCAGCCATCGACGCCAATGGCTATGGGCGGTTCAAGCTCAATAACCGCTGCACCCTCGCGCACCGTGTCTCGTGGGAGATGGCAAACGGCACCATCCCGGACGGCCTGGTTATTGACCACAAGTGCCGCAATCGGCGCTGCTTGAACCCGGATCACCTGCGCCTTGTGACCCCATCGGAAAACTCCCTGATCAACATTAGGGACGGCGTAACTGGCTTCAAGCCGAAAGAAGCTTGCCAGCAAGGCCATAACTTCTCGCGCGAAAACACACTCATCAATAATCGAGGCGCAAAGGTTTGCCGCAAGTGCGCCAAAGTCTCACGGAACCGCTATCAGGCCAAGCTTAGGAAAGCCGCATGACTGTTGACGCCTTCACCGCCGCGAGCCCGACCTATCGCAAGGCCAAGGCCACCGACCAATCGCGCGGTCGTGGCTGGGCGTTTGACCCCGCCATCCCCCGCCGTTCGGCTGGCTGGTGGATCGGCAACGTCGCCAGTGCCTCGGCCTGCACCCTGTTCGTGGCCTTTGTCGCCGCTCTGCTCTGGAGCGCGTCGTGAGCCTTCAAGTTTCATCCGCAGCCAGGGACTTCGGGGGCGTGGCGCAATCCACGCCTCCGGAGGCTGGCTGGACATTCCGCGCCCCGCGCCACGGCGACCTTGTGGCCTGCCCCTACTGCGCGAACCGCCTGACCGCCTGCTGCGACTACTGCGGCGATGAGGGGGTGCTGTTCGCGATGGATCTCCCGGAGAACCTTCATGGCTGAGTTCAACGACATTGAGCGCCAAGCCCTCGCAGCCAAGAACCTCCGCGAGAGCATCGCCCAACTGGCCCAGGGTGATGAGGACATGATCCTCGACATGACCGAGGGCGAGACCTCGCTGTTCGAGTGCATCGACACCCTGCTGGAGCAAAACACCCACGACGGCGCCCTGATCGAAGGCACGGCCAAGGTGATGGCTGACCTCGATGCGCGAGCTTCGCGTGTTCAGAAGCGCGTCGATACGCGTCGCGCCCTGATCGAGCAGGCCATGACGACGGCCGAGATCAAGAAGCTGGAACGCCCGACCGCAACCCTGACGATGGCGAACCGCGCCGCGTCCCTGCGGATCGACAGCGAGGCGGACATTCCCGCCGAGTTCTGGATCGCCGCCGCGCCGAAGCTGGACCGCAAAGCCCTTTCCGCAGCGCTGAAGGAGGGCCGCCCTGTGACCGGCGCTGCCCTGTCCAACGCGCCCCCGTCGCTTACCGTGAGGGTCAAGTAATGAGCAACGTCGCCATCCTTCCGACATCGGCCCTGTCAGGCGCGCAAATCAGCCTGATCCGCCGCACCATCGCCACCGACTGCAATGACGCCGAGTTCGACTTGTTCATGGCGGCGGCGCGCTCCGCGGGGCTCGACCCCTTCCGCAAGCAGATCAGCCCGCTCGTCTTCAACAAGAACAAGCCAGACAAGCGGCGCATGTCGATCATCACCACGATCGACGGCCTTCGGGTTATCGCAGCGCGCTCGGGGCGCTATCGTCCTGACGAGAACGAGCCGGTCCTCGAATACGACGCCGAAACCAAAGGGCCGACGAACCCGCTCGGCCTGACCAAGGCCCTGGTGAAGGTCTACATCGACGACAAGCCCGTCACGGGCGTCGCCTATTGGGACGAGTTCGCGCCGATCAGTGACGAATGGGGCGAGGGCGACGATGGGCGACGCCGGCCGACCGGGCGAAAGACGCTGGACACCGGCGGCAACTGGGGCCGCATGCCGCGTGTCATGCTGGCGAAGTGCGCCGAGGCCCAGGCGCTGCGCAAGGCCTTCCCCGAAGACCTGAGTGGGCTCTACGAGGGCGCCGAGCTGGATCAGGCCAAGCTAGTCGAGGTCCTGCCATCGGAGGCAGTGGCGACCGAGGAGCGCGATCAGCGGCTTGCCCGCATCGGCGGCGCCAACGGCATCCTGTTCCAGCTCTTCCCGAACGCCCCGCTGGAGAGCGTCGGACTTGGCGTCGTCTATGACCGTCTCTGCGAGCGCGTGTCCGAGATCGGCGACATGCAGATGCTCGACTGGTTCGAGGGCGCCAACCGCGCGCCCCTGCAAGAGTTCTGGGCTCGTGCCTCTGGCGATGCCCTGGAGCTCAAGAAGGTGATCGAGGCCAAGCGGCGCGCGCTCGACACGGTGCCGCAATGAGCGCCCCTCTGCCCTTCGTCTGGGACGGCGAAGCGATGCAGGTCCGCAAGGGCTTCCAGCGCCAGGCCGACGCCACCTACTGCATCGGGGAGAGCTATCGGCTAGCCCCCGTCGAAGACCGCTCCGAGCCAAGCCATAGGCAGGAGTTCGCGTGGCTGCGCGAAGCATGGGCCAGCCTGCCCGAGGCGCTCGCCGCTCAACACCCCACCCCGGAACACCTGCGCAAGTGGGCGCTGATCCAGGCCGGTTACTGCGACACGACCGACTACGCCTGCATGTTCAAGACCGAGGCCCGCCGTCTCGCCGCCTCGCTCCAGCAGCAGACCGATGACTACGCCGTGGTCATCGTCGCAGACACGGTCGTCCGCGTCCTCAAGCCCAAGAGCCAGTCGCGCCGCGCGATGGACAAGGCCGAGTTCCAGGCCTCGAAAACCGCAATCCTTGAGATCGTCGCGGCTCTGATCGAGGTCGAGCCCGCCACCCTCCAGCGCCAGCAGGAGGCTGCATGACCCGCGAACGCGTCATCATCGAGAAGCGCAAGCCGCTGACGCGCGCCGAGTTCGGTCAGTTGATGATCGACCAGGAGGGCAGGTGCGATTGCGGCTGCGGCTTGAAGCTCCAGCCCATGGGCGAGGGCGTCATTGACGAACACCGGGTGCCGCTGGCCCTCGGCGGGACCAACGACCTCTCCAACCGCCATCTGTTCCGCAAGCCTTGCGCCAAGGCCAAGACCTCGGACCGGGATACGCCGGCCATCGCCAAGGTGAAGCGGATCGAGGCTCGCCTGAACGGCACGCGCCGCCCACGCAAGCCGATCCCGAGCCCTGGGTTCGACAAGACGAAATCGCGTGGGTTCGACGGCAAGGTCCGCGCCCGCACCACCCCCACCGCAGGAGCCCGCTGAGATGCTGATCCTCCAACACCGCATCTACCGCGCGGACCTCCAGGCCAACCCGGCCGTCCTCTACGTCTTCGGTGACAACGAGGAGCGCTGGGGTCGTGGCGGTCAGGCAGCCGAGATGCGTGATGAGCCGAATGCAGTCGGCGTCGCCACCCTCAAGGCGCCCGGCGTCTTCTGGACCGAATCCGACGTGGCCCGCCAGTGCGCCGTCATCGACGCGGACATGGCCCCGCTCTTCGAGGCCCTGCGCGCCGGTCGAACCGTCATCTTCCCGCTCGACGGGATCGGCTCCGGCCTCGCGGACCTCGAACGCAGAAGCCCGACCACCTGGGCTCACCTTCAACATCGCATCAACGAACTCAAATCGGCCGGGGAGGCCTGAACATGGCTGCCAAGAAGAAAACGGCTGAGGCCACGCCTGTCATTCGCGCCATCAAGGCCTTTGACCAGAACCTAAAGTGCCGCGATTTCCAGTTCGCGATTGGCGAGACCTTCACCCACGTGGGAACGGTCAAGGCCTGCGAGGGCGGTTTCCACGCCATCACCGGTCACCCGCTGGCGGTCTTCGGATACTATCCACCCGCAGGAACGCGCTTCTGCCTGGTGGAACAATCCGGCGCCACCGACACGGACGACGGGGAAAAGACGGCGTCGGAAATCCTGAAGGTCGGCCAGGAGATCGGTCTTTCGGCTCTGGTTCAGGAGGCGGTGAAGTGGGTTCAGGAGCGCTCGACTCCTGAGGGCGAAACCGCCACCGGCACCCGAGGCGCAGCGTCCAGCACCGGCTACCAAGGCGCGGCGTCCAGCACCGGCGACTACGGCGCGGCGTCCAGCACCGGCACCCGAGGCGCAGCGTCCAGCACCGGCACCCGAGGCGCGGCGTCCAGCACCGGCGACTACGGCGCGGCGTCCAGCACCGGCACCCGAGGCGCAGCGTCCAGCACCGGCACCCGAGGCGCGGCGTCCAGCACCGGCGACCAAGGCGCGGCGATGGCCTCTGGGTTTGAGGGTCGCGTCATGGGCGCCGACGGCAACGCCTTGTTCGCGATCGAGCGAGAAACCTGGAATGGCCCCATCGTCTCCATCGCCAGCGGCATCGTGGGCCAAGACGGCATCAAGGCCGGCGCTTGGTATCAGGCCAAATCCGGCAAGCTGGTCGAGGTTCAGCCATGACCACCCCAACGGAAGTGCTGGAGGCGGGGGCGGACTGGCGGCCGGACGGAAAGCAGGTCATGGCCGCTGCTCGCGAGCTTACCAAGGCCGAGCGTCGCCATGTCATCGCTGGATACATTGGCGGCTGCTCGGCGCCGGTCCTGCGCAGCCTGCGCAACAAGGCGATGTTCTACCTGAAGATCACCAGCCCGAACGGTCGCTGCGGTCACATGGTCCTGACGCCGCTCGGCGTGAATGTTCAGGCGCTGCTCAAGTCCCGCCAAGCCTCCCGCCGTGGGGGTGAGGCATGAGCGTGATCACTGAACTGACGCGCCCGGTTTTGCGCTGGCATGGCGGCAAGTGGTTGCTTGCGCCGTGGATCATCGAGAACCTCCCGCCCCACCGCGTTTACGTCGAGCCATTCGGTGGCGCAGCGTCCGTGCTTCTGCGGAAACCCCGCGCCTACGCCGAGGTTTACAACGACCTCGATTGCGACGTGGTGAACCTGTTCCGTGTCCTGCGCGACCCTGAAAACGGTGCGCGGCTGGCCGACCTCGTGCGCTTGACCCCATTCGCCCGCACCGAACAGGTCGAGGCTTATGATCCTACGGATGATGCAGTCGAGCAGGCCCGCAAGCTGATCGTTAGATCCTTCATGGGCTTCGGCAGAAACGGGACGCACCGCGCCACGGGCTTCAGGGCAAACAGCAATCGGAGCGGCACCACGCCCGCGCGCGACTGGTTCAACTACCCCGAAGCCCTGGCGGCCGTGGTTGAGCGTCTGCGCGGTGTAACCATCGAAAACCGGGATGCCTGCGAAGTGATGGCGGCGCACGATACCGACGAGGCCCTGCACTATGTGGACCCGCCGTATCTGCCGGACACGCGAGACGCTGGGGGAGACTACGCGCACGAACTGACGGCGGAAGACCATGGAAAGCTGTTGGCCTTCCTGGGAGGTCTGAAGGGTGCGGTCGTGCTCTCCGGCTATCCTCACAGCCTCTATGACGACTCGCTCCCGGGATGGACCCGCATCGAACGCGCCGCCCTAGCTGATGGCGCAAGGGCGCGCACGGAAGTCCTGTGGATCAACCCGCAAGGTGAGCGCCGTCTTCATCGCTCGCGCGGGCTTTTCGGAGCAGCGGCATGAGCGGGGTGAAGCATACGCCGTGGACCTATGCATGGGAGTCGGAAAGCTCCGACTGGGTCGTCTGGGGATCGGTAAGTGCCCCAGACGAAACCGGAATGACGTGGCAACCGGCCATCTGCACGCTGTCCGACAGTCAAGGCGAGGACGTTGCCCGCCTGATCGCCGCCGCGCCTGATTTGCTGACTGTCGCGATCAAGAGCCACGAGCCCTACGTAGGGCTGTCGGAGGAAGACATTCGGTCGGTTTACGGGCTGGAAGAGGCCAAGCTGGCCATTGCGCTCCGTGACGCCATAACCCGCGCCACAGGTGACCGCCCCGAGAAGGGAGAGCAAGCATGACCGACCACCCCTCCGCGCTGGTGAGCGTGCCTGTTGAGCCGACGCAAGAAATGGTGGACCGGGCGCAGGAGTTTTGGCCCGACATTCGCGACATGTGGGCCGCCATGCTCGCAGCCGCCCCCGCCGCTCCCCAAGCCGCCGGGGTGGGGGAGGAAGAACTGATTGAGCGCGGCCTGCGGACGATCAGGGCTTATGACGCCGTTCGCTACCTCCGCGACGCTCTGTCAGCCACCACGGCCCGCCTGACTGGCTACGACTGGAACGCGGACCCCGAGGGACTGACCAAGCGGCAGGGCGATGCCTTCGCCGCTGCCGACAAGGTGTTTGCTGACTTGGACGCCGCCGTAGCGGCGCATCCTGAGATCGAACTTCCTGAATGCCAGACATGCGGCGGAGCCGGAAAGATCGAAGAAACGGCCCGCACGGAAGGCGCGAACCAGCATAGCGCCTGTGTCCGAACTTGCGATGACTGCGACGGTTGCGGTTTCGCGCCTGATGATGAACCGGAGCACCTCCGCGCCCCATCGCGCGAGCCGGAAGGCGGGGCGGTGGATGACGGTGCGTTCAAAATCGCGACCGACCTGCATAAGGCCTACGAGCAACTGATCTACGGCCTGCCGAAATATCTCGACGCTGAGAACCTGACGGACGAAGAGAACATGATCCGCGAGGCGTGGGTCACTCTCGACGTGACCGCGCATCGCCTTGCCGCCCTCGTCACCCGCGAGGAAGCCCCAACCTCGCATGTAAGCGACCGTTACAAGTTCGATGACGAGATCGCTTGGCTTCGTGAGGCGGCGCGCTACTTCTCGGCGCGCGACACCCAGGGCGAAGACCGGGCGCACTGGGCCAACGTCTATAACGCTGAGAACGCGAGGAAGTTAGCTGATCGGCTGGCTGAACTGTCAAGCAATCCTTGTCAGTTGGAAGCCCCGGCAGAGGCGGGGGAGGTTGAGTGCGATGGATGCGATGGCGACCGCTGCGTCTATGTCGGATCTCTGTGCAATCCCAGCGCCCTGCCGCAAGCCCGCGAGGACGCGCAGCCGGTGGGATGGCTAAGGGCCGCAGACGAGGAAATGGTCTGCGCGCACCTTGGAGTGGCCGACGCAGAAGACAGCTACGAAACCGCCAAGAAGAAACTTGCCAGTCTCATCCAGTGGAACATCGCCGTAGCGACGGACCCGAGAGTTGGAGGCCACCCCGCCCCCGACGCGCTGCGGGTAGCGGTGGAGGCGTCTGGCTTCCTGCTCGACCGACTGAAGGACCTTGAGCAGGACGTGAACGAACGCGACTTCTATGGCCACGTTCACCCCGCCGCAGCGCGGCTTCGCCTAGCCATCGCCGCCCTGCAAGCCGAACAGGGGGCGAAGTGATGGCTGCTTGGTCCAAGTTTCAGAATGACTTTGACGCTATGACTGACGTGCAGATCGACGCCGAGACTAGCGACATGCAGGACCAGCTTGAGCAGGCTGAGGAGTGGCTTGAGGCCGTTTCCGCGTGGGAAACCGCTGGACGCCCGCGCACCTCGGATAAGGAGGGCGGGGAGTGAGCGATTTCCACGACAGACTGTCCGCTATGCTGGCCAAGGAAGCTACCGCTGCCAGCAAGGCCCCTGACCGTCACGAACGTATGGGCGATATGATCGAGGGCTTGGCGCGTGGGCTGGGCTTTACCGTCGCCATCGCAGCGAACGGGAACGCCGAGACCATCGACACAATGATCGCCGGCGCCGAGCGCTATGCCCTAGAGGAAGCGGCGGACAAAGCCCCGTTCGCGCAGTTCATGGCTGCCGTGAGGAAGCCCCAATGACCCCTCCCATGACCCCGCGCGAGAAGGTGGCGGCTGTAGTTCTCGACGCTGCCGCCGAATACCTAGTTCAGCAATATGGGGCATCCCACGGCCTAGATCACGAGGTCGATAGGACGCGCATCATGTCGGCTATTCCAAACGACGCGATCCTCAACGCCCTCGCATCCGGCTCCGGCGATCATGCGGAACTGGAGGTGGTGGGGTGGATGATTGAGGATTTGATCCTGCCGCAACAGACCTTCACCACAGACGATGACTACGCCCGTCACAGGGCGGCCTACCGCTACGAAGGCGAGGTCACAGCGACGGTCGAACCACTCGTTACCGCCGCATCCGCCGAAGCCAGGATGACGGAACTTAGAAGTGCGTATTGCGCCGCCGAGTCTGACGCGATGACGCTCCGAAAACGAGCCACCCAAGCCGAGCGCCAGCGCGACGAGTTGCGGAAGGCGTTGGAGCCGTTCGCTGAGGCCGCCGAAAGCTTGGACGACGAGACGGGCGACCACGATCACATCTGGGAACTGCCAGCCGCCATGAGTATCGACGCGGGCCATCTTCGCACTGCACGGGCGCTACTCGCCAACCAGGGAGCTGACCAATGACCGACCATAGCGCGCTCATCGAACGGCTGGAGGCTGGATTCTTGAGTTCCAACCCTCACCACAGCGAGGTCTATCAGACGAACACGCTCCTCGCATTAGCCGCCGCAGCCCTCCGCGATCTGACGGCAGGCGACGTGGTTGTGGTACCGATAGAGCCAACGAACGCCATGCTTCAGGGGGCCTGCAAATCCCACACGCCCGGTATGTCGATGGGGGCTGACCGCTTCGGCAGGGTCAGTGGTGAATGCCGGTCGTTTGACCGTCGGCGTCGCATTTGGGCCGACATGATCTCTCGATACCTCCCGTCCGCCCCTAACCAAGCAAAGGAGGCTGGAGAGTGATGGTTCATTCCGCCGAAGACGGCTCCATACCTGTGCTGGATATGTCAGCCCTCATCGCTCTACTGGAAGCCGCTGAGGCGGGAAGCCGGGAGTTGGATGCGGCCGTCTGGGCGGCGTCCAATGGATACGAGCTTTTTGAACACGACGGCGCGGGCTGGCGGTACCGAATGAAGCCCGACGACATCATGCGTCATGAGCGCACGGGCTACATCTCGCCCTACACCACCTCCATTGACGCCGCCCTTGCGCTGGCTGAGAGGGTGCTGCCGGGGTGGCGCAAGTTCGTCGAAGTGGTGGGTGACGGTCGTGGCTCGGCCTGCGTCTTTCTCGCCCACGAAGCCATCGACCGCCCTTGGTTTCACGCTCCAACCCCCGCGCTAGCCCTGTGCATCTCCATCCTTCGGGCCATCCAGCACGGGTACGAAGCCGCAGGCGTAGTCTCCCCTAATCTCAAAGCCAAGGCACAGGGAGAGGGCGGATGAGCCAGCAGCACGTCGATGCCTTCTACGCCAAGCACGGTCCCTGCTGCGCTGGGTGCGACTTCTGGCGGTGGATCAACACGCGCGTCGGAGAGTGCATCAGAATGCCGCCGAACCAATCGCACGACGCGGCGGCGGGTCTGGGCTTTGACTTCTGTTTCCTGCCGCGCTCGACCTCCAACCTAACCGCCAGCGGCCATCTCTGCGGCGAGTTCAGGAACACCCCCACCACGCCCCCTGATGGAGAGGGACGATGAGCGCCGCCGCTGAAAGCCCCGTCCTGACCTTCGACCAAGTTTGTCGTGTCCTTCAGTTAGGAGAACACACCTTGCGTGGCCTGATCGCCAATGGTTCCCTGCGGGCCGGGAAGATCGGCAGAACCTGGCGCGTGCGCCGCGATGACCTGAACGCCTATCTGGAGGCTATGACTTGTCCGTCTTCAAGCGAGGCGAAATCTGGTGGTATGATTTCACGGTTCGGGGCGAACGGTTCCGTGGCTCGACCGGCGCGCGCCTCAAGGAAGACGCCCTCACCATCGAGAAGCGGGAACACCGGAAAGCGCTCGTGGGAGGTCTTCACCAATCCCTCACGCTAGAGGAGGCGACCGACCTCTGGTTTCAGGCCAAGGGCGCCGACAAGAAGTCAGCCAAGACCACGGCCCTGCGCATTGAGATCATGCTGCGCCACATGGGCCAGAATGTGCTGGTTGGGGAGATTGGGGCGCGGCACATCACGGCGGCGATCAATGCCCGTCGCGTGGAGCCCATCCTGCGCGGCAAGAACAGGGTCGAGAGCAAGGCCTACCCGTCCAACAGCACCGTCAACCGGGACATGATAGACTCGACGTTGCGGCCGATCCTGAACTACGCCCGGCGCAATCTGGAGGCCACCGTCAAGGAAATCCCCTGGTCCGACCTGCGATTGTCCGAGCCTCGAGAACGGGTGCGGTTCTTCTCCGATGAGGAGATCGCGGCATGGGAGGCCAACCTGCCCGTCTGGCACCGCCCGCTGCTGCATTTCATCCTGCGCTATGGCGTCCGGTTGAAAGAGGCCTTCTTCCCGCTGTCGGCCATGCACGGTGACGACATATACACCCGCGACCGCAAGAACGGACCCCAGGTCATTACCCTCATACCTGAGGACGCCGCCGAGATGCGGGCGCGCGCCGGCCGAGCGGTTGCAGCGGGACTGGACACTGTGTGGTTCAGGGAGATGCGCGACGGGTCGCTGACGCCGATCCACTGGCGCGGCTTCCAGTCGGCCTCCGGGGTGGCCCTGAAGCGCGCGGGCCTGACCGACGTGCGCGCGGTCCACGACGCTCGCCACCACGCAGGGACCACGCTCCTGCGGCAATCAGGGGGCAATCTGGCCGCCGTTAAGGAGCTGCTTGGTCATGAGGCTATCGCCTCCACCATGCGCTACGCTCACACCTCGCGGGATGACCTGCGCCGAACGTTGCGGCACGTATACGCCACACCAGAGGCAGAGCCAGCTAAAAAGACACGGAAAAGCAAGGTCTTGAAGGCCGTCTGAACTGGATTCAAAATCCTGTTCCGAGAGGAGTGCCGGTTCGAGCCCGGCCACCCGCACCACGTCTGGATGAGCGCCGATCGGCGCCATCCCTTCATTTCCTGACATCGTCATCGACCGGAACGCAGCCTTGGCCGTTCTGGCGCATTCCGTTCGCGAGGAGGGATGTTACGCGCCCCTGCGCCACGCGACATGGGCTGAAACAAAGAATGAGTCCGGCCGCACTTGATTAAGCGGACACAAGTGTCCACTTGGCGATCTTCATGACCCGTCCTCTGAGAAAAGACGCCGCCGAACGCCGCGAGGCCTTGCTGAAGGCCGCCGCAGAGGCCTTTGCGCGCGACGGGCTGGAGACGCCGCTGCACGTCATCGCCGAGCAGGCGGGCGTGGGACGGGCGACGCTATATCGCAACTTCGCCGACCGTTCCGAACTGGCCCTGGCGGTCTTCGTCGGTCAGATCGACGACCTGCACGAACGCACCCAGGCGCGCCTCGACGACCCCGAGGTCTTCCTGTGGTTCCTCGGCCAGATGGTCGAGTTG
This sequence comes from Brevundimonas pondensis, assembly GCF_017487345.1. Lineage (NCBI taxonomy): Bacteria > Pseudomonadati > Pseudomonadota > Alphaproteobacteria > Caulobacterales > Caulobacteraceae > Brevundimonas > Brevundimonas pondensis. Next base: position 232,856 of record NZ_CP062006.1, on the reverse strand, counting down.
ATGATCCAGAGCGCGGGCCTGGCCGGCGCCATCCGCGACCTGAAGGACGAGGCCCTGGCCCCGATCCGCCACGGCCTGAAGCGGGCGGGCGCCGAGGCCCTGGCGGTGTCGCAAGCCGCCGGCCGGGTGCGGCCCGACCTGAGCGTGGAGGACACCCGCGTCCTGGCCCTGATGCTGGGGGCGCCGTCGCGCACCGTCGGGGTCGCGGACAGGGATCAGTTGAGCCGCCGCGCGCTGGAGCTGGTGCTGGACGCGGTGAAACCTCAGGGGCGCGCCGCATGAGCCGCCGCAACTGGGACCTGCCCTGGGACGAGTATCTGGCGACGCTGAAGCCGCACGAGCGGCCGGCCCTGCCCGGCTCGCCCGCCACGCCCGATCATTCAACGCCGATGCGCTGGGCCTATGCCTGCGTAGGGGTTCTGGTGGCCCTGACCGGCAGCCTGGGCAATGCGGCGGTGACGGCCAACATCCCGCTGCTGGCCGGCTCGCTGGGGGTAACCACGACCGAGGCGTCCTGGCTGCCGGTCGTCTTCGTCATGACCAACGCCTGCATGAACCTGCTGCTGGTCAAGTTCAGGATGCAGTACGGGCTGCGGCTGTTCACCGAGATCATCCTGATGGTCTTCCTGGCCACCGCGACCGCCCACCTGTTTCTAGAGGACTACGGCTCGACCCTAGTGGTGCGCGGCATCGCCGGCATCGCGGCGGCGGGCATGTCGACGCTCGGCATCCTCTACATCATCCAGGCCTTCCCGGCGCAGCACCGGCTGAAGGGCATCATCATCGGCGTCGGCCTGTCCAGCCTGGCCATTCCCCTGGCGCGGCTGGGGGTCGGCTATCTGCTGGATCGCGACCTGTGGCGGGCGGTCTACATGTTCGACCTGGGCCTGGTGCTGGTCGCCCTGCCCGCCGTCTTCGCGCTGAAGATGCCGCCGTCGCAGCGGGTGAAGACCTTCGAGAGGCTGGACTTCGTCACCTTCGCCCTGTTCGCGCCGGGGGTGGCCCTGCTGACCGCCGTCCTGGGACTGGGACGGATCGTCTGGTGGACCGAGGCGCCGTGGATCGGCCTGGCCCTGATCGGGGCCCTGGTGCTACTGACCGCCGCCGTCATCATCGAATACAATCGCGCCAATCCGCTGATCGACCTGAAGTGGCTGGCCGGCGGCGACATCGTGCGACTGCTATTGGCCATCCTGCTGGTGCGGATCGTCCTGTCGGAACAGACGACCGGCGCGGTCGGCTTCCTGCAGCAGATGGGCCTGGGCTACGAGCAGATGCACAGCCTGTTCTGGGTCATGCTGTTCGCCACGGCGGCGGGGACCCTGACCAGCGCCTTCACCCTGAACCCGACCAAGCTGTGGAAGCCCATCTCCATCGCCCTGGTCCTGATCGCCGTCGGCGCCTTCATGGACAGCCACGCCACGGTGCTGACGCGCCCGGCCAACCTCTACTTCAGCCAGGCCCTGCTGGGGTTCGCCGCCGCCTTCTTCATCGGCCCGACCATGATCATCGGCTTCGGCAAGGTGCTGCAGGGCGGAGGCAAGCACATGGTCAGCTTCATCGTCGTCTTTTCGATCGGCCAGAACATCGGCGGCCTGATGGGCTCGGCCCTGGTCGGCACCATCCAGACCCTGCGCGAGAAGTTTCACTCCAACCAGTTGAGCGCCCACATCGACATGGGCGATCCCGAGGTGGTGCTGCGGCTGCAGCAACTGGGTGGGGCCTACGCCCACACCGTCGGCGACGCGGCCCAGAGGCAGGCCCTGGCGCTGAAGCTGCTGCAACAGCAGATCAGCCAGCAGGCCCAGGTCCTGGCCTATAACGACGTCTTCCTGCTGATCGCCGCCGCCGCCGCCGTCGGCGCCGTCTGGGTCGCCGTGAACCACTATCGCCCCCGTATCGAGGCGCGCCGCGCCGCCCACCGCGAGGCGGCCCAGGCCGCCGCTGCCGCCGCTGTCGAATGACCCGGACCCGACCATGACCGACGCCACCCCGCCCCCGCTCAAGCCCCCGCCGCTCCTGCTCCGGCTGCCCCGCCGCCCCCGCCCGCGTCCGCGCCCCAGCCGTCCAGCGGCCGCCGCGTCATGATCAGCGTGGTGCTGGCCCTGATCGCCTTGGTCGGGGTCGGTCTGGTGTTGCACGCCTGGCGCCTGCCGCCCTTCGACGGCGGGCCGCAAGTCACCGACAACGCCTATGTACGCGGCCAGGTGACGGTCATCAGCCCCCAGGTCAGCGGCTATGTGACCGCGGTCGAGGTCCAGGACTTCCAGACCGTGCAACAGGGCCAGCTTCTGGCCACCGTGGACGACCGCATCTATCGCCAGCGGCTGGATCAGGCGAAAGCGGCCCTGCATTCGGCCGAAGCGGCCCTGGCCAACTCGACCCAGAGTCAGGCCTCGGCCCGCGGCTCGGTCGCCCAGACCCGCGCCTCCATCGCCGGGGCTGAATCTGCCGTGACGAAAGCCCGCGCCGACGCCCAGCGCGTGCGCACCCTGTTCGCCGGCGGCTGGGTGGCCCAGGCCCAGGTGGATGTCGCCCAGAACGCCCTGCGCGCCGCCGAGGCGCAACTGGCCGCCGCCCGCGCCGCCGAGGGCGTGGCCCAGACCGGCGTCACCTCGGCCGTGGTCGGGCGCGGCTCGCTGGAGGCCGCCGTCGAGAACGCCCAGGCCCAGGTGCGTCTGGCCCAGATCGATCTCGACAACACCCGCATCACCGCCCCGCGCGCCGGTCGCCTGGGCGAGGTCGCGGTTCGCGTCGGCCAGCAGGTCGCGGTCGGCACGCAGCTGACGGCCCTGGTCCCCGACGTGGTCTGGGTCACGGCCAATATGAAGGAGACCCAGATGCGCGACGTCCGTGTCGGCCAGCCGGTCGAGATCGCCGTCGACGCCCTGGGCGGGGCCAAACTGAAGGGCAGGGTCGAACGCATCTCGCCCGCCGCCGGGTCCGAGTTCAGCGTCATCCGCCCCGACAACGCCACCGGCAACTTCACCAAGGTGGCCCAGCGCATCCCGGTGCGCGTCTCGATTGATCCCGGTCAGGAAGCGGCGACGCGACTGGCCCCCGGCATGTCGGTGACGGCCCGGATCGACGTGCGCGACGTCCGCTGAACCGCGCCGACGCGAAAACTTCATCCAGCTTGAGGGTTGCGTCAGGCTGACGCAGCCCGCATCTGGTCCCGATGACCAGCACCCCGCCCAGTACAACCGCCGCCCCCAAGGGGCCGGGGTTCGCCGAATTCGTCTGCCTGATCGCCGTCATGATGGCGATGAACGCCCTGGCCATCGACGCCATGCTGCCGGCCCTGCCGCACATCGGCGAAGACCTGGGCGTGGTCAACGAGAACACGCGTCAGTGGGTGATCACCGCCTATCTGCTGGGCTTTGGCGGCGCCCAGCTGTTTTACGGCCCCCTGGCGGACCGCTTCGGGCGTCGGCCCATCCTGTTCATCGGCATCGGCCTCTATGTCGGCTTCAGCATTCTGGCCGCCTTCGCCCATTCGTTCGAGTGGCTGATCCTGTCGCGCATCGGCATGGGTCTGGGTTCAGCGGCGACGCGGGTGCTGGCCGTCTCCATCGTGCGCGACCGCTATTCGGGTCGGACCATGGCGCGGGTCATGTCATTGAGCTTCCTGGTCTTCCTCGGCGTGCCCATTCTGGCCCCCACGGTCGGGCAGCTGATCATGCTGGTGGCGCCCTGGCGCTGGATCTTCGGCTTCTTCGCCCTGTTCGGCGGGTCCTTCCTGCTGTGGGCCGCCCTGCGCCTGCCCGAGACCCTGCATCCCGAAGACCGCATGCCGATCAACGTAAAGCGCATCGCCGGGGCCTTTGGTCAGGCCCTGAGCAGTCGCATCGGCATGGGCTACACCCTGGCCATGACGGCGATCAGCGGCGCCCTGTTCGCCTTCATCAACTCGTCGCAGCAGATCTTCTTCGACGTGTTCAAGTCTCCGGGCCTGTTCACCACCGTCTTCGCCCTGGTGGCGGGCGGCATCGCCCTGGCCTCGGTGCTGAACTCGCGGATGGTCGAGAAGCTGGGCTCGCGCCTGATCGCCCATACGGCCCTGTTCGGCTTCATCGGTTTCAGCGTCCTGCACGCCATCGTCGCCTATACGGGGCATGACAGCCTGTGGGTCTTCGCCGCTTTCCAGGCCTGCAAGATGTTCTGCTTCGGCTTCATCGCCGGCAACTTCGGCTCCATGGCCATGGAGCCCATGGGCCATATCGCCGGAACGGCCGCCTCGGCCCAGGGCTTCATCTCGACCATCGGCGGGGCCCTGCTGGGCTTCTGGATCGGCCAGCATTTCGACGGCACCACCGTGCCGATGACGGTCGGTTTCGCGGCCCTGGGCTTCGTCGCCCTGCTGCTGGTTCTGGTCGCCGAGAAGGGACGGCTGTTCAAGGCGCACCATCTGCCGCCGGCTGCAGCCAAGGCTTGATCTTTCGGGGCGAAGGGAGCCTTTTCGGGCGCATCTGAATACGGAGCGTTCGATGACCCTGAAGCTGGTTGGGCAGGTTTCCGCCCTCGCCCTCGCCGCCGCCTTTGTCTCTTCCCTCGGCGCCTGCGCCACCGCGCCCGGAGGATCGGACATGACCGCGCCCGCCGCCACGCCTGCGACGCCCGCCTTCGCCTACGCCAACGACATCCACTCCAACGCTCGTCCGGCCGAGGCGCGGGTCGGCCATGTCGCCCTGGACCTGACCGCCGACTTCGCGAGCAAGACCCTGTCGGGGTCGGCGACGCTGGACGTCACCGGCCGCGTCGGCGCGACCGAGGTGGTGCTGGACACCAAGAACCTGAACATCCGCGGCGTGCGCGACGCGCAGGGCCGCCCGCTGCGCTATGAGCTGGGCGCCATCGACGTCATCAAGGGTCAGGCCCTGACGGTCCACCTGCCCGCCTTCGCCGGGACCGAGGTCCAGAAGGTCGTCGTCGACTATTCCACCCGCCCCGACGCGGCGGCCCTGCAATGGCTCAGCCCGCAGCAGACCGCGGGCGGCCAGAAGCCCTATCTGTTCAGCCAGGGCCAGGCCATCCTGACCCGCACCTGGGTGCCGACGCAGGACAGCCCCGGCATCCGCCAGACCTATTCGGCGCGCGTGGTCGCCCCCGCCGACCTGACCGTGGTCATGTCCGCCGAGCACCTGACGCCGACCGGCGAGGCCGCCGCCGCTGGCCAGAAGGCCTGGCGCTTCGACATGGATCGCCCGATCCCGCCCTATCTGATGGCCATCGCCATCGGCGACATCGCCTTCGCCTCCTTCGACGGCCGCACCGGCGTCTGGACCGAGCCCAGCCGACTGGAGGCCGCCCGCGCCGAGCTGGTCTCGACCCCGCGCATGGTGGACGCCGCCGAGGCCCTTTACGGCCCCTATCGCTGGGGCCGCTACGACCTGCTGGTCCTGCCGCCCAGCTTCCCCTTCGGCGGGATGGAGAACCCGCGCCTGACCTTCGCCACCCCGACCATCATCGCCGGGGATCAGTCGCTGGTCTCGCTGGTGGCGCACGAGCTGGCGCACAGCTGGTCCGGCAATCTGGTGACCAACGCGACGTGGTCGGACATCTGGCTGAACGAAGGCACCACCGTCTATTTCGAGAACCGGATCATGGAGGCTCTGTATGGGCGCGACCGCGCCATGCAGGAGCAGGTTCTCGGCTGGGGCGAGCTGTCGGCGGAACTGGCGACCACCGCGCCGGACGACACCAAGCTGCACATCGACCTGACCGGGCGCGATCCCGACGACGGCCTGTCGGGCGTGCCCTATGAGAAGGGCGCGGCCATGCTGCGCACCATCGAGCGCATCGTGGGGCGCGAGACCTTCGACGCCTGGCTGCGCGGCTATTTCGACCGTCACGCCTTCCAGCCCATGACCGACGTGGGCTTCCTGGCCGACATCCGCGAAAACCTGATCAAGGGCGATGCAGCGCTGGAGGCGCAACTGCAGCTAGAGAACTGGATATACAAGCCGGGCATGCCGTCGAACTGGGTGCCGCCGGTGTCGCACGCCTTCGAGGCGGTCGACCAACAGGCCAAGGCCTTCTTCGCCGACAAGGGTCCGGCCTCGGCCGTCGACTGGCAGAGCTGGAACACCCAGCAGCGCCAGCGCTTCCTGGCCTGGCGTCCCGAGGGTCTGAAGGCCGGCGCCGACTGGCTGACGACGGCGCAACTGGCCGATCTGGAGAAGACGCTGAACCTGGCCAATGAGGGCAACGCCGAGCTGACCTTCGCCTGGCTGCAGATCGCCCTGGCGCACCGTTATGAGCCCGCCGTCGCCACGGCCGACCGCTTCCTGACCAGCCAAGGCCGTCGCAAATTCGTCCTGCCCCTGTTCCAGACCCTGTGGAACGAAGGCGACTGGGGCCGGGCCAACGCCACGCGCATCTACGCCAAGGCGCGGCCGCTCTATCACCCGGTCACGTCGGGCTCGGTGGATCAGCTGGTGGGCCGTCCGTAACCCCTAGAGGTTCACCACCTCGACGCCGTCCTCGCGGGCCAGCCTGTCAGCGAGGACGGCCCGGTGGCAGCCGCAGGCCTCGGCCTCGAAACACAGCAGGGCGATGCGTTTCTCCCCCGCCACATGACGCAGCTGCTGGAAGGCGGCCTCGGCGTCGGGTTCCTGCATGTGGGCGTTGAAGATGGCGTGCATGGTCGCCACGTCGCCCTTACGCGCCGCATCGCGCCCGGCCTTGGGCGTCCCCAGCGCCCGCAGTTGCAGATAGTCCAGCCCCTCGGCCTTCAGGCTCTCGCCCAGCACCGTCTTGGAGAAGCCCGCGATGCGGGACGAGGCCACGGCGCGCACGTCGGCGACCAGCTCGACGTCCGCCGCCTTCAGCCGGTCGATGACCTGGGGCTGGGTGGAGCCTTCATAGCCGATGGTGAATAGCTTCATACGGCGATGATGCGCGCAGGATCGCTTGACGCCAAGCTCTGCAGCAAGCTCTCTGGACGGCACGGCGCACAGCGCGTTTGGGGAGAAAACATGACGGACGAAACGTCGCCTTTAGTCCTGGCCTGTGACCACGTCATAGCCTCGGATCGCCCAATTCGTCTGATCGTTCATCACTCTGACGGCATGTGGCAACTCACATGCGGGGAATATGATCATTCTCCTGAGGGCGCCACGATGCGACCGGTGCACATCCACCACATAGTCGATGATCAGTCCGACCTCGGCGAAGCGATGCTCAAGACGCCCCGAAGTCATCTGTCGGAGCTGACACAAGAAGGTTGGCTCGTTCAGGCTCACGACGACTGAATGTCCATGAGCGACATTTCGTCCATGTTCTGCGTTGCCGTTGGAGGACGCCCATGATCCGCCCCCTGATGAAGGCCCTTCCGCTGGCTGCAGGCCTGATGGTCGCCGCCGCGCCCGCCGCCTTCGCCCAGAACCTGCTGATCCATGGCGGGACCATCTACACGGGCGACCCGGCCCAGCCGACCGCCGAGCAGGTGGTCGTCCGTGACGGAAGGATCATGTCAGTGGGCGCTGAAACGGCAGTGGCGGGCCCCGCCGACATGCAGGTCATCGACCTGAAGGGCGCGACCCTCTTCCCCGGCTTCACCGACGGCCACGCCCATCTGGACGGCATAGGCTGGCGCGAGATGACGCTGAACCTGGAAGGCTCGGCCTCGGTCGTCGAGGCCATGCAGAGACTGAGCGACTGGGCCAGAGTTCACCCCGAGGGCGTCATCATCGGGCGCGGCTGGATCGAAACCCACTGGCCCGAGAAACGCTTCTTGACCGCCGCCGATCTGGACGCCGCCGCGCCGGGCCGGGTGGTCTTGCTGAGCCGCGCCGACGGCCATGCGGTCGCGGTCTCCAGCGCCGCGCTGAGCGCCGCCAAGGTCGATGCGACGACGCCCGCCCCCTCGGGCGGCGAGATCCTGAAAGACACGAACGGCCAGCCGACCGGCCTATTGGTCGACGGGGCCATGGTGCTGGTCGAGCCGCTGACGCCGCAGGCCGACGCGGCGGCGACGCGCGCGGCCTATCGCGCGGGCTTTGACGTCTACGCCCGCTACGGCTGGACCGGCGTCCACTTCATGAGCGCGCCTTGGAAGGACGTGCCGCTGATGGAGGCGATGGCGCGCGACGGCGAGGCGCCGTTGCGGGTCTATAACAGCATCGACATGGGCGACGCCCGCGCCCTGATGGCCAGCGGGCCGCGCGACGCGGGCGACGGGCGCATCATCACCCGGGCGATCAAGTTCTACGCCGACGGCGCCCTGGGTTCGCGCGGGGCCAAGCTGTTCGAGCCCTATTCGGACCGCCCCGACACGTCCGGCCTGATGCTGGCGTCGCGCGAGGCGGTCATGCCCCTGTATCAGGAGGCCCTGCGCACCGGCATCCAGATCGCCACCCACGCCATCGGCGACCAGGGCAATCACGACGTCGCCGCCTGGTACGAGGAGGCCCTGCGGTCCGTGCCGAAATCGGAGTGGAAGCTGGCCGACCCGCGCTGGCGCATCGAACACGCCCAGATCATCCGACCCGCCGACTATCACTACTTCGACGAGCTGCCGATCATCGCCTCGATGCAGCCCAGCCACGCCATCGGCGACCTGCATTTCGCCGCCGACCGTCTAGGCGACGCGCGGCTGGACGGGGCCTACGCCTGGCATACCCTGGTGGATCGCGGCGTCATCGTGGTGGGCGGCTCGGACGCCCCGGTCGAGCGCGGCGATCCCCTGATCGAGTTCTACGCCGCCGTGGCGCGGCGCGACCTGAACGGCTTCCAGGGGCCGGACTGGCGCCCCAACGAGGCCGTGGATCGGGCGACGGCGCTGAAGATGTTCACCCTGTGGCCCGCCTACGCCAGCTTCCGCGAGAAGGAGCTGGGCACCATCGAGGTCGGCAAGCGGGCGGACTTCAGCGCCTTCAATATCGATCTGATGACCGTGCCCGCCGCCGACATTCCCAAGGGCCATGCGGTTCTGACCGTGGTGGACGGACAGGTGGTCTATCGCGCCGACTAAGGCCCTTCTCCCGGCCCTGTGCGTTGCGGCGGGGCGGCGCATCGGTTAAGCCCCGCCCATGGAATTCTTCTCCGGTCGCCCGCCTGCGGCCGGGTTTGGCGTTGGAGCGCTCAGATGGCTGATTTCGCCCCCGGACTGGTCACCGTTTTCGGCGGCTCGGGCTTTGTCGGAACCCAGGTGGTGCGAGCCCTGGCCAAGCGCGGCTGGCGCGTGCGCGTCGCCGTGCGCAAGCCTGCGCTCGCCTATGAACTGCGCATGGCCGGCGACGTCGGCCAGATCCAGACCGTCCGTTGCGACATCACCGACAAGGCCGCCGTCGCCGAGGCGATCAAGGGCGCCGACGCCGTGATCAACCTGGTCGGCATCCTGTTCGAAACCGGCGGCCGCAAGTTCGAGGCCCTGCATGTCCAAGGCGCCGTCAATGTCGCCGAGGCCGCCAAGGCCGCGGGCGTCCAGCGCCTGACCCACATGTCGGCCCTGGGCGCCGACGTGAACGGCAAGGCCGCCTACGCCCGCACCAAGGGCGCCGCCGAGGCCGCCGTGCGCGCCGCCTTCCCCGGCGCCGTGGTCATCCGCCCCTCGGTCATCTTCGGTTCGGACGACGCCTTCCTGAACAAGTTCGCCGCCATGGCGACCTGGTCGCCCGCCCTGCCGCTGATCGGCGGCGGCGTGACGAAGTTCCAGCCGGTCTATGTCGGCGACGTGGCTGAGGCCGTGGCCCGCGCCACCGTCGCCCCGGAAGCCGAGGGCAAGACCTTCGAACTGGGCGGGCCGTCGGTCTGGACCTTCGAGGACATCCTCAAGTTCATCCTGCGCGAAACCAACCGCGACCGCTTCCTGGTCCCCGTGCCCTTCTTCGCCGCCCGCATCCTGGGGTCGCTGGCGCAGATCCCCGCGGCGATCGGCCTGAAGCCGGCCCTGACGAAGGATCAGGTCCTGCTGCTGGAGAGCGACAACGTCGTCTCGCCGAGCGCCGAGGGTCTGGCCGCGCTGGGCGTCGAGCCCACCGGCCTGGAAGCCATCGCGCCGGGTTACCTGTTCCGCTACCGCGTCGGCGGTCAGTACGCCGAAAGCCCCGCCGCCGCCTGAGATCGGCCTAGCCAAGAAAAACCCCTCGGGACCCGTGTCCCGAGGGGTTTTTCTTGGCTGCAATGCAGGGGGGCTTACAGCGCGCCCGTCACCGCCAGTCCGACGATGCCCGCCACGCCCACCACGATCCGCCACCAGGCGAAGGGGCCGAAACCGCGCTTCGACACGAAGTCCAGCAGGAAGCGCACCACCACCAGAGCCGTCAGGAAGGCGGCGACGAAACCCACCGCGATCAGGCCGAAGTCGCTGAAGTCCAGCACGTCGCGGTTCTTGAACAGGTCATAGGCCACCGCCGCCCCCATGGTCGGCAGGGCCAGGAAGAAGCTGAACTCGGCGGCCGAGCGCTTGTCGGTCTTCAGCAACAGGCCGCCCGCGATGGTGGCGCCCGAGCGCGACACGCCGGGGATCATGGCCAGGCACTGGAACAGGCCGATCAGGAAATAGATCCGCATCGGATAGCGGTCCGCGTCCAGATAGACCGGGAACTTGTCCACCCGATCCAGCCACAGCAGCAGCAGACCTCCGACGATCAGGGCGATGCAGATGACCAGCGGCGTCTCGAACAGCACCGTCTTGATGAAGCCGTAGGCGAAGAAGCCGATCACCGCCGCCGGCAGGAAGGCCACGATCAGACCGATCAGAAACCGCCGCGCCGCCGGATCGAAGGGCCAGCGCGTCGCCAGGGTCCACAGCCGCTTGAAATAGACGCTGATGATGGCCAGCAGGGCGCCCAGCTGGATGACGATCTCGAACGTCTTACCGGTGCTTTCGAAGCCGAGGAAATGCCCCAGCAGCAGCAGGTGCCCGGTGGACGACACCGGAATGAACTCGGTCAATCCCTCGACCAGACCCAAAAGGATCGCCGTCAGCCAGTCCGCCATGGAAACTCCGTCTCGACCGGCGACGGTTCGTCCGCGCCGGGCACGCCTTCTCCTTAGCGCCCCGGACAAGACGCCGCCATTGGCGGATGCGCGGTTTTGCGCGACAAGGGCGGGGATGACCGCCTCCACCCTCGACGACGCTCACGCTACGACCCGCCGGATCACCACCCTGTCGGTGGGGACGGCCACCATCCTGATTGTGATGAAGGCCTTTGCGCTCGGCGCCTCGGGCTCGGTGTCGATCCTGGCGACCCTGGCGGATTCCTCGCTGGACCTGATCGCGTCGCTGGCCACCTTCTTCGCCGTCCGCTGGGCGGCCGCTCCCGCCGACCCCGAGCATCGCTATGGTCACGGCAAGGCCGAGGCCCTGGCGGGCCTTGTGCAGGCGGGGCTGATCTTCGCCTCGGCCGTCTTCATCGGCTGGGAGGCGGTGCAGCGCATCTTCGATCCCCGGCCGGTCGTGGCGGGCGGCTGGGCCGTCGGGGTGGTCGTGGTCTCCATCGCCGTCACCCTTTGGCTGGTTTGGATGCAGACACAGGCCTTGAAGAAAACCGCCTCCCTGGCCGTGGCCGGCGACCGCGCCCATTACGCCGCCGACCTGGCCGCCAATGTGGTGGTGCTGATCGGGGTGATCTCGGGCGCCTATCTGGGCGCGCCGGGGCTGGACGCGGCGGCCGGTCTGGTCGTGGCGGTCTGGCTGTTCTGGGGAGCCATCTCGTTGTTGCGCGAATCGGCAGACCATCTGCTGGATCATGCAGGGCCCGAGGAGGACCGGGTCGCCATCACCGCCGCCGTCCTGTCCGATCCCCGTATCTCTGGTCTGCACCAACTTCGCACCCGCATGGCCGGGCAGGTGCTGATGGTGCAGATGCACGTCGATCTGGATCCGCAGCTGACGCTGGAGGCGGCCCACGCCATCGTGGTCGAGGCCGAGCAACGCATCCAGGCCGCCTTCCCCCACGCCGACATCCTGATCCACGCCGACCCGCGCGGCCGTGCGGAAGTCCATGCAACGTCGTCCGACGACGCCGTCGAGCCGCAGCCGAACCAATCAGGCCCCTGGTCCTGACCTGCGACCGGGCGTCGCGGTAAACGGAGCCTTAACGAGCACGGGCGCATGGGTGGAGCAATGTCCGCGCCCGCCGTCCTCTATCATTTCGCCTTCCACCCCGGCTCGCGCACGGCGCGTCTGGCGCTGGGCGAGGCGCGCGTCGATTTCGGCGAAGAACTGGTCAAGCCGTGGGAAGAGGACTGCCCGCTCTTCGACCTCAATCCCTCCGGCATGCCCCCGGTTCTGACGGTGACGGAAAAGGGCAAGACCCTGACCCTGTGCGAAACCGACGCCATCCTCGGCTGGATCGAGGACCGCTCCAAGGGCGACGTCCTGATGCCCGCCGACATCGGCGAGCGCGCCGAGGCGCGGCGCCTGGCGACCTGGTTCAACCGCCGTTTCATCGACGAGGTGGACGCTGTCCTGCTGCACGAGCGGATGGAGAAGCCCCTGCTGCGCCTCGGCCCGCCCGAGGCGCGGATGCTGCGCGAGGGCCGCGACGCCCTGCGCGTTCATCTGGCCATGCTGGAAGGTCTGGCCGCCGGGCGCGAATGGCTGGCCGGGCGCCGGCTCAGCCAGGCCGATCTGATCGCGGCGGGCCACCTGTCGGTGCTGGACTATTTCGGCGAGATCACCTGGGCCTCCTATCCGTCGCTGAAGACCTGGTACTCCAAGCTGAAGTCGCGCCCCTGTTTCCGGACGCTGTTGAGCGACCGTTTCCCAGGCGTCCATCCGGCCACCTGGTACGCCGACCTCGACTTCTGAGGCTAACAGGGGCAAAGGCCCCGTCATGGCGGCCGATCCCCGCATCTTCATCCGACAACGCGCCGCCGAGCTGGGCTTCGGCGTGTGCCGCTTCGCCTCGGCCAGCGAACCCTGGAGCGCGGGCGAGAAGCTGGCCCACTTCGTCGAGGCCGGGCGTCACGGCGACATGGGCTGGATGGAGACGACGCTGGAGCGCCGCGCCCACCCCACCGCCATGTGGGACGGGGCGAAGACCGCCATCGTCCTGGGCATGAACTACGGCCCCGAGGCCGATCCCCTGCCGGAACTACAGGACAGGTCGGCGGGCTATATCTCCGTCTATGCGCGCGGCGACGACTATCACGAGGTCATCAAGGGGCGGCTGAAGATCCTGGCCGGACAGATGGCCGCCCGGTTGGGGCAAGACGTGAAGGTCTTCGTCGACACCGCTCCCCTGATGGAGAAGCCCCTGGCCCAGCGCGCCGGTCTGGGCTGGCAGGGCAAGCACACCAATCTGCTGAGCCGCACCCACGGCAATTGGCTCTTCCTCGGCGTCATCCTGACCGCCGCCGAGATCGAACCGGATGAGCCGGAGACCGAGCATTGCGGCCGCTGCACCGCCTGCCTGGACGCCTGCCCGACGAACGCCTTTCCTGCGCCCTTCCAGATCGATGCGCGGCGCTGCCTGTCCTATCTGACCATCGAGTATGCCGAGCCCTGGCCGATCGAGTTCCGCATCGCGGCGGGGCCGCGCATCTATGGCTGCGACGACTGTCTGGGCGCCTGTCCGTGGAACAAGTTCGCGCAAGGGGCGTCGGAAGCCCGTCTGCACGCCCGCGACGCCCTGAAGGGGCCGAGGCTGGCCGACCTGCTGGCGCTGGACGATACGGCGTTTCGCGCCCTGTTCACCAAGAGCCCGGTCAAGCGCATCGGGCGGGACCGGTTCATCCGCAACGTCCTCTATGCGGCGGGGAACTCCGACGACGCCGAACTGATCGCCCCGGTCGAGGCCCTGCTGGACGATCCGGCGCCCGTGGTGCGCGGGGCGGCGGCGTGGGCCCTGTCGCGGCTGTCCCCCGCCCGATTCTCGCAGCTGCGCGACATAGGGCTGGCGCGTGAGGAGGATGCGGGCGTCCGCCGCGAATGGTCCCCCCTTCCCTGATGCGGAAAAGGGGAAGGCCTTTCGGTCAGTTCTTGGCCGGAACGCGGGTGTCCGTGGCTGGATCGACGGCGCCGGGGCGGCCTTCGGCGGCGGCCTGAGCCTGCTTGTCTTCCAGCTTGTCAGCGACCTTGCCGGCGCCTTCCTCGACAGCCTGAGCCGCCTTCATGGCGCCGGACTCGACCACTTCGCCAGTCTGGGCCGCGACCTCGGCCGCCTTGTCGCCCGCCGCATCGACATTGGCCTCGGCCTTGTTCTGCTCGGCCTGGGTGCAGGCGGCGGCGCCGAGCGCCAGGGCCGAGGCGGCGGCGATCGTCAGGATACGGATGCGCATGGGATGTCCCCCTTCTTGCGTTGAACCTTGGCGGTAAACGCAATTGCGCGAAGGGGGTTGCCTGGCGGCGCTAGTCCAGATCGACCGGAAGGGTCTGGCTGGCCAGCAGCCGCTCGGTCGTGGCCCAATGATCCGGCCCCTGATCTTCGACCCAGGCCTGCACCATGTCGCGACCCAGCCCGTAGTTGATGATGTAGGAGCGGTAGGTCTCGATGAAGGTGAGGCGCTGGTTGGCCCGGTCGCGCGCCACCAGGCTGTATTTCTGCAGTTGGTCCAGCGCCGTCTCGCGGTCGATCCGACCGGCCAGATAGGCGTCGGCCACGGTGTATTCCGCCCGCGCCAATTCACGCGTCAGGGCCAAAAGCTGCGTCTGGGCTTCGGCTGTCGCGGGGTCCAGCCCGGCCAGGGGATAGAGGACGCGCTTCTCGAAATCGGTGCGCTCATGACCGGGGAAGGCCAGGTCGATGCCGTAGTTGGCGCTGCCCTCGGCGATGAAGGACATAGGGCTGAACAGGGGATAGACGCTCATCTCGACCCAGCCCTTCTGCTTCACGAAGGTCTGTTCCAGCAGGGCGTTGTAGACGTGGTGGCCGGGATAGCCCTCGTGGCAGCCCAGATCGACGGCGCGGTCGATGAAAATGGGCAGGTCGGTGTTCACCTGGATCAGGCTGAAGGCGTTCCCCTTGTACCAGTTGTAGCCCGACCATGGCTTGTTGTTGACGAACTCCAGGGTGAAGGTCTCGTTGGCGGGCAGGGTCATGTGCCGCTCGGTGCGCGCCTTGCACTCGTTGATGGCGGCCCGCATCACCGGCTCCAACCGATCCTTGGGAATGACGTAGCGGGCGCGGAAGGCGGCGACCCGGTCGGCCAGCGGTCCTTCGCCGGGGACCAGGGCGTCGATGCGCGCCAGCACGGGATCATAGGACGACAGGGGCCGCAGCTCCGGCCGCACGCCGAACAGGGCCTCGGCCTCGTCGGCGAAGCTCATTTTCTCGCCCTGCAGCATCCGCAGCCGCGCCGAGGCCGCCGAGACGTGGGCCGACAGATAGGCGCGACGTTGCCGGCTCTGGGCGTCCAGACCGGCGGTGGGCAGGGCCTCCAGTCGTCGGCTCAGGGCGGCGGCGCCTTCGGCCAGTTGGGGCAGGCCACGCGGATGGGCCTTGGCCGCCTCAGCCCATTCCGCCGGGCCGTAATAGGCGTCGACATAGCCTGGCTCGCGTTCGCCGATCTCCAGCGTCAGGGCGACATAGTCGCGCCCCACCATGTCCAGGCTGTCCGCCGCAGGTTTCGGCGCGCTGGCGCAGGCGGTCAGAAGGGCGGCGGCCGTCAGGGCGGCGATGGTGGAAACGCGCATGGAAACTCCCTCTCTCCGACCGCGAGGCTAGGCCTTCGCGGCTCTTGAGCCAAGCCGCGCCCAAGAAGGCGTGCCGTCGAGATTCAGGGATTGAGGCGGCCCGGCCCATGCTGTAAGCACCGCCGTCCGGCTCTAGAGCCGCAGACGCACCCGTAGCTCAGCTGGATAGAGTGCTGCCCTCCGAAGGCAGAGGTCACAGGTTCGAATCCTGTCGGGTGCGCCATCTTCTTCCCTGCCATCCTGACTGAACTCAGAACGTCGCCACAAGCTCGCCGCTTGCCGGGACTCGCCCGCCCTGCACGATAGAAGCAAAACGGAGGCGGGTCTCGGCGCCGACAGGGCCACGGAGACGGATGCGTGTCGGGCGTCCCGCGTCCCATTCGACATCCAGCGTCAAGCCGCCGCGCGCACGAACGCCTTTCAACCAGCCGCGCGGCCAGGCCGAAGGCAGGGCGGGCAGAAGTTCAATCTCTCCAGGCCGTGACTGGACGATCATCTCGGCCATGCCGTTGGTCCCCCCGAAATTGCCGTCAATCTGGAAGGGCGGGTGGGCGTCGAACAGGTTAGGATAGGTGCGCTCGGGGCTCAGCAACAGCTTGAGCACATCATGGGTGCGGTCGCCCTCCCCCAACCGCGCCCACAGGTTGATGCGCCAGCCGATGGCCCAGCCGGTAGACAGGTCGCCGCGCAGCTCCAGCGACTTTCGCGCCGCGCGGGCCAGATCGGGCGTGTCGCGCCGCGACATCTGCCAGCTGGGGAAGAGACCATAGAGATGGGAGACATGGCGGTGGTGCGGCTCGGGCGCCTCCATGTCCCAGTCCTGCAGCCATTCCTGAAGCTGGCCGGCCTTGCCGATACGGTCGGCGGGCAGGCGGGCGCGGGCGGCCAGCACTTCGCGGCGGAAGGCGGCGTCCTTGCGCAGGATCTGCGAGGCCTCGGCCACATGGGCGAACAGGTCGCGCAGGATCTGGCTGTCCATGGCGGGACCGGCGCAGACCGAAGCCCCGAACGGATGCAGGTTTTCGGGAGACAGGGACGGACAGGTGACCAGGCCCGAGCCGTCCGGATGGTCGACCAGGGTGTCGAGGAAGAACTGCGCCGCCCCCTTCATCACCGGATAGACCTCGGCCAGATAGGCCTTGTCTCGACCATAGTCGTAGTGGTCCCACAGGTGCTCGCACAGCCAGGCGCCGCCCATGGGCCACAGGCCGAACCGGGCGCCGTCGATGGGGGCCGTGGCGCGCCACAGGTCGGTGTTGTGATGGCAGACCCAACCCCGCGCGCCATAGTTGACGCGGGCGGTGACGGCCCCGGTCTCGGCCATCTGCCTGACCATGGTGATCAGGGGTTCGACGCACTCCTGCATGGCCAGGGGCTCAGCGGGCCAGTAGTTCATCTCGGTGTTGATGTTGATCGTGTATTTCGACCCCCAGGGCGGACTGGTCTTGTCGTTCCACAACCCCTGAAGATTGGCGGGCTGCGTTCCCGGTCGCGAGCAGGACAGCAGCAGATAGCGCCCGTACTGGAAATAGAGGGCGGCCAGGGCCGGGTCGTCCAGGGTCTGGGATTTCGATACGCGCTGATCGGTGGGTTGCAGGGCCGCCTCGGTCGCGCCGACGGCGAAGCTGACGCGCCGGAACAGAGGCTGATAGTCGGCCAGGTGACGAGCCTTCAACTGGTCGAAGTCGGGCGTAACCTGTTGCAAGGTCGCCAGGGTTCGGGCCCGCGGGTCGCCGCTGACGTCCCTGGGGCCGACATGGCTGGTGGCGGCGGCGACGAGCAACAGGACCTCGTCCGCGCCTTCGACCCTCAAGGCCTTGCCGTCCGCCCGGGTCAGGCCGCCACGCGTGATCACCCGGACGCGGGTCTCGAATGTGAGGGCGGCAGGCACGTCGAACTGCGAGCCGTTGCGGCCGCTCAGGATCAGGTCGCCGTCATGCACGGCGGCGTCGGCGGCCTGGGGCGTCTCGAAGGCCGCTTCAAAACTCAAGGCGCCCGGTCGGTCGGCGCTCAGACGCATCACCACCACGTCGTCGGGCCGTGACGCGAACACCTCGCGGCGATAGGCGACGCCGTCCTGGCGGTATTCCGTAGTGGCGATCGCCTGGTCCAGATCGAGATCACGGCGATAGCCGCTGGAGGCCGAGGACACCCCGAAGCTCAGCATCAGGTCGCCGATGGTCTGATAGGACATCTGCCGGATGGGCCTGGCCATCATCCCTGCCTGGGCCAGATTCTGGGCCTCGGGATAGCGGCCGTCGAAGATCAGCCGCCGAACCTCGGGCAGGACCTTGAGGGCTTCGGGGCTGGACGGATCATAGGGGCCGCCGGCCCACAGGGTGTCCTCGTTCAGTTGCAGGCGTTCTCGCGCCACGCCGCCGAAGATCATGGCCCCCAGCCGCCCATTGCCGACGGGCAGGGCCTCGACCCAGGCCTCAGCCGGGTTGCGATACCAGAGCTTGAGCTCGCCTTCATCGCCGGTGCGCGGCAGGGGCGCGAAGGCCTGGGCCTGAACCACGGGCGGCGAGGCGGCCAGACCGGCGGCCGCGGCCGAAGCCATCAGCAAACGACGGCGCGACAGCGCCACGGGGTTCGAAGGCATTTCCACTCCTGCCTGATGCCGCGATTGGCTCACGATCCATGGGGCGACACCGCCCTTGAGCACGATTAGTATGATTATTCAGAACATATGGAAACCGGTTACCTTTGGGGTGCGGCGACAGGTTCGGGCCTCGTTATTTGACCAGAGCGACGCCGCATCCGATGAAGCCTGTGTGAGCGAACCCGTCCTTCCCGTCCGACGCCTGCCCAAGGGGCGATTGCCAGCACCGCCGTCCGGCAAGGGACGGATAGCGGGCTTTGCCGACATCCGGTTGAGCATTGAGCAGGCCGAGACCTCGCTGGAGGCGGCGGCGGACCGGCTGTCATTGCCCCGCTCGGGCTGGGTCTCCGGGCGGTTCGACATGCTCGCCATCTCTGGCGGCGCAGCGGGCGGGGCCTATGGCGCGGGGGCGCTGGTCGGCCTGACGGAAGCCGGACTGAGGCCCGAGTTCGCCCTGGTCACAGGGGTCAGCACCGGCGCCCTGATCGCGCCCTTCGCCTTCCTGGGACCGGACTGGGACGAGCGTCTGGCCGACGCCTATGTCGGCGGTCACGCCGCCGACCTGTTGAGCCTGCGCCAACTGGCCTCCAGTTTCACCGGGGGTCTGTTCCGCGGCGAGGCCCTGGACGCCCTGATCCATCCCTTCGTCGACGAGGCTTTGATCGACGCCGTGGCCGCCGAGCACGCGCGCGGCCGGCGCCTGCTGGTGGCGACGACCGATCTGGACAGCCAGCGATCGTGCATCTGGGACATGGGGGCCATCGCTTCGCATGGCGGCGTGAAGGCCGTGGATCTGTTCCGCGAGGTTCTGGCCGCCTCCGCCAGCCTGCCAGGCCTGTTCCCCCCGCGCCGTTTCCCTTGCGAGGTCGACGGCGACAAGTTTGAAGAGATGCACGTGGACGGCGGGGTCGCTGCGCCCCTGTTCCTGATGCCTGAAGGCCTGCTGCGCTGGAACCGGCTGGGGCGACGGCTGCATCGCGGACGGGTGCATGTCCTGGTCAATATGGTGCTGGAGCCCGAGCCGCGCACCACGGCGCCGAATGTGGCGGCGGTGCTGACCCGCAGCTTCGACGCCATGCTGCGGTTTTCCTATCGGCAGGCTCTGGGGACGGCGACGACCTTCTGCGCGGCGCAGGGCTTGCCGATCAGCGTCGCCTCCATCCCCGACGCGCCAGACCAGGGCGGCATGCTGAGTTTCGACACCGCCACGATGCAGCGTCTGTTCGACGCCGCGCGCGAGCGGGCGCGGGCGGGCGAGTTGTGGCGTTCGCCCGTGGCGGAACGACAGGGGCTTCAGGGCCTGATGGATCGGTTACGGCCGCGCGGATAGGCGCGTGGCCTTGATGCAGCCCATCCCGAGGCGCATGGGAAGGTTCTCCTCCCCAAGACTTCCAAGGCCCCGATGACCGACGTCGACAAAATCCCCGCCCAGCTTCCCGAAGGCCAGCCCGTGGGCCGCGTCATCGCCATGCCCGCCGACACCAACCCCGAAGGCGACATCTTCGGCGGGTGGCTGCTGGCCCAGATGGACCTTGCGGGCGCCACCCCGGCCTTCGAGCGCGCCAACGGCCGCTGCGCCACCGTGGCCCTGGACGGCATGGTCTTCCACCAGCCGGTCTCCGTCGGCGACGAGGTGTCGATCTACGCTCGAGTCGTCCACGCCGGCCGCACCTCGATCCGCGTCCACGTCGAGGCGTGGAAGCGCTCGCGCGGTCAGCCCGAGGCCCAGTCGGTGCGCGTGACCGAGGGCGTCTTCACCTATGTCGCCATCGATTCCGACCGCAAGCCGCGCGCCCTGCCGGCGGTGTGAGCCTCTTCGCATACGGGTGCGGCGCCGGGACAAGACCAAGCGCCGCACTCGGTAATTCTTGACGTTCGAGGCTTCGCACCCTACCTGCGGGCCATGGCTATTCGTCGCATCCTCACCATCGATAACGCCGCCGACCTGGCGATCCTCAAGGCCGTCTCTCCCCCCGTCGAGGGCGGCGTGACCGACGCGCTGCGCGCCCTCATGGACGACATGCTGGAGACCATGTACGCCGCGCCGGGCATCGGCCTGGCCGCCGCACAGATCGGCGAGCTGAAGCGCGTCGTGGTCATGGACC
Organism: Brevundimonas pondensis; assembly: GCF_017487345.1. Taxonomy (NCBI): domain Bacteria; kingdom Pseudomonadati; phylum Pseudomonadota; class Alphaproteobacteria; order Caulobacterales; family Caulobacteraceae; genus Brevundimonas; species Brevundimonas pondensis. Next base: position 212,563 of record NZ_CP062006.1, on the reverse strand, counting down.
TGGGCGACAAGCCGGTCGAGGGCGCGTCGGAAGACCCCGAGGCCGAGGAAAGCGAGGACCTGCAACTGGCCCGTCGCAACCCGCGCTTCTTCGTCAATCCGGAGGTGATCTGGGCCTCGGACGAGATGTACGCCTACGAAGAAGGCTGCCTGTCGGTGCCCGACTATTACGACGCCGTCGAGCGTCCGGCCCGCATCCGCGTCCGCTATCTGGATTACTCGGGCCAGCAGATCGAGGAAGAGATCGAGGGTCTCTACGCCGTCTGCTTCCAGCACGAACTGGATCACCTGAACGGCGTCCTGTTCATCGACCACCTGTCGCGCCTGCGTCGCGAACGCGCCGTCGCCAAGGTCAAGAAGAACGCAAGGCTCGCCGCCTGATGGCCCGCAAGACCACGATCATCGACCCGCGCGGCCGTCGCCGCCTGACCCGCAACCAGAAGGTGGGCGCGGCCAGCCTGGCCACCATTGTCGCCGTCGCCGCCGTCGGCGTGGTGGCGGGTCTGCTGCTGGACCGTCTGCTCGATTTCGACGACGCCCTGGATGCGGGCGGCGAGTGGGACGAGGGCGGCGGCGTCTATACGCGCTGGATGTAATCCGCCCCACGGTCTAAAGGCGTGGCCATGCGCCTAGCCTTCATGGGAACTCCCGACTTCGCCGTGCCGTCACTGGCCGAGCTGATCGCCTCGGGACACGAGATCGTCGCCGTCTATTCGCAGCCGCCGCGCCCCAAGGGCCGGGGTCAGAAGCTGACGCCGTCGCCGGTTCACGCCTTCGCCGAGGCCATGGGCCTGCCGGTCTTCACGCCCGAGAGCATGAAGTCGCCGGAGGCCATCGACACCTTCCGCAGCCTGGATCTCGACGCCGCCTGCGTCGTCGCCTACGGCCAGATCCTCAAGCCCGAGGTGCTGGAGGCGCCCCGTCTGGGCTGCTTCAACCTGCACGGTTCGCTGCTGCCGCGCTGGCGTGGGGCCGCCCCGATCCAGCGCGCCATCATGGCCGGCGACCGTCAGACCGGCGCCCAGATCATGCGAATGAGCGAGGGCCTGGACGAGGGCGCGATCATCCTGTCCGAGGTCATGGACATCTATCCCGACGACACCGCCGCTTCGTTGACCGAGCGCATGGCGCATCTGGGCGCCGCCCTGTGGCCCCGGGCCCTGGCCGCCATCGAGCGCGGCGGCTTCACCGAGACCGAGCAAACGGGCGAAGCGACCTACGCCAAGAAGATCACCCCCGCCGAGGCCCGCATCGACTGGACCCGTTCCGCCGCCGAGGTGGACGCCCACATCCGCGGCCTGTCGCCCTTCCCCGGCGCCTGGTTCGAGGTCGAGGCCGAGGGCGAGCCGGTGCGGATCAAGGCGCTGATGTCGGCGCTGGCCGAGGGCGAAGGCGAGCCCGGACAGGTGCTGGACGACGCCTTGACGGTGGCCTGCGGAACCGGCGCGGTGCGCCTGCCCCGCGTGCAGCGCCCCGGCAAGGCCGCGCAGTCGGCGGATGAAATGCTGCGCGGCTTCCCGGTTCCAGCCGGAACCCAGCTCGGCTGATGCCCCGCTACCGCTTCACGGTCGAGTACGACGGATCAGCTTACAACGGCTTTCAAGCCCAGGCAGGCCAGCCGACGGTGCAGGGCGCGATCGAGACGGCGGTGACGGCCTTTTCCGGCCAGACCGTGCGCATCGCCGCCGCCGGGCGCACCGACACCGGCGTCCACGCCACGGGCCAGACCTGCCATGTCGATCTGGACAAGGAGTGGCCGGCGCGGACGGTGATGAACGCCCTGAACGCCCATCTGATGCACGAGGCGGTGGCGGTGCTGGACTGCGCCCCGGTCAGCGACGACTGGCACGCCCGCTTCACCGCCAATGGGCGCAAATATCTGTATCGCATCCTCAACCGTCCCGGCCGTCCGGCGTTGGACCGGGGCCGGGTCTGGCACGTCAAGAAGCCGCTGGACGCCGAGGCCATGCATGCGGCGGCGCAGGCCCTGATCGGCCTGCACGACTTCACCACCTTCCGCGACGCCCAGTGCCAGTCGGCCAGTCCGGTCAAGACTCTGGACGTGGCGCGCGTCAGCCGTGTCGGCGAAGAAGTGCATCTGGTGTTCGAGGCGCGCAGCTTCCTGCACCGTCAGGTGCGCTCGATGGCCGGCAGTCTGGCCGAGGTCGGTCTGGGCCGCTGGAGCGTATCTGATCTGGCGGACGCCCTGGCCGCCAAGGACCGCGCGCAATGCGGTCCGGTGGCGCCGTCAGACGGTCTCTATCTGACGGGCGTCACCTATGAGACCGAGGCCTGAAGCCTAGCGCTTGAACAGACCGCCCAGGGCGCCGCCGATGCCGCCCGGCAGATTGTTCAGCAGGCCGCCCAGCAGGTCGTCGGCGCCCTCGGCCGAACCATTCGGGGTCAGACGGTCGACGGCTTCAGGCAGCAGGCCGGCGAGGGTCTCGCTGGCCTGTTCAGGTGAAATGCCCAGTTTGGCGGCGAAGTCGGCGATGGGGCCGGAGCCGAGCACCGAGGCGATCTGCTCGGCCGAAATCCCGGCGTTGCCGCCCTTGCCGATCCATGAGGCCGCGACGTCGCCCAGGCCGTTCTGGCCGAACTTCTCGACCAGACCCCCGACGCCGCCCTGACCCTTCAGCAGGTCGGAGAGGCCGCCCGCAGCGTCGTCGCCGAGGCCGCCGAGCACATTATCCAGAAGTCCCATGGTCGTTCTCCGAGTTGAAGCCGGCAGTCTGAGGGAACGAGGCTACGCTTTTGTGGCGGGATCGCAAACGATCGCAAACCCGCCGACGGCGCGGCCCTTAGTTGCGGGCCGAGTTGGAGCTGGAGGTCACGGCCTGACCTGCGGCTTCCAGATCGCGGCCGACGCCGGCGACGGTGTTGCAGGCGGCGGTGGCCAGGGCGGCGGCGATGACGCCGAGAGCGATGAGCTTGCGCATGGAGATTTCCCCGAGAAAAGGCGATTGAGCGCTTCAACGTGAAGCTTGGCCACAAGGTTGCATGGCCAATTCATCCTTCAATCTGCTAACGGCGAAACCATGACGCAAGCTCCCGACACCGCCGCCCGCCGTCTGGTCGACACCCTCGTGATGAACGGGGTCGACAAGGTCTTCTGTGTGCCGGGCGAGAGCTATCTCGCCGTGCTCGACGCCCTGGCCGACGTGCGCGACAAGATTGAGGTCATCGTGTGCCGCCACGAGGCCGGCGCCGCCAACATGGCCGAGGCCTATGGCAAGCTGACCGGCAAGCCGGGCGTCTGCATGGTCACGCGCGGACCGGGCGCGACCCACGCCTCGATCGGCGTGCACACGGCGCATCAGGACTCCACGCCGATGATCCTGTTCGTCGGCCAGATCGCCCTGAGCGACCGGGGCCGCGGCGCCTTCCAGGAGGTCGACTACCGCGAGGTCTTCGGCGGACTGGCCAAGTGGGCGACCGAGATCGAAAGCCCGGAACGCACCGTCGAGGTGGTCGAGCGCGCCTTCGCCACGGCCCTGCAGGGCCGCATGGGCCCGGTGGTCGTGGCCCTGCCCGAGAACATCCTGCATGACGCCGGCGGCCCTGCCCCGGTGCGGCCCGTGGTCGCCGCCAAGGCCGCGCTGGACCCGGCCTTCGTGGAGCAGGTGAAGGCGCGTCTGGCCAAGGCCGAGCGCCCCATGCTGATCCTCGGCGGCTCGGGCTGGACCGACGCCGCCACTGACGCCATCTCCGGTTGGGCCGAGCGGCTGGGCCTGCCCGTCGCCCTGTCTTTCCGTCGCAAGGATCTGATCCGCAACGATCATCCGGGCTATGCGGGCGACCTCGGCCTCGGCCCGAACCCGAAACTGGTCGCACGGGTCAAGGACGCCGACCTGCTGCTGGTGATCGGCGCCCGCATGGGGGAGAACCCGACCCAGGGCTACACCCTGCTGGATCGCGCGAAGACCGCCGAGACCCTGATCCATATCCATCCGGGGGCGGAAGAACTGGGCCGCGTCTGGGCGCCCGCCCTGGCCGCCGCCTCCGACAATTCCCTGGCGGCCCTGGCCCTGTCGGCCATCGATCCGGGCCGGACCTGGAACGAGCAGGGCGCGACCGCCCACGCCGATTTCATGACCTTCTCCTCGCCCATCGAGGTGAAGAGCGCGGTGAACATGAGCGAGGTCATCGCCCATCTGGCCGAGGTCCTGCCCGAGGATGCCATCCTGACCAATGGCGCGGGCAATTTCGCCGCCTGGCTGCACCGCTTCCATCGCCATCAGGCCCGTCGCACCCAGTTGGCCCCGACCTCGGGCGCCATGGGCTACGGCTATCCGGCGGCGCTGGGGGCCAAGGTGGTCCATCCGTCGCGCGAAGTGGTCTGCATCGCGGGCGACGGCGACTTCATGATGAGCGCCAACGAGATGGCCACCGCCGCCCAGTACGGCCTCGGCGTCATCGTGGTGGTCGTGGACAACGGCACCTTCGGCACCATCCGCATGCACCAGGAGCGGGAATACCCCGCCCGCGTCATCGCCACCGAACTGAAGAACCCCGATTTCGTCAAATACGCCGAGGCCTTCGACGCCTTCGCCGTGCGCTGCGAGGCGACAGCGGACTTCCCGGCGGCTCTGGCGGCGGCGCGGGAAGCGGCGGCGGGCGGTCGTCCGGCGTTGATCCACCTCATCACCGACGCCGAGCAGATCGCGCCGGGCCGCACCATCACCGACCTGCGCGGCGCCTGACGCCTCTCTCCCTGCGGCGTCCGGCGACTTGCGCCCGACGCCGTGAGGGGGAACAGTGCCGCCTCGCAGTTCCGAGGGGGTTTCATGCGTCGTTTTCTGATTTCGTCCGTCGCCGTTCTGGCGCTTTGCGCCGTGGCGCCCGCCGCCATGGCCCAGACCGTCGCACCTGTCGCCGCCTCGTCGCAGGCGCAAAGCGAGGATGCGCGCCTCAACGCCTTCTTCGAGCAGGCCTTCCAGGAACGGATCGCGCTCAGCCCGCAGCAGATGACGTCGCTGGGCCTCAAGACCGACTACGACAAGCTGGACGACGTCTCCGACGCCGCCGCCGCGCGCTCTTTGGCGCTGCAAGAGGCGCAACTGGCGCAGATGAAGGCCGACTTCGATTCGTCGAAGCTCAGCAATCAGAGCAGGATGTCCTGGCGCCTGTTCGAATACGGGGTGCAGCAGGCGCGCCTGTCAAACCAGTGGCGCGACTGGAATTTCCAGTTCGCCGCCAACGGCAACCCGACCACCAGCCTGCCGGTCTTCCTGATCAACAACCATCGTATCAGCAGCGTCTCGGACGCCGAGGCCTATGTCTCGCGCATCACCGAGGCCGAGCGCTACATGGGCCAGGTGGCGACGACGCTGAAGGCGCGCGCCGCCGAGGGCGTGGTCTCGCCGCGCTTCGTCTTCGAGCCCTCGATCGAGAACACCCGCAACGTCATCACCGGCGCGCCCTTCGACGGCGGCGCGGACAACCCTGTCTGGGCCGACTTCCAGAAAAAGGTCGCCGCGCTGGATACCGATCAGGCGACCAAGGACCGGCTGCTGGCCTCGGCCCGCGCCGCCCTGACCGGTCCCTACAAGCGCGGCTTCGACAATGTCCTGAACGCCCTGACCGAGGTCCGGCCGCTGGCCGACAGCGACGCGGGCGTCTGGCGGCTGCCGAATGGCGAGGCCTACTACAACGCTCGCCTGCAGCTCTCGACCACGACCGACCTGACCGCCGACCAGATTCACCAGATCGGTCTGGACGAGGTGGCTCGCATCCAGCGCGAGATGGAGGTCATCAAGACCAGGGTCGGATTTGAGGGCTCGTTGCAGGACTTCTTCGCCTTCCTGAAGACCGATCCGCGCTTCCAATATCCGAACACGCCGGAAGGCAAGGAGCAGTATCTGACCGACGCCCGCGCCTTCATCGCCCAGGTGATGGCGGTGGCGCCGCAGTGGTTCTCCAACCTGCCCAAGGCCGCGCTGGAGGTCCGCGCTGTCGAGCCGTTCCGTGAAGCGACGGCCTCGATCGCCTTCTATAACGCCCCTGCGCCCGACGGTTCGCGTCCCGGCATCTACTACGTCAACCTGTCGGACATGACCCAGGTGCTGAAGCCCCAGATCGAGGGCATCAGCTATCATGAGGGCGCGCCGGGCCATCACTTCCAGATCGCCTACGCCCAGGAGATCGAGGGCCTGCCGCGCTTCCGCCGCTTCGGCGGCTACGGCGCCTACGCCGAGGGCTGGGGCCTGTACGCCGAACAACTGGGCAAGGAGATGGGCTTCTATCAGGACCCCTATTCCGACTTCGGCCGCCTCTCGACCGAACTGTGGCGCGCGGTGCGTCTGGTCACCGACACCGGCCTGCACGCCAAGCGCTGGAGCCGCGAACAGGCGATGGACTATTTCCGCCAGAACTCGCTGCTGTCGGAACGCGACATCGGCAAGGAGGTCGAGCGCTACATCACCAACCCCGGCCAGGCGACCAGCTACAAGATCGGCGAGTTGAAGATCGAGGAGCTGCGCGCCAAGGCCGAGGCGACGCTGGGCGACAGGTTCGACATCAAGGACTTCCACGCCGTGGTCCTCGGCTCCGGCTCGGTGCCGCTGGACGTGCTGGCCGATCAGGTCAACGCCTGGATCGCGGCGGGCGGCGGCAAGCCGGTCGCCTGAGGCTCGCGTTTGGGGCGTTTGAGCGGTAAAGGGCCGCCATGCCCTTTACCGCCACCGTCCTGACCATGTTCCCCGAGGCCTTTCCCGGGCCGCTCGGCGTGTCGCTGATCGGCACCGCCTGGCGCGAGAAGGGGCTGTGGGACCTGCAGACGCTGGACATTCGCGCGTTTTCCGAAGATAAGCGCGGCTTCCTGGACGACACCCCCGCGGGTGGCGGTCCTGGTCAGGTGCTGAAAGCGGACGTGGTGGCTCGGGCTTTGGATAGTCTGGAAGGCCCGCCTCGGCCGCTTTTGTACATGAGCGCACGCGGTCGACCCCTGACGCAGGCGCGAGTGAAGGAATGGGCCAAGGCCGACGGAATCGTCGTGCTTTGCGGTCGTTTCGAGGGGGTGGACCAGCGGGTGCTCGACGCCCGAGGGTTCGAGGAGATTTCCGTCGGAAACGCGGTCCTCGCCGGTGGCGAGGCGGCGGCCATGGTGGCGATCGAGGCGTGCGTACGACTGGTCCCCGGTGTTCTCGGCGCGGCTGAAAGCCTGTCGTCCGAGAGCTTTGAGGACGGTCTTCTGGAACACCCGCAATACACGCGACCGCGGACGTTCGAGGGGCACGACATTCCCGAGGTGCTGCTGTCAGGCGATCACAAGAAGATCGCGCAATGGCGAGAGGCGCAGCGGGAAGAGACTACGCGGGAACGGCGTCCGGACCTCTGGGCGGCGCATCTTGCAAAGACGACTGCGGAGCCTGGCTCCGCCAAATCAAAGGCAAAGGGCGCAAAAGCCCGAGGAGAATAGAATGAATATCGTCCAGCAACTCGCTGCCGAAGAAAAAGCCCGCCTGCTCGAAGGCAAGACCATCCCGAACTTCCAGCCGGGCGACACCCTGCGCGTCAACGTGAAGATCAAGGAAGGCGAGCGTGAGCGCGTTCAGGCGTTTGAAGGCGTCTGCATCGCCCGCGACAGCGGCGGCATCAACGAGACCTTCACGGTCCGCAAGATTTCCTTCGGTGAAGGCGTGGAGCGTCGCTTCCCGATCCTGTCGCCGAACATCGAATCCATCGAAGTGAAGCGTCGCGGCGTCGTCCGTCGCGCCAAGCTCTATTACCTGCGCGACCGTCGCGGCAAGTCGGCCCGTATCGCCGAGCGTCAGACGGCCCGTCCGAACAAGGGCGCCGCTGTGCCCGTCACCGGTTCGGCCGACAAGGGCGACGAGGCTTAATCCAGGCTTCAGCTCTGCGCTGATCATGATTGAGGCCCCGGCGGAAACGCCGGGGCCTTTGTCATTCCTGGTGCGCTAGCGCGCGCCGCACTGCTTGAGCCGCCCCCCATGAAGGGGAGGGAGATTCTCACGCCCTACTGCGGATACAATGGATTGTCCGCATCCTGCCGGCCTTCGAGGCTGCGCCTCAGGACGTGCATCTCGTCTTGGCCGGTTCGGACGGCGGCATGGGCCCGACGGATGGTCTCGCGGGTGGTGGCCGACAGGGCCTCATCGCTGAGGGCGCGGTCGAACCGGGCCTGCAGATGCGCCTCGCCGCTCTCGATCGAGCCGACGACCGAGGCCTCGTCCCGCATCAGGGCGTGCTTGATGTCCATGAAGGCGCGCTGGGCCTTGGCCAGGATCGAACCCTCGTCCTCGGGGTGGCCGCCCATGCCGCGCACCGCCGTCTGCAGGTCGGCCGCGACCTGGCGTCGTTCCTCGCTGCGACGCAGGAAGAGGTCGCGATAGCGCAAGTCCGCAGTTTCGACCGCCGCCTCGGCATAGCCGTCCGCGCTGTCGATCAGGCCCTCGGCCAGACCGTTCAGAACCTTGATGTCATGACTGTTGGGGTTGCTCACCAGAAACCTCCGTGGCTGACCCAGGTGAAACCCGCGCCAGCAGCGAAGGTTGCCAGATCAGAGTTTCGTGCGCAGCGACCAGAGTTCCGGGAAGCACCGACGCTTCAACGTCTCGACCAGATAGCCCACCCCGTCGGTGCCGCCGGTGCCCTGACGACGGCCGATGATACGCTCGACCGTCACCACGTGCTTGTGACGCCAGGTCAGCAGGGCGTCGTCCAGATCGACCAGCTTCTCGGCCAGTTGATACAACGGCCACCAGCGCTCGGTGTCGCGGTAGACCTCCAACCAGGCGGCCTCGACGCCTTCTGACGGCTCATAGGTCTGGCTGACGTCGCGGTTCAGCACCTCGGCGGGGACGGGCAGGCCGGCCAGCGACAGCTGGCGCAGGGCGTCGTCATAGAGGCTGGGGGCGGCCATCGCGGCTTCCAGCGCCGCATGAGCCTCGGGCCGTTCGACGTGGAAGCGCAGGAAGCGCGGGTCCTTCAGGCCCAGCATGGTCTCCAGACGGCGGAACTGGTCGCTCTGGAAGCCGGAGCTGGCGCCCAGATCGCCGCGGAATTTCAGATAGTCCGAGGGCGTCATGGTGGCCAGGATGTCCCAGCTCTGGGTCATGACCGACTGGATGCGGCTGACGCGGGCCAGGCTCTTGTAGGCGGGCACCAGGTCACCGGCGCGGATCAGGCTCTGGGCCAGGGCCATCTCGTGCAGGATCTGCTTGAGCCACAGTTCCTTGGTCTGGTGGATGATGACGAACAGCATCTCGTCATGCTGGTCCGAGCGCGGGTGCTGGGCGCTCAGCAGGTCGTCGAGCGACAGATAGCCAGCATAGGTGATGCCGGTCGGCTCGTGCTTGGCGGTCTCGATCGCGTGGCCGCGAATGTCGTTATTTGCGTCGGTCATCCGCCACCTATCGCCGGATCAGGCCCGAAGAGCCAGCCCGGAAGCGACGGAACAATCAGTTGGCGGCGCGGGGCTCGTTCGCGGCGGCGGCGGCCATCTGGCGACCGTTGTCAAAGGCGTCGCGGGCGCCTTTGTAGACAAAGCCGTAGGTCGGATAGACGGTGGTGCCCAGGGCGTTGATCGGGTTGTACCAGACCTTGACCCGGCTCCAGTCGCCGGCCGGGGACACGTCCACCACGGTGACGTTTTCCTCGACCTTGCCGCGGCTGCCGCCCCAGTTGGCGTGGGTCACGCGGATGACGCGGTCGGTCAGGATGTCGGAAACGACGGCGACATGGCCCTTGTCCATGCGGCCGGTGGGCTGGAAGACCAGCACCGAGCCGGTTTCCGGGGCGCGGCCGGTGCGGAACTTGTCGACGGCCTGGCGCCACCAGGTCCAGGCGTCGCCGAAGATGTTGATGCCCGAGAACATGCGGGCGAAGGTCACGCACTGCCAGTAAGGGTCGTCAGCCTTGGCCGGCGCGGGGCCGATCGCAAAGAACCCGAGGGTCGCCGCAACCGCGGCGGCTGTGAGCCGTTTCATCATCTGGCGTGCTCCCGACTAAAACGCGGACCAAGCCTTAGACGATAGTGTCCGAAGGTTGAAGAACCGTTTCCGACTGTTTCGCCGTGTGATCCACAGGCGGGCGTCGCCGTTCGGCCATTCCGCGCAGGGCCTTCCGGGCCGGGCGTTCGACCAGATGGTAGGTGGCGGCGGCGGCGGCGATCAGACCCAGAATGATCCCCATCCACACGAGAACGTGAAGACGCTTGTCCTCCGCCCCGGTCGCCCGAGCGGCCAGATTGACCGCCAGAATCTGCCAGGGGGCGCAGACCATGTAGACCGAATAGCTGATCTCGCCGAGGTAGACGGCCGGCTTCGACCCCAGCCAGCCGGCCTTGCCGGCCGGGATGGAGGCCAGGGCCAGGATCAGCAGGCCGGCGGCCAGAACCGTGATCGCGTCCCAGGCCATGACTGAGGCCGAGGCGACCATGACGAGAGCGGCCAGCAGGGCCAGCAGCCCCGCCCGAGGAAGGGGCGCCCGTCGATAGACCAGATAGAGGGCGCAGCCGTAGGCGAAACAGGGCACGATCCGCAATGCGCCCCAGCGGAAGGTGGCCTCGGTCAGGGGGAAGCCCGCGAAACGCTCGAACGCCGCGTACAGACCCATCAGGAAGACCGCCGCCCCTGCCGCCGCCACCCAGGGACGCCGGCGCAACGGCCAGGCCGCCAGGGCGAACAGGGGAAAGGCCAGGTAGGCGAACCATTCGGCCGAAATCGACCAGGAGGGGTGGTTCCAGCCGGCCTCCCCGGCGAAGCCCCAGGCGTGAACCATCAGCAGGTGGGCGGGCAGGGTCTTCCAGCTGAGGACACTGTCGTCGATGCTCATGCCCACGGCCACGGCGGCCAGGCCAAGCGCCATAACCCCCAGCAGGGTGAAGACATGCAGCGGATAGACCCGCGCGATCCGCGCCCACAGGAAGCCCCGATAGGAGAACCGCTTTTCCGCGAAGGCGTGGAGATAGACGTGGCTGAGGATGAAGCCCGACAGGACGAAGAAGAGCTCGACGCCCAGATAGCCCTTGGCCGCCAGATTCGGCAGGAAGCCGACGTTCAGGTTGGGCCAGAAGGTGTAGAAGACCACCCACAGCGCGGCCATGAACCGCAGGGCGGTCAATGGGCGAAGATCGACAGGCGTCGGGGTCATGCGGCCACCATGAAAGAGCGCCGCTTTGGGAAGCGTCAAGCGGCCTGAAGCCTCAGCAGCAAGACTGGCGCCAAGAAAACGCCCTTTACACTCATCCCCTCCCCCCCGCCGAAGTGAGCGGGATAGGCGAGACCTACTCGACCCGTCCGCTTTCACCCGCCTTATCGATGGCGGCGACGGCGGCGGCGCAGCCGGTCAGGCTCTCGCCGCCGATCTCGACCCTGGCGGTCAGGGGGTAGGTGCGGTCGCTCATGCCGTCGGAGCAGTCGGTGGCCGCCAGGGTGACGACCAGAGGGGTCTTGGCCTCGGTCTCGGCGGTCCAGACGGCGACGGCGCCCTGTAACGCCGGGCCAGGGTTGGCGGCCTTTTGCTCGGGGCGGTCGACGCCCGAATAGGTCAGGCCCGCAGGCGTGATCTCGACGGCCCAGAAGGGCTCCGTGCCCATCACCCGCAGCGGCTGATCCAGATCGACCCCGGCCAGGGTGCGAACCTCGGCCGGGGCGGCGGGCGCCTTTTCGGCCACCGGCTGCGAGCAGGCGGCGAGAGCGGTCGTCGCCACAAACAGGGGGGCGACAAGGGTTGCGATGCGCATGACGGGCTCCGTTTCAGGTCGATTCTCAGGAACCGCAGGCGCGATCTGCGGTCAAGGGCAGGCGCCAAACGCATCGCGCTGCGCTATGGTGCCCGCCATGACGAATCGCGTCGCCTCCGCCTCTGCTCCCCTCACCGCCTGCGAGTTCTTCGCGGGGGGCGGTCTGGCAGGCCTGGGCCTGTCCAGCGGGCGTGCCGGGTTCGGCACGGTCTTCGCCAACGACATCGACCCAATGAAGGCCCGCGCCTTCCGCGCCAACCACGCCGGGACCCTGCTGGCCGAGGGCGACGTCTGGGATCTGACGCCTGCCGAGATTCCCGGAACGCCGGACCTGTGCTGGGCCTCGTCGCCCTGTCAGGACGTCAGTCTGGCGGGCGCGCGCGGCGGGCTGAAGGCCGTGCGCTCGGGCGCCTTCTGGGGCTTCTGGAAGCTGATGCAGGGGCTCGACCTTGAGGGCCGCGCGCCGCGCATCATCGTCATCGAGAACGTCGCCGGTTTGTTGACCTCCGGCGAGGGAGCCGACTTCGAGGCCGTCTGCGCCGCCATGGTCGAGGCCGGCTATCGCGTCGGCGCGCTGGAGATGGACGCGGCCCTCTGGCTGCCCCAGTCGCGGCCGCGCCTGTTCGTCATCGCCATGCGCGAGGTCGAGGGGCCGACCGTCGCCACGCCGAGCGGTCCTTTCCACACGCCACGCCTGATCGCCGCCCACGCCCGCCTTTCCGAAAGCGTGCGGGCCAACTGGGCCTGGTGGGCCCTGACCCCGCCGCCGCGTCGCAATCTGGACCTGTCCACCGTGCTGGAGGCCAGGGTTCCGGTCTTCACCAGGGCTCAGACCAAGGCCTTGCTGGCCATGCTGTCGCCGCTGCACCGGGCGCGGCTGGACGCGGTCCTGGCCTCGGGCGAGCGCCGCGTCGGCGCCGCCTTCCGCCGGGTGCGGACCCTGGACGGGGTCAAGCATCAGCGGCTTGAGCTGCGCTTCGATGGTCTGGGGGGTTGTCTGCGCACGCCCTCGGGCGGCTCGTCGCGGCAGTATGTGCTGATCTGCGACAAGGGCCGGGCGAGCATGCGCCGCCTGACGGGACGCGAGGCGGCGCGGCTGATGGGGGTGTCGGACGACTATCGGCTGCCGACCAGCGAAAGCGCGGCCCTGAAGCTGATGGGGGATGCGGTCGCCGTGCCGGTGGTCGAGGCCCTGACGCGGCAGTTGTTCGAACCGGCGCTGGGCGTCACGGATGACGGCGCGGTAGCCGCCTAATAGAGGGTGTCGTTGTCTTCGGCTTCGTCCCGGCCGGGGTCCAGTCGATTATCGACTTGATCGTCCCAACCCTCGCGATCCGACCTGAAGGCCAGACTCATCAGCAGTCCGGCCAGACCGACCGTGCCCAGCACGCCCAGTCCCATGGCGATCCAGCCGTGAACGGACATGGGACCGCCGCCGATCAGTCGCCAGTATCCGGCCAGACCGAGGGTGACGACGGCGGCGATGACGACCGCCAGGCCGAGGGCCAGCAGGAAGCGCCCTGCTCGACCTTCGACCCGGGGTCTTTTCATCGCGTCAGATCAACGCTGGACCCACTGGCCCGCGGCGTTCTTGTACCACTGGCCCGAGCTGATGCGCGGCAGCAGCTGGGTTTCGAACATCCGGGCGCCGGCCACATCGGCCGAGGTGCCGGCGTCGGCGGCGCTGCGGGCATAGGCCTGGCGGCGGCCGGCGTTGGTGGCGCTGACGGCGGCCTGGGTGTCGGCGTTCACCGAGGTGCGCACGCCGAGGAAGCCGTCGGCCTGCTCGCCGACCGATCCTGCGGCCTTGGCCTGGTCGACCAGGGCCTTTTGCGAGGCGGTCTGGGCCACGGCGGCGCCGGCGGCCACGCCCAGGGCGGCGACAGCGGCGACGGCGACGAAGAGCTTGCGATGGTTCATGTTCAGCCCCTTTCTTTCGGTCAGAACAGGTTGGGGTTTTCGCGCAGGAGGTTCTGCAGTTCCTGGTCGAGCTTGATGCGGATGTCGGCGTCCAGCTTGGCGTAGATCTGCAGCGGTTCGCTGAATTTGATGTTCACCGTGGGCGCGCACGCGGCGACGCTGACGGCGGCGAGGCCGAGCAGGGCGATCTGACGCTTGCTGATCATGAGGCCGATCTCCGAAGGCGGCGGTTGAAGTCGTGACGATCTAACGCCACGGCGCGTGAACGGGTTCTGAACAAAGCGGCGCGGTATCTCAAGGGTCAATCCGGCGTTTCGCCGCGACGGGCGTATTCCATCAGGTCCGAGACGATCTCATTGGCGTTCCAGGTCGTGTCCAGCGTCAGGTCGATCGGCGTGTCGGACGGCAGATTCAGCTTCTTGTTCAGGAAGTCGCGACGGATCAGCTCCATCCAGCTCAGACGCAGCTGTTCGCGCTCGGGCGGATCGTGCCGGCCGTTGATATGGAACCGGACCCCCAGGCGACCACCATCCAGGCTGTTGACCTCGGCGGACAGGCCGCTGATCGCAAGGTCCTGCATGGCCTGATAGGCCAGATCCTGCATGGTGTTGGGCGGCAGGGGCGCGCCGTCGGCGGCCCCGCCGCCCGCCGCCAGATCGTCGAAGACCTCGGGCTTGATCGACAGACGGCCCGGCCGAACGGCGGTCAGCACGCCGCCGACGATGCGCCAGCCCGTATCGGGCGCGAAGGTGAAAGGCAGGCGACCGGACACCACGGAATCCAGCTCGGCCTTATCCTGCAGGTTGGCGCTCTTCATCAGCTCGTTCAGCTGCACCTGCTCGACCACGATCACCCCGCCCCAGGCCTCGCCTGGCGTCAGGGGAATGTTGAAAGGCTCGATGCTGATACGCCCGCCCGCCGCCTGGATCTGACCACCCGCCAGGTTCAGCGCCTTCTCGTCCAGGGCGAAGCGCAGCTCCAGATCGGTCAACGGGGTGACCGTCTCCAGTCGGTTCACCGTCAGCACCTGATCCGGGGCGGTGATCAGCGGCGTCAGGCTTGTGAACTCGACGCGACCCTTCAGCCCCTGCACCTTGCCAGCCGGGCTGGTGAAGTCGAGCTCGGTGATGGTGGCGACGCCGGAGCTGGAGGTCGTGCTCGGGGTCCAGTCAAAGCGCCCCTCGAAGCCGGCCGAGCCCTCGACAGGCGACTTCAGGTAGTCACCGGCCAAGGGGCTGAGATCGTCGGGCTGCAGCCCCTGGGCGGTAAAGAAGAGATTCGGGGCGCTGATGGTCACGCCGCCCGCCTCGGCCTTTCCATCGTGGCGCAGGTCGATGCGGCCGATGGCTTGCTCCAGACGGGTCAGGTCGAACCCGCCGCTCCAGACGTCATTGGCCAGCCGCGCCTCGCCGACCGCGGTCAGCGGCAGGAAGCGCAGGGGATCAGTCGTGTCGGACGCCAGGGCGCGCGTCACGCTCGCCGTCATCGACAGGCCAGCGGGCTTTCCGTCCACGACCAGTCGCCCCTGGGCGTCGGAGAAGCGCATGGCCAGGAAGGGGGCGGTGGCGCCGACGTCTGTCAGGGCCCCCTGCGCGCGCCAACTTCCGTCCACGACCGTGATCAGGGGGGCGTCGGCCGGGCAGAAACGGCCGGCGATATCGGTCACGTCGTTCTCGCCCAGCTCCAGCTTGGCGACGCTGAGGGGGATGCAGTCGCCCGTCGCATAGGTCAGTCGCCCGCCGTCGGAGGCCAACTCGCCCCTGGTCGACAGGGCGATGTTGCGCGCCGGGCCGAAGTCCAGCGCCGCCTGACCGTCCACCACGGCGCGGAAACCGCCGCGTGTCAGGCTCCACGACGGCACGTCGATCCGGGCCTCGGGCAGGCCGCCGCCGCGTTGTGAAGCGATGCTGAGGGCGCCGCCGCCGGCCTGATCCGGCTCAGCCGCGAACAGGGGCGTCTTCGCCGGCGAGAAGGTCAGAAGACCGCCGTTGGCGGGGCGCGCCGTGGCCGGCCGCGTCAGCGTCAGCTCGGTGCCCGCATTGCCGGTGGCGAACCGGACGCCGGGAGCGTCGATGGCGAAGGCGCCCAGGGCGCGCTTCAACTCGGCCACTTCCGGCAGATCATCCCTTGCCGGGGCGCCGAGGCCGGACCAGGCGGTGCGCGCGGCGGACAGCGCGCCCTGGGCCGTGATCCGGGTCACGCTGTCGCGCACCACGTCCAGCGCCAGACGGCCGCGGGCGTCGCTCAGCGTCAGGTCGCCGGAACTCAGCCGTCCGGCCGTCAGGGCCAGAGGGCCCTGCACTTCGAAGGCGTCTCCACGCCCGCCCGCCGTCAGTCCGGATGAGGCCAGCACCGCCTGACCCAGCCGGGTCTGCCCCATGGCGCCGCTCTCGAGGCGAACGACAGCGGGGGAACCGATGCGCCATTCCAGGCCGCGCTCCCCCTCACTTGCGGCGATGTCCGCGCGACTCAGGGCCAGGTCGACGCCGCGCGCCTCGAACCCCTGACCCGCCATCCTCCTCGCCCGCACACGCGCCTGTCCCTTGCCTGAGACTCGGAAGGCTTCCAGCCAGCCTTCGGTCACGCCGTCGAAGTCCAGCGTCGCGTCGGCCTGCCGCCCCTCGACGCCGCCTGCCGCCAGGGCGTCAGCGGTCAGGTGGGCGGCGATGACCGCGCGCCCGTCGCCGCGACGCGTCTTCAGGTCGGGATAGGGCAGATCGCCGGTCAGGCTCAGCTTCGCCGCCGACCCGCTGGCGTCGGCCAGAGCGAAATCATCAGCGGCGGCCTCGACCTTAAGCGCCACGCGATCGCCCGTGGTGGTCAGATCCACGATCGCGCTCAGACCACGCGCCTCCACGTCGCCGCTCTTCAGCGAAGCGGCGGGCAGGCGGGCGTTCAGCCGCATCAGCTTGCTGTTGTCGATCCGCGCATCCGCCAGAACCTGAACGGGGCCGTATTCGGTGTCGATGCGCGCGCGGCCGCCCTCGACGACGACCAGGGGAGCGCGGCTGTCGGGACGCGGCGGCTTGCCCATGAACTCCTCGACCAACGGGTCGAGCGAACCCAGCGACAGCTTGCCCTTCTTCCAGCTGGCGCGCGCCAGCGGTCGAACCAGGCGGATGCGACTGGGCGTCACGCCCAGGCCGGCCTTCGACCAAGGCATGCCCAGGGCGTAATCCACCTCGACCCGTTCGACCTTGAAGTCGGGATTGCGCGGGTCGCCAATGCTGATCTTGCCGACGAAGCCGTCCACTTCCAGTCGATCCACCTCGACATCGGCGTCGATGCCCTTGCGATCCAGCCATCCGACCAGAAGTTCGCGCGCGGCGGCGCGGCGGTTAAGATAGAGGGCGGCGGCCAGAAGGACCAAAAGAGCCAGACCGATCAGGACAACGGCCAAGGCCGTCCGGACGGCGGAGCGCGCACGGCGGCGGGCGGGCTTTGAGGCAGGGGTCTCGTCGGTCAAGGCGCTCGGCGGTCCGTCGTCGAATGAAGGCGTAACAACGCCACAGATCGCGCTGCAAGGACAGGCGTGACTGTATGAACACTGATGCGTGGCGCGGCAGTCACTGTTCAGTCAAGCAAGGCGAGAAAAGGGCCATTGTCCGCCGAGGATTCAGGAAAAACAGTGGAATACTTGACTTGCACCCGGCCAAGTTAACCAATTGTAACCTACGCGCTTCCCAAGATGGGACGGACGGGCTATATCGCTCGCTTCGCGTTTGGGGGGACCCGGGCGTGATCCATGATTCGAATGGTTTGGCGCCAGTAGGGCGTCGTCGATTGCCGGGGACCGATGGCTCAGTTCGATCCGCGCCGCCAGCCCATGCGGCTTGCGCCGTATTTCCTGACGACGGCCGCCGCCGTGACCATCGCCCTGATGGCCGGTCAGGCCTATGAACCCGTCCGCGCCGAGGAAGTTCCCGCGCTGACAAGCGAGCAGATCGCCTATCTTGAGACCCAGGCCTACGCCGCCGCCGGCGCACCGGCCGGTCTGACGGCCCCCGAAGCCATTCCTGTACAAATCCGTCGTGGCGAGACCTTTGAGCAGGCCGTGCGCCGCACAGGCATCGGCGCCGAGGAAGCCAGCGCCGTCGCCGCCACCATCGCCAGCGCCTTCGACCTCAAGGACATGCGGGCCGGCCTGAAATTCGAGACCGCCGTCTCCAAGCCGCGCGGCGGCCGGGGCGACGCTCGCCTGATCGGCCTGACCATGCGCACCGGCCCAGCCAGCCAGCTGACCGTGTCGCGCAGCTTCGACGGCGCGCTTCGTCTGCGCGCCCTCGACGAAAAGGTGACCCACGAAACCGTCGTCGCCAATGACAAGGTCCAGCGCTCCCTGTCGGCCAGCGCCCGCGAACTGGGCGCCACCTCGGCGGTCGTCCGCCGCGCCAGCCAGCTGTTCGCGCACAAGTTCGACATGCAGCGCGACGTGCGCGCCACCGACGAGTTCACCCTGGTCTTCGACCGCTCCGTGACCGAGGCCGGTCGCACGGTGGAGACCGGCGAACTGCTCTACGCCGAGCTGAAGGGCCACGCCTTCTATCGTTATCAGCGCCCCGGCGCGAAGACGGCCGAGTATTTCGACGCCACCGGCAAGAATACGCGCACCGCCATGATGCGCACGCCGCTGACCAGCTTCCGCCGTGTCAGCTCGAACTTCGGCGTCCGCACCCACCCCATCTCGGGTTATCGCAAGATGCACCAGGGCATGGACTTCGCCGCCACCACCGGCACGCCCATCGTGGCGCCCGCCGACGGCGTGGTCGTCGAGGCGCGTCGCTGGGGCGGTTACGGCAACTGGCTGCGCATTCGCCATGCCAACGGCCTGGAAAGCGGCTACGGCCACCTGTCGCGCTATGGCTCGGGCATCCGCGCCGGTCAGCGCGTGTCCCAGGGTCAGGTCGTCGCCTATGTCGGCTCGACCGGCGCCTCGACCGGCCCGCACCTGCACTACGAAATCTGGCGTAACGGCCAGCGGATCAATCCGTCCGGCATCAAAACGCAGGAAGGCACCGTCCTGGCGGGCGCCGATCTGGCCGCTTTCCGCGCCGAAAAGGCCCGCATCGACCGCATTATCGCCGCCGGCGGCCAACGTCGCCCTGTAGTGCAGCAGGCCGCCGTCTCGGGTCTGCGCTCGATCGAGGGCTGACGGCCGGGGCGCCCCGGCCCCGGCCTATCGCACCAGAACAGGCGTACGCCCCTGTGTCGGGCACTGCACGCCATGTACGCGCACGTCCGCCTCGCCCAGCCTGAGCCCCAGCAGGTCCAGCAGCGGCTGGATAATTCCGTCCAGAACCGGCCCCAGCGGCGTCAGAAGCACGCCGACCGCCTGAACCAACCCGCCCAGATCCAGCCCCAGCAAGCTGACCTCCAGCCTCTGCAGAAGGCTGACGACAAGGCCGTTGACGAAATGGCGCGACCGCGCTGTTCGGGTCTTTTGCATGTCGATGTCGGCTTGACTGAAGGTCACGTCCGTCCAGTCCGGATCGGCGATTTCCAGGTCGGCATGAGCCTTGAGGGTGACAAGGTTCAACACCGAGACCAGGGTGGCGGGCGAACTGGTCAGGGGCGTTTTGAAGTTCTTCAGTTTCGCCTCGTCAATCACGCCCACGCGCGCACGCGCCACGCCCGGGCGAACGGCCAGGGTCACAGTCGTCGCCGCGCCGCAGTCTATCCGCTTCAGACGCGCCTCCGACGCGGCGGCCTCCACCAGGATCGGCAACTTCACCTGGGCCAGACCCGCCAGGGCCTGAGACGTCGTCGCCTTCAGGTAGATACGCGCCTGGGCCGTGCGAATAATGGGCTCGTCCTTGCTGGTGATTGTCAGCCACGGCGACTTGTTCGGCCGCTCCCCGATGGCCAGCATGATATCCAGGTCCGCCAATCCGGCGCGCGCGCCCAGATCCAGCGCCACCTGGCGATCGCCGTTGGCCGTCTCGAGAGAGGCCATGATGAGATCCATTGCCGAGACATTGGCGTTCAGCGCCTCACGCAGTCCGTGGCGAGCGTCGGCTTCAACGCCAATCAGATCCTTCAGCTTCAGCCTGGCGTCGATCGGCGCGCGCGTCAGCTTGCTGAGGGCGCTTTTGGCGTCCGCGCCGGCGACCGCTTCGAGAACCTTCAGCGCACGGCCGACCGTCACTTCCTGCTCCAGAAGAGCGTCATAGTCGCCGGCGGTCAGACCAAGGTCCGCAGCCAGGGCGTCGGAGAACTGCAGCAGGTTGACCTGGGCGCCGGCCAGGGCGCGATAATCCATGACCGTCAGCGAGATGTTCGACCCCAGCAGCCCTGACAGCAAGGCGTTGGCCAGCCCCCCGTCCAGGCTGGCCAGACGGGACCCGATCGAAAACATGGCCTGGGGGCGCCCGCCCGGAATGGCCGCGACGGCGCTGCGGCGCACCGCGACGGCGTCCCGCTGCATGATGAGCCGTCCGAAGAAAAGCGGCGCAGGGGCCGTCACCTCGACCCGAGCGGCGTTGGGCTCGAGCACCCCGGGGCTGAAGCGGTCTGCCGGGGCGATGCGCGCATCGGCGACATAGGCGCCCTTGACCACGCTGACCGCCTGAACCTCGGCCAGATTGGCCGAGGCGGTGGCGCGCGCCGCAGCCTCGGCATGCGACAAGTCATGGGCCGCCGCCATGGCCGACAGATCCGCCGCGCCCTGCACCTGCCGCGCCTTCAGCATCACCGAGCCCAAATCGACGGCCAGCGCTGCAAGGACACAGATCACCGCGCCGAAGACGGCGGTCATGATCGCGATCCCGCCTCGTTCGTCGCCAGTCCAGCGCCGGACGACCATGTCAGTAACCTCCCAGGCGCACCACCGCCGTGCGGCGAATGATCCGCGGGGGCGATGGGACAAGACCTGACAGCGCCATCAGCGGATGATCGGCGGCGTCATAGGCGACTGTCACGCGGATGGCCGAACCGGCTGCGTCCACGCTGACGCTCGCTTGCTCCGGCCGTAGCCCCAGGTCACCGACCTGGGCGGTGACAAAGTCGACCGCGAGTTGTTCACGCTCCGCGCGGTCCAGTCCGGCGATCGCGGCGCGCGCGCCCTCGGACGCCAGAGACTGGACAGAATGGGCCATCCAGAACCAGCTGCCGTAGATCAGCAGCCCAGACATCAGGAGGATCAGCAGCGGCGCGACCATGGCGAACTCGATCGCCGCCACGCCGCGCCGGTCATGCCGAAGGCGAGAAAGAAGACCGAGCCGCTTCATGAACGAGCCTCATCTTGTTTTCGTCCCTATCGTATAACGAGCATCATTAAACCAAGATAAACGCATAGGTTGAAATACGAGGATCGCGCCCTCTTGTGGATCCGCCCGTCTTGAGCGTGGCTGGACGACCGGATAGACAGGGCTTTCGCTGCTTGCGAAGGATCGCCCTCCGGCGTCGCTCGCGGGTCCAGCAATGCGGCCGTAGTTCAGAGGTAGAACGTCAGCTTCCCAAGCTGAATGTCGCGGGTTCGATTCCCGCCGGCCGCTCCAACACTTAGCTGATTTTCAGGTCAGCTTTTTTCTGCACTTTTTTCCGTTTCCGTTCTGCGGCCGTTCTGATCCAGCTTCGCGATGCGTTCGCGGAGCAGCGCGTCTCGGGTCACGTAGCGCCGGATAATGCGGTCGACGCTCTCCTCGTCCCAGGCGGTGGCCTCCGCGATCTCGCGCTTCGAAAGGCCGGCCAGATACATCCGCGTGGCGGCCGTGCCTCGGAAGTCGTGGAAGTGAAGATCGGCGCCGTTCAGCTTCGCGGCGATCAGCGCCTTGTTCCAGCTTGAGCCGAAGCCGGTCTTCCAAGGCAGTCCGTCGCTATTCGTCAGGACGATGGTCGAGACCTTGGGGATTTCCTTCAGCAGCGCGCTCAGCTCGCCGTACATCGGGATCAGCGCGCCCTTGCCGGTCTTGCTGGTCGACGGGAGGTCGATAGCCAGATCGCTGATGTGGCCCCACGAAAGGCGCAAAAGGTCGCCTTGGCGCAGTCCGGTCAGGGCGGCGAGGCGGGCAGCGAACATGACGTGCGCCGGCGCCTTCTCGGCAAGGGCCATCAGATGCTCGGGCGTCCAGATCCGATCAGCACGGTTGCTGGAATAGCGGTTCTTCATGCCGATGCAGGGGTTCGACGTCAGCATGTCGTTGTCGACGGCGTAGGTCAGCAGGGCCGACAACACCTGCTTGGCCATGTCCGCCTGCCTGGGGTGGTCTGACCAGTTCTTGTCGAGCCAGCGCTTGATGTGGGGGCGGATGGTGGTAGCGCGGTCGAATTGGGCGATGCGCAGCGGCCCGAAGTGGTTCTGGATCGCCTTCACGAACGGCTTCCAGTTCTTCTTGGTGCTGTCGGCCATCCCGCCCTTTTCGCGGGGCTTGGTCCAGGCGTCCGACGCGAACCACATGTGCGTCAGGCTGAGCATCTTGGACTTGTCGCCGGTCTTCCTGGTCGCCAGCGCGGCGGCCAGCTCTTCGACGAAGGCGGCGGAGCCCGGCTCGGCGTGCAGCCGCGGCGCTCCTTTACCCTTCCAGGCATAGAGATAGACGGCGCCGCTCTTGGCGACGACCCGGTAAACCGAATCCAGTTTGACCTTGGCGGCCACGGGCTATCCCTTCCGCTTCTCGTCCCACTCGGCCAGTTCACGGTCGAGATCGGCGTCGTCATTGGCGCTCTCGGGCGCAGGCTGCGCCGGAAGGCTGTCGCTCGGCAAGATCAGGATGTCGCCGGTCGCCCGCTCGATGCGGACATAGAAGGGCACGTTGGCGGGCGTCCTCAACCACGGCGCCGGAGTCTTTCACGCTCGACAGGGTCGGGCGCTTGTCCTTGGACGGGCCTTGATCGACGGTGCGGTTCAGTTGCGACAGGATCACCACCGGGACGCCCAGGCGCTTGGCCATGGCGTTCAGGTCATTCGATACGTCTCTGGTCTCTGCGGTCACGTTGCCGCGCCGCTCCTGCGAGGGCTTCACCTTGCCGATGTGGTCTACGATGACCGGGCCGGGCCTAATGCCCTGGCGCTTCCACACCCTATGCAGGCGCACCACCGCCGCCTGGATCTGGGCGACGGTCAGGTTCGGGCGCATGTCATAGGAGATCGGCCAGCGCCGGATGGTCGCCCGCGCTTCGTTTAGGCGCTCCCACTCGTGGGGCTTCAGGTCACCGGCGATGGCGCGGTCGATTGTGATGTTGGACGTCACGCCGCCATACGCCGCGGCGGTTCGGTCATAGACGACGTCGCAGGCCATCCGCATGGCCATCGGCACCTCGGACATCTCCAGGGAGAAGTACGCCACCCCCAGGCCGACGGAGGCGCAGCCCTTCGCGACCTGCATCCCGGCCACGGTCTTGCCCATTCCGGTCCAGCCGGCGATGACCGTCACCTCGCCCGCGTTCAGGCCACGCAGCTTCTCGTCCACCGACTGGAGACCGATCGGATAGTTGACGGCGCCGTCACGGGCCCGGGCGATGGCGATGGCCTGGTCGAGCATGTCGCCCGCGTCGATCCATGCCGTCTCGATGCTGCTGGTCTCGGCGATCTCCGCGCTCTCGCGCTCCATGTCGCCCAGGATTTCGTCGCCCGAAGCATCAGAAGTGTCTCGGGCGCGCTCGGCGGCCTTGCGGGCGGTGGCTTCGATGGCCCGCCATCGACACCTACGCCAAGTCGGTGACCGGTCAGGCCGAGGACGTGCTGTGCGTCATGGCTCAGCCGGGTTGGGCCGGGAACTATGAAGCGACCGACTATCCCTGGGCCGATCTGGCCATGCTGGAGCTGTCGGAGGCCGATCCGAACTTCGTCCTGGCCTGCCCGGCCTATTTCCTGCCGAAGTCGTCGGACACGCCGCACTACAACGCGCAGGGCAACAAGATCCGCGGCGCCTATTACGGGCTGGCGATGAAGCGGAAGGTGGTGGACCGGCAGGCGTTCGCGCCGCTGAAGCCGCTGTCGATCCGCCGTCAGGGCAAGCTGCTGACCGTCCGGTTCAACCCGGTCGGCGCGCTGAAGATCGACACCATGGCGTTCGCCTCTGTCGCCAGCGCCGGGTTCAGCCTGGTCACGGCGGCCGGGGCGGCCATCGCCATCGACCGCGTGAACGTGACGGGGCGGGACACCGTCACCATCACCGCCGCGACGGCCCCGGCAGCCGGGGCCAAGCTGCGCTACGGCTTCGCCGCGACTGGCGTCGGCGGGGGCAACCTGAGGGACAGCCAGGGCGATGTGATCGTCTTCGACCCCGCCGGCCTGAACCATCCCATGCACAACTGGTGCGCCCTGTTCGAAAAGGTGCTGTCGTGACCGCTCTTCGCTCTCCTTCGGCCGCCTTCGCCCGGCCGGTCAGCGCCATCCTGAACCCCAACCGCGACGGCATGGTAGGTGAGTTCGTGTTCGGCGGCGACGCGGCGGCCTCGCGTCGCAATCTGGCGCAGCGCGGCAAGCTAGCGACCGTCAACGGCGCGCCGACGTGGAGCCCCAACTGGGCACGGTTCACCAACACCTCGGGCCAAAACATGGACACGGGCGTTGCGTCCTCCATGCGCGATATGACCGTGGTCGCTGTCATGCGCAGCATCGGCGGCGTCGGCGAGGCGGTGATGAGCAACGGAACGCCCCTGGCGGGGTTCATCCTGGCGCACGCCAACCACGAGTGGCGGTTCAACAACAGCCTGAACGCCAACCCGCCCGAGGCCGCGAGCGTCTCGCTCACATCCGGCGAGACCGACTTTCGCTGCGGCTTCGGCTGGGGCGCGTTCGGAACGGTTTCGAACCTGTCCGTCGGCGCGGCCGGAACCGGCTTCGGCTCCAACTCAGGCAGTCAAGCCAATGGCGGGAGCCGCGGGGGCCAGAACTTCATCGTCGCCCCAGATCTCGGTGTTGGCGGCCTGACGTTCGATATCGCCTACCTGGCCATCTATGATCGCATGCTGACCGACCGCGAGCGGCTGGAAATCTACCAGAGCCTGCGCACCGGCCTTTCGGGCCGCGTCGCCATTCTCTGACGAACCCGGTTCGTCACCTATCCAGCCGCTTGGACCGCAATAGCAGCTCATCTCCACTGAAGCCGTTTCCCAAAGGCATGACGATCACCGGCAACAAGGCGTCATCAAACGATGGCGCTTCGGCCGTTCCAATGTTCGGTCCAGACGAGCTGACCTTGATGAGCTACATCGCCGTCGAAATGGGTGTTCGGGTTCGCCTGGAGAAAAACGACCGCGTTCGGTTCAATGTCTATCAGGATCGAGAAGGCGCTTTGGACTTCATAGTTAGCTCGTGCTCCCTTCGATACGTCCCCTAGGGCCGCGGCAAAAAGATACTAGGTTCCTGCCTTATTGAGCCAATCAGGCATCTCGTCTTTGGCGGCCTTGATGCGCTCGCTAACGATCTTCTCGGCCGCGTTCCAATAGCTGTGACAAAATCGGGTACAGTTCCCGTCGGCATATGGTCCTGTCAGGGCAGAACAAACCGAACCACAACACAGGCGTTGGGCCTCGACATCTACCTCTTCCTCAAAATGTTTCAGGTGGTCAGGTGTCAAGTTTTTCCTCGTCGCACAGCGCCTCAGCAATTTTGCTGGAGCGCTCGATAAAATCCTCAGGCTGAGGAACGTCCTTTTGAGATGCGGGCGTAGCCGCCGCTACTCCAGTCGCGTGGCGTAGGAAAGTCCGCATAACGTGCAAGACGCCCTCCTCCGTCACATTGCGGAGGTCGGGGGCGTAGTAGGCTCCTCGCGATGCCATGCTGGTGATGATCTCGAAGGATGGGAAGTAATGCACGTTCCGATGCTGCTTGGTCAGCATTTCTGCTACGACCCGCAACACCGATTTGGAGTATGTGGTGGCGGAAAGAACGTGCTGGTCAGGTTCAGCTGTCGCAGCCAGCGGGACCGGAGATACGGTGAGTATCACCTTGGCGGCCGGATTTAGAAGACGCAGGTGATCAAGGAAGGCGTTCATGTCACCCAGGACGTCGTCGACGCCGTAATTAATGAAGGCATACAGATCGGGATTGAAGGTGCCGCCTTCGACACCAGGCGCGATCGGGTAGGCCGCGCCATCCGCCTTTGAAACCCACCCCTCAGTCAAGCCGAGGGTAAAGACGAAGACATCTAAATTGGCGAACATTTCGCGCACCATGCGCAAATGCTGATCGCGGTCAGCCAGCATTTCTCCTTCGGATATATAGCCTCCCGGCTGGGTCGAGGGCCTGAACGGGTCAATGAAGGAGCCGTCGCCCGCGACCCACACATCATCACTCGGAGTGAATGATCCTACAGCTCGTTGGATCAACTGAAGGAGTTGTCGGGCAGTGTAGATGTTCCCGTATCGTGCGGAAAAAAGGCCGTAATTCTGAGCCGCAGCGACGTCGAACGGAATGAGGGGATGAGCTTGTTCAGCTACATAATAACAGAAACCGCTGGCTTTCAGATGGCGGGCAATATGTTGAGCAAAGCAACTTCCAGCCGTAGCGACTTTGGTCTCGGGGTGGATCTTCAAATCAAAGCGTCCAACCGGGTCAATCTCTCCGGGTGCTACCGATCCGACCGAACGCTTCCAAAAGGCCTTGTCAGGAAGGTTCTTGTAGGGATGAACGCTCATGCGATTGGCTTTCTAGGCAACACCATGTCGAGCAAGTTGAGGACCATTTCCCCATATTCCTTATTCGCGTGGGTGGCGTCCTTGCCGTAAAATTCGGGCGCCAGGAAACCGACCGCAGTTAGAGCTTTGGCAGGTGGAGCAATTACGTCAATCTTGAGAGGCGCAAATATCTCGCGCATCATACGTACCTGAACGGCCCATAGCTTTAGACGCACGATAGCTGGGGTGACCCCAGCTTCTTCTATGCCATTATCGCGAAACAAGCTTTCAGATTTGGTTCTGACAAACTCATCGTCTTCCTTTGGCGGCGGTGGAGCAAGTACGAAGACGCGACCTGGTCCTGACTTGCGGTACATCTTCAAAAGCTCGACGTCACGAACACCCAAGAGCTTCCGGAAGGTAGCTTCCATAGTGCGCTGCGGAATTATGCAGGCTCCTGGGAGAAGGTCTTCGGTGGGAACGTCAGGTTCGTAAAAATCGAAGGGCTCAGGATGCTGGATCATCCCGAACGCGTTGAACTGATTGCCACCTATTGTAGAAACCAGAACCGCGTTCCTGGCCGCCCCTTGGAACATTGAGACGCCTTCAGCGTGAGTAATGCCTTCGATGATCGTTTCACCCTTGGCAGCTTGATACCGACTAACAAAAACTTGGCGGTCGGCAACGAGACCGCCACGGGTTTTGAACGCCCGGGCTATCGCCGTAGTGTGGCTATCGCCTAAAATAAAAAGCTCAGGTCTATCAATCATTTGATCCGAAGAGCCTTAAAGAGACGGCGAATTGGATACCGAAGACGGGCGGATCGTTCCTTCTGACCGACCAACCGAATACGTTCGCTTAGCGCGATTTCCGTCTTTTTCTCCAAGGTCCGCATGTGCTTCTCGCTGCCAGGCACGCCGACCAGGTCGAACATTCGATTTCTAAGGGCGCTTTCTTTGGCCTTCAGGCGCGCAATTCGTTCGTCAATCTCGGTCATTCATCGGCTCTAGCTGCCGATCCCCCCAAGCTCAAGTTTCGCATTCTTTCCGGACCATCGAGCGGCCGCAGGTCTACCGAGGCCTTCGCAACGGCCTCGCGGGCCGCGTGACCATCCTCTGACGAACCCGGTTCCAGCCAGGTTCTCAACTACATCCTAAAATCGGAGGGGGCGCATGACGCCATCTATCTGGCTCGCTCTTGCGAGCCTGTGCGCCGGTCTGTTCGTTCAGGTCGCAGTCTTCGCCTTCATGCTGGGACGGTTGTCGCAGCGGGTGACGACGCTGGAACGCGACGGCTCCGCGCTGCAGGGCATTCGTGACGCCGTGACCAAGCTGACCGTGCAGATGGACACGGCCCAGGGCGACATCAGTCACATCAGCCGGGACGTCAGCGGTCTGCAACGGTCCCTTTCGAACATCGTGACGGATCGCGCGAGCAAGGCGCTGGAACTGCCGTCGCCGCCACGTCAACGCCGCAGGGGGACGCCGTCATGAGCCGCAAACCGCCCCGCTGGTGGCCGCAGGTGATCAACCTGCCGCGCACCACGACGATCCTCGCTCTGGGCTTCCTCGCCGGGAACCTGCTTTTCCTGCCGGTGATCGCCTGGTTGGGGGACATGGTCGCCGAGCGCTACGCCGACGCCGTCATGCTGGTGGCGTCCATGTTCAAGGACGGGATGCTGCTGATCCTGGGCTTCTACTTCGGGCGCAACCAATCGAGCGAGAGCGGCGGCTAACTGCCGAAGGCGATCCACCCCAAGACGCCGAAGAGGGCCAAGCACAACAGGGTCAGGACAATCTCCAATGTCCGACCAGTGCGTCTACTTGGCCTTCTCGCCACGTCCTGCCTCCATCTAAAGAACGTTAGTATTCCGCCGCGCTACGCGGTTGTCCAGCAGCAGCGGCCGACCTCCCCCACAATCTGAACTGGAGAACACCATGCTCGACGAACGTCGACTGCAAGCGAACCTGCGCGTGCCCGTTGACGGCATCATCGGCGCCGGAACCCTGACAGCCCTGTTCGCGAAGATGGGCGCCGCGCCTGCCATCGCGGCCGAACTGGGCCTTGCCGCCAACGTCCACTTCCGGACCTACGGCATTCTCGATACCGGCCTTCGCCTGGCGCACTTCATGGGCCAGTGCAGCCATGAGAGCGGGGGCTTCCGCTACATGGAGGAGATCGCCAGCGGCGCCGCCTATGAGGGCCGTGCGGATCTCGGCAACACCCAACCGGGCGACGGGCGGCGATACAAGGGCCGCGGGCCTATCCAACTGACGGGCCGCAGCAACGCGCGCTTCTACGGCCGAAAGTGTGGAATCGACTTTGAGACCCGTCCAGACCTGATGGCAGTGCCGTCGATCGGCATCCTGACGGCCTGTATGTACTGGGATCAGAAAGGCCTCAATGCCTACGCTGACCGCGATGAGGGGACAGCCATCGGCAACGGAATCAACCGAGGCAATCCAAAGAGCGACAAGCAGCCGAACGGTGCAGCCGACCGCATCGAAAGGACGGCACTTGCGAAGAAGATCATCCTCTAGAGCGGATCACCGCAGCCGCTTGGGCGAACGTGTGCTGCCTGCGGACTATCAGGTGATAGGTCGCTTGATAGTCTAGCCCCGCATTTTCGGCGGCCTCGGGCAAGCTGATCAGGCCGCCATCCACTTCGACCATGTGGACATTGCGCTTGTTGCGGTTCTGGGCCTTGCGGTCTGCCCACCGGCAGTTTTCCGGCTCGTAGTCCCCATTCGTGTCGATCCTGTCGATCGTCATTCCTTTGGGGCACTCGCCCATATCGGCGAGGAAGGCTGAGAAGTCATCCCTCCAGCGCTCGCACATACCGATGCCTCGACCGCCATAGTCGGGATACGACTTGTCGGCTGTGCTGTAGCAGCGCGCCTTCGCATGGCTCCATGCTTTCAACGTCGGTGAGGTGCGCCCTCCGGACGTGTGGCCGTGCGTAAGGTTCTTCGCCTTGGAAACCTCACGTCGAAGGCATCCGCAGCTCTTCGTCAGACCGCGCTCAACGTTGCGCCGGAACGCGACGAAGTCCGAACCACAATCGCAGCGATAGCGCCACTTCTCGCCAACCACCTGCGCAACTGCGACCAGCCGTCCAAACCGCTCATCAGGAGATGTTGTCATGCCCGATAGTTTACCCGACCGCGAACTCTGTAACAAGCTCCAGACCGCCAGGGCAAGGGGCTGATCCTGTGATCGCGACCCTCAAGGCCTTCGACACGTCTGCCAAGGTCATCTTCGGCCTGTTGGTCCTGGGCGTCATTCTGAGCCTCGCCATGGCCGTCTTCACCATGCGCAGCGCCCGCCACGAAGCCCGCAAGGCCGAAGCGGGCCAGACCTTCGCTGAAGCGCGCACCGGCGCCGCTCAGGACGCCAGCGCCGTACGCGACCGCGCCGACACCCGAAACGACCAGATCACCAACGCCGTCCAGGAAGGAACCGCCGATGTCCGTCAGGCCCCTGATCGCTCTGCTGCTACTCTCGCCGCTCGCCGCGGCGTGTGCCGGATCAACCCAGGTGCTGGGACCGACTGTCGGCTGCTCCTCGCTGATCCCAAGCGGGTGGACTGAGCCTGTTCCGTCCGCCGCCCTGCCGCCGGCCGACGCCGTCGAGGCCGACTGGCAGGTGTTTGGGATCGAGCAGACCGGTCAACTCGCCCGCGCCAACGGACGCACGGCGGACGTGGTGGAGATCGTGACGTCCTGCGAGGCGCGGGATGCGGCGGCGGTCAGGCGAATAGAGCGGCCGTGGTGGGCTAAACTCTGGCCGGGCTAGGGGTATCGGTCTGAACGACCCCCTTCCAGCGTCGAGCCCTCAGGCTCCGCTATTCAGGCCCGCTCCGGTTCGCCGGGGCGGGCTTTCTTGCATTTGGAACCAAACCGGTGCCGCGTTGTTGAACGCTTGCAGACAGGCAGGGCTGGCCGCTTTGCTGTCTGTGTAGTCCCTGGGAGGGGACTAAGCGCCCCCGTCGTCCCTAAGCCGGCGGGGGCGTCTCGATTTTAGATCTTGGATGTCAGATCGCGATACGGCGAGCCTCGGTCGCCCGCCTCGGCGCGGGTCAGCACCTTCGTTTCGAACAGGGATGAAACCACGACCTTCACGCCGCGATGCCGGATGCCCTTGTCGAGCGTCTTGGCGGTTCGTTCAATCTGATAGAGCGTCTCGCACCAGTCGGTGCTGTTGGCCTCGATCAGCCCGGGCAGTAGGTCGGGATTGTCGCCTGCAGCGGCGGCCATAGCGTCAATGGCGGCGGTCAGTTCGTCGGGGGTCATGTTCGACCGTCTATCTGAGTCGCCGCTGCCCTGCGCTGTTTCAGGGCACTTCTCCGCGTTTCGATGGTCTTGGTCTGGAACAGCCAGTCGCTGTGGGTCTGAAACTTCGCCTGGCCTTCCGGGGTCATCAGCCATTCGGCCCGCATGCCCCGGTGAGCCTGAAAGCGGATCATCCCCTTACAGTCGCCGTTTGTGCAGAGCGGCAGGTGGTCGAGCATGGGGTAGCCCACCCCCCTCTCACGCGCGATGCGCTGAAGGTCCACCTCCCCGAAGTCCCTGCACCACTGACATGATCGGGTGACGCGGACGCCGCCCTCGATCAGGCCGCCGACAGTCTTGGGGGTCATTGCAGCTGGACGCCCCGCCGCCGCTCCAGCCCGGCCTGCATCATAGACGATCGACCACTACGGCGGCGCGCCAGCCGACAAGTTGGAGAGCGAGGCGGCACGGCTTCAGATTTTTCTGGCACCAGTTAACCGTTTGAAATCGCTAAGCGCCTCAAAGGGGCGTTTTTCCAGCAGCGCCTTGATCGGTTAAGCGAATACGCCGCTTCCCAAGCTGAATGTCGCGGGTTCGATTCCCGCCGGCCGCTCCAGCCTTTTCTCACAGAGCACAGCCATGACGGCAGGCCTGCGCTTCGGCGGCGACTCCGGTCGGGCGGAACGCTGGGGGGCGTGCAATTCCGCAGTGAGGTCGTCGCGCCGAAGCGCCTGTTGAACAAGGCGCCTGCGCGCCCGTCCCGGCCCGCCCGATGAAGCGTCGATCCCGCTAGGGCGGTGGTGGCGACCGACGTCTCAGGGTCCTGTTCGATCGACATGCGAAGCGGCCTGAGGCTTCGAGTATCGATGAAATAATCAAATGATACAGTCTCACGCCCTTATCCGGACAGACGCGGGCGCTTCAGAAATTCTGACCAAGACTTGTATATTGGCAGACCCTGGCACAGGTCATTTACATTTCATCATCGAGACAGTCATGCGCGTTTCTCGCCCGACCCGACAATGACGAGCAAGGAGATTGCATTAACGCGTCGCAGTCATGCGAACGACGTCGCCAGACCTAGGTGGCGGGCGTAACCGGCGCCGGGCCCGTTGTCTGAACACCAGCAGCGGGCGCGCCAACCTTCTCGGCCGGAGCTGTCTGGCCGACCAGGATCGGCCCCAGCGCAAAGGCTGCGGCGGCCGCGCCTGCGGAAAGGGCAAGAACGGCGACGACGACATAGGCTAGGGCCGAGCCGGTCCTGCGGCGACGGATGCCGCCGGTCTTGACCCCGCGAATGATCACGAACGGGCGTTGGCTGAAGGCTTCGGAGCCGATGATATTATGCTGGGACAAGAACGCGCTCCCCGACTGTCCAGGAATGGATCAGTTCAAAAGTGCGTTCCGATAAGGCCAAAGGATGGCGAACGCCGATCCCCTGGTCGGTTCAACTTCCGAGGGTGACGCTGATCATCCGCCCGCCGCGCGTCTGGACGCGCTTCATCACCACCATGATGTCGTCCCCGGCCTTGACCGGCGAGATCAGGAACCAGCTGCCGTCGGGCAGGCCGGTGAAACGGAAGGCGTCATTGGCGCAGGCCTGGGCGCGTTCAAAGGAACGGTAGTCGGCGCCCTGTTCACCGGCCGAGCGGGCGCGCACCACGGCAGCGGGCACAGCCGCGCGCTCGGTCGAGCCATAGAGACGCTGCATCCGGGCGCGGGTGTAGCCGGTATCGGGGATCAGGCCGACATTGCCGACGCAATGAAAGCTCTTTCCGTCCTGGACGAAGGCGACACGCCCCTCGATCGAGGCCTGGCCCGCGCGGGTCGACCAGGCGAAGGCGTCTGCGCTGAACTCGGTCGAGTCGCCGCCGGTCACGCCCCCCATCGGAGTGGTGGCGCAGGCGCCAAGGGCCAATCCGGCCGCAACAATGGCGGCGAGGGCGAAGGAAGGGCGACGGATCGACATGGAGGCTGCTCCCGGAACGCGTTTCAAGCGTCACCGGCATGACCCCCTATGACGCGGCGAGTCAAGGTTGCCCGGCGTCGCGGCCTGCGCCACAAGAGCGCCGGAGACCGGGCGCAGAGACCGGCCGAGAAACGAGTTCAGGGGCTTCATGACCGTCACCATCGACGACATCCGCGCGGCGCAGTCACGCATCGCCGGCCAGGTCGACCGCACGCCTGTCCGCTATTCCCGCCGCCTGTCGCAACTGACCGGCGCGGAAATCTGGATCAAGTTCGACAACCTGCACTTCACCGGCAGCTTCAAGGAGCGCGGCGCCCTGAACCGGCTGCTGCAGCTGACGCCGGATGAAATGAAGCGCGGCGTCGTCGCCGCCTCGGCGGGCAACCACGCCCAGGCCCTGGCCTATCACGGCGGCCGTCTGGGCGTGCCCGTGACCAT
Source organism: Brevundimonas pondensis (assembly GCF_017487345.1). Classification (NCBI taxonomy): domain Bacteria; kingdom Pseudomonadati; phylum Pseudomonadota; class Alphaproteobacteria; order Caulobacterales; family Caulobacteraceae; genus Brevundimonas; species Brevundimonas pondensis. The sequence goes on along the minus strand of NZ_CP062006.1, from coordinate 179,698 downwards.
CGTCATGCCCGAGGGCACCCCCTTCGTGAAAGTGGACGGCACGCGCGCCCACGGCGCCAATGTCGTCATCCACGGCCTCGATTTCTCCGGCTCGACCGAGGAGGCCAAGCGCCTTCAGGCCGAGCACGGCTATGTCTTCGTCTCGGCCTTCGACGACGAGGGGATTGTCGCAGGCCAAGGCGTCTGCGGCCTAGAATTCGTCGAGGACGCGCCCGATCTGGACGCCCTGATCATCCCCATTGGCGGCGGCGGGCTGATCGCCGGCAGCGCCATCGCCGCCAAGGCGATGAAGCCCGACATCAAGATCTATGGCGTCGAGGCGGCCCGTTATCCCTCCTTCACCGCCCGTCGTCGCGGCGAGCCGGCCAGGTGCAGCGGCCAGACCATCGCCGAGGGCATCGCCATCAAGGCCGTGGGCGAAATCCCCTTCGCCCTGGCCGACGGCCTGATCGACGAGGTCTTCGTCTGCGAGGAAGCCGACTTCGAGAAGGGCGTGGCCCTGCTGGCGACCTTGGAGAAGACGGTGGCCGAGGGCGCCGGGGCCGGCGGTCTGGCCGCCATCCTGGCCAACCCGGAACGCTTCAAGGGCATGAAGGTCGGCGTCGAGCTGACCGGCGGCAATATCGACGCCCGCATGCTGGCGGTGGTGCTGAACCGCGAAATGGTTCGCGAGAAGCGCCTGATCGTCTATCGCATCCTGGGCGACGACCGCCCCGGCATGCTGTCGGCCATGGCCGCCGTGATCGGCGGCCTGGGCGGCAACATCATCGATGTCGTGCATAACCGGCTGGCGCTGGACGTGCCGGCCAAGGGAGCGGAGTTCGACATCATGGTCGAGACCCGCGACGCCCGTCATGCCGAGGAAATCGGCGAAGCGCTTAAGGAACGCGGCTATGAACTTCGCATGGGCTGAACGCCCCTTTGGGCCCGCACTGATCGCGGTCTCCGCCGCCGCCCTGCTGGCTGTGAGCGCCTGTAACCGCCAGCCCGCCGTGTCAGGCGCGGATCTGGCGAAGAACGCCGAGGCCGCCGCCGCCTTCATGAAGACCAATGCCACGGCGGAGGGAGTCCAGACCCTGCCGTCAGGCCTGCAGTACAAGGTGGTCGCCAGCGGCCCGGCGGGCGGGGTTCATCCCGACCGCAACGATCTGGCGCGCGTCGACTATGAAGGCAGCCTGACCGACGGCACCGTCTTCGACAGCTCGTTCAAGCGCGGCGCCCCCGCTGTCTTCAGCCCCGAACAGGTCGTACCCGGCTGGACCGAAGCCCTGCAACTGATGAAGCCCGGCGACGAATGGCTGCTCTACGTCCCGCCTGAGCTGGGCTATGGCGAGGCGGGCGGACCGCCGCTGATCCCCGGCAACGCCGTCCTGGTCTTCCGACTGAAGCTGCTGGACGTGGCTCCGGTGCCGGGCGGCGGGCGCGGCGTAGGCGCAGCGGACGTCTGACGGTCGTCACCGTTCGGCCAGCAAGGCCTCAACCAGAGCCTTGGCCTCATCGCTCGCCCAATCGGCCTCGCCGGTCAGGACCGCGCGGACATTGCCCTGACGATCCAGCAGGATCGTCTGGGGCATGGCCCCCTTGCCGGGAAACTCGAACGGCAGCTGGAATTTCGGATCGGCGTAATAGGCCAGAGGCGGGTGGTCGGCGATGAAGGCGCGGGCCTCGGGCACGGCCTTGTCCACGTCCATGCTGATGGTCACCACGGCCACGTCGTCGCGGCCCTTGTAGTGCTCGGCCAGCGCCGCCAGAGTCGGCATCTCGATCTTGCAGGGCGCGCACCAGGTGGCCCACAGGTTGACCACCGCCACCTTGCCCTTGAAGGCGCTGAAACGGACATCGCGGCCCTCGGCGTCCTTGAAGACGTAGTCGGGCGCGAGCGTGGGGGCGGGCGTCAGCAGCTTGGACAGCGAGCCCTTGGCGTAAACCGCCAGCGACGAAGGCGCGGACTCTTTGCCCCCGCCGTCGCGATTGGCGTATAGCATCGCCGCGCCGCCGATCACGCCGATCAGCAGCACCGCCGTCGCCACGCCCGCCAAAGTCCGTTTAGAGCCGCTCATGTCCGACACGCCTTCCAACACCCCTCAGGGTCAGTCTCTATGGGGCGGACGCTTCAGCGCCAAGCCCGCCGACATCATGCAGGCCATCAACGTCTCCATCGGCGTCGACAAACGCCTGTGGGCGCAGGATCTGGCCGGGTCGCGGGCGCATTGCCGCATGCTGGCCCAGCAGGGCATCATCCAGCAGGCCGACGCCGAGGCCATCCTGGGCGGGCTGGACGCCATCGAGGGCGAGATCAGGGGCGGGACCTTCCCCTTCCGTGACGCCTATGAAGACATCCACATGAACGTCGAGGCCCGCCTGTCCGAGCTGATCGGCGAGCCGTCGGGGCGTCTGCACACGGCGCGCAGCCGCAACGACCAGGTGGCGACGGACTTCCGCCTGTGGGTGCGCGACGCCTGCGACCGCACCGTGGCGCAGCTGAAGGCGCTGCAAGCCGCCCTGCTGGACCGCGCCGAGCAGCACGCGGGCGACCTGATGCCCGGCTTCACTCACCTGCAGACGGCCCAGCCGGTGACCTTCGGCCACCACCTGATGGCCTATGTCGAGATGTTCGGCCGCGACGCCAGCCGCTTTGCCGACGCCCGCACCCGGATGAACGAGAACCCGCTGGGCGCCGCGGCCCTGGCCGGCTCGCCCTTCCCCATCGACCGCCACATGACCGCCAAGGCGCTCGGCTTCGACCGTCCGATGGCCAATTCGCTGGACGCCGTGTCCGACCGCGACTTCGCCCTGGAAAGCCTGGCCGCCGCCTCGATCGCGGCGGGCCACCTGTCGCGTCTGGCCGAGGAGATCGTGGTCTGGATGACGCCGATGTTCGGCTTCGCCTCCCTGCCCGATGACCTGACCACCGGCTCGTCGATCATGCCGCAGAAGCGCAACCCCGACGCCGCCGAGCTGGTGCGCGCCAAGACGGGCCGCATCAACGGCGCCCTGATCGCCCTGACCACGGTGATGAAGGGCCTGCCCCTGGCCTATTCCAAGGACATGCAGGAGGACAAGCCGCCGGTGTTCGAGGCCTTCGACGCCCTCGATCTGGCCCTGACGGCCATGACCGCCATGGTCGCCGCCATCATCCCCAACACGCCGCGCATGGCCGCCGCCGCCGGGGCCGGCTTCTCGACCGCCACCGATCTGGCCGACTGGCTGGTGCGCGAGCTGAACCTGCCCTTCCGCCAGGCGCACCACGTCACCGGCGCCGCCGTGAAGCGGGCCGAGGCGCTCGGCGTCGGTCTGGGCGAATTGCCGCTGACCGAGCTGCAGGCTCTGGATGGCCGGATCACCGAAGGCGTGTATGAAGTCCTGACGCCCGAAGCCTCCTGCGCCAGCCGCCAGAGCTTCGGCGGCACGGCGCCGGAACAGGTCCGCGCCCGCATCGCCGACTGGAGAAGCCGCCTGTGAAAAAGACCCTGATCCTCGCGGGCGCCGCCGCCCTCCTTCTCTCGGGCTGCGGCCGCATGGCCGATCTGGAAGCGCCCGGCGCCGTCCAGACCGAGCGCGCGCCGCGCGACCGGAACGCCAAATCCCTGCCTGAGCCGGCGACCGTGAACCGCCCGAACAGCCAGAACCCCATCGACAGCGGCGCCTCGGACCCGTTCGGCCGCACGCCGCCGCTCTGATCGGCCTTCTTCCTCCAGACTGGACTCCCCGCCGGTGCATTATTTCGACCTGAAGGACGGCGTCCTGCACGCCGAGGGCGTCTCGCTGGAGACGCTGGCGGCGGAGGTCGGCACCCCGACCTATGTCTATTCCTCGGCCACCCTGCGTCGTCACTATGGTCTGCTGCGCGACGCCTGCGACGCCCACAAGGACGCGCTCGGCGAGGCTCTGATCGCCTTCGCGGTCAAGGCCAACTCCAACCTGTCGGTGCTGGCGACCCTGGCGCAGATGGGCTGCGGCGCCGACACCGTGTCCGAGGGCGAGATCCGTCGGGCGCTAGCGGCGGGCGTCCCGGGCGAGCGCATCATCTTCTCCGGCGTGGGCAAGACCGACGCCGAACTGGCCTTCGCCATCGACGTCGGCGTGCGTCAGATCAACGTCGAGTCCTCGGCGGAGCTGGAGCGGCTGATCCTCGTGGCGGCCGAGAAGTCGGTTTCCCCGGCCATCGCCATCCGCGTCAATCCCAAGATCGGCGCCGGCGGCCACGCCAAGATCACCACCGGCGGCGCGGGCGACAAGTTCGGCGTGCCGGTCGAGGAGGCCCTGTCCCTCTACGCCCGCGCCTCCGCCTCGCCGCACGTCACGCCCGTGGGCCTGGCTTGCCACATCGGCAGCCAGATCACCGACCTGACGCCGCTGGAAAACGCCTTCCGCGTCCTGCGCCAGATGACCGAAACCCTGCGCGCCGACGGCTACAGCGTCACCCGCCTCGACCTCGGCGGCGGCCTGGGCGTGCCCTATTACGGCGACGCGGAAACCGCCTCGCCCGTCGACTATGTGGCCATGGCCGCGCGGGTGCTGGACGGTCTGAACGTCGAGGCGGCCTTCGAGCCGGGCCGGCTGATGGCCGCCAACGCCGGCGTGCTGTTGAGCCGGGTCATTCAGGTCAATGAGCGCACCGACGGCCGCCGCTTCCTGGTGCTCGACGCGGCGATGAACGACCTGATGCGTCCCGCCCTCTATGACGCCTTCCACGACCTGAAGCCCGTGCGGCCGCGCGCAGGCGAGATGCGCCCCTACGACGTGGTCGGCCCCGTCTGCGAGACCGGCGACACCTTCGCCCGCGACCGCGACCTGCCGCCGCTCGAGGCGGGCGATCTGGTGGTCTTCATGAGCGCGGGCGCCTATGGGGCCGTCATGAGCGGGGAGTACAACACCCGCCCCCTGGCCGCCGAGGTTCTGGTCGACGGTGAGCGCAGCGCGGTCATCCGCCCACGCCCGACCTATGAGCAGATGTTCGCGCGCGAGCCGATGGCGGACTGGCTCTAGGCCTCAGTCCAGCGCGCAGATGTCCGGCAGGCCGCGCATCCCGCCCCTGTGGTCCAGGCCGTAGCCGACGAGGAAGCGGTTGGGGGCCTCCCAGCCGACGAAGTCGGGTTCGGGCGCGCGCGCCTCGGGCCAGGGCTTGCGGGCGAAGACGCAGGTCAGGACTTCCGACGCTCCGGCTTCCTTCGTGATGCGAACGGCCTCGGCCAGCGACAGGCCGGTGTCGAAGACGTCGTCCAGGATCAGCACCCGCTTGCCCGCGATGGGCCGCTGATAGGGCGCATAGACGTCGATCTTGCCGCGACTGGTCTTCTCGTCGCCATAGGAGGCCAGCCATAGGGCGTCGAAACGGACGTGGCGGCCTTCGCGCGACAGGGCGCGGGTCAGGTCGGCCCCGAACCACAGCCCGCCGGTCAGCAGGACAGCGGCCACCGTCTCGTCGTCGATGACGGGGGCGATGCGCCGCGCGAGGTCGGCGACGATCGCCTCGATCTCGGCTTGCGGCAGAAGAACAGTCGGGGCGGGCGTCGGGTCGTGATCAGCCATGCCCGGCGGATAGACCCTAGGCGGGGCTGCTGTCGAGAGGCTGGGCGTCCACAGGCGTCAGATCATAGGCCGTGGCGCGACGCAGACCTTCTTCCGGGGCGGGCGGAGGGGCGCGACGCGCGGGGCGGGCGGCAGCCTGCTCAATGCGCGGCGCGGGGATCGGGGCGGCATGGGCGGTCTTCTTCGGCTCCATGACGAAGTCAACGCCGACGCCGGACGCCTTGCGTTCCGGATCAGGAATGACGACAGCGAAGCCCTGGACCTTGCCGGGCAGGACCGGCGCGGTTTCCAAACGCACGACCCGGTGCGCCAGTTCGTCCCCTGCCGCATTGAGAAGGGCCACGCGCACGGGCGGCGCCACAACCTCATTGTCGCGGATATTGCGCAGCGCACCTGAAACCACGACCTTGCCAGGGTCATGCGAGGCGGTCCTGGCGCCCACGGCTTCGAATTCGAGACCGGCCAGATTCACCGGCGCCCTGACCAGGTTGTAGATCGCCGCCGCCCGGGGCCAGGCCTGGACGATCTGAAGACGGAAGACGAAGGCCGCTGCCACCAGCGAAACGACAACAACCGTCAAAACCGCCCAGGCCGCGCCCTGGGCCGCGGCACGGCGCATCTTGCGTTGCTGTTCCGCCTTGGCCCGGAAGGCGCGCGGCAGTTCGGGGGCGGGCGTTTCGGCCAGGCTGTCGGGCGTCTCGTCGCGCTTGCCGAAGCCGGCGTGTTCAACGGCAGGCTCCTCGGCGGCGGACAGCTCCAGGGGCTCGTCCTCCAGGGTCGCGCGCCAGTCATGGCCACAGGACTTGCAGCGCACGCGGCGTCCGTTCGGACCGATCGCCTCATCGGACACAAAATAGCTGGTGGCGCAGGCGGGGCAGGTCAGTATCATGTCAGCTGACTGCGAGGCTCGACGCCCCCTCCTGTCGAGGCGCCCGCAACGCCCCGGTCCAATACGAAACCTGATGCCAAACTCGACCCGACGCGCCGCCGACCCTGATTCCGCGCCCGACACCGTCCGCCTGCGGGGCGTGGGTTTCGGCTATGCGGACAGGCCCGACGTCCTGCGCGACGTTAACCTTAGTCTGCCGCAGGGCTCTTTCCACTTCCTTACCGGACCCTCCGGCGCGGGCAAATCGTCGCTTTTGCGGCTGCTAACCTTGGCCGAACGGCCGCAGACGGGGCGAATCAGCCTGTTCGGACGCGAGGTCACCGACTTGCCGCGCGGCGGCGTGCCTGCCTTCAGACGGCGGATGGGGGTGGTGTTTCAGGATTTCCGCCTGCTGGACCACCTATCGGCCTTTGACAACGCCGCCCTGCCCCTGACCCTGGCGGGCGGCAAGCGCGCGGACCATGCCGCCGACGTGGCCGAGATGCTGCGCTGGGTCGGCCTGGGCGACCGCATGGACGCCCTGCCCCCCGCCCTATCCGGCGGCGAGAAACAGCGCCTGGCCATCGCCCGCGCCGTCATCACCCGTCCCCGCCTGATCCTGGCCGACGAACCGACCGGCAGCGTCGACCGCCCCATGGGCGAGAAGCTGATGCGGCTGTTCCAGTCGCTGAACAAGCTGGGCGCCACCGTCCTGATCGCCAGCCACGACGAAGCTCTGGCCCAGCGGGTCGGCGCCGCCGTCCTGCATCTGGAGAACGGCCATCTGAGCCAAGCCGCTCCGGCGGGGGAGGCCGCATGATCCGCGCCCTGTTCCGACCCGGCCCCGGCCTGCTGTCGCGCGAGGCGGGCGGCGAGCGCTGGCTGATGGTGGTGGTCGCCGTCCTATGCTTCCTCGCCTCCATCACCGCCGTCGGGGCCCTGGCCGCCGACCGGGCCGCGCACGGCTGGGCGCGTCAGCTGCGGGCCGAGGCCACGGTCCAGGTGCGCCCGCGCGTGGACGAGACCGGCCCCACCGCCGCCGCCCGCGCCGCCGAGACCCTGGCCGGGGTCAAGGGCGTGGCCGAGGCCGAGGCCATGGACCGCAAGGCGGCGGAGCGCCTGCTGCGACCCTGGGTCGGCGAGGCCGCCCTGCCCGACCTGCCCCTGCCCTATCTGGTCACGGTGCGGCTGGACCCGAACAACCCGGCCAGCGCCCCCACGCTCAGCCGCGCCCTGGCCGAGGCCGGACTGGACGCGTCTGTCGACGACCACAGCCTGTGGCGCGGCGAGGTCGAGCGCTCGGCCGGGGTCATCACGGCCCTGGCAGGCGCCGCCTTCCTGCTGATCGCGGCCGCGACGGCGGCGGTCATCGCCTACGCCACCCGCGCCGGCATGGCGGCCCAGGCCTCGGTGATCGAGACCCTGAGCCTGAACGGGGCCTCGGACGGCTATGTCGCGGGCCTGTTCCAGCGCCGCTTCGGCAGGCTGGCGGCCCAGGCAGGGGCCATGGGGGCGGGCGTGGCTGCTTTGATGCTGGGCCTGCTGCGGCTGATCGGCGGCGAGGGCGGACTGACTCCAGCCCTGCCCCTGGCCTTCAGCGATCTGGCCGTTCTGATCGCCTGTCCGATCCTGGCCTTCGGCGTCGCCATGTTGGCCGCCCGCTTCACGGCGCTGGCGAAGCTGGGCGGTCGTGGCTAGTTAAGCATCATGAAGTTCCTGACGCTGATCGCCGTGGTGGCGCTGATGTGGCTGGTGGGGCTGTTCGCCTTCGCCGAGCGCGTGCGTGGCCTGACGCCGGCGCCCGAACCGGCGCGCGCCGACGCCATCGTCGCCCTGACCGGCCCCTCGGCCGAGCGCGTCAACGCGGCCATTCGCCTGCTGGAGCAGGACAAGGGCCGCCGGGTGCTGATCTCTGGCGTCAATCGCGACGTGCGTCGCAAGGAACTGCGCGCCCTGACCCCGGGCTCGACCAAGCTGTTCAACTGCTGCGTCGATCTGGGCTTCGAGGCCGAGAACACCGTCGGCAACGCCCAGGAGATCGCCGCCTGGGCGCGGGCCAAGGGCTATGACGATCTGATCGTCGTCACGTCCGACTACCATATGCCGCGCAGCCTGCTGGAGATCCGCGGCGCCGCGCCGGGGGTCCGCTTGACACCCTACGCCGTCTCGACGCCATCGCTGGACAACTCGCGCTGGTGGCGCGCCGCTGTCACAGCCCGGCGCATGACGTTGGAATACATGAAATACCTGGCCGTGCTGGGCCGCGAGGGGATGCATCGCCTGACGGGCAATCATCCTGAACGTCCCGCCGCCGACGACGCCGTCGCCCAAGGCGAACCCAAGGCCCGAGAATGACTGTGCTGCGCTCGCTGATCTTCACCCTATGGCTCTATCTGTCGATGGTGATCTTCGCCGTCGGCCTGTCGCCGGCGCTGCTGATGCCGCACCGCGCGGCCATGGGGGTCATCAAGCTGTGGGCGCGCTTCGTCCTGTTCGGGCTGCGCTGGATCGCCGGCGTTCGCGTCGAGTTTCGCGGATTGGAGCACCGGCCGACCGGCGCCGCTCTGATCGCCGCCAAGCACCAGGGCATGCTGGACGTGGTGGCGCCTTTCGCCATCCTCGACGACCCTTGCTTCGTCCTGAAAAAGGAGCTGATGCCCCTGCCCTTCTTCGGCTGGTTCGCCTGGAAGACAAAGATGATCGCCGTCGATCGCTCGGCCCACTCCAAGGCGCTGAAGGACATGGTGCGCCAGACCCGCGCCCGTCTGGCCGACGATCGCCAGATCCTGATCTTCCCGGAGGGCACCCGCACGACGCCGGGAGAGCCCGCCGACTACAAGCCGGGTGTGGCCGCGATCTATCGCGACGTGAACGCGCCCTGCTGGCCTATCGCCACTAATTCCGGCGCCCACTGGCCGGCGCACGGTTTCAAGCGCTACCCGGGCGTGGTCGTCTTCGAGTTCCTGCCGCCCATTCCGGCGGGTCTGAAGCGCGCCGAGTTCATGGCCGAACTGGAAAGCCGGATCGAAACCGCCTCCACCGCCTTGCTCACGCCCAAAACCTAGGCTGTTGCATCCCGCAGCCGGGCCTCCCCGCCCGGCGCTCGTCTGGATGCTTCATGAAACTGCACGCCCTCGTCTTCGCGACCGCCCTGTTCGCCCTGCCCGCGGCCTCCGCCCTGGCGCAGGCCCAGCCCTATGAGCAGGTCGAGGCCCCGACGACGTGGAAGGTGGATATCGGCGGCGGCGTCGTGCGTGGCTTCAGCGCCACCGGCGCCAAGAGCGATCAGTTCAACTTCACCGCCTGGGGCTCGGCTTCTTACCGCGACGTGGTCTACGCCAACGGCCTGGACGGCCTGGGCTGGAACGCGATCAGGCGCGACGACTTCCACGCCGGGGTGCAACTGCGTCCGCGTTTCGCCGCGGGCGACATCGAGGGCTCGACCCTGGATCGCCCCGACCTGGGAGCCGACGCCGCCCTCTACGCCTACAAGCGCCTGCCAGGGAATGTGGTGGTCGGCGGCCGCGTCCAGCACGACGTCACCGGCGACGATGCAGGCACGGAAGTCATGGCCTCCGTCGGCCATCAGCGCGTGACTCGCGTCGGCCTGCTGCAGGTCATGGCCTATGGCCGCGCCTTCGACGATGCGCGAGCCAAGCGCTATTTCGGCATCGCTCCGGACGCCGTTCCGGGCAGCGGCTTCAGCGACTATGAGCCGTCCGGCGGCGCAGCGGGCGCGGGCGCAGCCGCCCTGCTGGCCATCCCGATCGGCGACCGCTTCGGCATGGGCGCCTTCGTCAACTACGAACAGCGCCTGGGCGACATCAAGGACAGCCCCCTGCTGAAGGACGACCACGTCTGGCGCGCGGGCCTGATCGGGGTCGTCCGTTTCAACAGCGGGCAATAGTCAGATCAGCTGGCGGCGAACTCGCTGAGGGCGTCGATCACGGCGCGGTTCTGGTCTTCCGTGCCGATGGTGATGCGCAGGCAGTCGGGCAGGCCGTAGCCGCCGACCGGACGCACGATGATGCCTTTGGAGTTCAGATAATCGCTGGCGGCGGCGGCGTTGCGCTTCTCATCGGCGAAACGGACCAGGACGAAGTTGCCCGCCGAGGGGAAGACCTCAAAGCCGAAGCCGCGGATGGCCTGGGTCATGCGCGGGCGCCAGTCCAGCACCAGATCGCGCGAGGCCTTCTGGTGCGCCTCGTCACCGAGCGCAGCCGTGGCGGCGTCGAGCCCCGGCACCGAGACGTTGAACGGCAGGCGGATGCGATCCGCCGCCTGTTCGATGGCCAGCGGCGCGTAGCCGAAGCCGATGCGCAGGCCGCCTAGGCCGTGGATCTTCGAGAAGGTGCGGGTGACGACGATGTTCGACGCCTCGCGGGCCAGACCGAAGCTGGTCTCCCACTCCGGCTCGACCACGAACTCGGCATAGGCCTCGTCCACCACCAGGATGACGTGGGCCGGCAGGGCGGCGTGCAGACGGCGGATCTCCTCGCCCGAGTTCCAGCTGCCGGTCGGGTTGGACGGGTTGGAGACATAGACGATCTTCGTCCGCTCATCGACCTGTTCGAGGATGGCCTCGACCTCGGCCTTCATGTTCGGCTCGGCCGCCAGCTTGACCTCGGCGCCGCAGGCCTTGGCCGAGATGCGGTAGGCCAGGAAGCCGTACTGGCCGGTGACGATGTTGTCGCCCGCGCTCAAGTAGGTCTGGTTCAGCAGGGCGAAGACCTCGTCCGAGCCGTTGCCGAAGATCAGGCGCTCGGGCTCCAGACCGTGATGGGCGGCCACCGCCTCGCGCAGCTTGGTGGCGCGGCCGTCGGGATAGACATGGATGTTCTTCAGGGCGGCGGCATAGGCCTCGCGCGCCTTCTGACCGGCGCCCAGGGCGTTCTCGTTCGACGACAGCTTCATCGGCTCGGCGAAGCCGGCGATGGCGCCCTTGCCGCCCACATAGGGGGCGATGTCGAGGATGCCGGGCTTGGGGGCGGGCGCGGTGTTCGCGTCGGTCATGGGCGTCATCCTCGAAATGCGTGGTCAGTAAACGGGCGCGGCGCCGATGACGCCGCTCATCTGGCCGGGGGCGTTGCTCAACCGCCCGTCCTCAGCCTGCACATAGCCTGTCAGGACGAACAGCTTCAAGCCGCCCCCCGCCGTCAGGGGCGCGGCGATCAGGCCGGCCTCGCCCAGGGCCGCCACGATACGGGCGTCGGACGCGGGGCTATCTGTGACCCAGAAGGTGCGGTCGTCGCCGGTCGGGCCGGGGGCCTCGGTCGAGACCAGCAGGGCGCGGGGCGTCCCGGCGGCGTCGTCCGGCAGGGCGGCGATGACCTTGAGCATGGGCAAGGCCAGCAGTTTGCCCCACCAGGGTCGGGCGCTGAGATCGATCAGGGCGCGGCCCCCTTGCCGGGCCGTGGCCAGCGCCTGATCCGGCTCGGCGACCGGACGGCCGATCAGGCCCCAGCGGTCGGCGGCCAGCGCCTGCGACAGCGGCCCGCAGGTGGCCAGAGCCGGGCCGGTCGCCGCCTCGATGCGGCCCAACACGGCACGCAGGGCCGGACGCTCCGACGCCGGAATGTCGCGCAGCAGCGCACGCAGGGCAATGGCGTCGGCGTCGGCGGCACCGCGCGCCCCGGCGGCCAGACGCGCCCGCGCCGCCGCGATCAGGGCGCGGTCCAGCGCCAGCCGCTCAAGGTCTTCCGGCGGTTCGACCAGCATCAGAACAGCTGCGGCGCCGGGGCCAGGGCGAAGGGGCCCAGATAGGTGCGCCCGCCCTTGAAGTTCAGCACCAGATCGACCGCCTGGCCCTGTTCACCCATCCCGCCCTGCGGCGCGGCGGCGGCGGCGCGGGCGGCGGCGGCGCGATCCACCGAACCGCCCTGCTGGGCGCCGGCCAGACCGACGATGGCGGCCAGAGGCTTCTCGGCGCGCAGGAAGACCTCGCCCTCCAGACGCCCCTTGTCGTCGGCCGACAGGGCCGGGCTGGACAGGAAGGTCTTGCTCTCGCCCGCGCCCAGTTCACCCTTCATCTCGACAAAGCGCCCGCCGGCGGCGGTCCAGGCCGACAGCAGGCCCTTGGCGTCCGCGCCCTTCAGCGCGCCGGCCTTCTCGATCACAGCCTCGACCTGGGCGTTCAGCCTCCCGGACTGGGTCAGGCCCTCGACCGGGCCATTGGGGCGGCCCTCGCCGTCGACCAGACGGAACAGGACGTCGACGTCGTCCGTCGGGGCGTTCGACCCGGCCACGTGCGGCCGCATGTAGAACTGGACCAAACCCGCCTTGGCCAGGGGGAAGGGTTCGGCGTCAGGCAAGGCGGTGAAGACCGGCTTGGACAACTCGACCGCCACATTGGGCCAACGCTGGGTCAGGCCGTGGACGCTCATGCGAATGGCCTCGGCGCGCACCGCCGTCTTGCCCTTGGCGCCGCGCGTCATGACCAGACCGTCGGGCGCGATGATCACCCACTTGGTCGGGTTGTAGGCATTGGCCTCGGCCACGATCTCGGGTGCAGCCACCGCATGACCGGAGGGCGCGATGACGTCCACATGCTTCATCGCCACCCGCGCCCGCAGCGGCCAGCCGGTCGTGGTCAGGCCTGCATGCTTCACGGTCCAGCCCGACTGCTCCAGCCGGGCGATGCGGCCTTCCAGCTTCTTCTCGATCTGCTGCGTCAGCACGAACCACCAGCCGGTCCAGACGGCCAGGCCGACGAAAACGATGGCGAAGGGGATGATCAGCCCCTTGCGGCTGTGGCGGACGGGTTCAGCTTGAGCGTCGGTCATGGGCTTCGTCTAGCAGGAGCTGAGGCTGCTGACACGCCCTGTCAGCAGGAACGGGCCAGTCTGCCGCCCGTTCGAATCGCAACCTGACAGGAGACGAAGACCATGGAGACACAGCAGCTTCATCGCGGTCGACTGATCGACCACCTGCAACTGGTGACGCCCGATCTTGAGACCAGCCGCCGCTTCTACGGCGCGGTGCTGGAGGCCCTGGACGTGCCGATCGGCGGCGAGGCGGAGCGCTTCTTCTGGGCCGACGAACTGTTTGTCTCGGCGGTGGACAGCATAGCGGCGCAGGGCCGACCGACCGGGCGCTGCCACCTGGCGTTTCAGGCGAAGGACCGCGCCATGGTCGAGGCCTTCCACAAGGCGGGGCTGGCGGCGGGCGGGACCGACAACGGCGCGCCGGGCGAGCGGCCCTATCACCCTGGCTACTACGCCACCTTCCTGCTGGACCCGGACGGCAACAATATCGAGGCGGTCTTCCACGGCGAGGCCGAACGCTCGGCCGATAGCGTGGTCGTGACCTTCGAAGGCTAGGGTTCAGGCCGTCAGGTCGGCCAGTTTCGCCCCCGCCGCCCGCGCCGCCTCGTCCGGGGTCAGGCCCAGCAGCAGGCCGCGCTGGCCGCCGTTGATCAGGATGCGGTCGAACAGGATCGCCGTCTCGTCCATCACCGTCGGCACGGCCTTCCTCTGACCAAAGGGGCTGACGCCGCCGACCTTGTAGCCCGTCAGGCGCTCGGCGTCGGCGGGCTTCATCATCTGGGCCGACTTGCCGCCGAGAGCCGCCGCCAGCTTCTTCATGCTGACCTCGCAGTCGGACGGGACAATGACGCAGGCGGGCTTGGCGTCCACCAGGGTCATCAGGGTCTTGAACACCTGTTCCGGCGCCCAGCCCAGAGCCTCGGCCGCCTGCAGACCCACGCGCGGCGCATCGGGGTCGTAGTCGTAGGGGAAGAGCTCAAAGGCGACCCCGGCCCTGGTCAGGGCCACGGTCGCGGGGGTGGTCTTGGACATGGTCTGCCAGTCGGTTGGGGTGGCTGTGTCTCAGATAGACGATCAAGCGACAGGGTGCAGCGCCCTCTTCTCTTTCGTCATCCTCCGGCAAGCCGCGAAGCGGCGCCGACCGGGGGACCCAGCGGCGCCGAAGGCGATCTTAACGGCAACCGCAGCGCGTGGGTCTTTCGCCCTGCGGGCGCCGCTGGGTCCCCCGGTCTCGCTCCGCTCGCCGGAGGATGACGGAAGGGAGAGGGGGCCGGGGTTTCAGGCCTCGGAGGTCAGGAAACCCTTCGTCAGTTCCACCGCCTCGGCCAGACCCATGCGTTGGACCTCGGTTCCGGGCGGCAGGCCGGCGAACAGGCGGGTCGGACAGGCGGCGTCCAGCATGAGGAAGACCCCCTTGTCGTCCGCTCGGCGGATCAGGCGGCCAAACGCCTGGGCGATGCGGCCGCGCGCCAGGGCGTCGTCATAGGTCTTGCCGCCGAAGCGCTCGCGCCGGGCCTTGTGCAGCAGGTCGGGGCGCGGCCAGGGGACGCGGTCGAAGGCCAGCACGCGCAAGCTGCGGCCCGGCACGTCCACGCCATCCCGCACGGCGTCGGTGCCCAACAGGCAGCTGTCCTGCTCCGCGCGGAAGACATCCACCAGCGCCCCGACCTCCAGCGGATCGACGTGCTGGGCGTAGAGGGGGACGCCCGCCTTGGCCAGGTCCGGCCCCAGCCGCTCATAGACGGTCTTCAGCCGACGGATGGCGGTGAAAAGCCCCAGTCCCCCGCCGCCCGCCGCCAGGAACAGTTCGCGCATGGCCGCCGCGATCTGGCGCGGGTCGTCCTTCATCAGGTCGTTGACGACGATGATGCGGCTGTTGGCGGCGTAGTCGAAGGGGCTGTCGACCTTCAGCGTCCGCGCCGGCTCGATCAGGCGGGCCGCGCCAGTGCGCATCCGGGCCAGCTGGAAGGGGTCTTCCGCGGCGGGGTCGGACAAGGTGGCGCTGGTCACCAGCACCCCGTGGGCGGGCATGACCACGGCGGCTTCCAAAGGCACGGTCGGGTCGATCCAGTGACGTCGCAGGGCCACGTCGTGGATGCGACCAAAGGCGGCTTCGGCGCTCAGCCAGTCGACGAAATCAGGATCGGGTTCGTCGCCGCCCTCCTCAAGCGCCGCCAGCATGGAGCGCCAGCCCGGCAGGGTCATGCGCGCGCGCCGGTCCATGCCGCGCAGCGCGCCTTCGATGCGGGCGCGGGCGGCGCCGTCCAGCTCGGCGGCCTCCTCGTCTAGAATATCCTCAAGGTGACGGGACAGGGCCAGAAGCGGCGCCTCAACGGCGGCGATGGCGCGGGCGGCGGCGCGGGCCGCCTCGAGCACCGGCTCTGTGGCCGGGCGCAGGGCGCACTCCATGCCGAACTCGGTCCCGCCGGTTTCCTGACTGCGGGCGCACAGCTGTTCCAGGGCGGCGACCAGGAAGGCCTCGATCGGGCCGATGGGGTTGATCTCGCCCGACGCTGGCGCGATGCGGCCGGATACGCCCTCGCCCGGCAGGGCGGCGGCGGCGATCATGGCGTCCTTCAGGGCCTTGGCGGCGGCCTCGTTGTCGGCGCACAGGTCGCCCAGCCTCTGCTCCAGCCCGCGCCCGCGACGGCCCCGCCCCTCGGGACCTCTGATCCAGCGGCGCAGCTCGGCGGCTTCCTGACCCGACAGGGCGGCGGAGAAGGCGCTGTCGGCGGCGTCGAACAGGTGGTGGCCCTCGTCGAAGACGATGCGTTTCAGCGCCGCCGTCTCGCCGTCCTGCTTCAGGCCGCGCGCCGAGCGGGCCCCGTCGAAGGCGGCCTGGGTCATGACCAGGGCGTGGTTGGCCACGACCAGATCGGCCCGGCGGCTGGCGCGGATGGTCTTTTCGACGAAGCAGAGCCGGTAGTGCGGACAGGCGGCGTGGACGCATTCGCCGCGCCGATCGACCAGATTGGCCGGGCTGGCCTGATGGCTGGGGGCCGTCGCATAGAGGCCGGGCAGCCAGCCGGGATAGTCGCCGCCGGTCATGTCGCCGTCGCGGCTGTGGGCGGCCCAGCGCGCCGCCAGCCCCATGCCGATCAGGTCGCCATTCCCCAGCTGGGCCGCCTGCATCATGTCCTGCAGGTTCAGCAGGCAGAGGTAGTTTTCGCGGCCCTTGCGCACCACCGTCTTCTTGCGGCGCTCGGCCTCGTCCGGCCACAGGGCGCGGCTTTCGCGGTCGATCTGGCGTTGGAGGGCGCGGGTATAGGTCGAGACCCAGGCCGCCCCCGAATTGCGTTCGGCCCACAGGCTGGCCGGGGCCAGATAGCCGAGGGTCTTGCCGGTGCCCGTGCCGGCCTCGGCCAGAAGGACGCGGGGGCGGCCCTCCTCGTTGCGCGGCGAAAAGGCGTAGGCGGCCTCGGCGGCGTAGTCGGACTGGGCCGGCCGCGTCTCGTCCAGACCCGAGGCCTGCAACAGCTTGTCCAGACGGATGCGGGCGCTCTCAGAATCGACCGGCGCGGACCCGGCCTCGCCGCGCGGGGCCTCGTCCTCCCATTCGGCCAGGCGCGACCAGACGTCCAGACCGGTGCCGCGCTCGCGCCGGTCGCGCAGGGGTCCGGCCTGAAGCGCGGCCAGGACGCGCCCGCCCCACGACCAACCCGCCCGGTCCAGCGTCCCGGCCAGGGTGAAGGCGTCCTCGCGGCCCGGATAGGCGGGGTCCGTCAGTTCATTCAGCAGGTCGGCGGCGGCGTCGCGCAGAGCCCGGGCCTGAGCCTCGGCCCCCTTCGGTTCGCTCCGCCCCATGGCCAGAGCCAGCCCCGACGGCGAGGGCGCGCAGAATTTTGCAGGACGCACGAAGGCGTAGAGCTCCAGCACGTCCAGCATCTCGGTCGAGCGCGGCGGCGGGCTGAGGCCCAGACGGCGCGCGGTCAGGCTGGCGTGGGCGACCATGACGGCGCCGCCCAGAAAGATGCCCTCGGCCGCGCCGCGCCCGATCTTCCTGGCGCCCGCCGCGTCGCACACGGCCCCCGCGCCCGGCGGCGTGGCCAGGGCGGGCGGCAGGTCCGCCGCGAACGCAGTCGCGGGCTGGACGGTGGAAGGGGCGGAGACGTCGGTCACGCCCGATCCATAGCGCCCCGCGTCACGAAACGGAACGGGAACGTTCGCCACTCTCGCCAGAGACTGAAAAGGCGCTAGGCTGACCGCAAACGGAGGACCGCCCATGCAGACCCGCCGCATCGCCACCGACGGCCTGACGCAACAGGTGCTGGAGGCCGGTGAAGGCCCGCTGGTCCTGCTGATCCACGGCTTTCCCGAACTGGGGATCAGTTGGCGAGCCCAGGTTCAGGCCCTGGCCGAGGCGGGTTATCACGCCGTCGCCCCCGACATGCGCGGCTATGGCGGGACCGACAAACCCGCCGATGGGGAGGACCACACCATCCTGCATCTGGTCGGAGACATGGTCGATCTGGTCCGGGCGCTGGGGGAAGATCAGGCCGTGGTCGTCGGTCATGACTGGGGCTCGGCGGTGGCCTGGCACTGCGCCATGATGCGGCCGGATGTGTTCCGCGCCGTGGCCGGCCTGTCGGTGCCCTTCCAGCCGCGTCGGCCCAAGGGACCGCCGACCGCCGCCATGGCGGCGATCACCAAGCGAGCGGGCCTGGGCGACCTCTACATCAACCGCTTCCAGTCACCGGAGGCTCATGTCGAACTGGACGCCGATCCGGCCACGGCTCTGAGGAAGATGTTCTGGGCCTATGACGGCGCCACCGCCACGGCGGACCAATCGACCGGCTTCATGCCCGAGGGCGTCAGTCTGCTGGACAGCATTTCCGACCACGCGATCCTGCCGCCGTGGATGAGCGAGGCGCACTTCGAGGAATACGTCGCCGCCTTCAGCGCCTCGGGCTTCAAGGGACCGCTGGACTGGTACCGCTGCCTCGACCGCAACTGGAGCCTGACAGCCTTCCTGCAAGGCCAGCAGATTGCTCAGCCCGCCCTCTTCATGGTCGGCGAGCGCGACCCCGTCCGCCACTACGCCGGTCCGTTTGAGGCGGCGCAGAAGGACTGGCTGACCGCCCTGCGCGGGCAGGTGGTCCTGCCGGGGGCGGGGCATTGGTTGCAGCAGGAACGGGCGGAGGAAGTGAGCGCGGCGCTGATTGAGTTCCTGCGGGCGCTTTGAGAGCACACAGCCAAGTCTTTAAACAGAATTCCTCAAGGGAAGAGACTATGCAGCGCAGCCATCTGATGGTTCTCGGCGGATTGGCCGCCGTCACGCTCGCAGCGGTAGGCGCATGGGTGGTTCAGCGCGAGGCGGCGTGCGCGAACCGCCTGGAGCAAGCCGCGTTTTACGGCGATGCCCAGGTGCGTCGGAACCAGGTCGGCCAATGCTACATCTGCCGACCCGACGGCCCGCTGTTCGACATCGCCTTCGACCAGTGCGACGCTCGAGATCGCCTCTACTCGATGGGCTGAGCGACCAGTGTGTTTGTCTCTGCGGTTGCAAGCGGATCAGGGCCATAGCGGTTGGCGTCCTGACGACCACGAAGGCAGAATATCTCAACCGCTCCCCAGATCAGGAACGGCGCCGCGACGACAAAACCGAGGATGAGGCTGAGCAGGATCGTCTTCTGATCGCTGAGCGGAATCCGGGAGATCAGGGCTACGACCGCCGCATGGGGGCCAAAGAAGAGGAACAGCCACAATCCGCTTTTGCCACGATCATGCAAACGCCGCACGACCGCCCCGAGCATGAACCAGGCCATCACCACGCCCACAACCACCAAAAGCCCGTTCAGGACCACCAGAAGGGACGTCGCGTCGCGGGCTGCTGCGACGGACTGGACAACCTGCAACGGCAGGGCAAGCAGTCCCAAAAGGTAGAAGAGGCCGATAGAGATATAGAAACTCGAGCGGTTTAAGCGGCCACGCCAACAGAAATTGGCGACGATCAGACTGCGAATCCTTTTCATTCCGAAGCCTTAGCAGAATCGAGAACCGACGGTAGGCGAACTCTCACCGCCTTCAGAGAGCCGCCTGCGAAAGCGGGACCGCCTCGCCTCTAGACCGGGTCGGTCGGCTTGGGCTCGACGGGTTCGGGGGCGCGAGTGGCCTGGGCGGGTTCGTCCGGCAGGGGGATGAACTCCAGCGCGTCTTCGGCGGGCAGGGTCATGCGGCCGGCTTTCCAGTCGGCCTTGGCCTGGTCCATGCGGGCCTGGGACGAGGAGACGAAGTTCCACCAGATCAGGCGTTCGCCGACCGGCTCGCCGCCCAGGACCATGACGCTGGAGGGGGCGAGCGCGGTGACGGTCGGCTCGGCGTTGGCCGACAGGACGACCATCTGGCCTGCGTGGAAGGTGCGGCCGTCGACCTCGATGCTACCCTTGGCCACGAACAGCGAGCGTTCGCTGTAGCCGCCCTTGGATTTCGGCGGCGGCGGGGCGGCGCGGACGCCCTCGGCCATGTCCCAGTGGACGTAGAAGAGCGGCGACTGGACCGGGGTTCCGGCCTTGGCGCCGAAGGCCTCGCCCGCCACCAGGCGCGCGAACAGGCCGTTGTTCTCATAGGTGGGCTGGGCGTCCTCGCCCAGGTGGGTGAACGAGGGGGCGATCTCCTCCAGCTCGGTCGGCAGGGCGACCCAGGCCTGCATGCCGTGCATCGGCCCGCCCTGCGCCTTCTTCAGCGGATCGGTGCGTTCGGAATGGACGATGCCGGACCCGGCGGTCATCCAGTTCACCTCGCCGGGACGGATGGGCTGAGTGTAGCCCAGATTGTCCCGATGCATGATCTCGCCCTCGAACAGATAGGTCAGTGTCGACAGGCCGATGTGCGGATGCGGCCGCACATTGATGGCGTCGGCGCCCGGCGCGAACTCGGCCGGCCCCATCTGGTCCAGGAAGATGAAGGGGCCGACCATGGGCCTGGCGTGGAAGGGCAGGACGCGCCCGACCTCGAACCCGCCGAGGTCCTTGCGACGCGCGTCGATCACCAGTTCGATCATGCCTGCCCCCTCGCCTTGTCGTTTAGCCGACGTGCGGCGTGATGATGCCCAGAGGCAGGGTGGTGACGTTCTTCACGCCGCGCGTGACGATATGGCTGGCGCAGTCGGAGACGATGCCCAGGGTCAGCAGCTTGTCGCGCAGGAACTGGTCGAAGGCGTGCATGTCCGAGGTGATGATCCGCAGGACATAGTCCTCGCGCCCCGTGATGGTGGCGCACTGCACCACTTCCGGCCATTCGGACACGGCCTTTTCGAAGATGTCGAGGTTCTCGCGCGACGGCAGGCTCAGCTTGACGATGGCGTAGACTTCGAAGTCCAGCCCCAGCAGACCGGCGTCCAGAAGCGTGACCCGCTTGCGTATCAGGCCAGAGTCCTCCAGTCTCTTGATCCGGCGCCAGCACGGCGAGGCCGACAGGCCCACGCGATCGGCGACCTCGGCGACCGACAGGCCGGCGTCCTGCTGCAGGATGTCGAGGATGCGGGCGTCGATAGGATCAAGTTCGTCGGCCAAATGCGTTTCTCCAAATGGGGATTTGACGCAATAAAATACCCCAAATCGGCATTTGGCAAGGGTATTTTTAGGAAAGCCAACAGACACGCGCCATGCTATGCCCTCTTCCCAGAGGAAACGCGGACGGATCAACCGGACGGGACGCATGATGAAGAACACCCCCACCCTGTCGCTGCGCGTACCGGAGCCTTCGGGACGTCCGGGCGACGCGCCTGATTTCAGCCACCTGCAGTTCGACCCCGCCGGCGCCGTCAGCCGCCCGGAGGTCTCGACCGCCCCCTATGAGATGCGCGACCACGCCTTCCGTCTGGTGCGCGTTCTGGACGACGAGGGCCAGGCCGTCGGTCCCTGGGATCCCAAGCTGGACCCCGAGGTCCTGCGTCGCGGCCTGAAGGCCATGATCCTGACCCGCGCCTTCGACGAGCGGATGCACCGCGCCCACCGCCAGGGCAAGACCAGCTTCTATATGAAGTGCACCGGCGAGGAGGCCATCGCGGTCGCTCAAGGGATGATCCTGAGCCGCGAGGACATGGGCTTCCCCACCTATCGCCAGCAGGGGCTTCTGATCGCACGCGGCTATCCGCTCGCGTCGATGATGAACCAGATCTATTCCAACGCCGAAGACCCGATCAAAGGCCGCCAGCTGCCGATCATGTATTCGGCCAAGGACTATGGCTTCTTCACCATCTCGGGCAACCTGGGCACCCAGGTGCCGCAGGCCGTGGGCTGGGCCATGGCCAGCGCCTACAAGGGCGACGACAAGATCGCCATCAGCTGGATCGGCGACGGCGCCACGGCGGAAGGCGACTTCCACAACGCCCTGACCTTCGCCGCCGTTTACCGCGCCCCGGTCATCCTGAACGTGGTCAACAACCAGTGGGCCATCTCGTCCTTCATGGGCATTGCGGGCGGTCTGGAGACCACCTTCGCCGCCAAGGCCATCGGCTACGGCCTACCGGCCCTGCGGGTGGACGGCAACGATTTCCTGGCTGTCTGGGCCGCGACCCAGTGGGCCGAGGAGCGCGCGCGCACCAACCAGGGCGCGACGGTGATCGAACTGTTCACCTATCGCGGCGCCCCGCACTCGACCTCGGACGACCCCAGCCGCTATCGCCCCGGCGACGAGCATGAGAAGTGGCCGCTGGGCGACCCGATCGAGCGCCTGAAGCAGCACCTGATCGTCCTCGGCGAATGGTCGGACGAGCTGCAGGTGGAAGCCGAGAAGGACGCTGTCGAACAGGTCCGCGCCGCCGGCAAGGAATCCGAGGCCATCGGCACGCTCGGCCAATCGCGCCCCAGCGTGAAGACCATGTTTGAAGAGGTCTATGCGACCGAGGACTGGCGCCTGGTCGAACAGCGCCGTGAGGTCGGAGTCTGACCATGACCACTGCCCCCATGAACATGATTCAGGCCCTCAACTCGGCCATCGACACCAAGATGGCCGAGGACCCGAACGTCCTGTCGTTCGGCGAGGACGCGGGCTATTTCGGCGGCGTCTTCCGCGTCACCGACCAGCTGCAGCAGAAGCACGGCCTGACCCGCAGCTTCGACGCCCCGATTTCGGAATGCGGCATCGTCGCCGCCGCCATCGGCATGGGCGCCTATGGCCTGCGCCCCGTCGTCGAGATCCAGTTCGCCGACTACATCTATCCGGCCTATGACCAGATCGTCTCGGAAGCGGCCAAGATGCGCTACCGCTCGGGCGGTCAGTTCACCTCGCCGATCACCATCCGCAGCCCCTACGGCGGCGGCATCTTCGGCGGCCAGACGCACAGCCAGTCGCCGGAAAGCCTGTTCACCCACATCGCGGGTCTGAAGGTCGTCATTCCGTCCAACCCCTATGACGCCAAGGGCCTGCTGACCGCGGCCATCGAGGACGACGATCCCGTCGTCTTCTTCGAGCCCAAACGTCTCTACAACGGCCCCTTCGACGGCTGGCATGAAAAGCCGGTTTCGCCGTGGAAGACGCAGGAACTGGCCCAGGTCCCGACCGGCAAGTACGTCGAGCCCATCGGCAAGGCCCGCGTCATGCGCGAAGGTTCGGACGTCACCATCCTGGCCTATGGCACCATGGTCTGGGTGGCGCTTGCCGGCGCCGAGCACGCCGGCGTGGACGCCGAGGTCATCGACCTGCGGACCCTGGTGCCGCTGGACATCGAGACCATCGAAGCCTCGGTCAAGAAGACCGGCCGCTGCGTCATCGTGCACGAGGCGCCCAAGACCTCGGGCTTCGGCGGCGAGCTGTCGGCCCTGGTTCAGGAGCGCTGCTTCTATCATCTGGAGGCCCCCATCGCGCGCGTGACCGGCTGGGACACCCCCTATCCACACGCCTTCGAATGGGAATACTTCCCCGGCCCGCAACGCGTGGCCGACGCCCTGAAAGCCGTCATGTCGGGAGGCCGTTAAGATGGGTCGTTTCGTCTTCAAGCTGCCCGACGTGGGCGAAGGCACCGCCGAGGCCGAACTGGTCGCCTGGCACGTCGCGGTCGGCGACATGGTCGAGGAAGACCAGATCGTCGCCGACGTCATGACCGACAAGGCCACGGTGGAAATCACCGCCCCGGTCAGCGGCAAGGTCACGGCCATCCACGGCCAGGCCGGCGAAATGGTGCCGGAGCGCGGTCCCCTGGTCGAGTTCGAGGTCGAGGGCGCGGGCAATGCGTCTGACGCCGAGCCTGTTACTGCGGCCGCCAAGCCCGAGCCGGCCCCGGTCGTCGCTGAAGCGCCGAAAGCTGAGGCCGCCCCGGTTTCCCCCGCGCCGGTCGGCGCCGTCGCCGGCGCCAACTACGTCTTCAAGCTGCCCGACGTGGGTGAAGGCACGGCCGAGGCCGAGCTGGTCGGCTGGCACGTCAAGGTCGGCGACGCGGTCGAGGAAGACCAGATCCTCGCCGACATCATGACCGACAAGGCCACGGTCGAGATCACCAGCCCGATCAACGGCGTGGTCGTCGCCCTGCACGGCGACGCGGGCCAGCAGATCGCCGTCGGCGGGCCCCTGGTCAGCTTCAAGGTCGAGGGCGCGGGCAATGTCGCCGCCGCCCCGGCTGCTGCTGCGGCCCCCGTCGCCAAGGCCGAGAAGGCCGCGCCTGCGCCAGTCGCCAAGACGGCTCCGGTCGCGCCCAAGGCCGAGGCCAAGCCCGTCCCCGCCCTGACCGGCCGTCAGCCGGGCGAGCGCCCCCTGGCCTCGCCCGCCGTGCGTAATCGTGCTCGCGATCTGGGGATCGACCTGGTCTTCGTGCCGGGCAGCGGCCCCGCCGGCCGCATCGAACACGCCGACCTGGACGCCTTCGTCGCGCGCGGGGGCTCGCTGCCCGCCGCGACTGGCGGAACGGCTTCCTCGACCTACGCCCGCGCCGAAGGGACCACCGAGGTCAAGATCATCGGCCTGCGCCGCAAAATCGCGGAGAAGATGGCCGAGAGCGTGCGTCGCATTCCGCACATCACCTATGTCGAGGAAATCGACATGACGGCGGTGGAAGAGCTGCGCGCCCACCTGAACGCCACCAAGGCCAAGGACCAGCCCAAGCTGAACGTCCTGCCCTTCATCGCCCGCGCCATCGTCGTGGCCCTGCGCGATCAGCCGCAGATCAACGCCACCTATGACGACGAGGCCGGCGTCCTGACCCAGCACGCCCCGGTCCATCTGGGCATCGCCGCCCAGACGCCGAACGGCCTGATGGTCCCGGTCGTCCGCCACGCCGAGGCGCTGGACCCCTACGCCACCGCCCTGGAAATCGCCCGCGTCTCGGGCGCCGCCAAGGACGGCAGCGCCAAGCGCGAGGAGCTGTCGGGCTCGACCATCACCATCACCTCGCTGGGAACGCTGGGCGGCGTGGTTCACACGCCCATCATCAACCACCCCGAGGTCGCCATCGTCGGCCCGAACAAGATCGCCGAACGCGTGGTGGTCAAGGACGGCCAGATGGTCGTTCGCAAGATGATGAACCTGTCCTCCAGCTTCGATCACCGCATCGTCGACGGGCATGACGCAGCGGTCTTCGTGCAGCGCATCAAGGGGTTGCTGGAGAACCCGGCCACGCTCTGGATGAACTAAAACCCAGCACCTTCCTTCCGCTCATCCCCGCGGAGGCGGGGACCCAGGCTTTAGCTTCGGACCCCGCCCTTGGCCTTCTTCACCTACATCATGGCCAGCCGACGGAATGGGACGCTCTATACGGGCTCGACGGACGACATCGGTCTGCGCGCCTGGCAGCACAAGGAAGGGGCGGGGTCCAAGTTCACCGCCGAGCACGACGTCGAAAGACTGGTCTGGTTCGAAACCCACGAAACCCGCGAGGCGGCGTTTCGACGGGAGCGGCAGATCAAGAAGTGAAACCGTCAGTGGAAACTGCGGCTGATTGAAGAAATGAACCCCGGCTGGCGCGATCTCGTCGAGACGCTGAGCGCCTAGCTAAAACCTGGGTCCCCGCCTCCGCGGGGATGAGCGGAAGTTGTTCGGATCATGCAGACCCTGAAAACCAAAGTCCTGATCATCGGCGCCGGCACCGGCGGCTATGTGGCGGGGATCCGTTGCGGCCAACTCGGCTTGGAGACCGTGCTGGTGGACGCGTCCCCCGGTCTCGGCGGCACCTGCCTGAACGTCGGCTGCATTCCGTCCAAGGCCATCATCCACGCCGCGGGCAAGTATGAGACGGTGCTGAAGGCCGCCGGCGATGGCACCCTGGGCATCACGGCCTCGACCCCGGCCATCGACCTGTCCAAGACGGTCGCGTGGAAGGACGGCATCGTCAGCAAGCTGAACGCCGGCGTCGCCGCCCTGCTGAAGAAGGCCAAGGTCAAGGTCATCAAGGGCTGGGCCGAGTTCTCGGACGCCAAGACCTGCACCGTCAAAACCGACGACGGCGACATCCGCATCACCGCCGAACACGTCATCCTGGCCACCGGGTCGGAGCCGGTCGAACTGCCCTTCCTGCCCTTCGGCGGCGACGTGATCTCGTCCACCGAGGCCCTGAGCCTGCCGGAAGTGCCCAAGAAGCTGGTCGTCGTCGGCGGCGGCTATATCGGCCTGGAACTGGGCATCGCCTTCCGCAAGCTGGGCGCCGAGGTGGCCATCGTCGAGATGGCCGATCGCCTGCTGCCGCTCTACGACAAGGCCCTGACCGACCCGGTGCAGAAGTGGCTGGAAAAGCACGGCGTCGAGCTGTTCCTCGGCGCCCGCGCGGGCGGTTTCGGGGACGGAAAACTGAACGTCACCGACAAGGACGGCAATCCGATGCAGCTGGACGCCGACAAGGTGCTGGTCACCGTCGGCCGTCGTCCGCGCACCAAGGGCTGGGGTCTGGAGACCATGGGCGTGGCCATGGACGGCCCCTTCGTGAAGATCGACCAGCGCTGCGCCACCAGCATGAAGAACGTCTGGGCCGTCGGCGACCTGACCGGCGAACCCATGCTGGCGCACAAGGGCTCGGCCCAGGGCGAGGTGGTCGCTGAAATCATCGCCGGTCATGATCGCGTCTTCGATCCGGTCACCATCGCCGCCGTCTGCTTCACCGAGCCGGAAATCGTCTCGGCCGGTCTGGGCGTCGACGACGTCAAGGGCCGCGACGACGTGATCCAGGCCGTCTTCCCCTTCGCCGCCATCGGTCGCGCCCTGGCCATCGAGGCCGGCGAGGACGGCGGCTTCGTCCGCGTCATCGCCTCCAAGACCGACCACCGCATCCTCGGCATCCAGGCCGTCGGCCAGCACGTGTCCGAGATGTCCAACAGCTTCGCCCAGATGCTGGAGATGGGCGCCGTGCTGGAAGACGTGGCGGGCGTCATCCACGTCCACCCGACCCTCGGCGAAGCCTTCCACGAGGCCAGCCTGCGCGCGCTTGGGCACGCGATTCACATCTGACGTCTCGATGCACAGGCCTTCGCGATCTGAAGGCCCGAGGCGAAAACGAAGAGCGCCGCGGCTGGAAGCCGCGGCGCTCTTTTGTACCCGAAGACGTCTCTCCTACTGCGGGTAGGCAGGCGGCATAGCCCCTTCACCGCCGGTCCGGTAACGGTCGCGCAGCAGCAGGTTGCGGGCCTGCAGCGGCTGCTCGACGCCGTCGATGAAGACGGCTGAGGGTTGGCTCAGGGGCTCCAGCGGATCACCGGACCAGACCACGACGTCGCCGGCCGCGCCCGGCTTCAGTTCGCCGAACTGGCCGTCGAAGCCGAAGATGCGGCCCGGATTGACCGTGATCGCCTGGATGGCCGCCGCGAAGGGCAGGCCGTGCGAGACGGCGTTGCCGGCGTTGTAGCGGATATCGCGGGCCCGATGGGTCGCCCCTTCGTTGCCCTTGATGGCGATGACCACGCCCGCCGCATTCAACGCCGCCGCGTTCTGCAACCGCGCCGCCCGCATCTCGAAATTGCCCGGGAGGTTGGTCAGGGGGTGCAGCAGGACCGGAACCCGAGCCGCCGCAATCTCGTCAGCGACCAGCCAGCCTTCGGCGGCGCCGTCGAGGATGACCTTCACCCCTTCTTCGCGCGCCAGGCGCAGGACCTGCTGGATGTCCGACGCCCGGTTGACGGTGACGATCAGCGGCATCGTGCCGTTGGCCACCGGGATCAGGGCCTCGAGGTCTGCACGCGACAGCGACAGGTCGCGAAGCGCGGCCCGGTCATAGGCGGCCTTGTTGCGGGCATAGAGGCGGACCTCGGCCAGGGTCTCCTTGAACAGGACGAACTCGGCCCCGCGCGCGCCGCCGGCGACGCCCTTGCCGGCCTCGCCGAAGGGGGCGACCATGGCCACGCGCGGCTTCACCAGAATGTCGGCGCCGCCCAGCTTGATGACAGCGGCCTGACCGGCGAACAGGCCCGGCGACTGGAAGCCGCCGTGACCGGCCCCGGCGAAATCGCTGTCGTCATGGCTGTGGCCGCCGCCCGAGCCCGCGTGCTGGGGCGTGACCACGGCGCGGGTGACGCCGCCGAGGCGAGCGACCGGCAGGGTGAAGGACCAGGGGTCCAGGCCATAGGATAGGTCGAAAGCCGCGCTCAGGGTGTTAGCGCTGTTCGACAGGTCGTTGGAGCCCCGCACCGAGCCGACTTCCGAACCGCCGAGACCGGAGTCCACGGCGACGAAGCCCGGCGTCACAATCTGGCCGCGCGCGTCGATGGTGCGCAGCCCGGCCGGGGCTGCGCCGGTCCCGACCGAGACGACCCGGCCGTTGCGCACGACGACCGTGCCGTTCTCGATCACCGAGGTTCCGGTCAGGACGCGGCCGCCGGTGATGGCGACGTCCTGGGCCGCTGCGGGACCGACGAGGGCGAGCGCTGCGACAGCGCCCGCGAGAAGGGTTTGGATACGCATGGTTCAGCGAGCTCCCTGGGCGACGCCGGCGGCGGGCTGGCCGAAGCCGGGCTGGCCCAGTTCGAAATCGGACACGGGCTGGAAGGCGGGGTTGGCGCGGTCATAGGCCAGACCACCGTCGATGAAGACCTGATCGGCGCGAGCGTAGATCGAGAAGGGATCGGCGCTCCAGATCACGACGTCGGCACGCTTTCCGGCCTCCAGGGAGCCCGTTTCCTTGTCGATGCCGATGGCCCGGGCCGCGTTCAGCGTGATCCAGCTGATGGCGTGTTCTTCGGAAATATTCAGCCCGGCGCGACGGCCGGCCGACAGGGCGGCGGCGGCTTCCTGATTGAGGCGCTGGATCAGTTCAGCGTCGTCCGAGTGGATGACGGCGCAGGAACCCTCGGGCGCATCGGTCAGGGCGGCGTTTTCCTCGATGCCGTCCAGGGCCTCCATCTTGAAGCCCCACCAGCCGGTCCACATGGCGGCGCAGACGCCCTCACGGGCCAGCAACGGCGCGATCTTGTAGGCCTCGACCGCATGGTGGAAGGTCGTGACCTTGTAGCCGAACTCCCTGGCCACATCGAGCATGACCGCCATCTCGTCGGCGCGATAGCAATGGTTCTGGATCAGGATCGAGCCGTCCAGCACGCCCGCCAGGGTCTCCAGCTGCAGGTTGCGGGTCGGGGGCGTGCCCTCGCCCGTTTCACGCCACTTGTCCCACTTGGCCTTGTACTCGCGTGCCGAGATGAAGGCGGCGCGATAGCCGGCGACATTGCCCATGCCGGTGGCCGGCGACTGGTTGCGGCCGCCATAGACGCGCGACGGGTTTTCGCCGCAGGCCATCTTCAAGCCATAGGGCGCGCCCGGAAACTTCATGCCCTGCATGGTGACGGAAGGCACGTTGCGCACCGTCACGCCGCGACCGCCGAACAGGTTAGCCGAGCCGGGCAGGATCTGCATCGTCGTCACACCGCCTGCACGGGCCGTGTTGAAGCCAGGGTCCTGCGGCCAGATCGAATGTTCGGCCCAGACCTGAGCCGTGTTGGGGCCCGTGATCTCGTTGCCATCGCTCATGCCCATGACGCCGGGCGAGGGATAGACGCCGAGGTGGCTGTGGATGTCGATGACGCCGGGCGTGACATAGCGGCCGCGCGCGTCAACCACCCTGTGGCCCGCTGGGACCGGGGTGTTCGCGCCGCCGACCGCGGCGATGCGGCCGTCTGTGACGATTACTACGCCGCCTTCGATCTTCTGACCCGTGCCGGTCAGGACCGTGGCCCCGACCAGGGCCAGGTTTTCACGCGGCAGGCCGCGATAGGTCGAGGGATAGGGGTCGGTATTGGCCCAGCCGTCCAGGCCAGGGGCCATGGTGCGGTCCTTGGACGCCGGGGCGGTCGAAGCCGTCTCGGTCCTGGGCTTGGCGTCGCCGGTCGTGGCGCAGGCCGACAGGGCCAGGGCGCCGAGCGCGCAGGTGAGGACAGCGAGGCTTGGGCCCCGCAGACGATTAAGCAACATGAGCGAGACCCCCTCGCGCCCGCATATGGCGGGCTGACAATGGGACGACATAGAATGGGGGTTCCGCCTCCCCGTAAAGGGGAATTGTCAGGCGCCGGACAGTCGGTCGCGGACCTCGACGTCGCTGAGCCCCTCGACCTCGATCATCTTCAGCCGCGACTGGCCGCCACGCGCAAGGGTTACCGCCCGTTTCGGCACGCCCAGGGTCTTGGCCAGAAAGACGGTCAGGGCGGCGTTGGCCTCGCCCTCGACCGGCTGGGCGCGGACCCGGACCTTGAGCACCGGGCGGCCGTCAGGGTCCACGTCCCAGCCGTCGATGCGGTCGGCGGCGGCGCGAGGCGTCAGCCTGATGGCGAGGCGGGCGGTCAATGGCTCATGGATGGAGAGGCTTTGATCCATTGTGGACGTTGGCGCGTCATGTGGTTTCCGCCCGAGCGTGGATAGTAAAATACTCTCCGTAATCTCCGCGTCCCTCGAACGCTCTCGTCGAAAAGCCCTCAGGCCTCAACCCAAGAGACCGCTCCGCCATTCTCTGCGCGCGAGCTTCCCATTCCGCCACATCACCCAGCACCCATGGGAAGAGGTTAATCATGAGCGAAGCTACGAAGAGGAACTCGGCGTCTGACGACGCCTCTCCGCCAAAGTGCCGGTAGATGGAATGCCAGAGCTCCCTCTCATCTGCATCTTCCGTCAATCCCGTCAGGAATTCCGGCTCCGCCCAGTGCATCCAAGCCAGAAAAAGAAGGTGCAGGGCGTGTTCGCGGTCGCGGTCTCCCGCCTGCCAAGCCCCCTTGAGCAGCCGGTAGGTGTTTTCCATGCTGAGACTGACTGCCATTCCTCTGCACTCCCCTTCACGAAAAAGGGCGCGGACCTGATGGCACCGCGCCCTTCTCGATCCGTTAACCGGCGGCTTAGCCCAGAGCGGCCATCAGTTCCGGCACGGCGGTCTTATAGTCGGCGACCAGACCGTAGTCGGCGATCTGGAAGATCGGGGCGTCGGCGTCCTTGTTGATGGCGACGATCACCTTGGAGTCCTTCATGCCGGCCAGGTGCTGGATGGCGCCCGAGATGCCGATGGCGATGTAGAGGGCCGGGGCGACGACCTTACCGGTCTGGCCGACCTGATAGTCGTTGGGGGCATAGCCCGCGTCGACCGCCGCGCGCGAGGCGCCGATGGCGGCGCCCAGCTTGTCGGCCAAAGGCTCCATGACGGCATGGAACTCCTCGGCCGAGCCAAGGGCGCGACCGCCCGAGACGATGATCTTGGCGGCGCCCAGTTCGGGGCGGTCCGACTTGACCATTTCCTCGGAAACGAAGGCCGTCTTGGGCGCTTCGCCGGCGGCGACGCTCTCGACCGAGGCCGAGCCGCCTTCAGCGGCGGCGGCGAAGGCCGTCGGACGCACGGTGATGACCTTTTTGGCGTCAGCGGACTGGACGGTTTCCAGGGCGTTGCCGGCGTAGATCGGGCGCACGAAGGTGTCAGCCGAGACGACCTCGACGATGTCCGAGATCGGCGCGGTGTCCAGCTTGGCGGCGATGCGCGGCGCGAAGTTCTTGCCGTCGGTGTTGGCCGGGGTCAGGATGGCGTCGTAGCCAGCGGCCAACGGCAGGACGGTGGCCTCGACAGCCTCGGCCAGTCCGTGAGCGACAGCGTCGCCTTCGGCCAGCAGGACCTTGCGCACGCCCGAGATTTTCGCAGCGGCGTCAGCCACGGCCTTGGCGTTCTTGCCGAGGACCAGAACATCCACGTCCGAAGACAGGGCCAGAGCCGCCGTCACGGTCTTGTGGGTGGTGTCGCGAACAACCGAACCGTCGTGGTCGGCGATGACGAGAACGGCCATTTACAGGACCCCCGCGGACTTGAGCTTCGAAACCAGTTCGGCCGCGTCCGCGACCTTGACGCCCGCCGAACGCTTCGGCGGCTCCGTCACCTTCAGCACCTTGAGGCGATCCGCGACATCGACGCCGTAGTCGGCGACCGCCTTCATGGCGATCTCCTTCTTCTTGGCCTTCATGATGTTGGGCAGGCTGGCGTAGCGCGGCGTGTTCAGACGCAGGTCCACCGAGACCACGGCCGGCAGGGCCGCCGAAAGGGTCTGCAGACCGCCGTCGACTTCACGCGTCACCACGGCCTTGCCGCCGTCGATGACCAGCTTGCCGGCGAAGGTGGCCTGCGGCCAGTCCAGCAGGGCGGCCAGCATCTGGCCCACGGCGTTGTTGTCGCCGTCGATCGACTGCTTGCCCAGCAGGACCAGGTCCGGCTTCTCTTCGTCCACCACGGCCTTCAGCAGCTTGGCGACGGCCAGCGGCTCCAGATCGGCGTCCGACTGGATCAGGACGCCGCGATCGGCGCCCATGGCCAGGGCCGTGCGGAGGGTTTCCTGGGCCTGGGTCACGCCGATGGAGACGACGACGATTTCCGTCGCCGTGCCTGCGGCATGGTGTTCCTTGCCTTCCTTCAGACGCACGGCCTCTTCGACGGCGATTTCGTCGAAGGGGTTCATGCTCATCTTGACGTTGGCCAGGTCGACGCCGGTCTGGTCCGCCTTGACGCGAGCCTTGACGTTGCTGTCGATCACCCGTTTCACCGGGACGAGTACCTTCATGAGCCTATCCACTTGGTCATCGAAATATGGCTCGAGGGATTGGACCGGGGAAACTCGCCTGTCAACGTAACGCTACGTGAACTGCGGTCGTGTCGCGGGCGCATTTTTCCTCTATGAGACCCGCATGAAACGCTTTCTGACGATCCGCCGCCTCAGCGTCCTCTTCTTCGGCATCTTCGGCCTGATGCTGATCGGAGTCTTCGTGTTCCAGCGCTACTGGATGGAACCGGGCGAGCGCTGCGAGGCCGAGGGCAAGTGGTACGACATCGAAAGCCGCATCTGCGCCCAGCCCATCTCCATCGCCGAGATCACCGGCCGCCCGATCAGCGTCACCCGCGCCGAGGCTTCAGCCGAAAAGAACAAGGAACTGGTCGGGATCGAGGACCAGCTGAACGCCCAGAAGCGCGCCCGTGACGCGGCGACCGAGGCGGAACGCGCCCGGGTTCAGGCCTTGCGCCAACAGTAGGGGCGCAAGTCGCCCCTTGAGGGTCAGCGCGTCGCGCCGGGCTTCCACAGGACGTCGGCGGCGCCGTTGGCGTTGGCGCGGCGGGCGGCGCAGAACAGGTGATCCGACAGGCGGTTCAGATATCGGACCGCATCCGGGTTCACCTGCTCGCCCGATTCCACCAGGCGGATGGCGTCGCGCTCGGCCCGGCGACAGACGGTCCGCGCCAGATGCAGATGCGCCGACAGGGGCGAGCCGCCCGACAGGATGAAGCTGTCCAGCGGCTTCAGGCTCTCGTTCATCCAGTCGATTTC
Source organism: Brevundimonas pondensis (assembly GCF_017487345.1). Classification (NCBI taxonomy): domain Bacteria; kingdom Pseudomonadati; phylum Pseudomonadota; class Alphaproteobacteria; order Caulobacterales; family Caulobacteraceae; genus Brevundimonas; species Brevundimonas pondensis. Next base: position 146,855 of record NZ_CP062006.1, on the reverse strand, counting down.
GCTTTCCAGCCGCTCGACCTGCGAGGCGATGATGCGCAGCGCCTCCCATTTGGGGGCCGGGTCCAGGGGCGTGGCCAGATCGGCGCCGAGGTCGAACAACTCGTTCTGGATACGGCCCAGCATGGCGTCGATGCGGTCGTTCTGGCCGCTGTTCAAGCGGGCCACGCCGATGACGGCGTTCAGTTCATCGACCGTCCCATAGGCCTCGACCCGCAGGTCGGTCTTGGACACCGGCGCGCCCGAAGCCAGGCGAGTCTGCCCGCCGTCGCCGGTGCGAGTGTAGATCTTGTTCAGCGTGACCATAGCCTGTGCGCCCCCCGGGTTCAGCCGCCGTGCGTGGCTTTCCACCACATCCCGCCCATCAGCAACAGAACCGCCACCGCCTGCAGGACGATGCGCAGCCGCATCAGCTTGTTCGAGTTGGAGCGAGCGAAATCGCCGCCGCGATACAGGGTGTAAACCCCGAAACCGAGGGTGATGGTGACGGCCGCGATAGCGGTCAGGATCAGGATGTCGAAGATTTCCATGATCGCCTTCTAGGCTCCGCGTCGAGTCTGCGCCAGCGGTCGCGACGTCGCGACCGCCATTCACGCAATTGCGACCTATTCGCACACCCCGGTTGCCACACCTCGATCGTTGCTGTTGAGAGGCGCTCGCAAATCAACCGGGGCCGTTCATGTCTTCCTTCGCCGTCTCTCGCCGCTCGACCCTTCTGGCGGCTTCCGCTCTGGCCGCCCTCGCCTCGGGTCAGGCCGCGATGGCGGAGGAACTGACCGTCGAGCAGCGCCAGTCCGCGACCACCGTCGCCGACGTCGTCGTCACCGCTTCGGGCTTCGAGCAGCGCATCACCCAGGCCCCGGCCTCGATCAGTGTCGTTCCGCGCCAGGAGATCGAGGAGATGCGCGCTGCGTCGATCGCCGAGATCCTGACCAACATCGAAGGCGTCGACGTGGGCGCCGCCGTCGGCAAGACCGGCGGCCAGACCATCAATATTCGCGGCATGGGCTCGGACTATACCCTGATCCTGATCGACGGCCGCCGCCAGAACACCGCCGGCAGCGTCACCCCGAACGGCTTCGGCGAGACCTCCAGCAGCTTCATGCCGCCGGTCTCGGCCATTGAGCGCGTCGAGGTCGTGCGCGGCCCGGTCTCGACCCTCTACGGCTCCGACGCCATGGGCGGCGTGGTCAACATCATCACCCGCAAGGTCGGCGATGTCTGGGGCGGTTCGGCTTCGGCCAACTACACCCTGCAGGGCGACAGTGATTTCGGCGACATCTGGGGCGGCGACTTCTACGCCAACGGCCCGCTGGTCAAAGACCTGATGGGCCTGGCCGTGCGCGGCTCCTATCTGACGCGCGAGCAGTCCAGCCTGAAGTTCGAGAACGTCGCCGGCGTAGAGACGCCTGTCACCGGCTTCGGCCGCAGCTCGACCGAGAGCGAAATCTGGACCCTGGGCGGTCGACTGACCCTGACCCCGCACGCCGACCACGACCTCTGGCTGGACGTGGACGCGTCGCGCCAGTGGTACGACAACGCCAAGGGCCAGATGGGCACCAACACCACCGCCGGCGGCTACGCCAATGCGCTGGAGTTCAACCGCGACCAGTACAGCCTGGCCCACAACTGGCGCCTGCCGTTCGGCGTGCTGGAATCCAACCTGTCCTACGGCAAGACCGAGACGGTAGGCCGCATCATTCCCAACGGCGTCGCCGGCGCCGGCGGCCCGCGCAATCTGGAGTCGGAAAACACCATCTTCGACACCAAGCTGTTCTCGCAGTGGCGCAACCATACCTTCACCGTCGGCGGCCAGTACTGGGACGCCCAGATGGTCGACGGCGTTGCCCCCACGACCTTCGAGCACACCCAGTGGGCCCTGTTCGCCGAGGACGAGTGGCGCTTCACCGACAGCCTGGCCCTGACGCTGGGCGCGCGTCACGACGACCATTCCAAATTCGGTTCGCACTTCAGCCCGCGCGCCTATCTGGTGTGGAACGCCTCGCCGGAATGGACCATCAAGGGCGGCGTCAGCCAGGGCTTCAAGACCCCGCGTCTGGAACAACTGGCCGAGGGCATCAACGGCTTCGGCTCGCAGGGTCGCCTGCCCCTGCTGGGTTCGCCAGGCCTGAAGCCCGAGACCTCGACCTCCAGCGAAGTCGCCGTCTTCTATGACAACGGGTCGACCTTCCGCGCCAACCTCACGCTCTTCAACAACGAGTTCCAGGACAAGATCGCCGCCGGAACCCCGGTCGTGAACTGCACCTTCGGTCTGACGCGCGCCGAGTATGACGCCGGAAACTACAACAAGACCGGCTGCACCGATGTCGGTTTCTGGGCCAACTACGCCACCTTCAGCCAGCAAGTGAACGTCGACGAGGCCGTGACGCGCGGCGTAGAAGCCGCGGCGCGCTGGCGCTTCGCCCCCGACTGGACCCTGTCGGGCAACTACACCTACACCGACAGCGAGCAGAAGTCCGGCGCGGCCAAGGGCCAGCCCCTGACCGACACGCCCGAGCACATGCTCAACGCCAGCCTGCGCTGGAACGCCACGGACAAGATGAACCTGTGGCTGCGCGGCGAGTATCGCTCGGAGCGCTTCCGCGGTCTGGGCGCCGCCCGCGACGCCTGGGGCGACTACAAGGCCTATGAGCTGTTCCACCTGGGCGGGTCGTATGACGTGACCGACCGGGTCACGGTCAACGCCACCATCTACAACCTGTTCAACAAGGACTTCGTCACCCTGAAGCCCTACGGCGCGCCCGTCGCCTATGCGGCTGAATACGCCAACAACCAGGAGCCGCGTCGCCTGTGGGTGTCGGTGACGACGACCTTCTGATCTCTCCTCTTCCTCCCCAAACTCGACAGGGCCGTCTCCTCCGGGACGGCCCTCTTTCTTTGCGGCTAAGCCGTTTGGTCATCTTTATCGGGCAGTCTGTCCGCCATGACTGATCGCGCCATCCGCAACCTCGAGCACCTGCGCCGCACCGCCTCAACGGCGCGGGTGCTGAACCTGCTCAAGGTCTACGACGAACATGGCGAGACCGACGACTGGCACGAACGCCCCATGTTCCGCACCCCAGCGCTGAACACCGCCCTGATCATCAAGCACCGGCTGCGGCGCAACGAGACGGATTCCTTCCCCGGCCGGCGTCAGGTGGCGACCAAGGTGGTGGTGCCGATCGACAGCGCCGACCTGAAGACCGGCGGGCGGTTCGTCTTCGTCAACCAGATTGGCTTTGAACGCGCCATGCAGGAGGCGTTCGGGATCCAGCCCGACCACCCCGATCTGAAGACCTTGCGGCTGATGGATCAGTTGCCCTCGCTGGACCCCTTCCTGCTACGCGAGCAACTGCGACGCGGCGAGGTCGATGCGGCCCCCTGTTACTTCGCGCTCAGCGAGGCCGACCTGGAACGGATGCTGGCTTTCGTGCAGAGCGAGATCGAGCCCCTGGTCACCCTCAGCATGGGCGGCGGCGTGGCGGCGGTGGGATCTACCGCACGAATGGCGTCAAAGATCCTGTCCAATGCCCCCGGCGACCGGCTTGAGGCCCTGCGCGCCACGCTGCGGCTTGAGCCGGAGCAGTATCAGGAGGGCGTCTTCTGCTGGAAGGGCTTCCTCTATTACAAATGGTCTCTGGCCAGCCTGATGAACGACATCGTGGTGGTCGCCGATGAGGTCGGGTCGGTCCAGCCCGTAGGACCCAGCGACCGGGCGGCCAAGGAATACATCGACAGAGGCCGCAGCGTCCTGCGCGGCCGGATCATGAAGACCTGCGAAGAGGTGAGCCGCACCCTGCGCTACTACGACGACGCCTACGCCGGGCTGACACGCGACGGCAATCCGATCGCCTTCCGCGACTTCCTTCTGGAAGCCCCGGCCCTGTTCGCGCGACTGGGCGACCAGCTGGGGGCGGTGCAACACATCGTCAGCTTCTGGCGCTTCCGCTTCGGACCCAAGGCGCCGCCGGTCGGGGTCGACGAACTGATCGACATCTTCATGGATTTCGAGACGGGCCTGATGGGGCGGGAAGCCGACGCCTACGACCCCCGCGACGCGGCATAGACCAGCGACATAGCCCAAGAAAAACCCCGCGCCGTCGCCGGCGCGGGGTTTCTGCTTTCAGACCTTCGACAGGCCCTAGTAGCGGTAGTGTTCCGGCTTGAACGGACCCTCGGTCGGGACCGAGATGTAGTCGGCCTGTTCCTGCGTCAGCTTGGTCAGCTTGGCGCCCAGCTTGGCCAGGTGCAGGAAGGCGACCTTCTCGTCCAGGTGCTTGGGCAGGGTGTAGACCGAGTTCTTGTAGGACTTGGCGTTGGTCCACAGTTCGATCTGGGCCAGGGTCTGGTTGGTGAAGGAGGCCGACATCACGAAGGAGGGGTGACCCGTGGCGTTGCCCAGGTTCACCAGACGGCCTTCCGACAGCAGGATGATCTTCTTGCCGTCCGGGAACTCGACGTGGTGGACCTGATCCTTGATCTTGTCCCACTTGAAGTTCTTCAGGCCGGCGACCTGAATTTCCGAGTCGAAGTGGCCGATGTTGCAGACAATGGCGTTGTTGCGCATGGCGCGCATGTGCTCGACGCGGATGACGTCCTTGTTGCCGGTCGTGGTGACGAAGATGTCGGCCTTGTCGGCGACGTCTTCCAGGGTCTGGACCTCATAGCCTTCCATCGCGGCCTGCAGGGCGCAGATCGGGTCGATCTCGGTGACGATGACGCGGGCGCCGCCGTTGCGCAGCGAAGCGGCCGAGCCCTTGCCCACGTCGCCGTAGCCGCAGACCACGGCGACCTTGCCCGACAGCATGACGTCGGTCCCGCGACGGATGGCGTCGACCAGGCTCTCACGGCAACCGTACAGGTTGTCGAACTTGGACTTGGTGACGCTGTCGTTGACGTTGATGGCGGGGAAGGGCAGCTCGCCGCGTTCGGCCATCTGATACAGGCGGTGGACGCCCGTGGTGGTTTCTTCCGACACGCCGCCGATGGCGTCACGGATGGCCGAGTAAAAGCCGGGCTTCTCGGCGATGTAGCGCTTCATGACGGAGAAGAGGGCTTCTTCTTCCTCGTTCTGCGGGTTCGACAGGACCGAGATATCCTTCTCGGCCTTCGGGCCAAGCACGCACAGCAGGGTGGCGTCGCCGCCGTCGTCGAGGATCAGGTTCGGATAGCCGCCGTCGGCCCATTCGAAGATCTTGTGGGCGTAGTCCCAGTATTCCACCAGGGTCTCGCCCTTGGTGGCGAAGACGGGCGTTCCGTTGGCGGCGATGGCGGCGGCGGCGTGGTCCTGGGTCGAGAAGATGTTGCACGAGGCCCAGCGCACTTCGGCGCCCAGGGCTTCCAGCGTCTGGATCAGAACCGCCGTCTGGATGGTCATGTGCAGGCTGCCGGCGATGCGGGCGCCCTTCAGCGGCTTGGCGGCGCCGAACTCGTCGCGCAGAGCCATCAGGCCCGGCATTTCGGTTTCGGCGATGGCGATTTCCTTGTTGCCGAAATCGGCCAGGGAAATGTCGCGAACGATGTAGTCGGTCATGAAGGGGTTCTCGCGGCGGGGATTTTCAAGGCGCCGCTATAGCGCGCCCGGCCCGTCGGGGCAATCAAGCCATAAGGATGTCTTTATATGACCGTCGCCGCGACAGGAACCGCCACGCTTACGTGTTTCTACGCAACCCCCTCTTAAGAGGCGCAATACCCCTAAGGTTCAAAGGGATAAACAGGCGCGCTCCCCTGCGCCAGCGTAGGTAGCGAGACGATATCATGGCGGGCGAAAACATCGGCCACCGCATGGGCTTCATGGGCCTGGCACAGGCCTCCAGCGGCTACCGCGCCATGGGGCCCCTGCTGCGCCGCGAAACGCCGCTGGCCCTGGCCGCCTTCTATGACCGGGTCCGGGCCGAGCCGACCACGCGCCGCTTCTTCCGCGAAGAATCGCATATCGCAGCGGCCAGCAAGGCGCAGGAGCGGCACTGGGACGCCATCATCGACGGCCGCGCCGACGCCGACTACGCCAGGTCCGTGCGCACCATCGGCCATGTTCATGCCCGCATCGGGCTGGAGCCGCGCTGGTACATCGGCGGCTACAGCGTCATTCTGGCCCACCTGACCCGCGCCATCGCGGCGCGCCCGCGGAAGTTCTGGGCCAACAAGCGTGAGCATGACCGCGTCACCGCCGAAGCGATCGCCGAGCTGACCCAGCGCGTCATGCTGGACATGGACCTGGCCATCTCCATCTATCTCGACGTCCTGCAGGAAGAGCGCGACAAGGTGAAGGCCGCTCACGACGAGGCCGAGGCGCGTCAGACCGAGGTGGTCCGCGCCCTGGGCGCCGCCCTGCATGATCTGGCCGAGAACGACCTGTCGACGACCATTCCCGGCGTCTTCCCCGAAGAGTACCGCACCCTCCAGAACGACTTCCACGCCGCCACCCGCGCCCTGCGCACCGCCGTCCGCGCCGTGGCCGACAGCGTCCAGAGCCTGAGCGCCGGCTCCAACCAGCTGGCCACCGCCTCCGAGGATCTGGCCAGCCGCACCGAGCGTCAGGCCGCCAACCTGGAGCGCACGGTCAACGAGGCCGACGCCATCGCCCGCGCCGTGGCCACGACCGCCGACAACGCCCGCCAGACCGCCGAGGCCCTGGCCGCCGCCCGCGTCGACGTGGAGGAAAGCAGCCAGGTGGTCGGCGAGGCCGTCGCCGCCATCCACGCGATCGCCGAATCCTCGACCGGCATCGCCCGCTTCACCAGCCTGATCGACGAGATCGCCTTCCAGACCAACCTGCTGGCGCTGAACGCCGGGGTCGAGGCCGCCCGCGCCGGCGACGCCGGTCGCGGCTTCGCCGTGGTGGCCCAGGAAGTCCGCGCCCTGGCGCAGCGCTCGTCCGAAGCCTCGGGCGAGATCCGCAGCCTGATCTCAACCTCTTCGGCGCAGGTGGCGCGCGGCGTCGATCTGGTCGAACGCACCGGCGAGGCGCTGGAGCGGATCGGCGGCCGGGTCGTGGCCATCGACGGCCTGGCCGGCGGCATCGCCGGATCGGCCCAGGATCAGGCCGAGGGCCTGGCCCGCGTCCGCCGCACCATGGGCGAGATGGACGACATCACCCAGCAGAACGCGGCCATGACAGAAGAAGCCACCGCCGCCGCCCGCCAACTGGCCAACGAAGCCGTCAGCCTGAACCAGCAGGTCGGCCGCTTCCGTCTGGATCGGGATGCTTCCGGCGCCAGACCGCGCCTGGTGGCCGCCGGCTGAAGCAAATTCGCGAAAAACAACGATAGTTCTGCTTGCGGTTCCCTTCATCCACGCGCCCAATATCGGGTGATGAACGACTGCAAGCCGCTGCGACCGTTTGCCATGGACCGCCGCCTCGCCCTGACCGGCGGGTTGGCGGCTTCCGTCTTGCCGTTTGGAAGCGCGGCGGGCGGAAGCCTGCCTCAGGAAGCGCGGAGCGAGTTCGGTACGACCCACGTGAATCGGGGGCGCGCCACCGTCCCGGTCCGGATCAATGAAGGTCGCCTGCTGACCTTTGCGGTCGACAGCGCCGCAAACTGCTCGGTCATCGCCTCCGACCTCATCGAGCCGCTGGGTCTGCCTTTCGGCGAGCGGTTGGGGATGCACACCCTGGTCGGGCGTGAGGAGGTCGCCTCTGTCCGCGCCGCTAGCCTTGGCAGCGACGCCCTGACCGCCCGTAACGTCAGAATCGCGGTCGGCAGTCGGCAAGCCATGGACGGTCTGGACGGCCTTCTGGGCGCCGATCTTCTGGTCGGACATCGACTGGTGTTGAATTTCAAAGGCCGGACCAGAACAAGGATCACCAGATCACGCAGTCAGGCCCGCGGCTTCTTTGATCCCGTCGTGACCAACAGCCGTCTGGGCGTGACGCCGCAGTCCCGCTTTGGCAGTCTCATGTCGATCAACGTACGGCTAGGCTCGACGCCGGGCACAGCCATCATCGATTCAGGCGCCGGCGTCTCCGTGCTCAATCGCGCCGCAGCCGCAGCCGGCCGCGCCAGCCCGCTGACGCTGGTCGGCGGCGACGGATCTTCACGCATCCAGTCTCCCACCGGGCGCACGGCTCCAGTTGACCTGATGCTGCTTCCCGCCCTGGGTTTCGCAGGGGTGACGGCCTCGCGCCTGCCCGTCATGGTCGGCGATCTGCACACCTTTGACATCTGGGGCGTGGCTGACAGGCCGGCCATGCTGTTGGGCGTCGATATTCTGGGCCTATTCACCAGCGTGGCGATTGACTTGAAGAGAGGTGAGTTTGCCCTGACCGTTTAACGGGGACCGGCTGAGAGCAAACCCCAACCAACGAACGACGTGACATGACTTCCGACTTGGCCGCACCGCCGCGCGCGGCTAAGCCGTCGGTCATGGCTGATGACGCTTCGATCCGACCCGCCCGCGATCTCTCGATCCCCCGCCACGACTGGACGCTGGAGGAGGTAGAGGCCCTGTTCGCTCGCCCCTTCATGGAACTGGTGTTCGAGGCGGCAAGCGTGCACCGCGCCACCTTCGATCCCAGCGAGGTTCAGAAGTCCCAGTTGCTGTCGGTCAAGACCGGCGGCTGCGCCGAGAACTGCGGCTACTGCTCGCAGTCGGCCAGCTTCAAGACCGGCCTCAAGGCCGAGAAGCTGATGGAGCCGACCGCCGTCATCGCCGAGGCCATGGCGGCCAAGGCCGGCGGGGCCAGCCGCTTCTGCATGGGCGCCGCCTGGCGCGAGCTGAAGGACCGCGACACGCCCAAGCTGGCGGCCATGATCTCGGGCGTGAAGGCGCTCGGTCTGGAGACCTGCGCCACGCTCGGCATGCTGAACGCCGACCAGGCGAAGCAGCTCAAGGACGCCGGCCTCGACTACTACAACCACAACCTCGACACCGGACCTGAGTATTACGCCGAGGTAGTGACGACCCGCTCCTATCAGGACCGTCTGGAGACCCTGCAGCATGTCCGCGACGCGGGCATGAACACCTGCTGCGGCGGCATCGTCGGCATGGGCGAGAAGCGCCGCGACCGCGCTGGCCTGCTGCACGCCCTGGCCACCCTGCCCGTCCACCCGGACAGCTTGCCGGTCAACGCCCTGGTCCCCGTCGGCGGCACGCCGCTGGGCGAGCGGGTGCTGAAGGAAGGCGAGATCGACCCGATCGAATTTGTCCGCACCGTCGCCGTCGCCCGCCTGGTCTGCCCCAAGTCGATGGTCCGCCTGTCGGCCGGGCGCGAGGGCATGACGCCGGAGATGCAGGCCCTGTGCTTCCTGGCCGGCGCCAACTCCATCTTCGTCGGCGGCAAGCTGCTGACCACGCCGAACCCCGAAGAGGATGACGACGCCAAGCTGTTCGCCCTGCTGGACCTCAAGCCCATGCCGCTGAAGGTCGAAGCGCGCGCCTAGGCGCTTCGGTTCAGCGAAATGACCTCGGCCTCGCCGGTTGCGACGGGCTGAGCCACGACGACAGGCAGACGCACGGTCACCGCCGTGCCCTCGCCCGGCGTGCTGTCCATCATCATGACGCCCTGATGCAGCTCGGCCAGCGACCGGACCAGGGACAGGCCCAGGCCTGTGCCCTGGGCCCTCTGCTCGGCCCCGCCCGCCTGCTCGAACGGCCGGCCCAGCCGGGCCATATCCTCCGGCGCCACACCGATGCCGGTGTCGGCCACGGTCAGTTCCAGGGTCGAGCCCAGGGCTTCGGCGGTCACGGTGACCGAGCCCCCCGCCGGCGTGAACTTCACCGCATTGGACAACAGGTTCAGCAGCATCTGTTTCACCGCCCGCCGGTCGGCAGCGACCAGCAAGGCTTCGGACGACAGGACGGCCGCCAGTTCGACCCCCTTGTCGTCAGCCTGAACCCGCACCAGAGCCAACGCCGCCGACACCGCCTCGCGAACGTCGAACCGCTCGATATTCAGCTCATAGCGGTCCGCCTCGATGCGGCTGACGTCCAGCACGTCGTTGATCAGGGCCAGCAAATGGCCGCCTGCCGTATGGATCGAGTCTGCATAGGCCGCGTAACGCTCGGGCACAGGGCCGAACAGGCGCTGACGCATGATGTCGGAAAAGCCGATCACAGCGTTCAGAGGCGTGCGCAGCTCATGGCTCATATGGGCCAGAAAACGCGTCTTGCCGGCGCTCAGGGTCTCGGCTTCGAGCCGGGCGGCGTCCAGGCCTTCCTCGCGGGCGTGCTGCAAGGAGGCGTCCAGGGCCACGCCGATCAACCGTGCGGGCTGATCCGCCTGCGTCGGCTCCTGCCGGCGCAGCACCAGCAGGATGCGGCGATCCAGCGCCCGACGCGGCGCGAACCGCACCTGGGCTTCGGCCCCGCCCGCCGCCCTGGCGAGTGCGGCCAGAACCGCCGGGCGGTCGGGCGTATGAACCGCGGCGACCAGTCCGTCCTCGAAAAGGGGATCGACCGGCAGGGCCGCCGGCGCCGCGCCATAGGCGGCCAGGGGCGCGCCGGAGGCCTCCAGAACCAGTGTCAGGCCCGGCTGCCCGGCCAGCACCGTCTCGACCTGGGCGACCGCCCCTTCAACCGCACCGAGGCGGCGCGCCTCGGCGCCGTCGCTGAGGCGGAAAGCCAGGGCCGCCGCCCCCGCCGTCAGCAGGGCCGACACGGCCGCCATGCCTGGCGCAGCGACCGGCGCGCCATTCACACCCGCCGCAGCCAGACCGGCCACCGTCGCCGTCGCCGCGCCCAGCAGGCCGAAGGGCGCCCAGCGTGAGGACCCCAGCGCCACGGCGGCGGCCAGGGGCATGAAGACAAAGCCCCCAAGTGAACCGGTCAAGCCTCCGGACAACCCCGCCGCCGCCGCCGCCGCGAGAGACCAGGCCCCCAGCATGGCCGCCCGCAGGCTGCGTCCGTCACGTATCAGCAGGATCAGACCAAGCAGGCCCGGCGTCGCCATGACGAGCGCGGCCGAGATCCCCAGCCCGGCCGCGCCCTCGCGCCCGAACCAGTCGCCGGCCAGGGCCGCCAACCCCACCGCCGCCGCCCAGCCTGCATGCCAGGCGGCCACAGCGGCGGCCTCCCGGGCGTCAGGCGCGTCGGGCGAACGGATCGGCTCGAACAGGGCGGACGGCGGCTTCAATCCGGGCCTTTGAGAGAGTTGATTCAACCGCGCAGTCTAGTCCCCGACCAAGGCCGACCAAAGGCCGCTCGCCTGACGGGCGACTGTCCCAAAACAGTGCAGACGCGAACCTTTGCGCGGGTGGAGCGGCGGTTGTCCTGTAACCCGCCAGAGCCTTGAGTTTGTAATGAAGACCTGGGTTCAGATGCCGATCGCATCCGAACCGTTTTCGCTTTATGTCGCCCCCATGACCTCGATCAACGCCTTGCCTGCCCTGACCCTCGAAGAAACCCTGGCCGAACTCGTCGAGGAATTCGATCTGCTCGGCGACTGGGAGGGGCGGATCGAATATGTCATCGAACTGGGCAAGGGCCTGCCGCCTCTGCCGGAAGACGCCCGCGTCGAGGCCAACAAGGTGCCGGGCTGCGCCGCTCAGGTCTGGCTGGCCGCCCGCCACGCCGACGACCGCCTATTCTTCGACGCCGACAGCGACAGCGCCCTGTCCAAGGGCAACATCGCCCTGCTGCTGAAGCTCTATTCCGGTCGACTGCCGAGCGAGATTCTGGCCTTCGACGCGCGCGCCGCCCTGGATCGGCTGGGCCTGCCCGCCGCCCTCACTCGCCAGCGCGCCAATGGCCTGAGCAGCATGGTCGGCCGTATCCGCGAAGCCGCCGCCCACAGCTGATCCCCAGGTGCGACGCCGCCACTGGCTTGCTCCCGAACACAAAAACCCACGTTGTCCACACGACCTATCAAATGAGGGGGACAGGGCGTGACCCTCGGTGGCCCAATATGCGCATGGAACCCTTGGGGGAAGCTGATCGCGTAATGGACCTCTTGTGGCGCGGCCTATACGGCCAACCGCTGCCGATCCGTGGCGCCTCGGCCCTGGCCCTCCAGGTCATACTCAAGTGCGAGAGGCATAGATGGACAGCAGAACCCGCCGCCGACGTTCAGCCTGGACGCTCTCCCCCTTCGAGGGCCTGCTCCTGATTCTGGCGGCCGCCGCCTTCGTGGCGGCCTGGCTGTCTGCAACCGTGGTCTAGAGGACCGACTACCGACCGGGGCGACGCGTCATCGCCGAGGCAGGCGCCAGTTGCAGCCCCCGCGCCTCAAGGCCGGCCGTCCAACGAGCGGCGGCTTCCACGGTGACGGGATAGCTGAAGCCGGTTCCCATTGCGGCGCCGCGCGTCTTGGCGGCGGCCTCCAGGGCGTTGAGCTGGCCCATGATGGCCGCGGGGCTCTGCTGCTCGTCAATGATGCGGTCGGCGCTGGCGCGGGCGAAAGCGCCGGGCTTCCTGCGCATCGAGCCGTCATCGAGGAAGGCGACTCCGCGCTGGCGCAGCACGGCCAGCATGGCGCCCATGCCTTCGTCCGAGGTTGCAAAACGATCCCCCAGATAGTTGGTCACGCCGAAATAGCCCGTCGCGCGGCCTAGCAGCCAGTCGAGCTTGGCCTCGACGTCGTCGGCGCCGCCGCTGGACAGCAGGGTGTAGGGACCGGGGTCGTTGTCGGGATAGCCGGTCGGCTCCATCGGCAACTCGATCATCACCTCGTGGCCCTGGGCGCGGGCCATGTCGATCCAGGCCTGCAGCCCCTCGGCGTAGGGCACGAAGCTGAGCGTCACCTCGGCGGGCAGGCGTTCGATGGCCGCGCGTGTGGTGACGGCGTTCAGGCCCAAGCCGCCGACGACCAGCGACACCATGGGCTTGCCATTCGAACGGAAGGGGCGGGCATAGGCCTGGGCCGGGACGCGGCCGTCAGGCGCGATGCGCGGCAGGGGCCCGTTGGGACCGGGCGAGAACAGACCCGCGATCGGAGCCTTGGGCAGGGGGTTGGAGGGCGCGCGCACCGGGGCGGCGATGGCCGAGCCGCCCGCCACGCTGGCGCCGTCCGGCAGGGTGATCAGCGCTTCACCGCCGGCGGCGCCGTTAGGGTCCAGCAGAGCCGGGTCGCCGCCCGCCATGTCCTGATAGAGGTCCAGCCCGCTCATGGCGAAGGCGTCGGCGCCGGTCGGCGCCGTCTCGGCGACCGTCGGCCGTTGCAGCGACACCCGCGCCGAGGGCGCGCCCGCTCGCGGATCGCCCAGCACGGCGACGAACAGCAGCCCGGCGGCCAACAGGAAGACCCCTGCCGCACCAACGGCGACCGGCGGCCTCCTGAGGGCGGCGAGAACCGTATCGACACCCACACGCGACCGGGCTTCCGGCGGCGCGCCAGCGGCGGCGGCGAGAGCGGACTGACGCTTGGCGAACATGGACAGGGCGGCGCTCGAACGGTGACGGGGCAGGAAGCCGCACGACACGGCTTCCCTCAAGCCTCACTTATCCCCAGCGCCGGTTAAGAAACCCTAACGCCCCGTTCACCACGTCGCCAAAGGCGGTCAGTCCTTCTTCGGCTCATTGCCCGGCGTGATCTCGGGTCCACGCGCCGGACGGTCGGACGGCGTGGCCGTGCCCGCCTCGGCCGTCTCGACCGGCTTCGCGCCCGGCGCCGTAACCACGACCGTATCTGGCGCGGCGGCGAGCTTCGTCAGGTCACCGCCCGCGCGCAGCACATCCAGCGCCCGCTGCAGCTGATAGTCCTTGGTCTTGTCGAAGCCCTCGCCTGGCGCCTCGTGCGGAACGTGCGGTCCCTTGCGCTCGGCCCCGATGGAGGAGTCGAGGGCCGTGGCGTAGGCGGCCTCGGAATAGATGAAGCTGGAGCGCGAGACGATGCGGGCCTCGGCCTCGGAACGCGCCACCTCCAGATCCGGCTCGATGCCGATCTTCTGGATCGAGCGACCGGACGGCGTGTAGTAGCGCGCCGTGGTGATCGACAGAGCGCCGTCCTGGCCGCCGCGCAGCGGGATGACCGTCTGCACCGACCCCTTGCCGAAGCTGGTCAGGCCGACGACCGTCGCCCGTTCCTGATCCTTCAGGGCGCCCGCCACAATCTCGGAGGCCGAGGCGGAGCCGTAGTTGATCAGGACCACCACCGGCAGGCCGCCGGTCAGGTCGCCCGGCTTGGCGGCGTAGCGTTCGATATCATCGGGTTTGCGGCCACGCTGGCTGACGATCTCACCGCGCTCCATGAAGGCGTCCGATACATCGATCGCGGCGTTCAGCAGGCCGCCGCCATTGTTGCGCAGGTCCAGGACAAAGCCCTTGATCGCCGGTTTCTCGCGCTTCAGGCGTTCGATGGTCTCGGCCAGTTCGCGGCCGGTGTTTTCGTTGAAGGTCGAGATGCGCAGATAGCCAAAATCGCCTTCCAGGCGCCCTGTGACGGACTCGACCTTGATGACTTCACGCGTCAGCACCACCTCGCGCGGCTCCTCGCCGTCGCGCAGGAAGGTGACGGTGACGCTGGTGCCCATGGCGCCGCGCAGCTTGTCCGACACCTCCGACACGGTCAGCCCGGCCGCGTTCTGGCCGTCGATGGCGCTGATGACGTCACCCGCCTGAACCCCCGCGCGACCGGCGGGACTGTCGTCCATCGGCGAGATGACCTTCACCAACCCGCCCTCGGAGGTGATGGTCAGGCCGACACCGGAATATTCGCCCGAAGTCCGTTCGCGCAGGTCTCCATAGGACTTGGGCGGCAGATAGTTGGAATGCGGGTCCAGCGCCGTCATCATGCCCTGCAGGGCGGCCTCGATCAGCTTCTTGTTGTCGACCGGCACCACATAGGCCTGCTCGACGATGCCCAGCACATCGCCGAACATCTGAAGCATGCGGAAGGTCTCGTTGCGCGGGGTCTGGCTGGCGACAGCCGCCGCCGATCCGCCCAGGGCCAGGGCGGCGCAGCCGATGAGAAGCAGTTTACGCATTCGGTGTCTTTCCATCGGACCCGCGCGGGCTCCGGTCGTCCAGGGAGGCGCAGGCGTCAGACGCCGACGTCAGATGGGTCGATACAATCAGCCTCGGCGCGGATTTGAAAGGACTTTCGCGCGATGCGAGCCCTATTGGAGCCAGGGCGCGGGGTCGATGGGACGTTCGTCGCGGCGCAGTTCGAAATAGGCCTCGCCGTCCTCGCCCGTCCGGCCCAGAGCCTGGCCGTCGGCGACACGCTGGCCGGTGTCCACCGACAGCTGGTCCAGACCGGCGACAACGACGCGCCAACCGGGGCCGAGGTCCAGAATGACCACCTCGCCCCACTCCTTCAGCGGACCGGCATAGGCGACGCGGGCGGGCGCAGGGGCGGCGATGACTTCGTGACTGGACCGCCAGCGCCAACCGCTGGAGCCGCCGCCGAAGCGCTGCGACGGCGCGCCCTGCACGGGCGAGGTCAGACGACTGCGCCCGGCGGGCAAGCGGGCGGCGGGAGCCTCGACGGCGGCCTCGGCGACGACCGGCGTCTGGCCGCCCAGCTCGCGGATGCGGGCCTCCAGCGACCGGGTGGCGCGTTCGGCGCGCGCGGCCTCGGCCCGCAGGACGGCGCGCAGGGCGACCTTCCGCGCCGACAGGCTCTCGATCTCGGCGCGACGGTCGCCCTGGGCGCTCTCGACGGTGAACAGGCGTTCGCTGGACAGGGCGGCCAGGCGGCGAATGCGGATGACCTCGGCCTGACGGTCGACCAGGGTCCTGGCCCGCGCCTGAAGCTCGGGCGTCATGGCGCGGATCAGGATGGAGGCCCGCACCGTGTCCACCGCCCTGTCCGCCGGGATCAGCAGAGGCGGCGGCGGCTTGCGGCTCATCATCTGCAGGGCGGACAGCAGACGCCCCTGCCCCGCCCGTTCGCGCGACAGGGAAGCGACCAGGGCGGCCTCGCGATCGCCGAGCTCCTTCAGCCGGGCGCGCTGGGATTCCATCTGGACGTCGTCCACCGCCTCGGCCCGGCGCAACTCGGCCAGCTGACGATCCAGATCGACCACCTCGTCCCCGGCGGCGGCGGCCTCGGCGCGCAGACGCCGGGCCCGAGCGGTCTCGTCGCGATACTCGGCCTGTAACCGGGTCAATTCAGGGTTGGGCGCGGCGGCGCGCTGGCTCGACGCCGGACCCGCCAGCATCAAAGCCAGCCCCGACGTCAGGAGAAGAAACCCCGCCCCCCGGCGCATCAGTCGCGGTGGTAGGGGGAGCCGGACAGGATGGTCACGGCGCGATAGAGTTGTTCCGCCAGCATGGCGCGGGCCAGGGCGTGCGGCCAGGTCTGAGGCCCGAAGGCCAGGGTCGAGCGGGCGGCGCGGCGCACGCTTTCGTCCAGTCCGTCCGCTCCACCGATGGCGAAGACCAGACGCCGCTCGCCCTGATCGCGCAGGGTCGCGATATGGTCGGCGAAGGCGCGCGAGGAATAGGTCTTGCCGCGTTCGTCGCAGGCGATCAGATGCGCGCCTTCGGCGGCGGCCAGGATCAGCTCGGCCTCGGGGGCCTTGCCGGACTTGCGGGGTTCGAGATCCAGAAGCTCCAGCGGACCCAGCCCCAGCGGACGCCCCGCCAGGGTCGCACGCCGGGCGTAGTCGTCGGCCAGGGCGGCCTCGGGACCGCGGCCCGGCTTGCCGATGGCCGCGATCGCCAGCTTCATGGGGTCAGCTCAGTCCGGGGATCAGGCGGCGCCGGCGCCGCGGTGGGCGCTGTCGATCGCCCAGATCTTCTCGATGTTGTAGAAGGTGCGCACTTCGGGACGGAACAGGTGGACGATCACGTCGCCCGCATCCAGCAGCACCCAGTCGCAGTGCGGCAGGCCCTCGACCTTGACCTTGCCCAGCCCCATGTCCTTGAACAGGCGCAGCAGGTGGTCGGCCAGGGCGCCGACGTGACGGTGCGAGCGGCCCGAAGCCACGATCATGGCGTCGGACATCGGGCTTTTGCCGCGAAGGTCGATCAGGACCATGTCCTGGGCCTTGTCTTCATCGAGCTTGGCGATGATGGCGCGTTCCAGATCGGTCAGGCCGACCGGAAGCGGGGCTTGATCGCCGAAACTGGGGCCTTCGGCCTGACCGTCTTCGGAATGGACGGAATCCATCGGGTCCATTTCATGGGCCGCGTTGGAAACGGCGGCGTCTTGCGCATCGTGCGCGGGCGAGGGGGTCAGCGGAGGGCTCCAGGGGAGATTACTAAAGGGCCAGCCTAGCACGTCCCGTCGGAAAGGTCACCCTTCGGCGGGATGCCGCCCGGCGGTCGCCCGCATCGCCGTCGAGGAGCGCGGATTCAGCGGCGCGGTCAAATAGGTCCAGGCCGGCGCCTGCAGGCTGGGCAGCAGACCCGCGCGCGGCGCCGGGATACGGAAACGCGCATAACGAGAGGCGGCCGGGGCCGTGCGACTGTCCAGCTGGCTGCCGGGGCGCGCGATCACAGCCACCGGCATCAGATGCATGATGTCGGTCCAGCCTCGCCAGCGGTGGAAGCTGGCCAGATTGTCCGATCCCATCAGCCAGACGAACTGCACGCCGGGATAACGGGCCTTGAGCAGCCGCAGGGTGTCGATGGTCCATTGCACCCCGGACCGGGTTTCGAAATCCGAGACGATCATGGCCGGGCCGACGGTCTTCGCCACGCCACGCGCGGAAGCCATGCGCTCGGACAGAGGCGCGGTCTCGTGGTTGGACTTCAGCGGGTTTTGCGGCGAGACCAGCCAGACCACCCGATCCAGATCCAGACGCCGCATGGCCGTCTCGGCCACATGGGCGTGGCCGTCGTGGGCCGGATTGAAGGAGCCGCCGAACAGGCCGACCTTCATCCCCGCCTGCAGACCCAGGCCGTCGCGCAGGGCGCCGGGGCGAGGGCCGAGACCTTTCGGCGCGGGACCGGCATGGAAGAAGGACAAGGGCGGCTCTTTGGCGGCGGCGACGAGAGGGCGGACTTATGCTCACCCGCGCCCTAACACGCCGCGACGGCTCTGTCTCGCGTCAGCAGGCGGACGAAAGCCTCAGAACTCTTTCCAGCTCGAACCCGGATCGCGCTCGCCCGGCTGGGCCAGCTGCTGGCCCCAGGTCACGACCATGAAGGCCTTGTGGCTGCGGATCTTGTACTGGCCGATCATCGGCGCGACCGCGCCCAGCGGCAGGCCGGTGCGGCCGTCGTAGAGGAAGCCGGAAAACTCGGCCACGCCCATGCGGTCACGGTTGGAATAGATCGACAGCTCGGGAATGGAGACGACGTTCAGGGTCTCGTTGATCGGCACCCGCATGTCGGGGATGCCAAAGACCCGGCGCATCTGCTCCAGCGACAGGGCGCCGGCGCGAACCTCGAAGATGGCGTCGGCGCTGTCGCGGTCACGGCTGATGGCGTAGCCGGCATCCGACAGGGCGGCGCGGATGGCGCTCAGCGCATAGCGGGCGTTCTCGGCCTGGAAATAGGTCTCATCGATGAAGACGCGCGCGCCCTGGGGGATCGGCAGGGTCAGGCCCTCGACCGCGCGGTCGGCGGCGCGGTTGACCAGCAGCATGTCGGTGGCCGTCCGCGCGGGATTGGTCTCGGTCACCGAGGCGCAAGCCCCCAGAATGGCGGTGGCGGCCAGCAGGACGATCAGGCGCGCAGACGTCAAATCACCAGACCCCGACGTTGGGCATGGAAGCCCAGGGCTCGGCCGGGGCCAGGCGTTCGCCGCCTTGCAACAACTCGACCGAGATGCCGTCGGGCGAGCGGATGAAGGCCATGTGGCCGTCGCGCGGCGGACGGTTGATCACGACCCCGCCGTCCATCAGACGCTGGCAGGCGGCGTAGATGTCCTCGACCTCGAAAGCCAGGTGGCCGAAGTTGCGGCCGCCCTGATAGTCCTCAAGGTCCCAGTTGAAGGTCAGCTCGACCTCGGGCGACTTCTCCGTCTCGGCGCGCGCGGTGTCTTGCGGCGCAGCCAGATAGATCAGGCTGAAGCGCCCGGCCTCGCTGTCCATCCGGCGCGTCTGCACCAGGCCCAGCAGGTCACGATAGAAGTGCAGCGACGCCTCCAGGTCCCTCACGCGGACCATGGTGTGCAGATAGCGCATGCCTCAGTGGGCCTCGGGCGGGCGCGCCGCCGGGTCGAGGTATTCGCTCTCGGGATGCGGATGGTCCGAAAGGACGAAGCGGCGGTCGCAGTAGCCGCACTCGATGAAGCTCTCCTCGCCCATCTCCAGATAGACCAGGGGGTGGCCCAGGACGCCGCCGCCGTCGCAGGCGACGCGCTTCGTCGGCACGATGATCTCTTCGGGGGCGGGGATGACAGCGTCGATATGGCGGGGAGGCATGGGTCCGGTCCGGTCTGGAAGGCTCGCGCCGTTCCTAGAAGGACCGGACCTTCAGGTCAAACCTCGGCGGCGGGCGCGGCAGGCTTGGGCGCGCGGCGGAACAGCTTGTCCAGCATGGCCTTGCGCTTCTTGAACAGGGTCAGACCCAGGCAACCGGCGCCGACCCACAGGCCGATCTCGCCGATCAGGGCGGCGACGGCGGCCAGCAGGGCCGCATGGGTCATGTCCAGATAGTCCAGCCTGCCCGCCAGCAGGGCCAGACCCATGCCGGTATAGCCGACGGCGCAGACGCCCATGGCGGCGAAACCGATCAGGCGGGTCTTGGTCAGGGGCTTCTTGGTCGAGGCTTGCAGGGCGGTCATGTGCGTCTCTCCATCAAGGCAAGTTGTCTTTATGACAAGGAACCTAGACATAACAGAAGCGAGCGTCAAGCGACATTTACATAAAGACGCGAAACCTTGTCTCGTCGCCGCGCGACAGCGCCTTGGCGAACGGCCCTGCGCCCCCTACCTATGCCGCACGCTTCCGCCCTCCGAGTGAACGCCCGCATGACCGACACCCCTGCCCTGCCCGTCAACGCCATCGAGGTGCGGGGCCTGAAGAAGACCTATGCGGGCAACAAGAAGTCGCCGGCCAAGACCGCCCTGCGCGGGGTCGACCTGACGGTGCCGCGCGGCTCGATGTTCGGCCTGCTGGGCCCCAATGGCGCCGGCAAGTCGACCCTGATCAACATCATCGCCGGGGTGGTCAACAAGTCCGAGGGCGTGGTCCGCATCTGGGACCGCGACATCGACCATGAGGCCCGCGACGCCCGCGCCGCGCTCGGCGTCGTGCCGCAGGAGATCGTCGCCGACGTCTTCTTCACCCCGCGCGAGGCGCTGGAGGTCCAGGCCGGCTTCTACGGCGTGCCCGCCGACGAGCGCCGCTCGGACGAGCTGCTGGCGGCGCTGGGCCTGTCGGACAAGGCCAACGCCTATGTCCGCGCCCTGTCCGGCGGCATGAAGCGCCGCCTGATGGTGGCCAAGGCCCTGGTGCACAATCCGCCGGTCCTGATCCTGGACGAGCCGACCGCGGGCGTGGACGTCGAGTTGCGCCGTCAGCTGTGGGACTATGTGCGCAAGATCAACGAGGAAGGCGTCACCGTCATCCTGACCACCCACTACCTGGAAGAAGCCCAGGAGCTGTGCGACACCATCGCCATCATCAACCGGGGAGAGGTCGTGGCCTGCGAGCCGACGCAGACCCTGTTGAAGCGTCTGGACACCCGCAACGTGGTGGTCACGCCTGACACCCCGCCCGAAAGCCTGCCCGCCCTCAACGGCTTCACCGTCGCGCCGCGCGCCAACGGGGCCTTCGTCGTCACCTACCGGACGGGCGAATCCAGCGTCGAACAGGTGCTGGCGGCGGTGCGCGCCGCGGGCGTGACCATCAAGGACATCGCCACCGAGGACCCGGATCTGGAAGACGTCTTCCTGGCCATGACCTATGGCGACGCCAGCCGCCCCAGCCCGACGCAGGACTGAGGCCGCCTCCGCGTCACTCTCGAAACGCCCCTCTCCTCCCTTCATCCTTCGGCAAGCCGCGCAGCGGCGCGACCGGGGATGATGAAAGGTGGGGGCGCTAAACCACCATCACCGTCCCGAGCAGCAGCTTGGCGCCCGCCCGGCCCAGCACCCGATCGGTCGCGGCCTGCAGGGCGCGGCTCAGCCATTCCACGTCCGGCGGGGTGCCGGGCAGCATCCGTTCGCCGGCCAGCCGCACCACCTCGTTGAAGGCGGCGCTGAGGCGCGGTCGGGACTGGTCGGCGCGAGCGCGCAGGGCTGTGTCCGCGACATCGACCCCGACCTCGACCGTCATCACCCCCCGACGCCCGTCGCGACGCAGGATGGTGGCCGTGGCCGTGGGCAGGGGGATGTAGGCGTTGGCGGGCGCGCCCCCGCCCTCGCTCTTGCCGGAGGCTTCGGCGGCCTCCGCCACGAGGGCGGTGCTCAGGGCCGCGAGGCCGATCAATGCGCGACGATCCATGCCCTACCCTGCCCTGCCGTCGCTTAAGGCCCGGTTACGGCTGGCGGGTCGTCGCGGCGCGGCGTAATCGGAACGGATGAGCCAGATCGATCTTTCCGCCTATCGTCCCAACGTCGGGGTGGTGCTGTTCAACACCGCCGGACAGGTCTGGCTGGGCCGCCGGGCGAACACCCCCGAACCGTGGAACTGGCAGTTCCCGCAAGGCGGCGTCGATGAGGGCGAGAACCTGGAAGCGGCCGCTCTGCGCGAACTGCGCGAAGAGACCGGGGTCCGCTCGGTCGAGCTGCTGGGCCGCACCGGCGGCTGGCTGGTCTACGACTTTCCCAAAGACATGCGCGGACCGAAATCCTGGCAGGGCTTCAAGGGCCAGAGGCAGGTCTGGTTCGCCTTCCGCTTCACCGGCGAGGACAGCGAGTTCGATCTTGCGGCCCACGGCGAGCCGGAGTTCGACGCCTGGCGCTGGGGCGCCCTGGAGGAGGCGCCGGACCTGATCGTGCCGTTCAAGCGCGATGTCTATCAGCAGGTGGTGGCCGCCTTCGAGGACCTGCCGAAGAGCTGACGCGCTCGGCCCCAAAGAAAAAGGCCCCCCGCCGAAGCGAGGGGCCCTGATCTTGTTCGCGTCGCAGAAGGCTTAGCCCTCGACGATCTCCGAGGCCTCTTCGGCCAGGATGCTGAGACCCTGGGCGTTGATGTCGGCGAAGCCGCCCTTGACCTCGAACCGACGGCGCACAGCGCCGTCATAGATGGTCACCACGCCTTCGCGCAGGGTGGTCATGAAGGGGGCGTGGCCAGGCAGGACGCCGAAGTCGCCCTCGACGCCCGGTGCATCGACCTGATCGACCGAACCGGCGAAGATTTCGCGTTCCGGGGCGACGAGGGAGAAGTTCAGCTTACCGGCCATGACTTAGGCTTCCGAGGCCATCTTGGCGGCCTTCTCGACGACTTCCTCGATGGCGCCGACCATGTAGAAGGCGGCTTCCGGCAGGTGGTCGTATTCGCCGTCGCAGATGGCCTTGAACGAGCGGATGGTGTCCTTCAGCTCGACGAACTTGCCCGGCGAGTTGGTGAACTGCTCGGCCACGAAGAAGGGTTGCGACAGGAAGCGCTGGATCTTGCGGGCGCGCGACACGACCAGCTTGTCGTCTTCCGACAGCTCGTCCATGCCCAGGATGGCGATGATGTCCTTCAGCGCCTTGTACTGCTGCAGGATTTCCTGAACGCGGCGGGCGACGGTGTAGTGCTCTTCACCGATGACCAGCGGGTCCATGATGCGCGAGGTCGAGTCCAGCGGGTCCACGGCCGGGAAGATGGCCTGGGCGGCGATGTCGCGGTTCAGAACGGTCGTCGCGTCCAAGTGAGCGAACGAGGCGGCGGGCGCCGGGTCGGTCAGGTCGTCAGCGGGAACGTAGATGGCCTGGACCGAGGTGATCGAGCCCTTCTTGGTCGAGGTGATGCGCTCTTGCAGGTTGCCCATCTCAGTGGCCAGCGTCGGCTGATAGCCCACGGCCGAGGGGATGCGGCCCAGCAGAGCCGACACTTCCGAACCGGCTTGCGTGAAGCGGAAGATGTTGTCGACGAACAGCAGCACGTCCTTGCCTTCTTCGTCGCGGAAGTATTCTGCGATCGACAGGCCGGTCAGGGCGACGCGGGCGCGGGCGCCGGGCGGCTCGTTCATCTGGCCGTAGACCAGGGCGCACTTGGAGCCTTCGGTCGAGCCGTTGTTCTTGGCCGGGTCCACGTTCACGTTGGACTCGATCATCTCGTGATACAGGTCGTTGCCTTCGCGGGTGCGCTCGCCCACGCCGGCCAGAACCGAGTAACCGCCGTAAGCCTTGGCGATGTTGTTGATCAGTTCCTGCATGGTCACGGTCTTGCCCACGCCGGCGCCGCCGAACAGGCCGGTCTTGCCGCCCTTGGTGTAGGGGCAGATCAGGTCGATGACCTTGATGCCCGTGACCAGGATTTCCGCCGAGGTCGACTGTTCGTCGAAGGTCGGGGCTTCCTTGTGGATCGGACGGTATTCGGTGGTCTTGATCGGACCGGCTTCATCGATCGGCTGGCCGACGACGTTCATGATGCGGCCGAGGGTGCCCGGGCCGACCGGGGCCATGATCGACTTGCCGGTGTCGACGACGGGCTGGCCGCGCGTCAGACCTTCGGTCGTGTCCATCGAGATGGCGCGGACCATGTTCTCGCCGAGGTGCTGGGCGACTTCCAGAACCAGGGTGAAGGGCTCGCCCGTCTTCTGGTCGACGTTCTGCGTCTCCAGAGCGCTCAGGATGGCCGGCAGGGCGCCGTCGAACTCAACGTCGACGACGGCGCCGATGACCTGGGCGATACGGCCCGAGCCGGCGACGGCGGCGGCGGCCTTCGGAGCGGCGGCCTTCTTGGGAGCAGCCGGCTTCTTGGCGGCGGGTTTCTTGGTGGCGGTGGCGTCGGTCATGGGGTGCGTCCGGTTCGGAATGTCGTGTCGGTCGGGATCAGAGCGCTTCAGCGCCGGCGATGATCTCGATCAGCTCGGTGGTGATCTGGGCCTGGCGTTTACGGTTGTACTGCAGGGTCAGGCTGTTGATGAGGTCGCCCGCATTGCGCGTGGCGTTGTCCATCGCGGCCATCTGCGCGCCGAAGAAGCCGGCCTGGTTCTCGTAGAGAGCGGCCAGGATCTGCGTCGTCAGGTTGCGCGGCAGCAGGGTCTCGAGGATTTCCTCTTCCGAGGGCTCATACTCATAGACCGCGCCGTTCAGGTCGATCGGTTGGGCGTCGCCTTCGACGACGGCCGGGATCAGCTGACTGGCGGTCGGCACCTGCGAGATCACCGACTTGAACTGGCTGTAGAAGAGGGTGACCACGTCGGCCTGACCATCCTCGAAGCTCTCGGCGATCAGTTCGGCGATCGGCTGTGCAGCCGGCAGGCCCAGCACCTTGTGCTCGCTCAGCTCGAAGGACTTGACCACCTTGTCGCCGAACAGGCGCGTCAGGGGATCACGCGACTTCTTGCCGACGGCGATGACGCGGACGTCCTTGCCCTGGGCGATCAGGCTGTTGATCCGGTCGCGAGCGGCGCGGACGACGTTGGACGAGAAGCCCCCCGCCAGACCCTTGTCCGCCGTGGCGACCACGATCAGGTGACGCTGATCGGCGCCCGTGCCGGCCAGCAGTTTCGGCGCGCCGTCGCCCGAGACGCCGGCGGCCAGGTTGGCGATGACCGAGGCCATCCGCGTCGCATAGGGGCGGGCGTTCTCGGCCTGCTCCTGGGCGCGCTTCAGCTTGGCCGCGGCGACCATCTGCATGGCTTTCGTGATCTTCTGCGTCGCCTTGACGCTTCCGATCCGATTGCGCATTTCCTTAAGGCTGGCCATCCGGCGCTACTCTCGCTCTCTGGTCAGATCTTAGGCGAAGGTCTTGGCGAAGGCGGCCAGGACGTCCTTGAGCTCGGCTTCCAGTTCCGGCGTCAGGGCCTTCTTGGTGCGGATGCCTTCCAGCAGCGAAGCGTGGTTCGAGTGAACGCGGGCCAGCAGCTCGCTCTCGAAGCGGCCGATGTCAGCCACAGCCACATTATCCAGGTAACCGCGCGTGCCGGCGTAGATCGACACGACCTGCTCCTCGACGGCCAGCGGCGAGTACTGCGGCTGCTTCAGCAGCTCGGTCAGGCGGGCGCCGCGCGCCAGCAGCTTCTGGGTCGAGACGTCCAGGTCCGAGCCGAACTTCGCGAAGGCGGCCATTTCACGATACTGGGCCAACTCGCCCTTAATCGAACCGGCGACCTGCTTCATGGCCTTGATCTGGGCCGAGGAGCCGACGCGCGACACCGAGATGCCGACGTTCACGGCCGGACGGATGCCCTGGTAGAAGAGGTCCGATTCCAGGAAGATCTGGCCGTCGGTGATCGAGATCACGTTGGTCGGGATGTAGGCCGAAACGTCGTTGGCCTGGGTTTCGATGATCGGCAGAGCCGTCATGGAGCCCGAACCATTGTCTTCGTTAAGCTTGGCCGAACGCTCCAGCAGGCGGCTGTGCAGGTAGAAGACGTCGCCCGGGTAGGCTTCACGGCCGGGCGGACGGCGCAGCAGCAGCGACATCTGGCGATAGGCCACGGCCTGCTTCGACAGGTCGTCATAGACGATCAGGGCGTGCATGCCGTTGTCGCGGAAGAACTCGCCCATGGCGGTGCCGGCGAACGGCGCCAGGAACTGCAGCGGGGCCGGTTCCGAAGCCGTGGCGGCGACGACGATGGTGTATTCCAGAGCGCCCGACTCCTCGAGCGTCTTCACGATCTGGGCCACCGTCGAGCGCTTCTGGCCGATGGCGACGTAGATGCAGTACAGCTTCGCCGACTCGTCTTCCGACTTGTTGACGTTCTTCTGGTTCAGGATGGTGTCGATGGCGATGGCGGTCTTGCCGACCTGACGGTCGCCAATGATCAGCTCGCGCTGGCCGCGGCCGACGGGGATCAGGGTGTCGATCGCCTTCTGGCCGGTCTGCATCGGCTCGTGAACCGACTTGCGCGGGATGATGCCCGGAGCCTTGACGTCGACGCGGCGACGCTCGGTGAACTGGATCGGGCCCTTGCCGTCGATCGGCTCGCCCAGCGGGTTGACGACGCGGCCCAGCAGGCCCTTGCCGACCGGCACGTCCACGATTTCGCCCAGGCGGCGGACTTCATCGCCCTCGGCGATGGCGGCGTCCGCGCCGAAGATCACGGTGCCGACGTTGTCGCGCTCGAGGTTCAGGGCCATGCCCTTCACGCCGGCCTTGGGGAATTCGACCATTTCGCCGGCCTGGACGTTGTCCAGACCGTGGATGCGGGCGATGCCGTCGCCGACCGACAGCACTTGGCCGACGTCGGAAACGTCGGCTTCAACGCCGAAGTTGGCGATCTGCGACTTGAGGATGGCCGAGATTTCGGCGGCGCGGATGTCCATGGTGGGCTCTCTGGCTTTCGTCTTCGGTGCGGGCCCGCTGGCCCGGCTTGAACTTGGAATTCGGGGCTTAAGCGCGTTTCAGCGCGAACTTCATCTGGTCGAGCTTGGTCTTCAGCGAGGCGTCGAACAGCTTCGAGCCCACCTTGACCTTCAGCCCGCCCAGGATCGACGGATCGACGCGGGCGGTCAGTTCAGGATCGCGGCCCAGCGACGCGCGCAGGGCCGACTGAATGCTCTTGGTCTGGGCCGCCGACAGCGGCAGGGCCGAGACGACCTCGGCCGCGACAACGCCCGTCGCCTTGGCGTACAGGGCCTGGAAGCCGGCGATCACGCCCGGCAGGTCGCGAGCGCGACCGTTCTGGGCCAGCAGACCGAGGAACTTCCTGGTCGTGGCGTTGAACTTCGCCTTGTCGGCGATGGCCGACAGACCCTTGACCTGATCCTCGGCCGAAATGACCGGCGATTGGGCCAGGCGGCGCAGGTCCGCACTGTCCAGCCAGGCGGCCTTCAGCGAGGCGAGATCGCCGCGCACGGCGTCGAGCGCCCCCGTCTCTTGCGAGAGGTCGAACAGCGCCTGAGCATACCGTTCGCCGACTTCCGTCGTTCTGAAATCGTCCGCCACGTAATAAAGGTCCGCGATTTGAAGCGTTTGGGTCGAGTCCGGCTGCGGTCGCCCGCGCCAGACAAGGGCTTGATTTGCTTATGGAAAGCACACTTGGGACACATCTTTCGATGCATCCTTCGCTAAAGCCGCGCGGCTGATAGCATGCAAGGTCCCCGCTCGCAACCGACGGGAACGGAACGATAAGGTCGCACCCGCGCTGTTTTCAGCGCCGAAGAGTCCCAGGTGCGACGACAAGGCCGCGACCGAACGCTTGATGCAACCTCACGGTCCCGTTACCGCTTAGAGCTATCATCACATTCTGGAACCCCGATGCTTGAAAGCATAACTCCCCTGCTGAGCGATCCGGCCGCCTGGGCGGCCCTCGTGACCCTGGTGGTCATGGAAGTCGTCCTTGGCATCGACAACCTGATCTTCATCTCGATCCTGTCAAACAAGCTGCCGCCCGAGCATCGTCAGCGCACGCGCCGCATCGGCATCGGCCTGGCCCTGATCATGCGCCTGGCCCTGCTGGCCGCCATCGGCTGGATCGTCGGCCTGACCGCGCCGGTCTTCGACCTGGGCTTCCACGGCGAGACCTTCGACACCGCCTTCAGCTGGCGCGACCTGATCCTGATCGCCGGCGGTCTGTTCCTGGTGTGGAAAGCCACCAAGGAAATCCACCACGCCGTCGACACCACCCCGTCGAACGACATGCTGGAAAAGGACAAGAAGGACGTCGTCATCAACAACGTCGGTTCGGCCATCGTCCAGATCATCCTGCTGGACCTGGTCTTCTCGGTCGACTCCATCCTGACCGCCGTCGGCATGACCGATCACGTGCCGATCATGATGGTCGCCGTGGTCGTGGCCGTCCTGGTCATGCTGCTGGCCTCGGACCCGCTGGCCAACTTCATCGACAAGAACCCGACCGTGGTCATGCTAGCCCTCGGCTTCCTGCTGATGATCGGCGCCGTCCTGATCGCCGACGGCTTCGGCGTCCACGTGCCCAAGGGCTATATCTACGCCGCCATGGCCTTCTCGGCCCTGGTCGAGGGCCTGAACATGTGGTCGCGCAATGCGCAGATCAAAAAGGACCAGGCCAAGGAAGCCGTCCAGGCAGCCCTGAACAAGGCCGAAACCGCCGAGCCCGGCGTCTGATCGTGCGTCTCTGGCCGGTCCTGGCGATGCTTCTGCTGGCGCTTCCTGCGTCGGCCGTCGCGCAATCGCCGGGGCCGGCCGCCTCTTCTCCCGCGCCCGTCACGCCCGTCTATGGCTATGAGGTGGTGCGGACCTTCCCCCACGACCCGACCGCCTTCACCCAGGGCCTGGTCATTCGCGACGGCGTGCTGATCGAGAGCACTGGCCGCAACCCCTCCAGCGTTCGCCGCGTGCGGCTGGAAGACGGCGTCGTGCTGCAGAAGCGCGAACTCGACCCCGAATATTTCGGCGAAGGCCTGACCGAGATCGGCGGCCGCCTCGTCACCCTGACCTGGAACAACGGCGTCGGCTTCGTCTGGAACGCCGCCGACCTGAGCCCCGTCTCGCGCTTTACCTATGCCGGCGAGGGCTGGGGCCTGACCCACGACGGATCGCGGCTGATCCTGTCGGACGGCTCGCCCAATCTGCGTTTCTTCGATCCCGCCACCTTCGCCGAGACCGGCCGCGTCGCCGTCAGCCTGAACGGCCGTCCCGTTCGTCAGCTGAACGAACTGGAATGGATCGACGGCGAGGTCTGGGCCAATGTCTGGCAGACCCACTACATCGTCCGTATCGACCCGGCCTCGGGCCATGTGGTCGGGATCATCGACCTGACCGGCCTGCTGCCCGCGGGCGCGGTGAAAGACCCCCGCGACGACGTCCTGAACGGCATCGCCTGGGACGCAGCAAACCGCCGCCTGTTCGTCACCGGCAAGAACTGGCCCAGCCTGTTCGAGATCAAGCTGACCCAAGCACGCTAACCCTCTCCCGGCGGGAGAGGGCTTGAGCGCCCGCAAGCGCAGCGAGCGGCTGCGCGAAAGGGTGAGGGGCTGACCGAACCTTCGGCGCCAGCCGTTTCACCGCCCGGAGCGACGGCTTACGCCGACGGATACCCTCGCCCCTCATCCGGCGCTTCGCGCCACCTTCTCCCATCGGGAGAAGGAAAGGATTTTACAGGAAGCTGTACGGGTCAACGTCCACCGTGAGCCGCACCGACGCCGGGACCTTCACCCGCGCCAGCCAGGCGCGCAGGAAGGCCTGCAGGTTCACATCCCGATCCGCCCTGACCAGCAGCCGCTTGCGGCGGCGCCCGCGCACCAGGGCCAGGGGCGCGTCGGCGGGGCCATAGACCTCCAGCCGTTCGGCGTTGGGGATGGCCTCGGCCAGGTCGCGAGCGACCTTCTCGACCGCCATGGCGTTCTCGCTGGACAGGATGAGCGCCGCCAGACGCCCGTGCGGCGGCAGGGACGCCGCCTCGCGCTCGCCCATCTCGGCCTCGACGAAGGCGTCGCGGTCGCCCGCCGCCAGGGCCATCAGCACCGGGTGTTCCGGCGTCCAGGTCTGCAGCAGGGCGCGGCCGGGCTTGTCCGCCCGCCCCGCCCGGCCCGTGGCCTGGGCCAGCAGTTGATAGGTGCGTTCCGCAGCGCGCAGGTCGCCGCCGCGCAAGCCGAGGTCCGCGTCCACCACCCCGACCAGCGTCAGGCGTGGGAAGTTATGCCCCTTGGCCGCCGCCTGGGTGGCCACCAGAATATCGATCTCGCCCTCGGCCATCGACTGGATCAGGGCGCGGGCCGACTGACCGTCCGGCACGGTGTCGGAGCTGAAGATGGCGGTGCGGGCCTCGGGGAAGAGCCGGCGCACCTCCTCCTCGACCCGCTCGACCCCCGGCCCGACCGGGACCAGGGAATCCTCGGCCCCGCACGAGGGGCAGTGCTTGGGCTTGGCCATGGAGAAGCCGGTCAGGTGGCAGACCAGCCGCCCGGTGTAGCGATGCTCGACCAGCCAGCTGTCGGTGTCCGGCGCCGTCAGCCGATGGCCGCAGGCGCGGCACAAGACCACCGGGGCGTAACCGCGTCGGTTCAGGAAGAGCAGGCTCTGCTCCCCCTTGGCGAAGGTCTCGCCTATGGCGTCGCGCAGCGGTTGGGACAGCCAGGTCTGCGGATCCGGCGGACAGGTGCGCAGATCCACCAGTTCGATGTCCGGCAGGACCGCCGCCCCGTGCCGCGCCGCCAGCTTCAGCCAGCCGTAACGGCCCTGACGGGCGTTCCACAGGGTCTCCAGCGACGGGGTGGCCGAGGCCAGGACCACGGTCGCCCCCTCGATCCGGCTGCGGGCCACGGCCAGATCGCGGCCGTGATAGACCAGACCCTCTTCCTGCTTGAATGAGCCGTCGTGCTCTTCGTCCACCACCACCAGCCGCAGGTTGGCATAGGGCAGGAAGAGGGCCGAGCGCGCCCCGACCACGATGTTGCAGCGCCCGGCGACCACCGCCTCCCAGACCTGACGGCGCCGGGGCGGGGCGACGCCCGAATGCCATTCGGCGGGCGTGACGCCAAAGCGGGCGGCGATGCGCTCGATCACCGCCTGGGTCAGGGCGATTTCCGGCAGCAGGATCAGGATCTGCGCGGTGGGATCATGCCGCAGCGTCCGCGCCGCCGCCTCCAGATAGGCCTCGGTCTTGCCCGAACCCGTCACCCCGTCCAGCAGGAAGGGCGCGAAGCCGCCCTTGGCCACGGCCTCCGCGATGGCCGTCGCCGAGGCCGCCTGATCCGGGTTCAGGCTGGCCGGGGCATGGTCGGGATCGGGAGCGTCGAAGGCGGCGAGCGCCTCGATCTCGATGACCGTCAGCACGCCCTCGTCGACCAGACCCTTGACCACGCCGGGCGAGACATTGGCCGAGCGCGCCAGATCAGCCGCCGTCATCGACCGCTGGCCCAAGGCTTCCAGCACCGCCGTCCGCGTCGCCGTGGGGCGTGACGGGCTGCGGCCCTCGACCCGTTTCACCCGCCGCTCGGGCCGAGGCCGGGGCGCGCGCAGGCCCTTCAGGGCGGTCGCCGCCATCTCGCCCGGCGGGCTGAGGGTCCAGCGCGCCGCCCATTCGACGAATGTCAGCGTCCGTTCCGGCAGGCGATGCTCGCCAAGCACCTGATCAATCGCCTTCAGCCGCCGGTTCGAGCCCGTGGTCTCGAACACCTCGGCCACCACGCCCCGGATCAGACGCGGCCCCAGCGGCACGGCGACCTGATCGCCGCGCACAGCCGTCAGCCCCTCCGGGACCTCGTAGTCGAAGGCCTCGGGCACCGGCAGGGGAATGAGGACGGAGGCGACTTTCACCGCGCGTCCCAAAGGGCTAGCATCCCAAGCATGAAACTCTTTCTCGACACCGCCGACGTCGCCGTCATCAAGGACATGCTGCCCACCGGGATGGTGGACGGCGTCACCACCAATCCGTCGCTGATCGCCAAGTCGGGTCGGAACATCGCCGAGGTCATCGCTGAGATTTGCGCCCTCGTCGAGGGGCCGATTTCCGCCGAGGCCGTGGCGACCGATTTCGAGACCATGGTCAAGGAGGGCGACAAGCTGGCCGCCATCGCCCCGAACGTGGTCGTCAAGCTGCCCCTGACCTGGGACGGGCTGCGCGCCACGCGGGCCTTCGCCGACAAGGGGATCAAGACCAACGTCACCCTGTGCTTCTCCGCCGCCCAGGCCATGCTGGCCGCCAAGGCGGGGGCCACCTTCATCTCGCCCTTCGTCGGTCGTCTGGAAGACGTCGGCGCCGACGGCGTGGGCCTGCTGGAAGAAATCCGCGCCCTCTACGACATCCACGATTTCGACACCGAGATCCTGGCCGCGAGCTTGCGCAATCCCGACCACGTCACCGCCGCCGCCATCGCCGGCGCCGACGCCGCCACCCTGCCCGCCGACACTTTCAAGGCCCTGGTCAAGCACCCGTTAACCGACAAGGGGCTTGATGCGTTTTTGGCTGACTGGGGCAAGACCGGTCAGTCCATCCTGTAACGCCGACCGGAAAGAGGTCCATTTGAGCACTTCCCTGGACCTCTCTCCTGACGCCGCCGAGGGCCTTCACTGGCCCGAGGTGCGGGCCTGGCTGAACGCCCATCCCGATCGTCTGCTGGACGACCGCACCCTTCTCGAAGAACTGGGCCTGCGCGCCACCGGCCGCAACGTGGTTGATTTCGGCCGCGCGGCCCTGACCCGGCTGGAGGCCGTGGTCCAGCGCGAGGCCGGCGCCCGCAAGCAGATCGAAGAGATCGCCCGCGCCAACTTCGCCGCCCAGACCCAGACCCACGTCTCCGCCCTCGACCTGATGGAGGCGACCAGCCACGCCGAGCTGTCGCGTCAGCTGGACGCCACGTCGCAAGCCCGCTTCGGTCTGGCGGGCGGCGCCATCGCCATGGAGAAGCCCGGCGCCGTGCCCTTCGGCTGGAAGGCGCTGGAGCCGGGCCGCGTCGACGCCCTGCTGGGCGACGACGGTCTGGAATGGCTCGGCCCCAACTTCACGGGTCTGGACCTATTCGGCCCCGCCGAGGGCGAGGTGAAGTCGGTGGCCCTGGTGCGGATGAGCCTGCATCTGCCGGGTTCGGACGGCGCCCGCCCGGCCCTGTGCGCCTTCGGCTCGCATGAGGACGACGGCTTCACCCCGGCCATGGGCTGCGAACTGGTGGCCTTCATCACCCGCGTGGTCGAACGCATGGCCGAGCGATGGCCGACGCAGGCTTGACGGCCTCAGAGGCCCTCCTCGCCTGGCTCGAACATCTGGCGCACGAGCGTCGCCTGTCGCCGCGCACCCTGGAGGCCTACGGCCATATCGGGCGGCACTACGTGGCCTTCCTCGAACGTCATCGCGGCGGGCCGCAGACCCTGGCCGACCTCGGCGCCGTCACCGCCGCCGAGGTGCGCGCCCATCTGGCCGAGCGCCGGACAGGCGAGCGCCCCCTGAACGCCCGCTCGCTCAGCCAGACGCTCGCCGCCATTCGCGGTTTTCACCTCTTCCTCGACCGGCGCTGCGGCGTGGCCGCGCCGCAGCTGGCCCTGGTGCGCGGCCCGCGCGTCAAGCCGTCCCTGCCCCGCCCGGTCACCGAGGATCAGGCCAAGGGCCTGCTGCACGAACCCGAGGCCGACCCCGACATGGAGCCCTGGGAGGCCGCGCGCGACCGCGCCGTCCTGACCCTGCTCTACGGCTGCGGCCTGCGGATATCCGAGGCCCTGTCGCTGAAGCGGTCCGACGCCCCCCTGCCCGACGCCCTGCGCATCACCGGCAAGGGCGGCAAGATGCGGCTGGCCCCGATCCTGCCCCAGGTGCGCGAAGCGGTGGACGCCTATCTAGCCCTCCAGCCCTTCATCCTCGACGCCGACCAGCCCCTGTTCCGCGCCAAGCGCGGCGGGGCGCTCAGCCCGCGCCACGTCCAGGCTACCGTCCAGCGCCTGCGCGGCCGCCTCGGCCTGCCCGCCTCGGCCACGCCCCACGCCCTGCGCCACAGCTTCGCCACCCACCTGCTGGGGGCCGGGGCCGATCTGCGCTCCATTCAGGAGCTGCTGGGCCACGCCAGCCTGTCCACCACCCAGAAATACACCCAGGTCGACGCCGCCCGCCTGCTGGCCGCCTACGCCGAGGCCCACCCGCGCGGCTGACTATCCACAGACCGACAAAAGCGCCTAGTCTCCGAACATAAATCGGCGGCGATAGGAGTTACGGCTTTTGCGTCTCGAGGTTCTGAGTCTCCCTCTGTCCCGCCGCGCTGCGCTGGGCCTGAGCGCAGGCGGCGTCGCCGGCATCGCCCTGGGTCACGGCGTCGAGGCCCAGGCCTGGCCCCAGACTCAGCTTCAGCCCTCGCCTGAACTGACGCCGGCCCTGCCCGAGCCCGACGAAGACGCCCGTCTGGTCCAGAACCTGCTGACACGCGCCGGCGTCGAGGTAACCGTCGGAAGCCGTCGCAAACCTGTATTTGTCATCGACACTGGCGCTGAACGCACCGCCATCTCGGATCGGCTGGCGGCCGAGTTGAACCTCCGCCCGCATCGTCCTGTTCTCGTGCACGGCGTGACCGCCGCCGAGATGGTGCGCACCGTCCAACTCCCCCGACTGGAATTCTTCGGACAACGCTTCACGGATCTGAAGCCGCCCGTCTTTCCCTTCGAGGTCCTCGCCGCCGACGGGTTGCTGGGTCTGGACGTCCTGTCCCGTTTCCGACTGACCCTGGACCTGGAACACCGGAAGGTTTCCATGACTCCTTCGGTGCTGGTATCGCCGAACCAACGCTACATACCCGGCCAGAGTGATCGCGTGCCGGATCAGATCATCCCGACGCGAACAGGTCGGTTCGGCCAACTGATCCTGACCAATGTTCGTGTTGACGGGGTCGAGGCGGTGGCCTTCATCGACAGCGGCGCCCAGTACTCCATCGGCAACCGGGCCCTGATGCGGGCCGTGGACGTTCGCATGGCCCCGATCCTGCGACCGCAGGTTCGCGTGCATGGCGTCATAGGTCAGTCGCTTCTCGTGGATGTCGGCGCCGTGACCAGTCTGCGTCTGACGCAACGTGAACTGGGCGCCATGACGCTTCTGTTCGGCGATCTGTACGCCTTCCAGGTACTCGGCCTTGCCGAACGTCCGGCCCTGCTGCTGGGCGCCGACCTTCTGTCGCGTTTCACCCATGTCGTACTGGACTATGGCCAGTCGCGCATCACCTTGGGGCCCCCGTCCCGGCGGCGGCAACCGCCGCCCGTCAGATCGCCTTGACCGCTCCCCCGTCCACGCGGATCAGCGACCCGGTGACATAGCCCGCCAGCGGACTGGCCAGGAAGGCGGCGACGGCGCCGAACTCCTCGGTCGTGCCGATGCGGCCCGCCGGGATGGATTTCACCGATTCCGCGCGCGCCTCGGCGGGTTCGACCCCGGTGGCGGCGGCGCGGGCGGCGTCCAGGCGCTCGATGCGCGGCGTGTCGATACGACCCGGCAGCAGGGTGTTGACCGTCACGCCATTGGCCGCGACCTCGCCCGCCAGGGTCTTGGCCCAGGCCGCCACCGAGGCGCGCAGGGTGTTGGACACGCCCAGGGTCCCGACCGGCTCGATCACGGTGATGGAGGCGACGTTGAGAATCCGCCCCCAGCCCATGGCCCGCATCCCCGGCAGCACCCGGTCCGTCAGGCGGAAGACCGACAGCACCATGGACTCGAAATGATCGCGCCAGACCGCGGGCTCCAGCCCGTTGACGCCCGACGGCGGCGGTCCGCCGGTATTGTTCAGCAAAATCTCGATCGGCCCGCCCAGAGCGGACTCGGCCACATCGACGGCCTTCAGCAGGCCCGCATGGTCGGCCAGATCAGCGGGGGCGATCACGGCCTTGCCCGGCCCCATGGCGTTCAGCTCGTCGGCCACGGCCTGCAGCTTGGCCGCATCGCGCGACAGCAGGGCTACATGCGCCCCCTCGGCCACCAGAGCCGTCGCCACCGCCTGCCCCAGGCCGCTGGAGCCGCCGCAGATCAGGGCGCGCTTGCCGGTGAGTTTCAGGTCCATGGGGGTGATCCGATTCAGTGAAGAACGAGAGCAGGCATATGGTCACGACCCCAACATATTGCGACACGCCGCCGCGCGCTTTCTTCCCGAGGTCGCGGCTTATATTGTCAAGCTGTTGGGGAGAATCGTCATGAAAACCACCATCGTCACTGCGGCGGCCATGCTAATCGCAGCCGAGGCCGCCGCCCAGGACTTCAAGCCTCCCGCGTGGGCGGCGGCCCCGGACGGAGAACTGGCGAGCGATCTCTTTCCCGGCTTTGCGGCCTTTCTCGGCGTGAACGGTCGCGCCAGTCTGACCTGTCGGATCGTGCAGGACGGACCCCCATTCCTTTGCCGCGTAGACAATGAAAGTCCCTCCGGTCTGGGGTTCGGCGCTGCTGCACGGCTGGTCGCCGCCAGTGGGCAGATCCGCGCAGCGCGTCGCGACGGCGAGGTCACGCCCGCGACCATCCAGACCACCGTCCGTTTCTTCCGCCCTGAAGAGTCGATGTTTGGCGGGTGGACCGGCCCGGATCCCTCCCCCCAAAGGCTGGCCCTGGCGAAAGCCCTGCTAGCCAGCGGCATGAAGGACGCCAAGGGACTCCCATCCTATCGCGAAATGGTGCTGGACGGTCTGGATGTCGATCGGCGGAGCGTGGTGCGCGCCTGGCTCGACGAGCTGATGCCCTATGACCAGGCCCAGGAACTGGCGACGGCCACGACCCAGATCGCGCGCCTGTTCAGTGAAGACGACCTGCGTCGCATGATGGCGGGCGAAGAGGTCGAGTGGCCGTCCGAAGCGGAATTCATGGCCGCCTGCCCTGACCCCACGCCGGCACAGCGCGCCGCCCTGGATGAACTGAAGCGCCGCTACTGCAGCCGCTATAGCTGCGACGCCTGATCGATCAGCCGCGTCAGGTCCGCCTGAACAGCCGACGCCAAACGAAAACGGCGCGCCCCTTGCGGAGCGCGCCGTGATGCGTTCGGGCTGAGGCCGAAGGTCCTAGGCCTGCATGGTCCAGCCATCGACGCCCATGGCCGCCTGGCGGACGGCTTCCGAGCGGGTCGGGTGCGGGTGGCAGGTGCGGGCGATGTCTTCGGACGAGCCGCCGAAAGCCATGGTCATCGAGGCTTCGCTGATCAGTTCACCGGCCTGCGGGCCGTAGATATGGACGCCCAGCAGCTTGTCCGTCGTCGCATCGGCCAGGACCTTCACGAAGCCGTCGCTCTCGTGGTTGATCTTGGCGCGGCTGTTGGCGGCGAAGGGGAACTTGCCCTTCTTGTAGGCGACGCCCGCGGCCTTCAGCTGCTCTTCGGTCTTGCCGACCCAGGCCACTTCCGGCGTGGTGTAGATGACCGACGGGACCAGGTCGTAGTCGACGTGGCCCGGCTTGCCAGCGATCAGTTCTACGGCGGCGACGGCGTCTTCCTCGGCCTTGTGGGCCAGCATCGGGCCGTGGGTCACGTCGCCGATGACCCAGACGCCCGGCGCCGAGGTCTTGAAGTGGTCGTGGCCGACGAAGCCGCGCTGGTCCGGCGTGACGCCGACTGTCTCCAGGCCCAGGCCCTCGGTGTAGGGACGACGGCCGATGGCGACCAGGACGACGTCGCCCTTGATCGTTTCAGCGGCGCCGCCAGCGGCGGGTTCGACCGTCAGCTCGACGCCGTCCTTGACCGACTTGGCGCCCGTGACCTTGGTGCCCATGCGGAAGGTCATGCCCTGCTTGGCCAGACCGCGCTGGAAGGCGGTGGCGACCTCGGCGTCCATGCCGGCGCCGACCTTGTCCAGGTATTCGACGACGGTGACTTCGGCGCCCAGACGGCGCCAAACCGAGCCCAGCTCCAGGCCGATCACGCCCGCGCCGATGACGATCATGTGCTTGGGCACCTTGGGCAGGAACAGGGCGCCGGTCGAGTCGATGACCTTGCCCTCCTCGAAGGCGACGCCCGGCAGCGGGGTCGGCTCGGAGCCGGTGGCGATGATGATGTTCTTGGCGTCATAGGTGGTCTTCGAGCCGTCGGCGGCCTCGACCTCGACCTTACCCTGGCCAGCGATGCGGCCGCGCCCCTTCAGCCAGTCGACCTTGTTCTTCTTGAACAGGAATTCGATGCCCTTGGTCAGGGCCTCGACGCTGTCGTCCTTGGCCTTGTGCATCTGGGGCAGGTTCAGCTTGGGCTTCACCTCGATGCCGATGCCGGCGAAGTCCTTGCCCGCGGCCTCATACAGTTCCGAGGCGTGCAGCAGGGCCTTGGAAGGCATGCAGCCGACGTTCAGGCAGGTGCCGCCGAGGGTCGAGCGCATCTCGACGCAGGCGACCTTGAGGCCCAGCTGGCCGGCGCGGATGGCGGCGTTATAGCCGCCCGGCCCGCCCCCGATGATCACCACGTCGTAGGTCTGGGGGGCGTCGGCCATGGATATCCTCTGATCGGTCTGGCGCTGGGAAGGAAGCGGCGCGGACACTAGCGCCGACCCCGGCGGGGTCAACCGCCAGGCTCCATATAGGCCCGGATTGCGCCGGGGGCCATGCCGACCAAAGCCAAAGCCGAAACGCAAAAGGGCCGGGCGTCGCCGCCCGGCCCATCGCAGATCGGTTAGGGCGCGATCAGTACTTGAAGCGCACGCCGACGAAGGCGTTGTAACCGAACTTCTCGTACTCATAGGTCCGCTGGCGCGTGCCGAAATATTTGATCCCGGCGGAGTCGGTCAGGTTCTTCGCCTCGCCGAACACCTCGAAGCCGTTGCCGAAGTCGTAGCTGGCGGTGAAGTCCAGCTGCTCGCGGCCCTCGACATAAAGGTCCAGACCCGCATCGTCGGCGTTGATCTCTTCCAGATAGTCGCTGCGCTTGGTGTAGGACAGGCGGGCCGAGAAGCCGCCCTTCTCGTAGAAGAGGGCCGCGTTGTAGTTGGTGTCCGACTGGCCCGGCAGGGCGAAGGTGTCGCGCCCGCCGTAGCTCTGGGCCGTCTTGATCTCGGCGTCCGTGACCGTGAAGTTGGCGAAGACGCCGAAGCCCGACATCCAGCCCGGCAGGAAGCCGAACTTCTGCTGCCAGTTCAGTTCCAGACCCATCAGGTGGCCGTCCGGCGCGTTGATCGGGGTCGAGTAGGAGTCCGTGGCCGTGTCGCTGCCGACCGGACGCTCGACCTCGTAGTTCAGGACGTAGCGATAGTCGCTCAGGTCCTTGTAGAAGACGTTGGCCGAGACCACGCCCAGCGAGGCGAAGTAGTATTCCAGACCCGCATCGAAATTGTTCGACAGGGTCGGCTGCAGGTCGGGGTTGCCGATCTCGTACTCGACATTGATGCCGTCGGTGTTCTCGACCCGGCGCGGGACGATCTGGCTGAACTCCGGGCGCGAGATCGAGCGCGTCAGGGCGACGCGACCAATCAGATTATCGCTGAAGGCATGACGAACGGTCAGGTTGGGGAAGAACTCGGTGTCGTCGCGGCTGACGTTGACCGGCGTCACCGTGGCCGGATCGTTCTCGTCGAAATCGACCACGCTCAGGGCCGAACCGTCGAACTTGGTCTGCTCGACGCGCAGGCCGACCGTGATGTTGGTCGCACCGATGTCGAAGCGCGCCTGACCGTAACCGGCCAGGATGTCCTCCTGCGCCGTATAGTCCGCCGTCAGCGAGTCGGGCATCCGGCGCGGCGAGGCGGCCTTGGCGGCGGCCAGATAGGCGTCGACCAGACCCT
Organism: Brevundimonas pondensis; assembly: GCF_017487345.1. Lineage (NCBI taxonomy): Bacteria > Pseudomonadati > Pseudomonadota > Alphaproteobacteria > Caulobacterales > Caulobacteraceae > Brevundimonas > Brevundimonas pondensis. The sequence continues at coordinate 107,919 of NZ_CP062006.1, read as the reverse complement.
TGTCGTACTGGGTTCCCAGATTATAGCCGAAGTTGCGCCCCTGCTCGTCGCCCCACATCGAGGCCAGCGCGCCCGGGCTAGCCGCGCCGGCGCGGTTGCGTTGACGCTCTTCGTCGGCGTCGACCTCGCGGGTGGCGTATTTCAGGCCGAACTTCCAGGCGACTTCGCGACCGGCGAACTGGCTGGGGATTTCCAGATTGGTGCGGAAGGCGACGTCTTCCTGCTGGGTCGTGTTCGAGCGGAAGGTGTTCTCGCGGAACGAGAAGTTGCCCGGCGTGGCGAAGAAGCCCGTCGCCGTCTCGCCGAAGATCGGGCTGTTCGGCCCGTAGAAGTAGGTCGGGGCGTAGTGGTTGCTGGTGTCGTAGCCCAACGTTGTCGACGTCGAACGATAGACCAGTTCGTCGCGGTGCGGATAGGTCTGCTCGCTGTTGGCCCAGGACAGATCGGCGTCCCAGACCATGCCGTTGTCGAAGCTGTGCTCGCCGCCCAGGACCAGGGTGGTGATCTCGTTGTTCTGGGTGCGGTGACGCAGGCCGCGATAGATACGCGCGCCGGTGTAGGTCGCGGTCGTGTCGGTCGCCCCGGCCTGCAGGGCGCCGTCGCCATAGCCCAGGATCAGGGTGTTGCGGTACTCGTCGTCCTCGAAGTCGGCATAGGAGCCGCGCGCATAGAGACGGGTCTGATCCGACGGCCGCCATTCCAGGGCGCCGGTCAGGGCCTGACGCGTGCGCTGGGTCTCATACTGCTTGAACAGGGTCTCCTCGATCACATAGGAGCTGCCGCCCTCGACCCAGGCGTTCTCGATGTTCTCGGGGCGGCGGTTGGTTTCGGAGTAGCTGAGGGACAGCAGGGCGCCGAAGGTCTGGCTGGCGCCGAAGACGTTTGAGACCGTGGCGCCGGCGCGGGTGTCGTTGCCGCCGTAGTCATTGTAGCTGCCGCCGGCGTAGCCGCTGACCGCCAGACGACGGGTGTCGAAGGGCGAACGCGTCTTGATGTTCACCGCACCGGCGATCGAGTCGGCGTCCTGGCTGGGCAGCAAGGTCTTGGAGACCTCGATGTTCGAGACGATGTCGCTGGGCAGGGTGTCCAGATCGACCGCGCGGGTGCCCGGATCGACCGCCGGGACGGTCACGCCGTCCACCGACACGGCGGTGAAGGCCGAGGGGGCGCCGCGCACGTTGATGTAGCGGCCTTCGCCCTGGTCACGCTGGATGGCGATGCCGGGGACGCGTTGCAGCGACTCGGCGACATTGGGATCGGGGTAGCGGCCGATGGCGTCCGACGAGAGGACGTTGATCGTGCCGTCGGCGTTCTTCTGCTGGTTCAGCGAACGGGCGATGCCATCGGTGATGACGCCCGTCACCACCACGTCGGCCACCGTGGTCACATCGCCTCCGCCCATCGTCACCGTGACCGAGGTCAGGCGGCCCGGCGTCGCCATGACCGTCTGACTGGTCGAGGGCAGGCCGATGTAGCGCACGTCCAGTTCGACCTGACCGGAGACGCCCGTCAGGATGAACTCGCCCTGGGTGTTGCTGACCACGCGGCGGCCCGTGCCGCGCTCGACGATCTCGGCGCCCGGCAGGGGCGCGCCCTCGGCGTTGACCACACGGCCGATCACACCGTCGCCGGCCGGTTCGACCACGGCGCTCGGTGCGACGTCAGCGGCCTGTGCAGCCACGGCGAAGGTGAGCGGCAGGATAGCCGTGCTCAGCAGAAGGCGAAGTTTCATGTCAGTCATCCCCGTTCGCCGGGGCGCGTCGCGCTCCGGTCCATGGCGGGGCTGGCTAACGGCGTGCGGCGACGTGGCCGCGACGGTTTCGCGAAAAGGATTCTGCGAACGGACCACAGGGACGCAACAAGCCGTCCCGAGACGGATCAACTGTCGCCCCCGCGAAATCAGACCGTCATGCGAATGTCAGGGCTGAAACGCGAAACGGGGCCCGATCTTGCGATCGGACCCCGTGTTCCAGTCTCGACATGGAGCGGGCGAGGCGATTCGAACGCCCGACCCCAACCTTGGCAAGGTTGTGCTCTACCCCTGAGCTACGCCCGCACTCCGTAGGGAACAGTGTGCTGCGCCCCGTCGAGGAGGGGCTTTTAGCCGACCCTTCTCAGACCGCGCAACCCCCTTTTTCGTTTTTCGCGAAATCCGCCGCCTTTTTTAGAATAGCTCTGAAATTTCAAACGCAAACGGCCCCCGCAACATCCCGGAAAGGAAGGCTGCGAGGGCCGCTCGATATGGCCTCTGCAGATCAACCTGCGCGTCGCGCTATCAGCGCGGCGCCAGACGAATGGCGCCGTCCAGACGGATGCACTCGCCGTTGATGTAGGTGTTCTCGGCCAGGTGCAGGGCCAGGGCGGCGTAGTCGGCGGGCGTGCCCAGACGCTTGGGGAAGGGGATCATGGCGGCCAAGGCGTCCTGCACCTTCTGGTCCATGCCCGCCATCATCGGCGTCCACATGATGCCGGGCAGGATGGTGTTGACCCGCACGCCCTCGTTCATCAGGTCGCGCGCGACCGGCAGGGTCATGGCGTAGACGCCGCCCTTGGACGCCGAATAGGCCGCCTGGCCGATCTGGCCGTCCTGGGCCGCGACCGAGGCGGTGTTGACGATCAGGCCGCGCTCGCCGTCTTCCATCGGTTCCAGCGTGACCATGCCCGCCGCCGACTGCGACAAAACGCGGAAGGTGCCGAACAGGTTGATCGAGACGGTGCGCTCGAACTGGGCCATGTCGTGGGCGCGAATCTCGCCGGTTTCACGTTTGCGGCTGACGGTCTTCTGGCCCGTGGCGATCCCGGCGCAGTTGACGGTCAGGCGTTCCTGGCCGTGGGCGGCGCGGGCCTTGACGAAGCCGGCTGCGACGCTCTCGTCCGAGGTGACGTCCACCTTGCAGAAGACGCCGCCGATTTCCTGGGCGATGATCTCGCCGCGTTCCTCGTTCAGGTCGAACAGGGCGACCTTGACGCCCTTGGCCGCCAGGGCGCGCGCCGTGCCTTCGCCCAGGCCCGAAGCCCCGCCCGTCACCACCGCCGCAATCGAACCGTCGAGTTTCATGAAGATCGTCCCTATATTCTGGTGAACCGAGTGTCTGCGCGAGGATTTAGCGGCCATGACCGCCAAAGCCAAACATGCTTCCCCGACCGACGCCATCGATCCTGAAAAGGCGCTGGTCCCCACGGTCCAGAGGGTCAATGAAATGCGCGTCAGAAAGGGCTTCTGGCCCAAGCTGCGCAGCACCGCATCGCGCATCCCCTTCGCCGGGCAAGCCCTGGCCGCCTGGTACGCCACCCAGGACCCCAAGACGCCGCTGGCGGCCAAGGGGGTCATGCTGGGCGCCCTGGCCTATTTCGTCATGCCGGTCGACGCCATTCCCGACATCTTCGCCGGCATCGGCTTCACAGACGACGCGGCGGTGATCGCCGCCGTCCTGGCCACCCTGGGCGCCCATGTGAAGCGCCAGCACCATGAACAGGCCGAGGCGGCGCTGAAGCGCGTCCGCGACGAAGCCGAAACCTAGCGCTCCAGCGGCTTGGCCCGCCACCAACCGGTGACCGAATAGCGCGGCCCGCCGGCGAAGGGGGCGACGGTCGAGACCGCGTGCATCTGCGGCACGGCGAAGACGTTCAGGGCGCCGAAACTGGGGACGAAGGTCTCGGTGATGTCGCCGCCCTCATCGAGGAACTGCAGCAGGCCGCCCCACTCCGCCCGCCAGCCCGGCGACAGGTTCAGCACATAGGCGTAGAGCCGCTCGGTCTTCGGATTGGCGTCGCTGTGACGGTTGAGGAAATGCCCCGGCAGGTAGCGCGTCACCTGGCCGTCGGAAAAGGCAATGCGGTCGTCGCCGGTCAGACGTCGGGCGAAATCCAGAAAGACCTCGGTATTGAACAGGTCCAGCAGGTCGAACAGGATCTGAGGCGTGGCCATGCCCGCCTCCCGCGCCGGGCCCAGACGCAGACGGTCGAACAGGAACTGCAACCCGCCGGTCGCGCCGGCGTAGGCCTGCTGCGTCACATGGTCCTGATCCTCGGGCGAGGACGCATCCAGCGTCGCCACTGGGATGTCGGCCCCCAGGGGATTGAGAAAGGTGCGGACCCAGGGCTGATCGGGGGCGAGGATCGCCGCGTGCAGGGCCTCGGCGCCCGCGCCGAACAGGCCAGGGACGCGGGTGCGGCCGGTGCGGGCCAGACGCTCGGAGGCGGCGGCGAAGTCACCCTCGCCCACCGCCAGTTTCAGGGCCGGATCGAGAAGACCGCTCATTCGTCGGTCGTCACGATGATCTTGCCCATGGCCGTCCGGTCGCCCAGGGCCTTGATGGCCTCGTGGGCGTCTTCCAGCGGATAGGTGCGACTGACGCGCGGCCTGATCTTGCCGTCCTTCCACAGTTGCATCAGCTCGGCCATGTTGGCGGCGTGGGCCTTGGGGTCGCGCGCCACCGCCGCGCCCCAGAAGACCCCGATCACCGAGACCGACTTCAACAGGGTCAGGTTCAGCGGCAGGGACGGGATGCCCGCCGGGAAGCCCACCACCAGATACCGGCCGTTCCAGTCCATGGCCCGCAGCGCGGGTTCCGTGTAGTCGCCGCCGACCGCGTCATAGACCACGTCGGCGCCGTCGCGGCCCGTGGCCAGCTTCAACTCGCCCGACAGGGCCTTCTGCGCCGCCTTGTCCATGGCGCCCGACGGATAGATCAGGCCGTTGTCGGCGCCCAGTTCCAGGGCGAACTCCACCTTGTCGTTGGTCGAGGCGGCGGCGACGACGCGCGCTCCCATGGCCTTGCCCAGCTCGACGGCGGCGGCGCCCACGCCCCCGGCCGCGCCCAGCACCAGCAGGGTCTCGCCCGGCTGCAAGTTGGCCCGATCCTTCAGCGCGTAATAGCTGGTGCCATAGGTCATGGTCAGGGCCGCGGCTTCCTCGAAGCTCATGCCGTCGGGCATGGGAATCAGGCTGGAGGCCGGAACCGCCAGCCGCTCCACCAGACCGCCCCAGCCCGGCACGGCGATGACGCGATCGCCCCGGAACACGCCCTTGACGCCTTCGCCCACCGCATCGACCACGCCCGCGACCTCGCCGCCGGGCGAGAAGGGGCGCTCGGGCTTGAACTGGTACCTGTCCTCGATGATCAGCGTATCGGGGTAGTTGATCCCCACGGCCTTGACCTCGATCACCACCTCGCCCGGCTTGGGCGTGGGGTCCATGACCTCCTCGACGACAAGGCTATCAGGGCCGCCGACGGCCTTGGACAGGACTGCGCGCATACTGGTTTCTTCCGTGATCCCCCGTCGGGCCATGGCGCCGACACGATTGCGACGCTAATCAGCGCGCGGCCCGATGCAAAGAGGCCGAACAGACTTTCAGGAGACAAGCATGGCGCGAACCGCCCTCATCCTCCACGGCGGCGCCGGCGCCCGGCGCGAGCGCAACTACGACGCCGAGGTCGTGCATATGCGCGAAGTGGTCGAGGCGATGAAGGCGCGGCTGGACGCCGGTGCCTCGGCCGTGGACGTGGCCGTCGAGGCCGTGATCCTGCTGGAAGACTCCGGCCTCTACGTCGCCGGTCGCGGCGCCTCGCCCAACCTGGCCGGCGCCTATGAGCTGGACGCCAGCCTCATGGACGGCGCCAGCGGCAAGGCCGGCGCTGTGGCCGCCCTGCAGGGCTTCCGCAACCCGGTCGTCGCCGCCCGCGCCGTGATGGACCGCACCCCGCACGTCATGCTGGCGGGCGAAGGCGCCGCCCTGTTCGCCCATGATCAGGGGCTGGAGCCGATCGGCGACGAAGAGGCCTGGTTCACTCGCGCCGGCAAGGGTGAGGACAATCACCCGCCCGGCGGCCTCAGCCACGGCACCGTCGGCTGCTGCGTGCTGGATAGCGAAGGCCGCCTCGCCGCCGCCACCTCGACGGCGGGCGTCTTCGGCAAGATGCCGGGCCGCGTCGGCGACACCCCCATCCCCGCCGCCGGCACCTGGGCCGACGACTGCGCCGCCGTCTCCTGCACCGGTCAGGGCGAGTATTTCATCCGCGTCGCCGCCGCCGCGCGCACCGCCATCGGCGTGGCCGCCGGTCAGTCGCTCGCTGACTCGGCTCAGGCGACCATCGACCGCATCGGCGGTCTGGGCGGCGACGGCGGCCTGATCGCGCTCGACCGCGCGGGCAATATCGCCCAGCCCTACAACAGCCAGGGCATGAAGCGCGCCTGGCTGACCACCGACGGCGAGATCGGGGTTCAGGTCTTCGACCAACCGGCCTGAGGCCCCACCCGCCGCGCTTCATTACAGCACCGTAAGGTGCGCGGCGGCGAGGCGCTGATAGGGTTCCGGCTGACCTGCCCCCGGCGCGGCCGGCGGGCGACCGGAACCTGACGCCCATGAAGACCCGCCTGATCCTGACCGCCTGCGCCTCGGCCCTGCTGCTGGGCCTGCCCGCCGCTGCTTTCGCTGAAGGCGCGGCGCCCGCCGTCACCACCGCCGCCCAGGGCGGGGTGGCTGTGCCGCCGCTGGGCTTCAACAAGCGGGTGCTGGCCAACGGCATGGAGGTCTATACCGCCCGCGACGCCTCGACCTCGAACGTCACGGTCCAGGTCTGGTACCGCGTGGGGTCGAAGGACGATCCGGCCGGCCGCTCGGGCTTCGCCCACCTGTTTGAACACCTGCTGTTCAAGGCCACGAAGAACATGCCGTCCGAGACGTTCGACCGTCTGACCGAGGACGTCGGCGGCATGAACAACGCCTTCACCGCAGACGACGTCACCGCCTATTACGAAGTGGTCCCCGCCAACCACCTGCAGCGCATCCTCTTCGCCGAGGCCGACCGCATGGGCTCCCTGGTGGTCGATGAGGCGACCTTCGTCTCCGAGCGCGATGTGGTGAAGGAGGAATACCGCCAGCGGATTCTGGCCAGCCCCTATGGCCGCCTGTTCGGCCTGTTCACGCCCGAAACCATCTATCAGGACCACCCCTATCGCCGTCCGGGCATCGGCTCGATCGAGGAACTGAACGCCTCGACCCTGGATGACGTCCTGCGCTTCCACGCCACCTACTACCGGCCCGACAACGCCATGCTGATCGTCGCCGGCAACTTCGATCAGGCCCAGCTGGACGCATGGGTGAACGAATACTTCGCGCCGCTGAAGCGCCCGGCCACGCCCATGCCGGTCAACAACGTCAAGGAGCCGGAACCGACCGGCCCGCGCACCGCCACCTACTACGCGCCCAACGTGCCCCTGCCCGCCGTGGTCCTGGCCTGGAACACCGTGGCCTATCGCGACGCCGACCGCGCCGCCCTGACCGTGCTGGACGGCGTGCTGTCGACCGGGGAATCCAGCCGCCTCTATCGCTCGCTGATCTATGACAAGCAGATCGCCGCCTCGATCGGCTCCAACCCCGACTTCGCCCAGCAGGCCGGCAACCTGACCGCCTACGCCATCATGGCCGACGGTCAGACGGTGGACGCTGGCAAGGCCGCGCTGGAGGCCGAGATCGCCCGCCTGCGCGACGCCCCCGTAACCGCCGCCGAACTGAGCGAGGCCAAGAACGAGCTGGTCGCCAATGCGCTGCGTGGCCGCGAGAGCATCGACGACCGCGCGACGACCCTGGGCATGGCCCTGATCATGACCGGCGACGCCACCGCCGCCGACCGCGAGATCGCCGAGATCCAGGCCGTCACCGCCGCCGACGTTCAGCGCGTGGCCCGCCGCTATCTGACGCCGCAACGCCAGATCACCATCAACTACCTGCCCGCCGACGATGAACATCCGGCCAGCGTGCAGAAGATGAACGTGGACGCCCCCGTCACCGTGGCCGAGCTGGCTCCCGCCGGTCCGGTCGCCGTCCTGCTGCCGGAGGCCGAGCGCGCCCGCCTGCCCCAGCCGGGCGCGGAAGTCGCCCCCGCCACGCCTGCGGTGGCCGACTTCCGTCTGGCCAACGGCATGCGGGTTCTGGTCGCCCCGACCGAGGGCCTGCCCCTGGTTTCGGCCCGCCTCAACTTCAACGCCGGTTCGGCCAACGACCCGGCGGGCAAACCGGGCGTCGCCTCCATGACCGCCAGCCTGCTGACCCAGGGCACGAAGACGAAGTCGGCGCCGGAGATCGCCACCGCCATCGAACAGCTGGGCGCCAATATCGGCGCGGGCTCGGGCGCGGACTTCACCAATGTCTACGCCAATGCGCCCAAGGACGTGTTCGCCCGCTCGCTCAGCCTGATGGCCGATCTGGTGCGCAACCCGGCCTTCGCCGCCGAGGAGCTGGAGCGTCAGCAGTCGCAGACCCTGGACGGCCTGCGCGTCGCGCTCAGCCAGCCCGGCTCGATCGCCGCCCAGTCGGTCGGGCGCGTCGTCTACGGCGACGCCCCCTACGGCGCGCCCGGCGGCGGCACTCTGACCAGCGTGCCCGCCATCACCCGCGACGACGTGGCCGCCTTCCACGCCGCCCGCTATCGCCCGTCGCAGGCCACGATCGTCTTCTCGGGCGCTGTCACGCCTGCTGAAGCCCGCGAACTGGCGCAGGCGGCGTTTGGCGACTGGCGCGAACCGTCGTCCGCCGCTCCGACCCCGGTGGCCAAGGCTGGTCAGACCCTGTCGCCCCGCATCGTCGTCATCGACCAGCCGGGCGCGGGTCAGGCCGCCGTCACCGCCGCCATCCGGGGCATCAGGCGCACCGACGCCGACTACTTCCCGCTGACGCTGGGCAACACCCTGCTGGGCGGCGGCTTCTCGTCGCGCCTCAACCAGGAAATCCGCATCAAGCGCGGCCTGTCCTACGGCGCCCGTTCCTCGGTCGGCGCCCAGCAGGACGTCGGCGTTTTCACCGCCTCGACCCAGACCAAGAACGAGACGGCGACCGAGGTGGCCGACCTGATCCTGGCCGAGGTCGGCAAGCTGGGGACGGCCCCAGCGACCGAGGCCGAACTGGCCCCGCGCCGCGCCACCCTGATCGGCGGCTTCGGCCGTTCGCTGGAAACGGTGGACGGTCTGGGCGGTCTGGTGGCCAACCTGGCCCTCTACGACCTGCCGATGAGCGATCTCGCCGGCTACGCCGGGCGCATCCGCTCGGTCACCCCGCAACAGGTCGAGGCCGCCTTTGCCGAACACCTGCCCACTGACCGGGCCAGCCTGGTCATCGTTGGCGACGCCTCCAAGTTCATCGACGGCCTGCGGGCCAAATACCCGAACGTCGAGGTCATCCCTCTGACCGACCTGAACCTGGACAGCGCCACGCTGCGCTAGAGGCTTCTCTCTTCCCCTGCCGCTTGGCGGCGGGGGAGGATTCTCAAACGGGACTCAGGCTGTCAGGCAGACCACCTGAGCCACGCGCAGATCACGCCGCAGCCGGTCAGCGACCTGGCCGTAGTTGTCGGTATTGACCGCCTCGCCCAGGGCCTTTTCGTCCGCCCGCTGCTCGCCCCGGATAGCGGGGACAAAGGTGTCGGGCGCCGTGGTGTAGATCAGGCCGCGACGCGGCGCCTCTGCGATGGTCACGCCCAGCACCCGGCCGCGACGATCCAGCACCGGCGCGCCCGACAGGCCCGACAGCGTGCCCTTCAAGCCCTTGGTGCGCCCGGCCTCGGCCCAGGCCAGCACCGGCTCGTCGCGCTCGCCGCGCCCGCGGATCTTCAGCGTCTCACGGCCCAGCAGGCGCGAAGCGACCTCTCCCGGATGCCCCTGGGGGAAGCCAGGGTGGAAGGCGCGCTGGCCCTTGCGCAGCGGCGCCTCGGCCGCGACCGGCAGAGCGGGCGGCCCGCCCTCGGTCAGCAACAGGGCCACATCGGCCCGCGCCGCCAACCGCACGTCGGCCGCCAGGGCGCGACCGCCGCCGATCACCAGGGCCGGGCGCGGACAGCCCTCGACCACATGACGCGCCGTGACCCAGCGACCGTCCCCGGCGATGGAGAAGGCTGTGCCTGACGAGGGCTGGAAGGGAATGTCGGGGGCGATGACGGTGACCGACGGATCGAACGGCGTGACAGGGCCCAGCAGGGGACCGTGCGCCTCGTCATCCTCGGGCGGATGCGGCGCGTCGGCCTTTTCACGCCGGCCCAGCGAAACGATCAGCAGGGCGCCGATCACCGCCGCATAGATGGTCCAGTCCGGAAGATGGGGAAAGCGCATGGCGCCGCCCTCAGCCCGTCAGGGCGGCGGCCAGGATCAGGGCCGTGGCCAGCTTGGCGCCCGCCAGGACCACGGCGGCGGCGACCTCGCCCTTCTCGATGCGCTGCGGCAGACCGGTCAGCAGCAAGTCGACGACACGGAAGGCCAACAGTTGCAGCACCACCGTCGCCACGCCCCAGATGGCGATGTCGCGAATAGAGGTCGAGATCGACAGGGAGACGGCCAGCGGAATGGCCAGTCCGACCAGAACGCCGACAAAGGCCACGGCGGCGGCCGGATTGCCCTGACGGATCAGCGCCACCTCGCGCCACGGCGTCAGCAGGGCATAGACCGTCGCCCCCATGGCCAGCAGGCCGAAGGTCACGACCAGATGCAGGACCAGGATCGGAAATCCGGTGGCGAAGGCCTGGACCTCGGGACTCGACAGCACGCTAGGCAGAGACGACGCGTCCATGATGTGCGAGCCCGCAGCCTCCAGCTGATAGGGGAACGAAAGCAAAACAGCCTTGCCCGATCCCCCGCCCCTTCCGCAAGGGCGCCGGAGCCACACCCGATCAGGAAAACAGCGTTAGGCAAACATCAGGATGCGTCGGTTCGTCGCCCCTTGGCGATCTCGGCGCTTTCGCGCTTCAGGGGCTTGGAGACCGGACAGACCTCCTGAACATAGCCGTTCAGCGTATTGGCCAGATGATCGGGCGCCAGGCTGTAGTGGACGAACTGGCCCTTCTTCTCGCTGGTCACCAGACCGGCGACCTCCAGCACCGACAGGTGTTGCGACACCGCCGGCTTGGATATCTCGAACTTGGCCGCGATCTCGCCCGCCGTCAGATCGGCATGGGCCAGATAGGCCAGGATCTTGCGCCGGACAGGGCTGGAGAGGGCTTCAAAGACGCGCTGCATGGATCGGTATTTAAGCGATTTGCTAATGGCTTGCCAGCCCGACACTTCGGTGTTTAAGTTATTGCTTAATTACCTTCTCGGAGCGACCCGATGCACGAGCCTGATCCCTGCGCGGTCAACAGCCTGATCGAGACGCCCGACAGCAGCCCCGTGACGGGTCGCGTCGTCTGGGACCCGATCCATTCGCTGTGGAACGGCGGGATGCTGGCGGCGACGCTGGCCTTTGGAGCGACGACCTTCAGCCTCGGCGCCCTGACCGTCTTCGTCATCACCACGGGCGCGACCCTGCTGCTGGGCCATTCGGTCGGATTTCACCGGCGGCTGATCCACGGCAGCTTCGACTGCCCGCTATGGCTGGAGCGGACGCTGGTCTGGTTCGGGACCCTGGTGGGCATGAGCGGACCCTTCTGGATGATCCGCACCCACGATCTGCGCGACTGGGCGCAACGCCAGACCGACTGCCACGACTATCTGGCGCACCGCCGTCCGATGATGGTCGACGCTGTCTGGCAGATGCATTGCCGACTTGTGCTGGACCATCCGCCGCGCTTCGATCTGGGCCGGATCGGACGCGACCCCTTCTATCGTTTTCTGGAACGTACCTGGATGCTGCAACAGGCGCCCGTCGCGGCGGCCCTCTGGCTGGTCGGCGGCTGGGGTTTCGTGGTCTGGGGCGTCTGCGCCCGCGTCTCGATCAGCGTCATCGGTCACTGGTTCGTCGGCCACCTGGCCCACCGGCGTGGCCCCCAGACCTGGCTGGTGCGCGAGGCGGGCGTTCAGGCCCACGACGTGCCCTGGGCCGCCATCCCGACCATGGGCGAGGCCTGGCACAACAACCACCACGCCTGGCCCGGCTCCGCCCGCATCGGCCTCTATCCGGGCCAGAGCGACTGGGGCTTCCGGTTCATCCAGCTGCTGGAACGGCTGGGGCTGGCGTGGAACGTGCGGACGCCGGAAACCATGGCCGACAGAGACGCTCGCCTGAAGAGGGCGCCCCTATGAAACTCGCTGTCCTCGGACGTTGGATCGCAGCCGTCGCTGCAAGCTCCGTCCTGGCTGCCCTGACGGTCGCGGCCCAACTCGGCATCGGCGCCATGATGGGCGCACTTCCCGGGGTGGATGGATCGGCAGGGAGCGCATGCCTCATCGCCGCCGCCGGCTTCTACCTGTCTCTTCCCTGCTTCTTCCTGGGCGTCGCCATACTGGGCGCGCCCGCAGCCTGGACGTTGGCGCAACTGAGACGTGACCGCCCCCTCCCGACCGGACTGCTCGGCGGCGCTATCTCCACTCTGGTCGGCGCGATTGTTCTCAGCAACAGCCTGGGCTTCACCGGCCTCGTTTTCGCATCCGCCCTACCGCTGGCCGGAGCAATCACCGGCCTCACCTACCGCGAACTGATGAAGCCACCGACTTAGGCAGCCTCAGCGCCCTCGCGCTCGGCCTTGATCCGGGCCGACGCCCTCTGCTTCTCGCTCTCGGACTTCAGCTGGCCGCAGGCGGCCAGGATGTCGCGGCCGCGCGGGGTGCGGATGGGCGAGGCGTAGCCGGCCTTGTTCAGGATGGCGGCGAAGCGTTCGATGGTCTTCCAGTCCGAGCACTCATAGTCCGTGCCGGGCCAGGGGTTGAACGGGATCAGATTGACCTTCGACGGGATGCCCTCGATCAGCTTGACCAGGGCGCGGGCCTCGTCGGGGCTGTCGTTGACGCCCTTCAGCATGACGTACTCGAACGTCACGCGGCGGGTGTTGGCCAGGCCCGGATAGGCGCGGATGCCGGCCATCAGTTGGTCCAGCGGATACTTCTTGTTCAGCGGCACCAGGACGTCGCGCAGGGCGTCGTTGGTGGCGTGCAGGCTGATGGCCAGCATGGCGGCGGTGCGGTCGCCCAGGGCCTGAAGCTGCGGCGCCACGCCCGAGGTCGAGACGGTGATCCGGCGCCGCGACAGGGCGATGCCCTCGTTGTCCGAGATGATGTCGATGGCGTCGGCGACGTTGTCCAGATTGTAGAGCGGCTCGCCCATGCCCATGAAGACGATGTTCGTCAGCTGGCGGTCTTCCTTGGGCGACGGCCATTCGCCCAGGTCGTCGCGGGCCACCTGGACCTGGGCCACGATCTCGGCGGCGGTCAGGTTGCGGACCAGCTTTTGCGTGCCGGTGTGGCAGAAGGTGCAGTTCAGGGTGCAGCCGACCTGGGACGAGACGCACAGGGCGCCGGCCCGGCCCACGTCGGGAATATAGACGGCCTCGATCTCGATGCCGGGCGCCGTGCGGATCAGGTATTTGCGCGTGCCGTCCTTGGACACCTGACGCTCGACGATCTCGGGGCGGGCCAGGGTGAAGGCCTCGGCCAGGGCCGCGCGGGTCTCCTTGCCGATGTCGCTCATCAGGGCGAAGTCGGTGACGCCGTAGTGGTGGATCCAGCGCCACACCTGCGAGGCGCGCATCTTGGCCTTCTCCGGCGGGCAGATGTTCGCTTCGATCAGCGCATTGCGCAGGCCCTCGCGCGTCAGACCGGACAGGTTGACGGGAGCTTTGCCAATACCATTGGCGGGGGCGGAAGCACGCGAAAGGTCGAGCGAGATGCTCAAGGCTGGATATCCTGCGGCGGGGGTGAAGCCGGGGCGTCTAGCACAGATGGGGCGCCTTGTCGCCTCCGGCCAGCCCGACGGGGTTGAACCCGCCGCCCCCAGACGCTAGAGGGGCCGCGTTGGGGAGTAGCTTCCGGCGTCTGTCAGCCGGGATCGCGTCAACACACTTGCCTCCGCAAGGGGCATGGCGCGATCAGCGGATCACATCCGCCTAGCGAGACCAGCACGATCCGGGGGCCGAGCCGGCCTGCGCCCGGACGTGCTGTCACGCGCCCGGCTTGAGTATTTTGTCATGACCCCCATCGCCATCGCCGTGCTGTCGCTCAGCATGTCCGCCGACGCCTTCGCCGCCGCCATCGGCCGTGGTGCCCAGCATCGCCCCACCCTGCCCCAGGCCCTGCGCTCGGGCCTGGTCTTCGGCGTGATCGAGGCCATCACGCCCCTGATCGGTTTCGCCCTGGGCGTCGCCGCCGCCGGCTTCGTCGCCGCCATCGATCACTGGATCGCCTTCGGGCTTCTGGGCGCGGTGGGCGGCAAGATGATCTGGGAGGCGCTGAAGCCCGAAGACGAAGCTGAAGAAGAGGCTGAAACAAGAAAAGCGGTCTCGCGCGGCCTGGTCGCCCTGGTCGCCACCGCCGTCGGTACATCGATCGACGCCGGCGCGGTCGGCGTCGGCCTGGCCCTGCTGGGGGCGAACATCTGGCTGATCGCCGCCTGCATCGGCTTCACCACCTTCTCACTGGCGACGCTCGGCTTGCTGATCGGCAAGGCGGCGGGGACGCGGCTGGGCAAGATCGTCGAACTGATCGGCGGCGTTGCGCTGATCGCGCTGGGCCTGAAAATCCTTCTGGAACACCTCGGCGTACTGGCGTTCTGAAGCTTGGCTTGCGTCGGAGGCGCAGGTGGCGGAACGTCCGCACGCGGCGAACCATTAAGCCGTCAGTGCAAGGAGACACCCGTCATGCGCGCCCCCCTCATTCTCGCGGCTCTTGCCGCGCCCCTGCTCCTCGGCGCCTGCGTCACGAGCAAGACCTACCCCACCTACCAGCAGGAACTGGACACCCTCGAAGCCGATTGCACCGCGCGCGGCGGCATCCTGACGCCCAGCGGCGCCAACACCGGCCACGTCCAGCGCGACTATCTGTGCAAGATCACTGGCGGCGCCACGCGAATTCCGCAGGGCTGATCACACATTCGACGGGAAAATCCGTGGTGGTTGGAGGCGGGATCGAACCGCCGACCTGTGGGTTATGAAGCGCCAGACGACTTGCCCTTAGCGGGCTGTTCCGCCGCGTCTTTTCCGGATTCGGCTTCGGTGGGTTCGGGACTATTCCGGGAAAGTGCTGCAAGCCCGGCTCTTACGTCCGCCTCAACCGCATGGGCGTAGACGAGGGTGGATTTGATATCGGCGTGGCCGAGGAGCTTCTGGGCGACGCGCAGGTTCCCGGTCGCCCGAAGCATCTGCATGGCGCTGTGGTGGCGCAGATCGTGGGCGCCGCGCATCCCCTTGGACGCCTTCAGGCCCGACCGCTCCATCGCCCGGCGCAACGCTATGGCCGCGCCGTTGTAGGTCAGGGCGACGACGCGAGGCGGACGGCCGCGCACCTTGGATGCCTTCTCACGAAACCAGACGGTACCGATCTCGGCCTTGCGTGCCCGGCCAAGGCGAGCCGCTAACATGGCCGCATCGTCGGGGAGGAGCGGAATCGTATGGTCGTCGCCGCCCTTGCGGTTCCGTAGCTTCACGCGGGCGTTCTCGGGGGCGGAAACATCCAGGTCATCCAGGCTGAAGAACAGTTCCGACAGGCGGCAGCCGTAGCGCGCCGCGAAGTGGATCATGTCGTGCCAGTGCGGCTGGACCTCGGCCAGAACGAGGGCCAACTCGTCGCCGGCGAACTCTTTTGGTTTGGGCTTGGGCTCGGCCATGCGCAGTTCAGCCCAGTCGATCACGGGCAGCTTGGCGCCCCAAGCCTTGCGCGCCCGGTTCAGGACGGGCCTCAGGGTGTCGATCATGTCACGGTTCACTGTCGAGTTGGACGGCAGATAGGCCTTCGCGCCCTTGGCCTTCGACTTCGTGAGGGTCTGGCCGCGGCGCTTCTGGATGGCTCGACCGACAGCTTCCGTCGTGATTTCGGACAGGGGAGTGTTCGGGCCGACGAGAGCGATCATGCGAGCCAGCCTCGCTTCAAGTCGCTCCCCGCCCTTGAGGGTCGACCCCTTCTCATCCCACCATTTCGACACGGCCACATCGAGGGTCATGCGCGAGGCGTCGTCCAGTTCGCCCTTGGCGGCCTGGATGCGGATGCGGCGCTCTACCGCCTCTGCGTCGCGCTTGCCTTCAACGCCCGTCGAGCCATGAAACCGACGACCTTTGTGTTGGAAGTCATACTGCCAGAAACGGCTCTTGGCGGGTTTGTAGACCGACACGGCAGTTCGGTGTCCCTCATCAGATAGGCCCGAATATCGGCCTCGGTGTATCGCTTGGTGCTACGCCCGATCAGGACGTATCGAATAGCCCGGCCCTCAACGAGCGCGTGAAAGGTCTTGTCGTCAACCCCGATGATCCGGGCCGCCGCCTGGGCGGTGATCATCACGGCGTCGGAAAAGGCCCGCGAGAGGATGGCCTCGGTGGCCGGGCCGAGGTTCGCAAAGCGGTCGTTCGCGGCGCTCATCGTCCCTCTCCATCAGGGGGTGTGGTGGGGGTCATGCGATCAGACTGCACAGTAATACCCATCCCCCAATCGGTTCAGAGCAGTGTGAATGTCGGCGCAGTCGTGCATCCCGAACTCGCCTTCGTAGAAGGAGGTCTCGTCGCTGACATTATCCCAAAGGTGACGTAGGCGCTCGACGCCCATGTCCGTCAGCTCTTTGATGCGGGCTTCGTGAGCCTTCTCCCACTTGATGTCTTCCAGCGTCTTTTGCTTCGTGACCACGGCAAAGAAATCTTCCAGCGTGACGGTTACTATCTCGTCCTCGCGCACGACCTGCGGAAACTGAACCACGTCACCCATTGCTCTCTCCCTGTGCCTTGGCTTTGAGAATGGCGATGCAGAGAGAGAGCGCGGGCGATGGGGTACGGCCATAACCGACATAGTTATCGTCTGGATCGGCCCACAGCGCCGCGTCAAACATTCCGCTGGTGTGGCGCTGCACCCTCCACGTGAACCCCGGCAACACCCTCTCAGCCAGTGCAAGGGCGGCGTCGAGGGAAATAGCCGGGTTAGGCAGCTTGTCCTCGTCGCCGCTGATAAAATGCGGAGAGCGGTCAGGCGATGACCATTGGTAGAGCGGACCGTAGAAGTTTCCGATCTGGTCACGATGCCAGCCAAGGGACAGCAGAACATCATGGCCCAACTCCCGGCTCCCCACCTCGGCAGCCTCCAGCCTAGCGATGAGGGCGGACAGGTCAGCGGTCATGCTTCTGCTCCTGGTGCTGGCGGGCAGACCTCACGACCCGCCGAAATCGCGTTGATCCATTGCGGGTAGTTAAGCTGCGTCCATTCGACGGCTCCCCGGCGATAGGCGACGAGGACGGCCTGATAGAGGTCTTCCTCCAGCCCTTCGCGTTTCTGGATGGCGTCGTTTTCGACTTCCACCATCTCGCGGATGCAGGCGGCGGCTTCGCGATTGAGCGGGCCGTCCATGCGCGGGTCTTCCAGCCGTCCCACCAGTTCCATAGGGTCAGTCATTGGCGCACCATGTCTTTCCGGTCGCGGAGATCGGCGGGAGACAGTATTTCTCCGTTGCCTGCGCGATATGTGAGGCCGCCCCATTCGGGCTGAATGGTGCCGTCAACAAACAGTTCGGCTCCCTCGCGCATGAACCGTTCGACATGCTCCGGGTTGGCGTAGAGGAACGAGACAAGCTGCCCCGCCACATCAGCGGCCGGAACGCCTGCTTGAAAGCCGACGGCACTCGCGACCTCGGCAATCTTCTTGATGGCTTCGATCTCACCCACGTTCGGCCTCCTTGCTGAGGTCAGAGAGCCACGCCCTCATGTTTGCGTAGACGTTGAGAGTGCTGGCGCCCACGAAGCGCTCGGGATCGGTGCACTGGCGCATCAGATCGGCGGCTCGGTCGTTCAGCCTTTCCGCCTCAGCCAGCTTGCGCTCTGCTTCGACACAGCGCTCCTTACCGCATTGGCGACACGTCTTTGGTTCCTTCAGGGAGATGGGCGAAAGACCATAGCGTTCCTGCACCTCGGCCTTGCCGTCATCAAACGGCTTGTTCTCCAGCTTGCGCGCTTCGTCGGCGGCCTTCTCGGCCTGACGGATTTCGGCCAGCAGGGCGCCGATCTCATCAGCCACGGCCTGAGACGTGACCGGATCGCCGTCGAGAAAGCCCTTAGCCTGGGTGAACAGGTCTTCGATGTTGATCCGCACCGCATCGAACGGCGACGGCTCATTGCGAAGTTGGATATGACCATCAGCCATGACCGACGCTCTGCGCACCGGAGACTATCAGGGTGCGACCTCGTTCGCTTCCAGCCCCGAAGAACTGGCGCAGATCGCGCAGTTCAAGGCGAATGCCTCGGAACGGGAGCGCGCTCAGGCCGCGCAGCAGGCCGGGCAAATGGCGGCGGTGATCCAGAGCATCCAGTACCTGCCGCCGGATCAGCAGTTCGCGGCCGTCCAGCAATACGCGCCGATGTTCGGCATCGACCCGGCCCGCCTGACCCCGCAGAGCATCACCCCGCAAGCCCTTGAGGGCTATCGCATCCAGGCGCTGGGGCTGAAGGACTACCTCAGCCATCAGGATCGCCGCGAAGACAATGCGCGGCAAGGCGTCAGTCTGGCCGACATGGAGGCCCAGGTGGCGAACATGCGCCGGTTTGGCGCTGAGCCCACCATTGCGGATGCTGGCGGCTCGGTCGTTCAGTCGCGCACCCGCGTCGCCGCCACCCGTCAGACGCCGGGACGCCAGGCGGCTGAGAACTTCGCCACCGGTCGGCGCGGCGAGGTGCAGGACTTCACCCAGGGGCTCGCGCAGCGCGTTTCGCCCATTGAGGCCACGCCCGAGCAACTAGACGTGGCGCTGAAAGCCTATCAGCGTGACGCATCTCGCCCCGCCTTTGATGCGGTGCGCGGCGAGCGGGTTCAACTCGACCCGTCGTCGGTCATGGCCCTGCGTGGTGAAGAGGGCCGTTCCGCCATTCGTCAGGCCGCCCGCCTCTTCGGGTCTTCGGTGGACGAGCAGGAACGCAACGTCGCCGCCGAACTGAACCAGTTGGCCGACACGCTGCTCGATCAGCCGAATACCGAAATCTCTGTTGGCGCCGCCGACCTCCTGTCGCTCTATCTCGGCAAGGCGGGCGGGACCGACGCCAATGCGCAGCGCGTCTTTGGGGCGGCGGGCCGGGCGGTGCGCCAGAACGCGCGCGATCAGGTTCCGGCCTACGGCGACGCCCTGGAGGGCTACGCTCAGCGCGCCCGTCTTGGTGACGCCGTGGAGATCGGGGATCGCTTCGCGGGCAACAAGGGCCACCCTGCCGACTTCGTACAGGCTGTGGAGGGCATGGACCCCGCTCAGCGCCAGATCGCGGCGGCGGCTGGCCGTGCGGGGCTAGAGCGCGCCGCAGGAACGGGGCGAGGCGCGCCGGGCGTTCTCGACAGCATCGCCACCGACCGGAACATGCAGCGCAAAGTCACGGCTCTGCTGGGTCAAGAAGGGGCGGATGAACTGCGCCAGGGGGCGGGTGTCGGTCGCCAGTTGATGATGACCGGCCACAACGTCAATCCGCGCGCCGGGTCGAACACCTTCCTGAACAGCCAGGATGGCGAAGCCCAGAAGGCAGGCAACATCGTCGGCAACGTCCTGACGGGACGTTTCGGAGAGGCCATTGGGGGCGCAATCGATCTGCTCAAGTCGCGCGGCATGTCCGACCAACAGGCCGAAACGCTGATCAGCCTCGCCACCGATCCGTCGCGCACAGACGAGGTTCTGTCGATCCTGCGTCAGCGCGGTTTCAGCCAGCAAGAGAGCTTGCGTCTTGTCGAACGCATGGTGCCGCAACTCAGCGGCGCAGCGGGGGCGGCTCAGGCGCCGCAACAGCCTCGGATCAGAATGGCAGGATGAAGTCGGTCAGCTTGCCGGCCAGCCACGCTACGCCATAGGCGCAGGGCAGGAAGATGGCCCAGGCCACCACGTGGGTGAGGATGCTCCAGCGGGACGTATCCTGCCCCCATAGGGCGTGTCTCGGTTTCTCGCTCATAGCGCCACCATAACACACCACGCCGCGTCGGACGACGCCGCTTTCCCAAGACGGAGAACATGATGGCCTCTGGTCGCATCATCATCCCCAACTACATGCCCGCGCTTGATATCAATGGTGCGCCAGTGGCTGGAGCGAAGATCTATTTCTTCCTCAACGAAACGACCACGTTGCAGGCGGTCTATACGACTGATGCCCTCAATGTGGCGCACCCCAACCCGGTAATAGCGGACGCAGCCGGGGTGTTTCCGTCGCTCTTTGCGGACCTGAACGCGGTCTATACGATCGCCATCCGCGACGCTGACGATGTGCCGATTGGCGGGCTGCGTGACGTGAACGGCATTCAGGCGGCCGAAAGCACCAACATCAAGGCGGACCGGGACGGCTCCAACCTGTCGGAGGAGGAGGCCGAAAGCTTCGTCGAGAACCTAGGGCTGGCGTCTCGCGTCTATCTGAGCCCGTTGAGCTACGGCGCGGCCGGGGACGGCACATCCAACGACACGACCGCGTGGCTGGCGGTGATCGCCGCCGCCAAATCGACGGGCCTGCCTATCGACGGCGGGAACAAGCTGTATGGCGTGAACTTCGGCTTCTTCAACGGTGGGCTGCCGGGGCTGGGGGCGAACTTCACCATCCGCAACGCGCGGTTCAAGGACCTGAACCCCAACCAGACGACCGGAACGTCGCGGACCCTTCAGTTCTCGGGGGCCGGGGCCAGCTCTACAGACTGGATCGTGCTGGATAACGTCAAGATCGACCGCAACGGCGGATCGTCCGATACCGTCCTGCACTCGAACGTCGGCGTAGAGATCAGCCATGTGGGCTGGGCGCGCGTCACGGGACTGGAGGCGTTCGGCAACAACGCGGGCGAGCTGATCCGGTTCGAGAAAGTCGGCCTTGTCACGGGCGATGTGTATGCCCACGACGGCTTCTACGTCCACACGACACAGACGAACGACACGGTCGAAGGTGTGGTGCTCGTCGACATTGAGACGGCCTTCTTCGCTGCCAAGGTCGCGCGCCTGGGCCGAACTGACCGTACCACGGTGGAGCGCTCGCGCTACTCGCGCGGTGTGACCCTCGACCGTGTGCGCAACGGCGTGATCCAGGTCCATGTCGAGCAAGTGGACCAAGGTGTCGATTTCTCGGGCTACGGCTCGACGCGCGCCAAGGTGACCGGCGTCGTCCGCCACTGCTTCAACAACGGCGTGAAGCTGGCCCATGCTCACTACCGAGACAATATCTCGGGCCTGAACATCGAGCACTGCGGGCGCTACGGCGTTGTCATCGGCGGCCCGACGGATACCGAAGGCCAGCCCTACCAGCAGCAAGTTCGAGTTTCTGGTCTGGTCATCTCGGAAACCGGATCGAACGGCTACTACAAGGACATCGGCTCGCCGACGATGGGTGTCGGGTTGGACCGCAATAGCGGCAATCCCCTGCGCGCGTCCTTCCCCAAGGACGTGGTAGTCGAGGGCAACGTCATCGCTTCTCATGTCGGGTCGGTCGTGGTGTCGCGCACAGGCGGCGATCTTACCATGGCCGACGGTTCTTTCCCTGTGACCAAGGGGAAGCCCGTCACGTTCACTTCGGCGGGAGCCCTTCCGACCGGGCTGACCGCAGGCGTCACATACTGGCTGGGGTGGGACGAACTCGGCCTTACGGTACGCGTGGCCACGTCCTACATCAACGCGCTCGACGGTGTGTTTCTCACACTATCGGGCGGCTCTGGCGTGCACACCATGGCCGGCAAGTCCTTCATGGACTACGGGGGGTTCGTCGACGGGGCTGCGGTAAAGGACCGGGCCGCACCGAATTGGTTCCGGAACAATGTCGTGCGCGGGGCGACGGTTTCCGCCAGCACTGGCTTCGCAGGAACGTTCGCCTACGTCCCCACGGACGAAAATCAAACCCTTGCCGACAACACCTGGACCGATGTCATCCCGAACGGAAACAGCCCCGGTGGCGACTTCATCGCCAAGGTTGATCCCGGAGCGCTCTACAACGCGTCGACCGGCGCGTTCACTCTGGCCGAAGGCCTGTGGGACGTGTCCGGAGTGGTGGCGTTCTCGCCCAACGCCACGGGCATCCGCGATAGCCGACTCGTGCTGGACACCGGGTCGGGGTACAAGAGCCTTTGGGCGCCGCGTCGCATCCTTCCGCAGGACGGCTCGAACCCAGCCGACGTCCCTGTGTCCGAACGGGTGCGCGTTCCGTCCGGCGGCGCGACCCTGAAGGTCCAGAGCCGTCAGGCCAGTGGCGGAGGGGCGCTGAACACTCACGTCAACACGCGTCTGTCGGTTCAGAAGATCGGCTAGAGAGCCCCGGCGATATCAAGCCCTTCGATGGCGCGCGCCATGTCCAAGTTCATCGACGAAATGGCGCCCCTCGCGTCGCGCTCGGTGAATCCCAGGCACTGCACATAGGTCGCCTTGTAGGACTTGATACGGTCCACGAGTGAAAACCGGCGATTGAAGCGCGGGCCGGATAGGGTGACGATATTTAGCGGACCCCCAAGGTGAAACAGAGAGGTGTGCATAGCGGACCCGCTGCATCCGACGATAACGCGGGCGCGGTTAAAGGCGGCGATCTGATCCGCAAGTGGGAGGTCCTGAGGGTGGATAATCTGGTAGCCGGCGCGCGACAACAGCGCCTCGAGCTCCTGCTCCCCATCCACGCATCGGGCCGACCTCAAGCGCGACCGCGAGACATAGATCCTCGGGCCGGGGTGGAAGTCTGAGCGCACAAGGGCGGTTTCTGCAACCCGTCTGTGTTCCATGTCGTGAACGTCGTGAATCACCCCGTCCGTCAGGATCGACGGCAGAGGGACGACGACGCGGCGAAAAAGGGTTGGCCTGTCGGGGCTGATGATCCGGCGCGGGGAGCCCATTTCGGCAAGCGCCAGCTGATACCCTGATAGGGGCGCTGTAATCAGGCTGGGGTTGTCATCCCGCCACCACTGCCGGGCCATGCCGTCCGTCAGCTGGTGGCCGTAATGAGGGATGGTCGGGCCGCCAAACGTGACCACTTCATCGATAACCTGCTCGGCACGAACGGAGGTTTCGGGCGGGTCGTGCTTCGCCAGCTTGGCGGCCGTGATCGGACGAATGCCGGGATAGGAGCCGAATGATACGGTTTCCTCAACCCGCCGCCCGTCCTTGGTGAACAGGCACCGCCATCCGGGCACGAACAGGAGATTTTCCATCTCCACCACACCCGGCGGCCCTTTAACGACCGAGCCGCCCATGACGCTCTTTGAGCGCAATACGTCGGTGTCAGAGATCAGCGTCAGCCCGAGCCATGTCGCGGCGGACAGCTTCGGCTTTTCGATTGTGAACTGGTCCATCCGCACACCGTATCACACCAAATCGCCGATACGCCACAGGCCCCGGTCGGGGCCTTTTTCTTTGCCTGAAAGGCCACTGATGACCACAGCCGAAATCCTCCTGTCTGGAGCCGTGACCATCATGGGGGGCGGAAATATCTGGAACTGGCTCTCCAGCCGGGGAAAGACAAAGGTCGATCTCATCACCCTGGCCCAATCCATCGCGGCCGAGACGATCAAGGCGCTGAAGGACCGAGAGGACGCCCTGCTGGAACGACTGGGTGAGCTTGAGGAGCGGGTAGGCGAACTGTCCGCCCATATCGAGAGCCTGGAATCCGTCATCCGCACCGCTGGCCTGACCCCGCCGCCGCGACCGGCCGCCCGCGTGAGGAAGCCCGCATGATCTGGTGGGCGCTGTGCAAACTGTTCGGCTTTCGGCCCATCTCCCGCGACAGTGCGAGGGATTGGGCCGCGATCCTCTACACGCCGGTCCTGACGATCTGCGCGGTGGCGTTGACCTGGATCATCGTCTGGGGCGGCTGGCCTGCTGAGACGGCCTCACAGCGGCTCAACTTCCTCGGCTGGACCTTGATGGGCCTGCTGGCCCTGATCGCGCTGGGGACGTTCTTCCTTCAGCGCCGGACGGTGAACATCAAGGCAGAAACCCCGGCAGGGTCGGTCGAGATCGAAGAGGCGCGTTAACGGCAAACGGCCCCGGATGGCGAAACCCGAGGCCGCGACCGGCCCCATGCGGTGACCGGGATTCTAGGCATTGCCTAGCCAAACCCTACCACAAATCAGGAGTCAGCCAAATGGCGGACTGGATGACCTACGCCCGGTCTCAGATCGGGGTGCGCGAAGTCGTGGGTGCAAAGCATAGCCCGACGATCATGGGCTGGATCAAGAGCCTCGGAGCCAAGAAGCTCGGGATCACCGTCACCGATGACGAAACGCCGTGGTGCGGAACCTTCGCCGCTCAGGTGATGACGAAGGCCGGACTGGACACGCCGCCGATTGCGGTCAGGGCGTCGTCGTGGGGCCTGTGGGGCCGCAAACTGGTTGCGCCGCGCTATGGCTGCATCCTCGTATTCACGCGGTCCGGCGGCGGCCATGTCGGCTTCTACGTCGGGGAGGACAAGGACTGCTACCACGTCCTAGGGGGCAATCAGGGGAACGCGGTCAGCATCACCCGGATCGCCAAGAACCGCCTGGCCGACGGCGGTATGCGATGGCCGAAGGGACCGGCTCTGCCGCCGCAGAAGCGCATCTATCTGAAGCCGTCTGGCGCGCCGGTGTCGGGGAATGAGGCATGATCGGGCTTGAGGATCGCAAGGCCCGGACCGCCAAGGCAAAGGGGCTGATCCTGTGATCGCCGCCATCAAGGCCTTCGACACGTCTGCCAAGGTCATCTTCGGGCTGCTGGTCCTCGGCATCGTTCTGAGCCTGGCCATGGCCGTCTTCACCATGCGCGGTGCCCGAAACGACGCCCGCAAGGCCGACGCGGGCCAGACCTTCGCCGAGGGGCGCACCGGCGCCGCTCAGGACGCCAGCGCCGTCCGCGACCGCGCCGACACCCGAAACAACCAGATCACCAATGACGTCCAGGAAGGAACCGCCGATGTCCGTCAGGCCCCTGATCGCTCTGCTGCTACTCTCGCCGCTCGCCGGGGCGTGTGCCGGATCAACCCAGGTGCTGGGCCCGACTGTCGGCTGCTCCTCGCTGATCCCCAGCGGGTGGACTGAGCCTGTTCCGTCCGCCGCCCTGCCGCCGGCCGACGCCGTCGAGGCCGACTGGCAGGTGTTTGGGATCGAGCAGACCGGTCAACTCGCCCGCGCCAACGGACGCACGGCGGACGTGGTGGAGATCGTGACGTCCTGCGAGGCGCGGGATGCGGCGGCGGTCAGGCGAATAGAGCGTCCGTGGTGGGCTAAACTCTGGCCGGGCTAGGGGTATCGGTCTGAACGACCCCCTTCCAGCGTCGAGCCCTCAGGTTCCGCTATTCAGGCCCGCTCCGGTTCGCCGGGGCGGGCTTTCGTCGTTCTGGCGCACGAACGACTCGGGAACATGGTTCGGGACTATTCCGGGGATTGAGTCCCGGAGCGGTCCCAATCTTCCCGATACGTTCCGGTCTGTGCGCACCGGCTCCCTGACGGAGAGCGCTCTAACTGATTGTTTTGAAAGCGTTCCGTGGTGGTTGGAGGCGGGATCGAACCGCCGACCTGTGGGTTATGAATCCACCGCTCTAACCATCTGAGCTACCCAACCCCTTACGGGACCTCTCGCGAGGCCGTGACCGACCTGGAGGCGCGAGAGGCGTGCGTATATCGCCGCCTTCCCTCGGGTTCAAGCCGCTTCCGCAGGGAAATCGCGCGGGACGATCGGTCGCGGGCGGTTTCGGCTCGCGCGCGGGGCGGCGAGGCTTCATTCTGACGGGCGACATCTGCTGTTCAGGAGAGCCCCATGCGTCCGATCGTCCTCGCCGCCTCCGCCTCGCTCCTCGTCCTCGCCGCCGCCTGCGGGGCCAATGGGCAGGATGCGCCCGCCGCACCCGGCGCACCCGTCGAGACCCGCCCCGCCAACAATCCGGATCAAAAGCCCGCCTTCGAGGGTCAGACCCGCGCACCAGGCGTCCAGACCGCCGGAACCCTGCGCCACGAAACCATCGCCTCTGGCCTGGTTCACCCCTGGGGTCTGGCCCTGCTGCCGGACGGCCAGTGGCTGGTGACGGAAAAGCCCGGCCGGATGCGGGTGATCAGCGCCCAGGGCCAGGTCGGCGCCCCGATCGCCGGCCTGCCCGCCGTCTCGGCGCGCGGCCAGGGCGGACTGCTGGACGTCATCCTAAGCCCGAGCTTCGCTCAGGACCGGATGATCTACTGGAGCTACGCCGAACCTCGCAACGGCGGCAACGGTACCGCCGTGGCTCGCGGCCGCCTGTCCGACGACCTGTCTAAGGTCGAGAACGTGCAGGTCATCTTCCACGCCCTGCCCACCTATGACGGCGACAAGCATTTCGGCTCGTCCCTGGCCTTTGCCTCGGACGGCAAGCTGTTCATCACGCTCGGCGAACGCTCCGACAAGCCGATGCGGCCCCAGGCCCAGGACCTGGGCTCGCACATGGGCAAGACCATCCGCATCAACGCCGACGGCTCGGTCCCGACCGACAATCCCTTCGTCGGCCAGGCGGGGGCGCGACCCGAGATCTGGTCGTTGGGCCACCGCAACATGCAGGGCATCGCCGTCCAGCCGGGCACGGGCGCGATCTGGACCGTCGAGCACGGCACGCGCGGCGGGGACGAGATCAATCTGGATCAGGCGGGCAGGAACTACGGCTGGCCGGGCGTGGCCTACGGCATCGAATACAACGGCCAGGCCATTCCGGACGCCGTCACGGCGAAGGAAGGCACGGAACAGCCGGTCTATTATTGGGACCCGGTCATCGCGCCCGGCGGCATGACCTTCTACAGCGGCGCCATGTTCCCCGGCTGGCAGGGCAACCTGCTGGTCACAGGTCTGGGCGGCAAGCAGTTGGCGCGACTGGTGCTGCAGAACAACCGCGTCGTCGGCGAGGAGCGCCTGCTCACCGGCCTGAACGAACGCATCCGTGACGTGGCCGTCGCCGCCGACGGCGCCGTCTGGGTCATCACCGACGAAGAAGACGGCAAGCTGGTTCGACTGGCCAAGCCATAAGGAACCTGCGGCGGACGGAGACGCTTCCTCCGTCCGTCAACGCCCTCACGCGCCTTGTTACTTGACGTTGACGTAAACGTCGGGTTTCTACGCACCAAGTTTCAATTCCAGACCCGTCCCTCAAGCAGCGAGGCGCCGCGCGCCGAGCGATAGGGACCCTAGAAGCAAGAGAGACATTCATGGCCGACGCCTACATCTACGACGCCGTGCGCACCCCGCGCGGCAAGGGCAAGAAGGACGGGTCCCTGCACGAGATCACCGCCCTGTCGCTGGCGACGCAGGTGCTGGAGGCGATCCGCGACCGCAACGGCCTGGACACCTCCAAGGTGGACGACGTCATCCTCGGCTGCGTCTCGCCCGTGGGCGAGCAGGGCGCCGACATCGCCCGCACCGCCGTGCTGAACGCCGGCTGGTCGCAGGCCACGGCGGGCGTGCAGATCAACCGCTTCTGCGCCTCGGGTCTGGAAGCCGTGAACATGGCGGCCGCCAAGGTGAAATCCGGCGAAGCCGACTTCGCCGTCGGCGGCGGCGTCGAGGCCATGAGCCGCGTGCCGATGGGCTCGGACGGCGGCGCCTGGCCGGTCGATCCGTCCAGCGCCTTCGCCACCTATTTCGTGCCGCAAGGCGTCTCGGCCGACATGATCGCCTCCAAGTGGGGCTTCAGCCGCGCCGACGTGGACGCCTATTCGGTCGAGAGCCACAAGCGCGCCGCCCAGTCCTGGGCCGAGGGCCGCTTCAAGAAGTCGGTCGTGCCGGTTCTGGACCAGCTGGGCCTGGTGCGCCTCGACCATGACGAGACCATTCGTCCGACCACGGATATGCAGACCCTGGGATCGCTGAACCCGTCGTTCGCCATGATGGGCGAGATGGCCTTCGACAGCGTGATCAACCAGCGCTACCCCGAGGTCGAGCGCGTCAACCACGTCCACACGCCCGGCAACTCCTCGGGCATCGTCGATGGTTCGGCGGGCGTCCTGATCGGTTCGCTGGAAGCCGGCAAGGCCCTGGGCCTGAAGCCGCGTGCGAAAATCCGCGGCGCCGCCTCGATCGGCTCGGAGCCGTCGATCATGCTGACCGGCCCCGAGTTCGTGACCAACAAGCTTCTCGGCAAGCTGGGCATGAAATCGACCGACATCGACCTCTATGAGCTGAACGAGGCCTTCGCCGCCGTCGTCCTGCGCTACATGCAGGCGCTGGACATCCCGCACGACAAGATCAACGTCTGCGGCGGCGCCATCGCCATGGGCCACCCGCTCGGCGCCACCGGCGCCATGATCACCGGCGTGGTGCTGGACGAGCTGGAGCGCTCGGACAAGGAAACCGCCCTCATCACCCTGTGCATCGGCGGCGGCATGGGCACCGCCACCGTCATCGAACGCGTCTGATCGGGAGCGACTGACCATGGAAAACTTCAAGATCGACGTCGACGCCGACGGCATCGCCCTGATCACCTTCGACGTCCCGGGACGCTCGATGAACACCCTGACCTCGTCCGTCATGGCCGAGATCCCGCAGCTGGTGGAACGCATCAAGACCGACGACGCCATCAAGGGCGCGGTCCTGACGTCGGGCAAGGCTTCGGGCTTCTGCGCCGGCGCGGACCTCGGCGACATCGCCGGGGGCATGATCGGCGGCGCCAGCCTGCAGGACGCCTACGACGCCGGCTGGAAGATGAACGGCGCCCTGCGTGCGCTGGAGACCTGCGGCAAGCCCGTGGCTGCGGCCATCAACGGCCTGGCCTTGGGCGGCGGCCTGGAACTGACGCTGGCCTGCCACTATCGCGTGGTCGAGAACGACAACAGGATCCAGCTGGGCCTGCCCGAGATCAAGGTCGGCCTCTTCCCCGGCGGCGGCGGCACCCAGCGCCTGACGCGCCTGATCGGCGTCCAGCCCGCCATGATGGCCATGACCGAAGGCAAGTCCTTCCGTCCCAACGACGCCAAGGGCGCAGGCATCGTCCACGAGATCGCTGAAAAGGGTCAGTCGGTCGAGGCCGCCAAGACCTGGATCAAGAACGGCGGCAAGGCCGTACAGCCGTGGGACGACAAGTCCTTCAAACTACCCGGCGGCGGCCCCTACCACCCGGCCGGCATCCAGAACTTCCTGGTCGGCAATGCGATGATCCGCAAGCAGACCTACGGCAACTATCCCGCCGCGACCAACCTGATGAAGGCCGTCTATGAAGGCGTTCAGGTGCCGATGGACGCCGCTCTGCGCATCGAGACCCGCTACTTCATCAAGACCCTGATGACGCCGCAGGCCCAGGCCATGATCCGCAGCCTCTTCCTGTCCAAGCAGGAACTGGACAAGGGCGCCGTGCGTCCGGCGGGCGTGCCGAAGTCGGACGCCAAGAAGGTCGCCGTTCTGGGCGCCGGCATGATGGGCGCGGGCGTGGCCTATGTGCAGGTCATGGCCGGCATCGAGACCGTCCTGATCGATCAGACCCAGGAAGCCGCCGACAAGGGCAAGGCCCACGTCGAGGAACTGCTGAAGAAGCGTCTGTCGCGCGGCCAGATGACCCAGGAGAAGTTCGACGCCACCCTGGCTCTCGTCACCGCCACCACCGACTATGACCTGATCAAGGGTTCGGACCTGGTCATCGAGGCCGTGTTCGAAAACCGCGAGATCAAGGCCGACGTGACCAAACGCGCCGAGGCGCAATTGGCTGAAGGCGCCGTCTTCGGCTCCAACACCTCGACCCTGCCGATCACCGGTCTGGCCGAAGCATCCGTGCGCCCCGAGGACTTCATCGGCATCCACTTCTTCTCGCCCGTCGACAAGATGATGCTGGTCGAGATCATCCTCGGCGAGAAGACCGGCCCGGCGGCCATCGCCAAGGCCATCGACTATGTGCTGAAGATCAAGAAGACGCCGATCGTGGTCAATGACAGCCGCGGCTTCTACACCTCGCGCTGCTTCTCCACCTTCCTGATGGAAGGCATGGCCATGCTCGAGGAAGGCTACGCCCCGGCCCTGATCGACAACGTCGGCCGCATGACCGGCATGCCGCGCGGCCCGCTGGAGATGCACGACGACGTGGCTCTGGACCTGTCCTACAAGATCGCCAAGCAGACGGCGCTGGACCTGGGCGACGCCTATATCCCGGCCGAGGGCGCCGACATCGTCGCCAAGATGGTCGAAGGCGGTCGTTACGGGCGCAAGAACGGCAAGGGTTTCTACGACTATGACACCAAGCCCAAGACCCTGTGGACGGGTCTGTCGGAACTGGCTCCGGTCAAGTTCGACGATTCGACCCCGGAACTGGTCGATGAGTTGAAGACGCGCCTGCTGTATCGTCAGGCCGTCGAGGTTGCCCGCTGCTGGGCCGAGGGCGTCATCGACGACCCGCGTGAAGCCGACCTGGGCGCCATCCTGGGCTGGGGCTTCGCCCCCTGGTCGGGCGGCCCGATCACCCTGATCGACCAGACCGGCCTGAAAGCCTTCGTCGAGACCGCCGATCGCCTGACCGCGACCTACGGCGATCGCTTCAAGGTGCCGGAACTGCTGCGCGAGATGGCCGCCAAGGGCGAAACCTTCTACGGCCGCTTCGCCCCGGAGAAGAAGGCGGCCTGATCCGGCTGACTTCGGACTGAAACGGAAAGGGCGGCTCGCAGGAGCCGCCCTTTTTCATTCCCCCGTCGCTCAAGCAGCGCGCCGCCGCGCGGCGCGCGATAGCGACACTAACGACTCCTGAACACCCGCGACGCCGCATAGCCCGTAAACGCCGCCAGGATGACGCACAGCACGCCGTAGGACCATGGCCGCCGGTGGGCGAACTCATAGATGTCGCGCTCCAGCCCGACCTTCTCGACGGTCAGGGTCAGGTTGGAGACCGAGACCGGCGCGCCTTCCTGAAACAGCCAGACCTCGGCGTAGTATTTGCCGGTCGGGGCCACGGTGGGCAGCTCGACCTCGGCGCGGAACAGGCCCTTGTCGACGAACTGCACCCCGTCGGGGTCGGTGTTGTAGAGGGCCGCCGCCTCCTTCAGCCGGATCACGGCGCGGCGCCAGTCCAGGTAGTTCTCGCCCAGACGGCTGACCACCACATCGCGCACGCCATAGCGGGTGACCGTGCGGCTTTCCTGCGGCGCGTCGATGCGCAGGTGGTCGACGCCGACGCCGAGCCGGCGCAGCTGGCCGAAGTCGGCCACGTCCGACAGGGGCCGGGTCGAAGCGGTCATGTAGAAGCCCGGCGCGCCCTCGAACAGGACCGGGCGGCTGTTCAGCCAGACGCCCATGTTGCGGGTCTTCTTGACCAGACGCACCGGGGCGTCGGGACCACGCACCACCACCACCACGTCGGCGGGCACGTCGGTCGGATTGAACACGGCGCCGTAGAGGACGATGGAGGCACCGCGGAAGCTGGAGTCGACCTTGACCTGGGCGTCGGTCAGGGCGGCGGCGACGCGCACCTCGCCCTCGGTGGCGATCGAGCGTTCGATGACGCCCGGCGCCGGGGCGGGGGCGGGCGCGACGACGGGCGCGGGTTCGGGCGGCAGGGCCTGGAACATCAGTCCCCCACCCCCGGCGCCAACAGGAAGAGGTCGCTGGGCCGCACGAACAGCTCCAGCCCCATCTGGATGCCGACCAGCAGGACGATCAGGCCGAGCGCCGCGCGCATCTCCTCGGCGCGGAAGCGGCCCGACAGCTTGGCCCCGAACTGGGCGCCCACGACCCCGCCCAGCAGCAGGATGGTCGACAGGACGATGTCCACCGTCTGGTTGCGCCCGGCCTGCAGAATAGTGGTGATGGCCGTGGTGATGATGATCTGGAACAGGCTGGTGCCAACCACAACGCTGGCCCGCATCCGCAGCACATAGAGCATGGCCGGGACCAGGATGAAGCCGCCGCCCACCCCCATGATGGCTGACAGGACGCCCGCGAAGACGCCCAGGCCAAACGGCGGAATGGCGCTGATGTAGAGGCCCGAGCGCGGGAACCGCATGCGGAAGGGCAGGCCGTACAGCCACATGGGGCGGCGACGTTCCTTGCGCGGCGGGGTCTCGCCCCGCACCCGATGCAGGATCTGCGTCAGGCTTTCGTACAGCATCATCGAACCGATGGCGCCGAGGAAGACAAGGTAGGAGACGGCCACAACCAGATCCGCCTGACCCAGCAGGCGCAGGTAGCGGAACAGCTCCACGCCCGCGAGCGCCCCCAGCGCCCCGCCCACGGCCATGATACCGCCGATGCGGTAGTCGACCGCCTTCATGCCCGAATAACGGATCACGCCCGAGGTCGAGGAGGCGACGACGTGGCTGGCCTGGCTGGCGACGGCCACGGTCGGGGGGATGCCCATGAAGACGAGGACCGGCGCCATCAGGAAGCCCCCGCCGATGCCGAACAGGCCCGAGACAAAGCCGACCAGCGCCCCCAGCATCACCAGGAACGGCCAGTTCACCGAAACCTCGGCGATCGGCAGGTAAATATCCACGGCACGCGCCTTCGGCTGGAAGGGAACGCAGAACAGCGCCGGAAAGGCGATCAGGCTTCTGGTCTTAGCGAGCGTCGCGACGAACCGCCACCCCCGCCGCCGCTTCGACGCGTCTCGTTACGCGACCGGCTCGACCGTGAAGGCGTCGGCGGCCTCGCGCGCGACACGGCGCGTCTCGGCCGAGGTCAGGGGCGTCAGCCGCTGCACCGCCGCCAAGGCCTGCTGGTCGCCGCGTCGGGCCGCGATCATGTACCACTTGAAAGCCTCGGTCGCGTTGGGAACCACGCCCTCGTCGCCCTTCTCGTACAGGCGCGCGACATTGTACTGACTGTCGACCCGTCCAGCCTCGGCCGCCTTTTTCAGCCAGACCAAGGCCTCGGCGCGATTTCGCGCGCCGCCTTCACCGTCATATAGCTGCATGGCGTAGTAGTGCATGGCCCGGGCCTCGCCGCCCTCGGCCGCGCGCCGCGCCCAGGCGCGCGCCTCCGCCGGATCGGGCGTCAGACCGGCGCCGCCTTCCTGGTAGAGACCGGCCAGACGCATCTGCGCCGGGCCATAACCCAGATCAGCCGCACGTTTCAGCGACTCCAGACCACTGTCGTCGCCGCTGTCGATCAACGACACGCCGCGCGTATAGAGCGCCGCTCCCTCGGTCGCCGCCACATCGGGCGACGGCACGGCTTCGGTCGGCGTCGCGTTGAGCGCTACGGCGGCGATCGGGGCTTCGGTCGTTTCAGGCGCCGGCGCCCCGCCCGTCAGGGTCGCCATGTCCGGCAGGACCAGGCCCGAACCCTCGGCCAGTTGCAGCGAGGCGTAGCCGCCGCCCGTGGCCAGGGCCGCCACAGCCATGGCGCCCAGGGTCTTGCGCATGGTCGAGCCTTCGCGACGAGCCTGCTTGTCCAAACGTTCCTGCAGCTTGGACTTGCCGCCACGCTTCAGACCAAAGCCCTTCCGCGGCGCCTCCTCGGCGCCAGTCATGGCGGCGCGAGCCGCGTCCAGGGTGTCGCGAGTCGACGCCCGGCCCGCCGCCGCGCCGGCCTTCAGCGCCGCCGGGTCGATAAAGTCGATATCGGCTGAAAAGCCGTCTTCTTCCTCGTCGTCCGGTCCGTCTACAAGCGGCGGCAACCCGCCCGCACTCGAGGGGCCCCCGGTCAGGACGTCCCGCACATCAGCGCCGCCGAAGTCGCCCATCGGCTCGTCGAACGCCGGCTCGACCCCCTCGTCGAGATCGATCGACACCGCGCCAAACCGGGCCCGTTCCGGCGAAGAGCCGAACAGGGCGCTAGGCGACGCCTCAGCCTGCGTACTCTCGGCGACGGCGTTTAGTTCCGCGTCCAGCGGATCGGCGAAGACCGGCTCCGGGTCACTGACCAGCGGGGTGGGGAAGGGCGCGGCGTCCAGCACCCCGCCCAGGGTGTCGTCAGACCAGATGTCATCGACCGGATCGGCGAAAGCAGCGGCGCGCCAGTCGCCGCTCGGACTCTCGGCCGGACTCCATGGAGCCGGTTCAGGGCTTTCCAGCGGAGTTTCCCGACGGACGGCGCGAGCCTCGCGCTGCTCGATGCTGTCGCGGGCTTCCGCCAGGAGTCGCGCCGTGCGCTCCTCGCTCTGACGCATCCGTTCGCCCAGTTCGCCCGAAGCGCGCTCATGTCGCTGCTCGCTCTTGTCGGCGGTCTCGGCGAGACGTCGGCCGATATCGTCCAGGGCCTGGGCCGAACGGCGCTCCGACTGGGCGATGCGTTCGCTTAAACGATCCGAAATGCGGGTGATCTCGCCGCCCAGTCGTTCAAGCGCCAGAGCATGCTGGTCGTCGGATCGGGTGATGCGCTGATCCACAGCCTGGACGTGGCGCTGCAGTTCACGATCCAGCTTCTCGTTCAGTTCGCGGCCGAGGGCCTCGACGCCCGTAGCGGCGCCGTCGGCTTCCACCTTCTCGACGCGCTGGTTCAGGTTCTGAGCGATGCGCAGAACCTCGCGGCCCATGGCCTCCACGGCGTCGGCCGAGCGCTGCTCGGCGGCGCGCGTCTGGTCGCCGACGGCGGCCAGGGCGCGTTCGATGCGATCCACCCGCCCCTCGGTTTCGGCCACGTCGAGACGCCGCATCATCTCGACGCGGCTGCCTTCGACCTGACGGGTCAGGGTCTCGGCCAGCTTCTCGAAGCGCGCGGCCTCGCGAGCATGTTCCGGCTCGATGCGGCCCTCGGCGTCGCGCAGGCGCAGATCCAGGGCG
Organism: Brevundimonas pondensis; assembly: GCF_017487345.1. Taxonomy (NCBI): domain Bacteria; kingdom Pseudomonadati; phylum Pseudomonadota; class Alphaproteobacteria; order Caulobacterales; family Caulobacteraceae; genus Brevundimonas; species Brevundimonas pondensis. The sequence goes on along the minus strand of NZ_CP062006.1, from coordinate 73,440 downwards.
GCGAACGACCGCTCCAGCCCCTTCAGGGCTTCCGAAGTGCGCTCCTGCGCCTCGTCCAGACGCAAGCCCACCTGAGCCAGAACCTCGGTTCCAGGACCGGGGCCGGCGGCGGCTTCCGCCACTTCCATCCTCGCGCGCAACTCGCCGATGGTGTTGCGCTGACGCTCATCCAGGTCGAACAGACGGCTGGAGACGGCGCCGAGTGCGGCGTCCAGTCGAGCAAAGCCCTCCTCGGTCCTTGGACCCGCTTCCTGCTCGAAACGACGCAGGCGCTTGTGACCCTCGCGCAACTCATCAGCGATGTCGTCGATGCGGCGGGCATAGCCCAGGCCGATCTCGTCCTGCTTCTCCAGCCGGCGCACCAGACCGGCCACGGCTTGATCCACACCCTGGATGGCGACGGTCGATCGGCGCTCGACGGCCTCCAGACGCTCGGCGATGACCTCCAGCGAGGCGCCGATCCGACCCGCGCGATCGTCCTCGTAGCCATAGACGTCGTCCAGACGGCGCGAGCGGCTGCGACGGTCATAGGGATCGGGAATGGGCGTGCGGCGCGGCAGGGGCGTGACGCCCTCGTCCTCGTCCGGCTCGTCCATGATCATGGAATTCAGCCACTCGCCCAGCGTCATGCCGGAGCGACGCGCAAGGTCCTTGGCGATCTCGCGAGCCTTGGGGTCGATCCCCTTCACGCTCCACGGCGCTGCTGCGCTCACTGATTCGCCTCCCGAGTCTTTGTGGGACGCTACCGCTCCAGATCAAGCGTGTAAACGTGTCGTTAACCGCAATATCTGGCGCCTGAGACGAGAGAATCGCCCGCAACGCTTGATCGCGACCAGCCGCTTTTCACGCCGGCATGGTTAACGTCGCGTTTAGATTCATCTTCTCGCGGATTTCCGCCTTGCGGAGCGACGCCCCAGGCGCCACCTGCCCTCGCCATGAGCCCCTCGCTGACCTTGACCCTTCTGGCCGCCACGATCGCCGTCGCCGTCTTTTCCGGCTGGCGCGGCGCCCGTCCGCCGGACTTGTCGAAGGGTCCACGCATGATGCCGTGGCGTTTCATCATGCTGGTGGCAGGGGCGCTGACCTTCCTGCTGCTGATCCACCTGGCCTCGACCCTGAGCGGGCGACCCCTCCCCACGCCCTACTGAGACGGGCGGCCTTCCCTGATGATGCGGGAGGCAGGCATACGGCCCTCAAACAGCCTCGCCCCGCGGGCGAGGCGTTAGGACCTTTCGCAGGCGGCTTCAGTCGCCTGCGAAACACCAAGCCAAGACGGCCTTCTGGGCGTGGATGCGGTTCTCGGCCTCGTCCCAGATCAGGGACTGCGGGCCGTCGATGACGGCGTCCGTCACCTCTTCGCCGCGGTGCGCGGGGAGGCAGTGCAGGAAGACGGCGTCGGCGTTGGCCAGCTCCATCAGGGCCTCGTCGACGGTATAGGGCTCGAAGGCGGCCAGGCGCGCCTCATAGTCCTGATCGCCCATCGACACCCAGGTGTCGGTGACGACGACGTCGGCGCCAGCGACGGCCTCGCGCGGGTCGGAGGTCAGGTGGACGTAGGCGCCGCCCTTCTCCAGATCGCGCAGATCCGGGTGGTATTCCGCCGGGCAGGCCACATTCAGACGGAAGCCGAACTTGGCCGCCGCGTGCATGAAGCTGTGGCAGACGTTGTTGCCGTCGCCGACCCAGGCGATGGTCTTGCCCGTCACCGGGCCCATATGCTCCTCGATCGTCAGCAGGTCGGCCAGGATCTGGCACGGGTGGCTGCGGTCGGTCAGACCATTGACCACCGGCACGCTTGAGACGCGGGCGAAACGCTCGACATCCTCATGGTTGTTGGCGCGGATCATCACGGCGTCGACCATGCGCGACAGGACCTTGGCCGTGTCCTCGACCGGCTCCCCGCGGCCCAGCTGCATGTCCGAGGCGGTGGCGATGATGGCCGAGCCGCCCAGCTGACGAATGGCCGCGTCGAAGCTGAAGCGGGTGCGCGTCGAATTCTTCTCGAAGATCATGGCCAGGACGCGATCCTTGCCCGGCGCGTCGGCGTCGGGACGCCCCTGCGGCCAGCCCTTGCGCGCCTGCTTGCGGGCGTGGGCGTCGTCCAGGATGGCGCGCAGGTCGGCGGCGTCGAGACGATGAATATCAAGGAAGTGACGGGTCAATTCAGATGATCCAGATTGTCTTTCAGGTCACAAGCGTAAAGCCATTGGTCGATCTCCATCGCAGACCAACCCATCGCATTTGAGGCGATCTTCACGAGCGAGACGTAGTCGACCCACTCTTTCGGACTGTAAGCACGCATCATTTGCTTGGCGCTACCGCGTTCCAATCGGGCGCCGGTCCGCACGAACCCCAAATGATTTAGCGTCGTCCAGGCTCGCCGATCGATTACCGGCCATCTATCCGGATGCGTCCAGCACAGCAGCGCCGAGGCGCGCGGAATATCTACTCCGCGCAAACTCGTAAGAAGGCCAATCCTCACGCGCTCATCTTCAAGCTGAGATGAAAACGCAATGCGTGTAACGGCCTCAACGATGTGAGACTCGTTCAACGCAACATGATGCATGCCCTGCGAAGACTTCAGCTTTGCTAGACGTAGGAACTCATCGAACTTTAAGTACCCGCGCTCACGAACCGGCGCCATCGAGGCAGAAAGCGCGCGAACCTCATCAAGTAGCGGCGGCCGGTGCGATGGCCAGCCGCGCGCCTCGATGATTCTCGCTAGCTTCCTGCCTTCCGCTTCCATCAGGCCGACAGCTTCGTCCGGGCGAACTCGCAGGCGGTTTCAAACTTCTCGACAGCCTCGCGGGCCTCTTCGAGGGTGATGTTCAGCGGCGGCAGGATGCGGACCAGGTTGTCGCCGCCGCCGGCGACCAGCAGCCTGGCCTCGTCGCGAGCCCAACCCATGAATTCGCGGTTGTTGGGGACCAGCTTGACGCCGACCAGCAGACCCTTGCCGCGCACCTCGACGATCACGTCGGGGAAGCGCTCGGCCAGGCCGTGCAGTTGCTGCTTCAGGTAGCCGGCGACCTCGTTGACGTTGGCGATGACGGCGTCCGACGACACCTCGTCAAAGGCGGCCTGGCCGACGGCCATGGCCAGGGGGTTGCCGCCGAAGGTCGAGCCGTGGGCGCCGACCGTCATGCCCTTGGCCGCCTCGGCCGTCGACAGGCAGGCGCCGATGGGGAAGCCGCCGCCCAGGGCCTTGGCCACCGCCATGATGTCCGGGGTCATGCCGGCCCATTCGTGGGCCCACAGCTTGCCGGTCCGGCCCATGCCGCACTGGACTTCGTCGAAGATGATCAGGACGCCGTGCTTGTCGGCCATCTCGCGCATCCAGCGCAGTTCCTCTTCCGGCGTGGCGCGGCAGCCGCCCTCGCCCTGAACCGGCTCCAGGATGATCGCCGCCGTGGTCGGGTTCTCGAAGGCCGCGGTCAGGGCGTCCTTGTCGCCCCACTTCAGCTGATGGAAACCTTCCATCTTGGGGCCGAAGCCCTCGGTGTAGCTGGGGTTGGCGGCGGCGTTGATCGCGCCATAGGTGCGGCCGTGGAAGGAGCCGTCGAAGCCGTAGATGTCGATGCGTTCCGGCTGGCCGTTGGCCGAGTGGAACTTGCGCGCCGTCTTCAGGGCGCATTCGACCGCCTCGGTGCCCGAGTTGGTGAAGAAGACCACGTCGGCGAAGGACTTGGCGCACAGGGCGTCAGCCAGGGCGTCCTGGCCCGGAATCTTGAAGATGTTGGAGACGTGCCACAGCTTCTCGGCCTGGTCCTTGACCGCCTGCACCAGCTTGGGGTGGGCGTGGCCCAGGGCGTTGGTCGAGATGCCCGAGACGCAGTCCAGGTATTCGGTCCCGTCGGTGGACCACAGGCGGACGCCCTGGCCGCGCTCCACTTCCAGCGGCGCGCGATTGTAGACACCCATCAGATGACCGGACACAGGCAGACTCCATAAAGCGAGACGGCCCCGGCGCATCAGCGACGGGACCGCTTTTCAAAAGGCGTCGAACTTGTCGGGCGCTATGGGCCCTTAGTCAACACCGCGCCGACCGCTGTCAGCGCAGTTGCGCGTCCAGCTTCTGGATCAGGGCGGCGTAGGTGGCGCCCGCCGTGGCGATGGTCGCGCCCTCGACGGCTTCGATGGCGTCGTCCTTCGAGTGAATCACGCGGAAGACCTGCGGCACGAAGCCCTCGGCCAGCCCCTTGTTCTCGCCGCCGTTGAAGGCCAGCCACATCTGGTGGGCGCCGACCTCGTCCTGGAAGCCCAGCGACACCACCGGCGCGCCCGCCGCCGAGAAGGCGCGGTCGTCGGACGGCGGATACTCGGGGAAGCCGACACACTGCATGGCCCGTTCGGCGCACAGCTCCTGAACCGCGCGGGTGACGAAGGCCGACTGCGCCCCATTGTTCTGGCCGTACATCATGGTGTCGCCATAGGCGGCGACGTCCGAGTTCACCACGGCGGCGACGTTGGCGATCCCGTGCGCCTCGATCCACTTGCGCGCGCCGATCAGACCCAGCTCTTCCTGATCGAAAAAGATGACGCGGACGCGGTGCGACAGCGGCTTGTCCTTGAGGATCTTGGCCGCCTCGATCAGGGCGACCACCGAACCAGCGTTGTCGATAACGCCTTGCGACATGGTCCCGTCGCGCAGCTTGACCGCGTCATAGTGGGCGGTCAGCAGGATTTCTTTCGCGCCTTCACCGATGGTGACGACCACATTGGAGCCCTGCATCGGACCTCCGCGACCGCCGCCTTCAAAGGTCTCGACGGTCGGGTTGAAGCCGGCGGCGCGCAGCTGGCCTACCAGGATGTTCATCCGCTCGGCGTTGGACGGCTGGACGTAGGCGCCGACCTGGGCCTTCAAAGCCTCTGCGTCTTGCGCCAGCGAAGGCGTGGACAGAAGCGCGGCGACGGCGACGGCCGAAGCGAGGACGGAACGGAACAGCATGAAGGACCTCCCTGAGGCCCCTCTCCCCGGAGCCGATCCGCCTTGCTAACGGCTCAGCTCTTCAGGCGCCAGCCCGAACGGAACACCAACCAGCAGGCCGCACCCATCAGCACCGTCAGCACCGCGCTCATCACCACCCCGATCAGCAGATTGCCCTCCGCATGACCGATGAAGCCGGCTCGGAAGCCGTCGATCAGGTAGAAGAAGGGGTTGAAGCGGCTGATGCTGGCGAAGGGCTGCGGCAAGCTGTCGATCAGGTAGAAGGTGCCCGACAGGAAGGTCATCGGCATGACCACGAAGTTCTGCACCGCCGACAGATGGTCGAACTTCTCGGACCACAGACCCGCCAGCACGCCCGTCATCCCCATCAACAGCGAGGCGATCAGGCCGAACCAGACGATCAGGGCGACATTGGCCACGCCCAGCTTGGCGAACGGCAGGACGCACAGGGCCGTCACCAGACCCACGGCCACGCCGCGCGTCGCCGCGCCCAGGGTGAAGCCGATGGTCAGCTCCAGCGGGCTGAGCGGCGGGGTCAGGAAGTCGGTCGCCGTGCCCATGATCTTGGCCTGGATCAGGCTGGACGAGGCGTTGGCGAAGGCGTTCTGCAGGATGGCCATCATGATCAGGCCGGGAGCCACGAACTCGGCGAAGGGGGTGCCGTGCAGCGGCGGCCGCGCGCCCTTCAGGGCCACGACGAAGACCAGCATATAGAGCAGGGTGGTCACCACCGGGGCCGCCACGGTCTGGGCGCCCACCTTCCAGAAACGGCGGACCTCGCGCAGGTAGAGGGTGCGCAGCCCCACCCAGTTGATCCCGTCATAGCGACGCGGCTGGGGCAGGCCGGAAGGGCGAGTGGCGGCGAGATCGGTCTTCATAGGCGCCCAGATGCGCCCGCAAAGCTGGTTTCGCAAGGCGCCCGACGTTCGCCGAGCCGACTTAAAACTGAGTCAAAACGGGACATTAACCACACTACATCTGGTTTCTGTGGACAGCCGAATTGCCACATCTTGCGTGTTTTAAGACCTGCTTTACGATTAGTAGCAGGTCGAGGCGGAAAAATTCGTCGGCGGCCCAAGATATTGAATCCGATCCCCGGGAGGGTGGCCATGACCACAGCCAGCTGGACTGAAGACCGCGTCGGCGCGCTGAAGAAGCTCTGGCTGGAAGGCCAGTCGGCAAGCCAGATCGCAAAGACCCTGGGCGGCGGCGTGACCCGCAACGCCGTGATCGGCAAGGTTCACCGCCTGGGCCTGTCGGGCCGCGCCGCGCCGTCGCAACCGGCCCGCACCACCTTCCGCGCCGCCACCCGTCCGCGCCCCGCTGCTCCGGCCACTCCGGTCCAGGCCCCGTCGGCCCCGCGCCGCATCGAGGCCGCCGCCCCGCGTCCGGTCATGACGGCCCAGCCCGTCGCCCCGGCTCCCGCCCCCGAACTGCCGGGCACGGCCACGGTGATGACCCTGGGCGCCCATATGTGCAAGTGGCCGATCGGCGACCCGTCGTCGCGCGAGTTCAGCTTCTGCGGCCGTCGGGCCTCGGAAGGCGTCTATTGCGGCGAACACGCCCGCGTCGCCTACCAGCCCCAGGTCCGCAAGGGCGCCAAGGACGGCGCCAGCGAACTGGCCCGCAGCCTGCGTCGCTATATCTAAGAGCGCTAGCGCTCGCCGCGCGGCGGCTCGCTGCTTGAGCACGTCGCGCGTCCGACCTTCTCCCGTCCGGTTCGCTGGACGGGAACAAGGCTGGGGCTGCGGTTCATCCGGGTTGACGCAGCCCTATCGCCCTCGCCGCAAGGCGGGGGTTTTTTTATGGGCCCGCTTCATGCTGCTTGAGGGCTAGTTCAGCGTCCGCCGCGTATCCGGCACGTCCAGGCTGAAGGCCGGGATCGCCGCCTCGAACATTCGCCCGTCCACGTCGGTCATGTAGTAGGCGCCGACCATCGAGCCCGAAGGCGCGCCCAGCGGACAGCCCGAGGCGTAGGAATAGCTGTCGCCGGCCTCGATCACCGGCTGCTCGCCGACCACGCCCTGACCGCGCACTTCCTCGACGTGGCCATAGGCGTCGGTGATGGTCCAGCGCCGCGCCACCAGCTGCACCGGCGATCCGGTCAGGTTGACGATCTCGATCTGATAGGCCCAGACCCAGCGTCCCGCTGCGGGGTCCGACTGGGCCGCCAGATAGGAGGGGCGGACGCGGACGACGACGCCTTCGGTTTCGGCGGTATAGGCAGGAGGCGCGTGCATAGGCTATATGCAGTCCGCCGACCCCGGGGTTCAACCCATCTGTCGCATCGGATGTCGCATTCCGAAGCGAGACAGATGGAAAAAACCGTGTGAGACAGGACGGCATGAGCATCTTCCAGATTCCCGCCCAGCCCGGCATTCTGCCCTTCCAGGGCATCGAGACCCTGATCGCGACCGGCGCGATCAAATCCGACACCCCCTTCGATCACGATCAGGTGCAGCCCGCGAGCCTGGACCTGCGCCTGTCGAACCAGGCCTGGCGCGTGCGCGCCTCCTTCCTGCCCGGCCAGCGCAAGGTCGAGGACCGCATCAACGACGTGGAGATGCACGCCATCGACCTGTCGGGCGGCGTGGTGCTGGAAAAGGGCTGCGTCTATATCGCCCGGCTGCAGGAGCGGCTGAGCCTGCCGCGCGGCCTGAACGCCCGCGCCAATCCGAAAAGCTCGACCGGCCGGGTGGACGTCTTCGTCCGCCTGCTGACCGACAAGGGCGGCAGCTTCGACGACGTGGACGAGGGCTATGACGGCCCCCTCTATCTGGAGATCGCGCCCCAGACCTTCTCCATCCTGGTCAAGCCCGGCACCCGCCTGAACCAGCTGCGCCTCAAGGCCGGCGATCCGCCCAAGCTGGAGACCCGCAGCGTCGGCGTCGACCTGCGCGCGGGCGAGCACGGCGTCGTCGGCTTCCGCGGCCGTCGCCACGCCGGGGTCGTCAACATGGACCACATCGACGGCCACGACCCGCGCGACTTCTGGGAGCCGCTGACCCTGCGTCGCGGCGAGCTGCTGCTGGATCCGGGCGAGTTCTACATCCTGGCCTCGTCGGACGACGTGGAGATCCCGGTCGATCAGGCCGCCGAAATGACCCCGATCGACCCCTCGGTCGGCGAGTTCCGCGTCCACTACGCCGGCTTCTTCGACCCCGGCTTCGGCACGGACGAGGCCCACGGCGCCGGCTCGAAAGGCGTGCTGGAGGTTCGCACCCACGACACCCCCTTCCTGCTGGAACACGGCCAGATCGTCGCCCGCCTGGTCTATGAGCCGCTGACGGAACGCCCGACCCGCCTCTATGGCGAAGGCGGCAGCCACTACCAGAGCCAGGGCCTGAAGCTGTCGAAACACTTCCGCCCCTGGGGGTGATTGGCCCTTCTCCCCTTGAGGGAGAAGGTGGGCGCCGTAGGCGCTCGGATGAGGGGTGTGAGCGCCGCGTTCAGATGATCGCGGCGCTCTCTTTTTGCCCGACTAACGAGAAGCGACCGCGCCGACACCCCTCATCCGTCATGCTTCGCATACCCCCTTCTCCCTCAAGGGGAGAAGGATTTAGGTCAGCCGGTTCGCCTTCCTCAGACTGGGGAAGACCCTGGCCCAGATGCCCGTCGCGGCCAGCGCCCCGACCCCGCCGAACACCGCCGCCCCGACGGGGCCGAGCAGGCGCACCATGACCCCGGAATAGGCCTCGCCCAGTTCGTTGGAGGCGCCGATGAACAGCATGGAGACCGACGACACCCGCCCGCGCATGTGATCGGGCGTGGCCAGCTGGATCAGGGTCTGGCGGATATTGACGCTGATCATGTCCGCCCCGCCGCCGACGAAGAGGGCCAGGGCGCTCAGCCAGACCCAGTGCGACAGGCCGAACGTCAGGGTGGATAGGCCGAACACCGCCACCGCCGCGAACATCCAGCGCCCGCCATGCTTCACGATGGGGAAGCGGCTCAGATAGAGGGCCACCAGCAGCGCCCCGACCCCGAACGAGGCGCGCAGCAGCCCGAAACCCTGCGGCCCCACATGCAGGATGTCGCGCGCGAAGATCGGCGTCAGCAGGGCCACGCCCGCCAACAGCACCACCACCAGATCCAGCGAGATGGCGCCCAGAACGATCTTGGTCTTCCAGACATAGGACAGGCCTTCCCTAACCAGTTCCAGCGGCCCGACGCCCGTCTCGACGAACTGCGGCTTGCCCCTGGTGCGGATCAGCAGGAAGCAGCCGATGGCGACGAAGAAGAGGGCCATGGCCGAGGCATAGGCCCAGGGCACGGCGAAACCGACGATGACACCGCCCAGCGCCGGACCCGCGATGGCCCCAGTCTGGAAGGCGATGGACTGGGCCGCGATGGCCGGCGGCAGGGCCTTGCGCCCCACCACCATCGGCAGGAAGGCTTGGCTGGCCGGAGCGAGGAAGGCGCGCGCCGCGCCGAAGACGGCGGCCACCGCCAGCAGCCCCCACAGCGGCGGCGAACCGTGCAGGGCCATGGCGAGGAAGGCCAGGGCGCACAGGCTCTCGACCACGATGGACAGGGTCACGGTGTGCTTGCGGTCGCGCCGGTCGGCCATGGCCCCGGCGGGCAGGGTGAAGGCCAGCAGCGGCAGGAACTGACACAGGCCCACCAGCCCCAGATAGAGGCTGGCCTCGGCGATCGGGTGATCGCGTCGGGCGATCTCATAGACCTGCCACAACAGGGCCGACGACTGGATCTGGATGCCCAGAACCGCCGCCACGCGCCCGACCCACAACAGGCGAAAATCGCGGATGGCCCACGGGCTGGACGGCCCGCCGTCGTGAGACTCGGGCGGCAAGGGCGGCTGGGGCGGGACCGTCGGGGCGGTATCGATACTGTCTGTGGTCACGTTCTTCGGGGCGTCTTCGGATAGGGGGTCCCATCGCGGTGGAAGTAGCGATCGGCGCCCTTGGGGAGGATCATGTCGATGTCGGGATAGTCGCAGGCGTCCTCGGTTGGACGGCGCGAACCGACCTCCAGCAGCACCGCCTCACGGTCGCTGCGGTTTTCGATCTTGTGGCCGTTGGCGACGCCCGCCTTGAAGCCCGCACAATCGCCGGGGCGTAAGGTCGTCTCGCCGTCTTCCTCGATCAGAACCACCTCGCCCTCGACCACCCAGACGAACTCGTCTTCGGCGCTGTGCCAGTGGCGCTGGCTGGACCAGGCCCCGGCGGGCAGGCGCAACAGATTGACCCCGAACTGATCCAGACCGACCGCATCGCCCAGCCGCCAGCGCCGTCGCGGCTTGCAGGGCGCGGCGAATTCCTCGGGGTAGCCGGTTCCATGACCGGTCGGCGCATTGTCGATGTCGATCTTCGGCACGGTTTCGGGCCTTCTCGCGGATGCGGGATATGCCTAAAGCATAGAGCCCATGAGCGCCGCATCACATTCCGTCATTGATCCTGTCGAACTGACCCGCGACCTGATCCGCATCCCCTCCGTCACCCCCGCCGACGAAGGGGCGATGGACGTGCTGGAACGCACCCTGACCGGGCTCGGCTTCACCTGCCGCCGCATGGTGTTCGAGGGCCCGACCAAGGTCGGCCACGACGCCCGCATCGAGAACCTCTACGCGCGGCGCGGCACGGCCTCGCCCAACCTCTGCTTTGCGGGGCACACCGACGTGGTGCCGACCGGCGACCTGGCCGCCTGGACCGCCGCCCCGTTCGAGGGCGAGACCCGCGACGGCATCCTGTACGGACGCGGCGCCGTGGACATGAAGGGCGGCATCGCCGCCTGGGTCGCCGCCGTCTCGCGCGTGCTGGCCGCCCATTCTGAAAATGGAACCGACGTGCCCGGCTCCCTCTCCTTCCTGATCACCGGCGACGAGGAAGGCCCGGCCCTGCACGGCACCAAGCGGGTGGTCGAGGCCCTGGCGGCCGAGGGCGAGGTCATCGACGCCTGCGTGGTCGGCGAGCCTTCCTCGGCGAACCATCTGGGCGACATGATCAAGGTCGGACGGCGCGGCTCGCTCAACACCTGGATCACCGTCCACGGCAAGCAGGGCCACGTCGCCTATCCCGACCGCGCGGCCAATCCGGCGCCGGTCGTGGCGAAACTTCTCGCCCGCCTCGACGCCCATATTCTGGACGAAGGCTATCCCGAGTTCCCGCCCTCGAACCTCGAGATCACCACCATCGACGTGGGCAATCCGGCGACCAACATCATCCCGGCCGAGGCGAAGGCGCGGCTCAACATCCGCTTCAACCCGACCCACACCGGCGACGGCCTGATCGACTGGCTGAACCGCGAGGCGGGCCTCGTGCAGGCCGAGACCGGGCTGCGGATCGAGTTGACCCACATGTGCTCGGGCGAGGCCTTCCTGACCGAGCCGGGCGCCTTCGTCACGGCGGTGCAGGACGCGGTGGAGGCGACGCTGGGCCGCCGCCCCGAAGCCTCGACCACCGGCGGCACCTCGGACGCCCGCTTCATCCGCTCCCTCTGCCCGGTGCTGGAGCTGGGTCTGGTCGGCCAGACCATGCACCAGATCGACGAGCGCGTGCCCGAGGCCGAGCTACGGGCCCTGACCGACGCCTATCAGGCCGTCATCACCACGGTGTTCGAGCGACTGCCGGCCTAGGCCTCGCCCGCCGCTTCCAGACGGGCGATGCGGCGGTCCATGTCGACCACCTGATCCTTCAGGCGCTGCTTTTCCGAAGCCATGTCGACGGGCGTGCCGTCCTCATAGGTCAACTGCGCGCCCTTCTCGATCAGGTCGAGACGGTAGAGGGCGGTGACGCGCGTCGCCTTGAACCGCTCCAGTTCGCTGTCCTTGTCGAGAGCCATCAGACCGCCGCCACGACGATGATCTCGACCAGATAGTCAGGCGTGGCCAACCGGGCTTCGCTGGTGGCGCGCGCGGGCGGATTGGCCGTGTCGACCCAGGCGTCCCAGACCGCGTTCATCGCCTCGAAGTCAGCGATGTCGGCCAGCCAGATGGTGGCCATCAGGATTTTCGACTTGTCGGTGCCGGCCTGGGCCAGCAGGGCGTCGATCTCGGCCAGGGTGGTCTTCGTCTGGGCGGTGACGTCGTCGCCCGGCTCGCCGACCTGACCGGCCAGATAGACGGTGTTCCCGTGAATGACGGCCTCGCTCATGCGGGCGCCGGGCTGGATGCGGGTAATCATGGGGAGGCCTCCTGAAGTCAGGCCCCCGGCTTACCCCAGCAGCATGTCCATCACCAGCAGGGCGGCGATGAAGACCGCGGCGAAGGAGATGCCGAAAAAGACCACATCCCTCAGGCGACCGCGCGCGGGGCGCACCGGGGCGTTGGGCGGCAGATTGATCGGCAGGCGTGACATCGGCGGACCCTCGTCAGACGGCTCGAGGATGCATCCCCATGCTTACCCCTTGATAAACAGAAACAATCAGTTTTCGCCGCGCTCCAAAAACCGCAGAGCGCTGAAGACATGCGCCTTCACGCCCAGCGGCAGAACCTTCTCGTTCACGTCGAACTGGGGCGAGTGATTGGGCGCCGCCGTCGCCGGATCGACGCCGTCGGGGCTGCCGCCCAGGTGATAGAAGACGCCGGGGACAACACGCTGGAAGTAGCTGAAATCCTCGGCCACCGTGGTCGGCGGCGTGGCCGGATTGACCTTGCCCGCACCCGCCGCCTCTTCCAGCACCGGCGCCAGCCAGGCCGACAGGCCCGGGTCATTGAACACCAGGGCCGCGTTTTGCCTGACCGCGAAATCGGCGGTGGCGCCATAGGCCTCGGCCACGTGGTCGACGGCGGCCTCGGCGCGCGCCACCAGGGCGTCTCTCTGGGCCACGTCGAAGGTGCGCAGGGTGCCGCTGAGGCGCGCCTCGTCAGGGATGATGTTGTAGCGCACGCCCGCATCCATCGTGGCGATGGTGAAGACGGTCGGCGTGGTCGTCGGATCGATGGTGCGCGCCGTCAGGGTGTTGACGGTCTGGACCACATTGGCGGCGGCGGCGATCACGTCGACCCCCTTCCACGGCCAGGCGCCGTGGGTCTGCTTGCCGTGCAGGACGATATCCACCCGGTCCGAGGCCGCCATGAAACCCTGCGGTCTATAGAAGATGGTTCCCGGAACGCCCGGCACGACGTGCAGCCCGAAGACAGCCTCGGGCGCCGGGTCCTTCAACGCCCCCTCCGCGATCATCAGGGCGGCGCCGCCCAGGGGCTCGCCCGGAGGCGCGCCCTCCTCGGCCGGCTGGAAGATGAAGACGACGGTTCCGCTGATCTGGTCCTTCATCCCGGCCAGCACCTCTGCGGCCCCCATCAGCATGGCGACGTGGGCGTCATGGCCGCAGGCGTGGGCCACCGGCACCGTCTCGCCCATATAGGTCCCGGTCGCGGTCGAGGCGAAGGCCAGGCCGGTCGCCTCCCTGACCGGCAGGGCGTCCATGTCGGCCCGCAGGGCTACCGTGCGACCGGGCCTTGCGCCCCGCAGGACGCCGACCACGCCGGTCTTGCCCACGCCCGTGCGCACCTCCAGCCCCAGGGCGCGCAGATGATCGGCGACCACGCCGGCCGTGCGCGTCTCGGCGAAGCCCAGCTCAGGGTGCTGGTGCAGGTCGCGACGCCAGGCCACGACCTCAGGCATGACCCGATCCACGGCAGCATCAATGCGGGCCGAAGGGACCTGGGCGGCGGCCGCGCTCGCCCCCGACAGGATCGCGGCGGCGACGGCCGCGACGGTCAGGCGATAGCGAATGGTCATGGCGAACTCCCCTTTGTGAAGTTCATGTTGCGCGCGCGAACGCCGCTTGTGCAAGTCGTCGCGAACGCCGATCTTCCAGCGCATGAGCAAGACGCCCAAACCCTTCAAGGTGTCCAAGACCCGCTGGAACGAGGTGGTTCTGGTCTGTCGCAAGTGCTCGAAGAAGCTGGACGGCGGCTTCGGTCCCGACGGCGACAAGACGCTGAAAAAGGCGCTGCGGCGCTATCTGCACGCCGGCAAGGGGCGCAAGGGCGATTTGGCCGTGGTCGGCGCCGACTGTTTCGACGTCTGCCCGAAGAATGCGGTGGTGGCGGTCAACACCCGCCGCCCAGAGGAGCTGCTGATCGTGCCGGCGGGCGCCGACCTGTTCGAGGTCAAGGCGCGGTTGGGCCTGGACGACGGCCGCCGCCTGAAGCCGAGCCTGACGTCCCACGATCCTGCCGAGACGACTTCCTAAAGTCGAAAAGCCGTGTCAGAGGCAGATCATGGACACGACCCGTATCGAGAAACGTGTCGGCGTGAACGCGCCGTCGGACCGTATCTGGGAGATTCTCAGCGACCTCGAGAATTGGCACGCCTGGAACCCCTATGAGACCAGCCTGACAGGAACCCTGGCGTTTGGATCAAGCATCAGCCTGACCGAGGCCCTGCCCGGCATGGCCGAGCGGCAGGTCCAGGCGCGCCTGGGCGACTGGCAGCCCTATTCGCAGCTGGTCTGGGTCGAAAAGCGCGGCTTCATGTTCAACGCCATCCGCTACTATGAGATCGAAGAACTGGATCGCGGCGCCTGCATCGTCGCCAATGGCGTCATCTTCTCCGGCCTGCGCGGCGAATTGTTCCACGACAAGCACCGCAAGGCGATCCGCAGCGCCTACGACGACATCGCCGAGGCGCTGAAGCGCGCCGCCGAGGGCTGATCAACCGCCGGCGCCCGCCTTCATCATGTCCTGGATATTGATGATGGCCGGTCCCAGGATGACGACGAACAGCACCGGCAGGAAGAAGACGATCATCGGCACGGTCAGCTTGGCCGGCAAGGCCGCCGCCTTCTTTTCCGCCGCCGACAGACGCAGGTCGCGGTTTTCCTTGGCCATGACCCGCAGGGCCCCACCCAACGGCGTGCCATAGGTTTCAGCCTGGGTCATGGCCGTGGCCACGGCCTTGATGCCAGGATGGTTGGTGCGCTTGGCCATGCCTTCATAGGCCATGCGCCGATCCGGCAGATAGCTGAGCTCGGCCGACAGCAGACTGAGTTCTTCGGCCAGTTCGATCGATTGGGCGCCGACTTCCTGGCTGACCTTCTGGATAGCGGATTCAATCGACATGCCGGATTCGACGCAGATCAGCAGCAGGTCAAGCGCGTCGGGAAAAGCCGCCACGATCGATTGCTTCCGCTGGGCGATGCGGTTGGTCAGATAGACGTTGGGGGCATAGAAGCCCGCCGCAAAGGCGCCGACCACGATCGCCAGCAGCACCGTCGGCGGCAAGCCGAAATCATCAACCACGAACAGGTAGAAAAGCGCCGCCGCCATGAAGGCGAACGGCATGGCGAAACGGAAGAAGTAGAAGGTGTTGATCGGCCGCGGTCCGCGCCAACCGGCCTGGGCCATGTTCTCGATGACCTTGGGGTCTTCCAGAAGCTTGCTCAGGTTGAGTCGCTCGACCACCCGCTTCTTGAAGCCCTCATCGCTGTGACGCAGAGTGACGCCGGGCGAGGCGCCGTTGTTCATGGCCTGACGCGAGCGTCGCTTCAGGTCCTCGCGCCGCTCGGCAACGGCCTGCATCCGCTTGCCCAGCCTCGCGCCGCCGGTGAAGGCGTTGAGCAGGGTCAGGACGCTGGCGAAAACCGCAATGCCGACGCCGATGCTGAGCAGGTTCTGCAGGTCGGTGATGAAGCGCATGAAGCCGTCCATGGTCTTCTCCGCCTCAATACTTGAACGAAATCATGCGCTTCATCGCGAAGACGCCGCAAGCCATCCAGATCGCCGACCCCAGCAGCATGACCTGGCCTCGCATGTCGGTGAACATGGTCATCATGTAGCCAGGGCTGGACAGCATCACCAGGATCATGACCACGGGCGGCAGGGCCGCGATGATGCCGGCCGAGGCGATGGCCTCGGACGACAGGGCCTTGATCTTCTCACCCATCAGTCGACGTGCGCGCAGCACCGCCGTCAGATTGCCCAGGGCCTCGGCCAGGTTGCCGCCGCTCTTCTGCTGGATGGCGATGACAATGGCGAAGAAGTTCAACTCCGGCGTCGGCATCCGCTCGTACATCTTGTCCAGGGCCTGGCTCAGGGTCAGGCCCACGCCCATGCCCTCGACCAGGCGCTGGAACTCCCCGCCCAGGGGCTGCGGACTTTCGCGGGCGATGATCTTGAAGCAGTCGTGGACCGGCAGACCGGTCTTGATGCCGCGCACCAGAATGTCCACGGCGTCCGGGAAGGCGAGCGAAAACTGCTTCATTCGCTTCTTGCCCATAAAACCGACGACCCAGCGCGGCGCGCCCAGTCCCATGGCCAGACCAAAGCCCAGGGCGACGAAGATGTTCACGCCCAGCAGGAACAGGACCAGGAAGCCGAAGACGCCGGCGCCGATGCTGATGAAGACAAAGGTCTGCAGACTGATCGACAGTCCGGCCTGTTTCAGCTTGGCGCTCATGGTCATGCGGGCCTTGCGTTCCCGCCTTTCCACATCCTGCAGCTGGCTCAGGATCTGCTTGCGGCGCGCTTCGGGCGTATTGGCGACCGCGGCGCGCTTGGCGGCCGTGGCCTCGCGCGCGGCGCCGATGGCCTTGGCGCGTTTGACGGCCTGACCGGAGGTGTCGTCGCCGCCGACCAGGACCCAGCCCAGTCCGCCGATGGTGATGAAGGCCAGGACCGCCGCTAGGATGGGAAGCATCGCGCCCTACTCCGCCGCGTCCAGGGCTTCGGCCAGTTCGCGTTCCAGCCCATAGTAGCGGGCGCGGTCCCAGAAGCGGGGCCGGGCGATGCCGGTCGAACGGTGACGGCCGGTGATCTTGCCGTGCGCGTCTTCGCCGGTGATCTCGTAGACGAACAGGTCCTGGGTGACGATGACGTCGCCTTCCAGGCCCACAACCTCGGTGATGTGGGTGATACGGCGCGAGCCGTCGCGCAGACGCGCGGCCTGGACGATGACGTCGACCGAACCGACGATCATCTCGCGGATGGTCTTGGACGGCAGACCGTATCCGCCCATGGTGATCATCGATTCCATCCGGCTGATGGCTTCGCGCGGGGAGTTGGCGTGCAGGGTGCCCATCGAGCCGTCGTGGCCGGTGTTCATCGCCTGCAACAGGTCGAAGGCCTCAGGCCCCCGCACCTCGCCGACGATGATGCGCTCGGGACGCATCCGCAGACAGTTCTTGACCAGATCTCGCATGGTGATCTGGCCCTGGCCTTCCAGGTTCGGCGGGCGGGTTTCCAGACGCACCACGTGCGGCTGCTGCAGCTGCAGTTCGGCGGCGTCCTCGCAGGTGATGACGCGCTCGGTCGGGTCGATGAAGGCCGTCAGGGTGTTCAGCAACGTGGTCTTACCCGAACCCGTGCCCCCTGAAATGACCAGATTGCATCGCGACGCGCCGATGACGCCGAGAACGCGCGCGCCCTCGGGACTGATGGAGGCGTACTCCACCAGATTCTTCATCGTCAGCTTGTCCTTCTTGAACTTCCGGATCGTCAGCGTCGGGCCATCAATCGCCAGGGGCGGAGCGATGACGTTGACGCGCGACCCATCGGGCAGACGGGCGTCGCAGATCGGGCTGGATTCATCGACGCGGCGGCCGACCTGCGACACGATCCGCTGACAGATGTTCATCAGCTGGGTGTTGTCGCGGAAACGGACATTGGTCAGCTGCACCTTGCCGCCGACCTCGATGAAGACCCGTCCGGCGCCGTTGACCATGATGTCGGCGATGTCGTCGCGGCTCAGCAGAGGCTCCAGCGGACCATAGCCCAGGACGTCGTTGACGATGTCCTGAACCAGGTGCTCCTGCTCGGCCACCGACATGGAGACATTCTTGATCGCCACCAGCTCGGCGACGATGTCGCGGATTTCCTCGGACGCCGCCTTCGTGTCCAGCTGCGCCAGCTGGGACAGATCGATGGTATTCATCAGCGCGTTGAAGATGGTCGTCTTCGTGGCGTGATAATAGTCAGACTGCTCGCGGACGATCTCGGCGACCGCCTGGGCCTTCTTCAGCTGTTCCAGACCCGGGGTGGCGCGCGGCCCCTTGGCGGGTCCGCCAGGCGTCGGCGCGGCCGCTTCGGGACGCGGACGCGCGGCCAGGGCGTCCAGTCGATCGGCGGCGTCCGAGGGCGCCGGCGCCTCCAGTTCTTCAACGGAAAAGGCGTCGACGGCGTCCAGCACGCGCGGCTCCGCGGTCGGCGCGGGAGCCGGTGCGGGGCGGGGCGCGACGGCGACCCCGGGCTGTCCTGAACGCTTGCCGAACATGACCTAGCGCTTCTTCTTCAACAGGCCGGCGAACAGGGAACCGCCCTTGGACGACGCCCCTTCGGCCTTGCCGCGCGGCGCGGCGAAGACCGGCAGTTCACGACGCGACACGATCTGGGCCAGGGTCTGGAAGGCCTCGGCGGCCTTGGACTTGGCGCCGGCCTCAACGATCATCTGACCGTTGTTGGCGGCCGAGCCGAACACCTTGGCGTCGAAGGGAATGATCAGGCTGGGATGAACGCCCAGCGCCGCGCCGAAGTCCTTGGCCGGAATTTCAGGACGGCCCGGCACGCCGACCTGGTTCAGCACCAGACGCGGCGGAGCGTCGTTCGGACGCGCCTGCTTGACCAGGTCGATCATATTCTTGGCGTTGCGCAGGGAAGCCAGATCGGGCGTCGCCACGATCACCACCTCATCCGCCGAGATCAGCGTCCTTCGCATCCAGCCCGACCACAGATGCGGCAGGTCCAGCACCACAAAAGGCGCGGTCGAGCGGATTCGGCTGGTCACCTCCTCAAAGGCGTCCGGCTGGATGTCCCAGTCGGCGTCCAGGGTGGCGGGGGCGGCGAACAGGCTCAGCTTGTCGGTGCAACGGACCATCATCCGGTCCAGCAAGGTCGCGTCCAGACGGTCTGGCTGGCTCAGGGCGTCGGCGACGCCGCCCAGCGGGTCCTGGTTGAAGTCCAGGCCGGCGGTGCCGAACGGCAGATCATAGTCGACGATGACCGTGTTGACCCCGATCCGTTCGCTCATGGCGTAGGCGGTGTTGTGGGCCACTGCCGAGGCCCCGGCCCCGCCGCGCGCGCCGACGAAGGCGATGGAGCGCCCCACGAAGGGCTGAGCCGGGTCGGCGAACAGGCCGCCGATGGCCGAGATCAGTTGCAGCGGCTGAACCGGCGCCACGAGGTATTCGCTCACTCCGCGCCGCATCAGCTCTCGGAACAGCAGAATGTCGTTGGTCGCGCCGATGACCACCACCTTGGTGCCCGCGTCGCAGACCTCAGCCAGTTGATCAATCTCCCACAGCAGCGTCTGCGGGTCCTTCAGGCATTCGACGATGATCAGCGGCGGCGTCGGCTCGCCCTGATAGGCCGCGACGGCGGCGCTCACCCCGCCGATGCGAATTTGCGTGGTGGCGCGAGCCATGCGCCGATCCTGTCCCGCGCGCTCGGCGGCGGCCAGCGTGTCCTGACGCTCGGCGAAGACATGGACGGCGATGCGCGGAATCGACACCTCGACCGTTGCCGCGGCGGCGACCGGCAGGCCGGCGACTTCGAGCGAGTGTGACAGGGGTTCAGCGACGGCGCCGGGCGCGACAGGGGCGGGCGTCGCAACGGCGGGAAGAATTGCGGTCACGGCGGCGCTTTCGGCGGCGTCGACCAGCCGCCCCACCGGATTGAAGGCCGCCTCCGCGTCCGGACCCGTCGGATAGGCGGGGACGGCGTCAGCCCCCGCCGTCTCGGCAGCCGCCAGGTTCAGGAACTCGTCGTCCATTTCGAACCCGTCCAGGTCGTCAGGTTCACGCGTGGCGAAGGATTGGGTCATGGTCAGTCAGTCCACCGCTCGTGAGATGCGTGTGCGGCCGACCAGATCCTCGCGCTCGGCCGCCGTAGGCTCGCCCTTGCGCCAGGCGTCGAAGACCACGGCGCGACGACCGGCGTCGCCGGACGTCATCTCGCGCGGCGCGATGATGTCGCGCGGGTTGGCGATCTGGGCGGCCAGATTGGCGTTGACCGCGCAGCCGAAGTTGGACGCCGACTGGTTGTCGCCGGTGCGTCCCAGATTGCCCCACTCGGTTCCACACTGCGGCACGACGGCCCGAACGGTCTCGAACCCCACCAGGACCGGCGCCCGAGGATCAGGGCCGGCGTAACTGGCCATGCGCACCCGCCCGTCAGGCGCGCCTGCCGCAACCAGGGCGGCCTTGACATCCCAGGCTGCGCGCGTCGCCGCCGGGTCGCCGCCGGACGGGGCCTCGATCACGAGGACCGGCGCGCCTTCAACGGCGAAGCGGCTGACCAGAGCCGCCAGCGCCGACTGCTGATTGGTCGACAAACCCGTCTCATGCACAGCCAGGGCGATGCGATCCAGGCCCGGTTCGACTTGAAGGGTGTAGCGCGAAGTCGGCGTCAGCGGCGGTTCGCCGCCGAGGCTGGCCGGACCGCCCATGCAGCCGGCCAGCGCGAGGCCCCCCAGCATCAGCGCCGAGGTCAGGAACAGGCGGGTCTTGGCGGAACGGATCATGGCGCTCACTCGATCACATAGCCGACCGGCCCCTGCCATCCGGCGCCGGGGCGAGCGGAAGGGGCTGGAGAGCCATAGGTCTGGTTCAGTTGGCCGAAGAAGATGGTCTGGGCGTCCTGGGCGATCCGCAGTCCGTCTGCCGGAGTCTGCATGCGCCCCGGCGAGGTCGGGCGGACGATGTAGGGTTCGACGATGACGACCAGCTCGGTCTCCCCCATCAGATAGTCGCGTGAGCGGAACAGCTGTCCCAGGACCGGCAGATTGGTCATGCCCGGCAGGGAATCGACCGTCTGTCGCGTCGATTCCTGCAACAGGCCGGCGATCATCATTGATCCGCCGGAAGGCAGCTCAATCGTGTTTTCGCTGCGCCGCACCGACAGACCAGGCAGGGAGATGGAGGACGGCGTTCCCGCGCCGATCGTCAGGCCGCCCTGGGGCGTCAACTCCGACACCTCGACCTTGACCTGCAACGAGATGCGGCCTTCCGACAGAACGACCGGCCGGAACGACAGACCCACGCCGTAGGGCTTGTACTCGACGGTGATCTGCCCTTCGCGGTCACGCCCCGTGGGCAGGGGGAACTCGCCGCCCGCCAGGAAGCTGGCCGCCTCGCCATTGACCGACGTCAGATTCGGCTCCGCCAGGGTGCGGACCAGACCCACCCGTTCAAACGCCTTGATGGTGGCGTTGCCCTTGTTCAGTCCATCGGAACCGGGTCCCGTGCCAGGCTGGGCCGTGTCCCAGTTGGACGCGTCCTCCGGACCATTGACGACGACCGGGCACATGGCGCCCTGGGGCCAGCCAGGGCCGATGCAGGGTTGCTGCATCTGATAATTCTTGGTGGTGTCCCGCGAGATTCCACCGGTGATGCCGCCCAGCAGGGAGCCGTTGACCCCCCAGGTCGCGGCGTTGCCCAGCAGCCATTGGGTGTCGCCGATCCGGCCGATGACCGCCTGGGTGTCGAAGCCCAGTTGCTTGATCGCGGAGCGCTGCACCTCGACCACGCGCACGCGCAGGGTGACCTGGTCCGAGCCCGCCACATTGATCATGTTCATGACCTTTTCGGGCGCCGAGACGAAGGCCCGCGCCACCTGTGCGGCGCGCTCGGCCTCGGCGGGGCTGGCGGCGGTTCCGGTCAGGATGATGCTGTCGTTGACAGCTTCGGCGTGAAGGTTCGAATCGGGAACCACTCGGGCCAGGGTGTCCTGCAGGGCGCTGACCCCGGCGTCCACCCGAACCCTCAGGGCCAGGATGGTGCGTCCCGTCGCGTCCAGAAAGACCGCATCCGTCTCACCTGCCGCCAGACCGATGATGGTGATGCGGCGCGGCGAATGCAGCATGGCCTCGGCCACCTGCGGATTGGACACGATCACGTCGCGCGCGTCCGCCGGCAAGTCCACGGCGAAAGAGGTTCCGCGCGGCAGATTGACCATCTGGGGCGCCGCGCCCGTCGAGAGGGCGGCCCGCGTCTGCGCCAGCGGCGTGGCGGCCGTTCCCCCCAGAGCCAGCAGCGACAGACAGGCCGCCGCAATCAGTCGATTCATGCCAGGTTTCCTCATGGAACGGCCACGGTCTCGGCTTCGCCCTCGCGATAGACGCGCACGACATTGCCTGCCGCCGCCGCGCCGTCCGGGCTGCGGCGGGTTGCGGCGGCCGTCCGGCCCGATGGGCCGGCTGTGTCGGCGTAGGAGCGCAACACCAGCGACAGCTCGCCCTCGGACTTGGCCAGGGCCAGGATTTCGGCGTCGCGGCCGCTGACTTCCAGAGTAGCGGTGGCGCCCACCACGGCCTGGGCGTCCTCGGCGGCGCGGGTGTTCTGGTCGATGGCCAGGACCTTGACGTTCTGCATCACCGTGGCCGAGACGAAGCGCGTGCTCTCGCCGCCCGCCACGGCGTTGGCCAGCTTGACCTCGCGCGTCAGCAGAACATCGGCTCGATCGCCAGGCAGGATAAAGCCGCCGGCGGCGGTCTCGACCGTGACCCGAATAGCCATGGCCCGCATGCCGGGCTCCAGATAGGCGGCCATGTAACCACTGTCGCCGGCGCGCACGATCTTGCGCGCCACGATGGGTTCTCCAGCCAGAATGGGTTCGCGCACCACAGCGCCGATATAATCGGCCTTGGCGCCGCCGCCGGCCATGTCGGTCGCGGCGCGGGTGACGCGCGCGGCGGCGTCTTCGGCCCGCTTGACCGCGGCAGCCTTGGAATCCGCCGGCTTGGCGTCAGCGGCCTGGGCGGCCGGCGCGGCGGCGCCCGGAATCGGCACGCTGCCGTCTGTGATGAAGACGGGATTGACCTCCGCGACCGGCCAGTCCTTCCAGGCCAGATCACCGTCGGTCAGGCGCTTGCCCGGCTCCAGGTCCTTGGCGGCGACCAGAACCTTGGCCATGGGCGGCGCTTCGACGGCGGCCACAGCGGTCGTGGCGGGGGCGCCGCCAGGCGAGCCCATGGCCCGAACCACGAGGGCCAGGCCGATGGCCGAAACGGCGGCGATGCAGATGACGGCGATCTTGGCGGGCTTCATCGACGATCTCCGGCAGGTGCGGCGATAGCGGATAGAGTCCCGATCCCTGCCGTTAACGATAGTGACGACCTTCGGTTAACGCGCCCCTAAGCGCCCACGAGCGCCTTGGCGTCGTCACCCGGCGGCGTAAGCCAGGGCCAGCGGACTGGACGAATAGGCCAGCAAGGCGCCGGCGGCGATGGCCACGCCATAAGGAATGTCGCCCTTGGGCGCCATCAGCCGCGACACCCAGCCCGGGGCGCCCAGGGCGTAGACCTGGAACTGGCGACGCGCCATCAGCAGGATCAGACAGAGCCCGCCGCCAGCCACGGCCGTAAAGAGGACAAAGGGCAGAAGGCCGGAAAGGCCCAGCCACAGGCTCACCGCCGCCATCAGCTTGGCGTCGCCGCCGCCGATCCAGTTGAGGGCGAACATGCCTGCGCCAACCACCACGGCGCCCAGAGCCACGCCGACGCAAACCGCAGTCGTGGACAGCGGCAGACCCAGAACCAGGGCGGCCGGGAAAAAGCCGAGGATCAGCAGACCCGACAGCCAGTTGGGAATCTTCATGGTCGTCAGATCATGCAGACCGGCGACGATCACCAGAACCGGCATGACGCCGAGCAGGACGAGGCTGAGTTCATTCATGACCTGAACCTGCCCCGACAACCTTTAAAGGCGGGTTTCCTCGTGATCCGAATGCAGAACGACGGGACACGGGGCCTGCACGCAAAGAAAGTGGCCGGGGCGCATGCGCCCCGGCCACTTCTGTCTCAGAAACCTGAGTCTTGCGACTTAGGAAGCGGCGGTGCCGCCGAGGTCGGTCGCAACCTTGTTGAAGGTGCCGACCAGGCCGCCCTTGACGGCGCCCAGAGCACCGATGATGGCGACAGCGATCAGAGCGGCGATCAGACCGTATTCGATGGCCGTGGCGCCCGATTCGTCTTTGGCGAAGCGATTGATGAAGTTACGCATGATTAGATTCCTTCGTTTTCTAAGCGAGCAACAGTTTCCACCATCAGGGTCACCGGTTTGCCCGCTTGACCCCCGTTTGCATGTGAACAATGCACCGACGATCATTAAGGCTGAGTAAAACGAAACAGCAGATCGAAATTTATTGTTGGTTACTGAGCGTTTACTATAATTTCCCTTTTCACCGCACAGTAGCCAGGCCTTCAGGAAATCTTGATCTTTGAGGGCGACCTTTCGCGCTCAGCGCTCGCGCGCGCATTCCATTCTTCCGTCACCGGAGCCGCCCGATCATGTTCCGATCCCTGCCAAGAACCGTCGCCGTCCTGCTTGCGGCCAGCGGCCTCGCTGTCGGCGTCACAGGCGCCGCCCTGGCGCAGTCCCGCCCTCTGAATATCGAGGTGGACCGCTCGACGCGGGTGCAGCTTCGCGCTCCGGCCGGTTCGGTCATCGTGGCCAACCCCAAGATCGCCGACGTCACTGTGGTCGACGCCAACACCCTGTTCATCACCGGCAAGGGTTATGGCGTGACCGATATCGTGGCGGTGGACGCCTTGGGCCGCCCCCTGTTCCAGAGCCAGGTCGTGGTGAGCGCCGGCTCGACCGGCTCGGTGCGCGTATGGCGCGGCGCCCAGGCGACCGAGATGGCTTGCGGAACCAGCTGCTCGCCCAGCGTCCGCACCCCTTCGGCGCCCTGACCAATGATGCGCCCGTTCCGCTGCGACAAGAGGCGCCCTGCGCACGCGCGGCGGTCGACTCGCGTGAGAGAAGGCTCCACGGCCGTGGAATTCGCCCTGGTCGCCCTGCCCTTCTTTCTGATGCTGTTCGCCATACTCGAAATCGGTCTGGTCCTTCTGCTCGATGCTGTGGCCGAAACGGCGACCGCCGACATGGGCCGACTGGTCCGCACCGGTCAGGCCCAGCAGCAGGCCATGACGCCCGCGCTGATGAAGCAAAGGTTCTGCGCCCGGATGAGCGTCTTCTCCGGCGACTGCCCGACGCGCTCCTATATTGATGTCCGGGTGGTCGATAATTTCACCAATCCCCTGGTGCCCGACCCGACGGCGTCGGGCACGTTCGACGAAACCAAGCTGACCTTCCAGCCCGGCAGAGCGGGCGATCTGGTGCTGGTTCGCATCTGGTACGCCCAGCCGATCGCCACCCCCTTCCTGTCGCAGGCCCTGTCGAAGATGAGCGACAAGAAAGTGCTGCTCAGCACCACCCTGGCCTTCCGCAACGAGCCCTATCAATGATCCGGCGTGGTTTTTCCCGGCGTGGGCGACGCCCCCGCTTTCTGGGGCGCCTGATCGCCGACAGGCGCGGCGTCTCGGCGATCGAGTTCGCCCTGCTCGCCCCGATCATGCTGCTGATCTATCTCGGCCTGGTCGAGTTCAGTCAGGCCTACATGGCTGAACGTCGAACTGGGCATACGGCGGCCATGGTCGCCGACCTGGTGGCCCAGAGCGACACCACCAACCGCGCCGAGATCGACCGCATCTTCGCCATCGGGCGCATGATCATGAAGCCCTTCCCCGAGGCAGAGTTGTCGGTGCGCGTCTCCAGCATCAACGTCAACGCCGCAGGCGTGGCGACGATCGGCTGGAGCCGAGGAAAAGGCGACCTGACAGCCAGGACCAAGAACGCCCCCTACCCCGATCTTCCGCCTGGGCTGGTCGAGGCCAATACGCCGCAAAGCCTGATCCTCGGCGAAACGAAGTTCAAGTACACGTCGCCGTTCAGCCACGCGATCAAACAATCCATCACCTTCACGCGCAGCTATTATTTGCGACCGCGCACAGTCGACACGGTGACCTGCGCCGACTGCTAGGCGCCGGTCAGGGCCTCCTTCAACGCCCGGATCTTGGCCTCGGTCTCCTCTCGCTCATCTCGTGGATCGCTGTCGGCGACGATGCCGGCCCCCGCCTGGCCCCGCCAGGACCAGCCAGCCCCGTCCCGCACGAAGGCCGCCGTTCGGATCAGCACAGAGGCCGTCAGCCTCTGATCGCCCGCGAGCCCGAGGCCGAACAGGGAGCCGCACCAGGGCCCGCGGGGGGCTTCATGGCCGGCGATGACCTTCATGGCCTGATGCTTGGGCGCGCCGGTGATCGAACCGGGTGGAAAGGTCGCCTCCAGCACATCGGCGACGTCCACGTCGGGCCGAGCGGTGGCCGTCACCGTTGAGACCAGATGATGCACGGTCGGGTGGCTCTCGACCTCGAACAGGCGCTCGACCCGGACCGTGCCGGGCGTCGCCGCCCGCGCCAGGTCGTTGCGCATCAGATCGACGATCATCAGGTTCTCGGCCCGGTCCTTGGCGCTGGCGGTCAAGGCGGCGGCCAGTTCGATGTCGCGCGCCGGATCGTCATGGCGCGGCCGCGTGCCCTTGATCGGCCGGGTCTCGATGCGGCCCGACACGGCGTCAAAGGTCAGGAACAGTTCCGGCGAGTTGGACACCAGGGCCCGCTCGCCCATTCGCCAGAAGGCGCCATAGGCCGCGCCGCGCTCCGCCGACAATCGCGCGAAGACCTCGAAGGGATCGCGCCCGGCCTGCAAACGCCCGCTCCATGCACGGGCGATGTTGGCCTGAAACAGCTCCCCCGCCGCGATACGCGCCACGACGTCGGCCACCGCGGCCTCATAGGCTTCGGGCGCCGCCTCGCCCGTGAAGTCCCCTGCGGGTGCGGACGGGATCACAGGTTCGAGCGCCTCGACCAGCCAGCTCTCGGCGCGCCGGGCTTGAGCCCCTGCGTCCGCCGTGTCTGCGCCTCGCCCCACGGCAAGGACTTCACCCGTCGCATGGTCAAAGGCCAGGAGGGCGGAATAGCGGGCCAGCATCAGATCGGGCCAGACCTCGCCCCGGCGTCCGGTCGCCGGTCGCGCCCCGGCGTCATAGCTCATCAACCCGACCACGCCGCCGCCCGAGAAGTCCGTGTGACGCAGAGCCTTGAAGGCCTCCCCGTCGTCGACCGGACCGACCAGAATCCGGTCCGGCTCGCAGCCGACGAAGGACCAGCGCCCGCCGTGTGCGCCGGGATCGCCCGCCCCGGCCAGCAGGGCCAGGGCGCCTTCTCGCCGGTTCAGTCCGGCGGCGACGGCCAATGGCTCGCACCAGTCCAGCGTCCGGATATGCACGACCGGCAGCTTCATGCCGTCAACCGCGCCCGGATGCGCCCGGCCAAAGCGATGTCCACGCCCAGAGCCTGCTCCAGATAGGCCGCAATCGAACCGTATCGCGCCGCGATTTCCTTGAAGGCCCCATCCAGATAGTCGGCCTCGACGCCGAGGAAGGCGACCACCGCGCCGTGCGAGGCGGGACGCCCGGTCATCTCGGTCAGCTTCCTGGCGATATCCCCGGCCCGCCCTTCCAAATCGACCGCGACATTGGTCAGCAGATAGTCGGCGATCAGGTCCTCGCGCGACACGCCCAGCAGAGTGTGGGTCAGGGCCGCCAGCAGTCCGGTGCGGTCCTTGCCCGCCGCGCAGTGGATCAGCACGGGGCCGTCTCGGTCGGCCAGGGCGCGGAAGTAGCGGCTGAACAGATCGATATGAGCCGGCTCGAACGGGAGGCGGCGATAGGTGTCGGTCATGAAGGCGCGGCCGGACGCCTCGGTCAGGTCAGCGGTCTTCAGGAAGGTGATGTGCGGGGCCTCGCCGCCGTCGTCATGGGCGCTCTCGATCACCTGCCCGACCCAGTTTTCAGGTCGACGCGACGGCTGGGCCCGGCGCTCGCCGGGGCGGCGCAGATCGACCACGACCGCCAGGTTCAACGCCGCCAGCTGCGCCAGATCGGCCTCGGTAGCCTTGGCCTGATGGGCCGAGCGATACAGGCGCCCGCGCGCGATCCGGGTGTCGCCTGCGGCGTAGTCGCCGTAGTCGCGGAAGTTGTCGATGGCCTGGAAAGGCGGAAGGCGGTCGCTCATGACCGCCTTCCTTAGACTATTCACCGATCAAGGCTACCGGGCGCCGACCAGACCGGACATGGCGTCCAGATAGGCGACGAAGGCGTCGCGCCCGGCCTCGGTCATGGTCGCCCGCGTCAGGGGCTTTCGGCCCTGAAAACTCTTGGTCACCTCGACGAAACCCGCTTCCTCGAGCTTCCTCAGGTGGACCGACAGATTACCGTCCGTGGCCTGAAGCCGGGTCTTCAGCTCGTTGAAGTCGGCGGTCCCGACGCCAGACAGATAGGCCATGATCCCCAGACGCACCCGACCATGGATGACCTCGTCGATGCGGCCGATGTCGAAGTCTTCAGCCGCATCTCCAGCCGTAGCGGAGGCCATCAGATCACCTCCGACGGTTCCTGACGCACCAGCAGGACGCCAGGCAGCAGGGCGAACAGGAACAGGCCCGCTGCATAGCCCAGCCACATCAGCGGACTGCCCGTCAGGAAGGCGATCAGGGGCGCGGCGATCCAACAAGCGATGGCCAGCTTCCACTGCCACTTCTGATCGCTCATCGCCGCCGACACCGCCCAACCCGAGCCATAGAGGGCGAAGATCAGCGACGGAAAGAGCATGAATGCTACTTCGCTCCCCGTCTTCCAACTGACCACCGACATCCCCAGGGCCATAACGAAGATGGCCAGACCGACTCCCATCCAACCGGCGCCCGCCGCCCGGTTGGCGACCGACTGCGCACCGGGCCGCCCGCCGGTGCGGCGGATCTGCAGCATAAGCACCACAGCGAAGATCAGCCCCGCGCCGCCCCACAAGAAGGCATAGGCGACAGGCGGCAAAGCGAGGATTCCGCTGTCGATGCCGTAGGCGACGATCGACGCCAGGCCGAAGATCAGGCCGGCGGCGATCAGGATGGACCCACCCAGCAACGGGGCCTGCCGCCCTTCCTGGGCCAGGGCCTTCATATAGGCGATGTCGTCGTGGACGGACTGCACTTGGTCGCGGGTCATGGCGTCTCTCCCTGCCTGTTGTTTGGATAGTGCGACAAGAACTTTGTGTTGTAAAGTTCTTATTTCGAGACGAGGCGCGCGACGCATTTTAGCCCTTGGCCATGCGCGTCGCCTTTCATCACATCGCCTATCAGCCCCTGGCCGTCTGCAACGCCCTGTCTATGGCGCGGCTGGAGGCGACCGTCAGGCGCGCAGGGCTGAAAGCCGAAGCTCGCGTCCTGGACATCGGCTGCGCCTATGGCGAGGTGTCGATCCATCTGGCGCGCACCTTCGACGCCCGTCTGACGGCGGTCGAGCTGGACCCGGTCATGGCCGCAGGCGCCGAGGCGCGCATCCAGACCGCAGGCCTGTCGGAGCGGATCGAGGTCCGTCGCGAGACCTCGACGATGACCCTGGCGACCCTGCCCGCCTTCGACCTGATCCTGGCCATCGGCTCGACCGAACCGGCGGGCAAGGGATTGCGCGACCCCGCCGATGTCTTCGCCGCCCTGACCGAACACCTGACGCCGGGCGGCGCGCTTCTCTGGGGCGACCTGTTCTGGAAGCAAGAACCTCCCGCGCCCCTTCGGCAGTTGGTCGAGACCGGCGGCTACTACGTCACTCACGACGCGCTGCAAGCGGCGGCGCGCGAGGCGGGACTGACCGTCGTCTCGGCCGAGATCAGCGACGAGGCCGAATGGGCCGTCTATCGCACGGCGATGGAGACGGCGATCACCGACTGGCTGGACACCCACCCCGACCACGCCGACGCGCCGTCGGTCGCGGCCACCGCGCACCGCATCAAGATGATGCTCGATTTCGGCGCGCCCTACCTCGGCTTCGGCCTCTACCTGTTCAGGAAGGGCTGACACCCAGCAGAAAAGGGCGCCCGGGAATCCCGAGCGCCCTCTCATTTCATCGTCGTCTTGCGCGCAAACAGCGCCTCAACAGCCCTAAAGTAGCGCGAAACGCGATAGGCCCGCTTATCTGAAAGGCGGCTCGTCGAAGGCGCGCAGCTTGCGGGAATGCAGCCTGGCGCCCTCGGCGCGCAGCAGGTCGACCGCCTGGATGCCGATCTGCAGGTGTTCCGAGATCGAGCCTTCGTAGAAGCGGTTGGCCTGGCCCGGCAGCTTGATCTCGCCGTGCAGCGGCTTGTCCGAGACGCAGAGCAGGGTCCCGTAGGGCACCCGGAAGCGATAGCCCTGGGCGGCGATGGTGGCGCTTTCCATGTCGATGGCGACGGCGCGGCTCTGGTTGAAGCGCAGGGCCGACTTGGAATAGCGCAGCTCCCAGTTGCGGTCGTCAGTGGTGACCACGGTGCCGGTGCGCAGCCGCTTCTTGACCTCTTCACCCGGCGCGCCCGAGACCAGCTTGGTGGCGTCGTAAAGGGCGCGCTGGACTTCGGCGATCGACGGGATCGGAATGTCGGCGGGCAGGACCGCGTCCAGCACGTGGTCGTCGCGCAGATAGGCGTGGGCCAGGACGTAATCGCCGATGGTCTGGCTGGCGCGCAGGCCGCCGCAGTGGCCGATCATCATCCAGGCGTGCGGCCGGGTGACGGCCAGGTGGTCGCAGATGGTCTTGGCGTTCGACGGCCCGACCCCGATGTTGACCAGGGTGATGCCCTGACCGTCCGGCCGCGTCAGGTGATAGGCGGGCATCTGATGCCGGCGCCAGGCCGCGTCCATGATGGCGACTTCCGGATTCGGCGTGGCGCGATCGATGATGACGCCGCCAGCACAGGACAGGGTCTCATAGGGGCTGTCCGCATCGGCCAACTGGGCGCAGGCCCAGCGCACGAACTCGTCGACATAGCGATGATAGTTGGTGAACAGCACATAGGACTGCACGTCCTCGACCGGGGTGCCGGTGTAGTGCCGCAGGCGCGCCAACGAGAAGTCGGTCCGCAGGCCGTCGAACTGGGCCAGGGGGAAGTCCTCGCCCGGCTCGAACAGGCCGTCGGAAATCTCGTCGCCGATGTGGGCCAGGTCGGTAGTCGGGAACCAGCGCGCGATGGCCGCCGTCATGGAGCTGTCCAGCGCCACGCCGGAACCATCCAGCACATAGGGGAAGGGGATTTCCTGATCCGACGGCTCGACCGTGATCGTGGCGCCGTACTCGGTCGCCAGCAGGCTCAGCTGTTCCAGCAGATAGTCGCGGTACAGGTCAGGCCGGGTGACGGTGGTCGTATAGACGCCGGGGCGCGACAGGCGGGCGAAGGCTCGCGTTTCCAAGTCCTGAGGCCGGTCGCCGAACCAGCTGACGGTCAGTCGGGGATAGGCGAACAGGCCGGCGGCCCGGGCCTCGGCGTCGGCGCGCTCGCCGGTTTCGAGGAAGCGCTTCACTGCGGCTCGCAGATTGGCGACGGATTGATTGTAGAGGGTTTCGAGGCGGTCCAGCGCCGCCTGGGGGGTCATCTTGTCTGTCATGACTTCCTCTAGCCGAAAACCGTGACCATGGCGAGACGGGGGAAACACAAGGACACGACTGTTGACCGGAAGCGGCGGTTGGCGTTCCGCTGTCGTCAGGAGGACACCCCATGATGAGACGCCTGATCTTCGCCGCCGTCGCCCTGTCGGCGTTGACCGCCGCGCCCGCTTACGCCGAGGTGAAATCGGCGACGCCCGGCGGGTTCGAAGTCGGCGGCGCGGTCGCCATCAAGGCCCCGCCCGCCCGCGTCTGGGCCGTGTTGACCGCGCCCGACGCCTGGTGGAGCCGCGACCACCGCTGGTTCAGGAACTCGACCCTGTCGTTCGACCTCGCTCCCGGCGGCTGCTGGTGCGAGACGGCGGCGGACGGCCGCGTCTCCCGCCATCTGGAAACGGCCCTGGTCGAACCGGGATCGAAACTGGTCCTGCGCGGAGGGCTGGGGCCGCTGCAGGGGCAGGGCGCAAGCGGCGGCCTGACCTTCGACATCAAGGCCGAAGGCGAAGGCAGCGTCCTGAACTGGTCCTACATCGTGGGCGGGTACACGCCGGGCGGTCTGGAGAACTGGGCGACGCCGGTCGATGGCGTCCTGTCGGCGCAACTGGCCAATCTGAAAACGCGCGTTGAGGCCGCCGACTAGGCTAGTTCGCGGCTGAAGAAGGCTATCGCGGCCTCCGTCAGTCTTGCCTGGCGGGGCTCGACCAGGCTCTGGACCCGGCCGCCGACCGCCTCGATCCGGGATGTCAGCAGGGTCGCGGCCTGATCTCGCCCGCCCAGCCAGAGCGGCGCGGCGTCGGCCCGGACATAGGCCTCGGGTCGGGTCGCGGTCAGGTCGCGCCTCGTCGCTGACGGCCGCTCCAGCGCCCCCGCAGCCCGGATCAGTTCGGGTCGCCCCAGGGCGGCCATGTAGCGCCGATCCAGAGCGAGCATCAGGGCGACGTCCGCGCTATCCCCCAGACCCAGAACGCCCAGCCGCGCCGGATCGCCGCCGAACCCCGACGCCCGATCCGCGACCCAGGCGGTCGCGAGGGCGGCGTCCGCGATCACCAGCGCCTCAGGACCGCGCATCGTCCGCAGGTCCGCCAGGGCGATGACGAAGCCGCGTCGCGCCAGCCGCCGCGCGGTCCGACGCCCCTCGCCGCGCCCGTCATCGAATAGCATCAGCAACGGCCGCCCCGTCGCGCCCTGAAGGGCGTACATCTCGACCGTCTGGCGCGGATCGAGGCCATAGCGCAGCTTTGCGCCTTCGCGCCCGGCCGCCCATGCCCCGTCGCGCGGCGCGGCCATGAGTCCGCCGAGCAGAGAGAGGAAAAGGCCTCGTCGGGTCATGACGCTCCGGCGAAATAGGAAGCCCCCTTATCGCCACAGACCGCGCTTCGCTCAACCGCCCCGCTTCATCGTCAGACCTTGCGCGCCGGCGGTCGTCGCCGTCTCGGCAGACCGCTGGGATTGCCCCAGAAGGTGAAGACGGCCAGCGAGCCCAGCAGTGTCAGGGCCACGCCCGAAGCCGCGACCACAAGACGATAGGCCAGGCCGCCGACCTTGGCCGCATGGATGGGATACTGGGCGTTGGCCACCCGCAACCCCAGAGGCAGGGTCAGGGCGTCGCGCGTCCCGACGATGCGGCCGTCGGCCGGGTCGAACCAGACCTGGGTCCGGCCATTGGGCAGCCACTCCGCCGCCCGCCGCATCCGAAGGCTGATCAGCCCTCCCGGCTTGGTCGGCAGGGACAGGATGCGCAACTCGGCGTCAGGAAAGCGGCC
Organism: Brevundimonas pondensis; assembly: GCF_017487345.1. Taxonomy (NCBI): domain Bacteria; kingdom Pseudomonadati; phylum Pseudomonadota; class Alphaproteobacteria; order Caulobacterales; family Caulobacteraceae; genus Brevundimonas; species Brevundimonas pondensis. The sequence goes on along the minus strand of NZ_CP062006.1, from coordinate 40,526 downwards.
TTGCGCCTCGGCCATCATGGCGGGCCAGTCCAGATCCGGCGACAGGGCGCCGCCTTCATGCTTCGGTGCGGCCATGACCGCCTTAAGATCCTTGCCCGGCGACAGGGCCATGGCCAGACCCTCGTAGAGCGGCAAGGCCAGAATCGCCCCGGTCGTCAGGACCACCGCCAGCATCGGGGCGCTCCACACCCCCAGGTCACGGTGATGCTTGACGATCCCCGCCCGTTTCCAGGTCTTCGGCAGGACGGCGAAGACGAAGGTCCGCCGCGTCGGCCACCACAGGATCAGCCCGGTGATCACGAAGCCCAGACCCGCCAGACCCGCGATCCCGGCGATGGTCTTTCCGACATCGCCGATCAGCAGATAGTGATGCAGGTCGAACAGCCACAGTTCGGGCCGCGCCCACAGGCTGTCCCAGCGGGCCACCACCTGACCCGCCTGGGTCGCATAGGCGCCCCGCGTCTTGTCCTCATAGTTCAGGCGGTGAACGCCCAACCGATCGTCCGCCAGGATGACCGAACGCGGCCGATCAGGCGCCGAGAAGGCCCGATCCAGCGCCGCGCCGATCAGCTCGGGGTCCGAAACCCGCGCCTCAGCGGCGTGGGGCACGACGGCGCGCAGCCAGTCGTCCTTGAACACCAGAACGGTTCCGGTCAGCCCCAGGACGAACAACAGCAGGCCGATCAGCCCCCCGGTCCAGCGATGCGCCAGTCGGACCAGACGCATCAGAAGCGACGGTCCCACCCGAGGGTGAAGGAACGGCCCCGCCCGGCGAAGTAGCGCAGGTTGTCGGTCGGATTGCTGGTGTCGGAGCTATAGGTCACATAGTCCTCGTTGAAGAGGTTCTGCACCGCCAGCGACACTCCGCCGAAGGCGAAGTCGTAGCGCAGATAGGCGTCGGCCACGGTGTAGCCTTCGAAATTGTTGCGCGCGTCGCCGCCTTCGAAGTCCCGCGCCAGATAGGCCTGGACCTGCAGACGCGCCGACAGGGGTCCGTTGGCGTAGACCGCCGCCGCATTGATCCGGTCCGGCGAGATATTGGCCCCGTCCAGATCGCGATCCACCCGACCGTCGTCATTGGTGTCGGTCTGACCGCGCAGGCGAGCATAGCCGGTCGAGACCGTCAGCCCCTCGATCGGGGTGCGGGCGCGCAGGTTCAGCTCCAGCCCCTCGATCTCGACCGCCTGCCTCTGGACGTCATAGACGCCGTCAGGGTTGCGAACGAGGAACTGCCCCAGGTCCGACGAGGACCAGAAATAGGTCGCGCCGGCCTCGAACGGCCCGCGTTTCACCTCCAGGCCGATTTCCTGATTGTCCGAAACCACCGGACTGATGTCGAGGAAGCTGTCGACCTTGACGCCATCGACATTGATCGAACGCAGGATACGGCCCACGTCCGGCACGGTGTAGCCCTCGGCATAGCTGGCGTAGGCCCGCACCCCGTCCAGCGGCTCATAGACCACCCCGCCGTTGACCAGGGTGGCCTCGAACTTGGGCGTGCCGCCCGTCACCCGACGCGAGCCGTAAGAGGCCAGGGTGGTGAAGTCGTTGACCGACAGTTCGACGTTTTCCTGACGCACGCCCCCAGCCAGGCGCACCTTGCCGTCGAACAGGCGCATGTTGGCCTGAACGAAGGGGGCGACGCTCTGGAACTCGGTCGGCGGCACCCAGGCGCGGTTGGTGGCGATCAGAAGCTGTTCGGTGCGGTCCTTCATCGCGTCCAGACCCAGGGTCGCGGTCAGACCCGGCACGCCCGGAACGGCCCGTTCATAGCTGGCCCGCGCGCCCAGCTTGCGCGAGCGGTTCGACGACTGGTCGAACAGGGCGCCGATCGGGGCGATGCTGGCGTCCTGCATGGTGGCGGAGCGGTCGCCGCCGAAGGTGTCGCGCGTGCGGTTGAAGAAGACCTGGGCGCTGAAGTCGCCGCCCCACAGGTCGCTGTCGGTCAGAGAGGCCGAGACCGTCTCGACCCGGTTGCCGGCGGGCTCGCCCTCGATCTGGCCGCGCTCGCTGGTGGCCGGACGGCCGATGCTGCGATCGCCAGGGGCACGGACATAGTCGCCGTCGCCCTTCAGTTCGAAGCGGTTGGCCAGCAGGTCCAGCCTCACCGTGTCCGTCAGGTTCCAGCCGAACCGGCCAAAGAAGGACAGGGCCTGGGAATCCTGCACCTCGCCCTGGGTGTTGTCGACGCCGACCCGGCGGCCGTTGGCGTCATAGAAGGCGCCGCGCTGGTCATAGGCCACGCCGAAGACGCCGTCGAAATCACCATGGCGATAGGCGGCCAGACCGCCCAGCTTGGCCCCGATCCCGTCGCCTTCCGGTCCGCCCGAGCTGGACACCTGGGCCAGCATCCGGCCTGTCAGACCGTCTTCGGTCGGCGCCCCGACCGTCACCTGATTGACCACGCCGCCGGTGGCGCCGATGCCCTGCAGGGCGTTGGAGCCGTAGATCAGCTCGACCCGGTCCACGAAGAAGGGGTCGATCGTATAGCCGTCGCGCGACCCGTCGCGAATGGGGGTCGACTGCGGGATGCCGTTGATGGCGAACAGGGGCGAGCGCCCGCGCAGGCTCTCGCCCGAGCCGGTCAGCTTTTGCCGCGTCGGCGAGAAGGACGGCGACAGGGTCGCGACCGCATCGATCACCGAGCCGCTGATGGCCACCTGTTCCGACAGGGCCTTGCGGTCGATCACGTCCACCGTCATCGGCAGGGCGCTGGCTGGCAGGATGGTCCGCGCCGCCGTCACCACCACCTCCGCCACCGTGCTGACCTCGGGCTCCTGCCGCGTCGCCTGGGCGGCGGCGGTCGAGGCGAAGGCGGTCCCGGCCAGCAGGGTCGAGACGACGACAAGGCCGGACGATCGGCGCAGCGACAGGGCGGGCGAGGCGAAGGGCATGAGGGGGAGGCTCCAGAAGAAGGCCTCGCGCTTAAATGCAATTGCGAGCGATTTGCAACACAAAACCGCCCTGCCCGACGTCGCGTCGCGTTTCGACGTCACGATTCACTCATCGATTTGTCGTAAAATATTTACATTGAGAAAATTGAGCGCATAATTCGATCTGAGTCCGGAGCGAATTCCGGACGAGGGAGGATATCGCATGCGCCTGATCGCCGTCGCCGTCTCGACCCTGCTGCTCGCCGGAGCCGCGCCTGCCCTGGCTCAAAGCCCGGAGCAGAGTCCGCAGAGCCAGAGGCCGCAGCCGACGCGCGTCTCGGCCGTCCAGTCGCAGCGCGTGGTGCTGATCTGCGAGAGCGACGCCGCTACTCGCACCGCCTTCACCCGCCAATACGGCGCTGAGCCGGTCTTCCTGACCGCGCGCGAAGCCATCGAAGCCAAGACGGTCGGACAGACCTGGGCCACGCCCCGCTGCATGACCGAGCGCGAGCATGGCCGCTATGTCCAACTGACCCAGGCCTACGCCGCGCACTAGAGGCCGCTTCCAGAACGACAAAAGGCGCGGCCAGTGATGGCCGCGCCCTTCTTCATGGTCGGATGTCCGGCCCTACTTGGCCAGATACTTGTCCAGCCAGCCGAAGACCTCGTTGTGCCATTGCAGGCTGTTGGCCGGCTTCAGCACCCAGTGGTTCTCGTTGGGGAAGAAGACCAGTCGGCTGTCGATGCCGCGCCGTTGCAGGGCGGTGTAGGTCGACAGGCCCTGGGCCGTCGGGATGCGGTAGTCGAGGTCGCCCTGAACCACCAGCATAGGCGTCTTCCAGTTCTGGACGTGGTTGGCCGGGTTGAACTTCTGATAGCCCTCCGGGTTTTCCCACGGCGTGCCGCCGTATTCCCACTCGGTGAACCACAGCTCCTCGGTCGAATAGCCCATGCCGAAGGTGTCGAAGACGCCGTCATGGTTGACCAGGCACTTGAAGGCGTCCGACCAGTTGCCGGCGATCCAGTTGATCATGTAGCCGCCGTAGGAGGCGCCCAGCGCACAGGCGTTGTTTCCGTCCAGGAAGCCGTACTTCTGCTGCGCGAAGGCCCAACCCTTCTGCAGATCTTCCAGCGGGCGGTCGCCCCAGTGCTGGCTGATGGCGTCGGTGAACTCCTGACCGTAGCCGGTCGAGCCGTGGAAATCGATCATCACCACCGCATAGCCCGCGCCGGCATAAGTCTCGGGGTTCCAGCGATAGGACCAGCCGTTGCCGAACGAACCCTGCGGCCCGCCGTGGATCAGGAAGGCGACCGGGTATTTCTGGCCCTCGACATAGTTGGCCGGCTTGATGACGAAGCCGTGCACCGTCTCGTCGTTCCAGCCAGGGAAGCTGAACTGCTCGAACTGGCCGAAGGCCTTGTTGGCCAGCTGCGGGTTCACATTGGTCAGGCGACGCGGCATTTCGCGACCGCGCCAGGTCTTGAAATAAAGGTCGGCGGGCGAGGTCAGGGTGTCGACCGACATGACGAAGCCCGAGGGCGTCTGCTGGAAAGCGCCGACATGGCCTTCGCCCGTCAGCGGCAGGACCGAGCCGTTGCGCGTGTCGATGGCGAACAGGCGGGTCTGACCCACGTCGCCGGCCGTGGTGTAAAGGGTCTTGCCGTCCGCCGACCATTGCAGGGTGTCGGCCGAACGATCCCAGTTGGCCGCGATCTGGCGCGTCTGGCCGGTGGCCACGTCACGCAGGAAGATCGCAAACTTGTCGGCCTCGAATCCGGGGCGGGCCATGGCGCGATAGGCCAGGGTCTGGCCGTCCGGCGAGAAGACCGGGCCGGTATCCCAGGCGGGGTTGGCCTCGGTCAGGTTGGTCAGTTGACCGGGCGCCGAGACGGCGACGCTGTAGAGGTCGAAGTTGGTGCTCCACGGCTCGCTCTTGCCGGCTTCGCGCGCCGAGAAGACCAGCGACCGGCCGTCGGGGGCGAAGACGAACTCGCTCTCGTCGCCGAACGGCTTGGAGGGGGTGTCGCCGTCAAAGCCCTTGGTGACCCAGACCGGATCGCCGCCCGCCTTGCCGTCTGCGCCGATGGTCTGGACGAAGAGGTGGTTCTGGGTGTGGTCGCTCCAGGTGTCCCAGTGGCGCACGAACATGCGGTCATAGACCTGCCCCGTCGACTTGACCTCGGCGGCGGCCTTGGCGCGCTCGACCGAGGCGTTCAGGTCGGGCGCTTCCGGATAGACGGCCAGAGACACGGCCACCGCGTCGCCCGCGCCATTGATGCGGTAGGCGTTGACGTCGGTCGGCAGGCTGGTGACCTGCGTCGCCGTCGCGCCCTTGTCGGCAGAGACCCAGACCTGGCTCGAGCCCGAACGACCCGACAGGAAGTAGAGCTTGCCGTCGGCGCCCCAGCGCGCGGTGTTGGCGCCGCCCTCGGAAATCGCCAGCTTCTGCGCCTCGCCCTCGCCCTTCAGGCTCAGAATGTAGAGGGCGCTGGAACGGCGGTTGGCCGCCACGTCCGTCTGGGTCAGGGCATAGACCACCCAGTCGCCGTCCGGCGACACCTGAGGATCGCCCAGACGGTTGGCCGAAATCATGTCCTGGTAGGTGAAGGCGTTGGACGCCGCAGGCGCGGTCGCAGCGGCCGGCGCGGGCGCCTCGGCCAGGGCCGGCAGGGCCGAGGCCGTCAGCAGGGCGACGGCGCTCAGGCCAGACAGAAGATGGGGCAGACGGCGCATGGGCGCTCCTCAAGCGGATTTCGATCTGCCCGCAGGCCTATACCCCCATGCGCCGCCCGCAAAGTCCCGTTTTAGTCCTGCCCCTCCGCCGTCCAGCGCCCGGTCCAGTCCAGGATCTCCTGCTGCCAGTCGACCCAGGTCCGGGGCTTCAGCACCCAGTGGTTCTCGTCCGGGACGTGAACGAAGCGGCTGGGGATGCCTTCACGTTGCAGGGCCGAGAAGGTGGCCAGGCCCTGCTCCATCGGCACGCGGAAATCCTTGGACCCGTGCAGCACCAGCATGGGCTTCTTCCAATCCGCGACATAGGTCTCGGGGTTGAAGGCGTCGTAGAGGTCCTTGCGCGTCCAGCTGGGGCCGCCGAACTCGTGAATGAAGTTGCCGATGTCCATGGCGTTCATCAGCTGCGGCACATCGAACACCCCGGCATGATTGACCAGGCAGCGCCACGGCCCGTTCCACTTGCCCGCGATGGTGTTGACCATATAGCCGCCGTAGGAGGCGCCGAGCGCGCAGGCCCGGTCGCCGTCGATCCACGGATTGGCGGCCAGAGCGGCGCCCCAGCCCTTCTGCAGGTCTTCCAGCGGGCGGTCGCCCCAGTGGTCGTTGATGGCGTCGGTGAAGGCCTGGCCATAGCCCGGCGAGCCGTGAAAATTGACCATGACCACCGCATAGCCCGCCGCCGTATAGACCTGCGGGTTCCAGCGCCAGGACCAGCTCTCGGTCCAGGGCGACTTGGGCCCGCCGTGGATCAGATAGACGGCCGGATACTTGCGCCCCTCGACATAGCTTGCGGGCTTGAACACCCAGCCGTGCGTCGTCTCATCGTTCCAGCCGGCAAAAGCCAGGGCTTCGCCTTCCGACAGGTCCAGCCGCGCCGTCAGCTCGGCGTTGTGCTGCGTCGCCTGACGCGGCTCGGCGCCGTTCCTCGACACAAAGACCTGGGTCGGAGCGGTGAAGCCGTCGTGAGCATAGGCCAGCACCCCCGCCGCCTCGTCAAAGGCGTTGACGGCGCCGTCGCCGGTCAGGGCCTTCACGACGCCGGTGCGGGCGTCGATCTCGAACAGGCGGTTCTGGCCGACATCCGAGGCGGTGACGTACAGCGCCCGGCCGTCCGAACGCCAGGTCAGGCCAGCCGGCCCGCGATCCCAGTTCGTCAGTTGTCGCGCATTGGCCCCGCTGGCGTCGGCGATCATGACCACGGCCTGATCGCCGCCGACGTTCTCGCGCGGCGAAGCCAGCCAGGCCAGGCGACGGCCGTCGGGCGAAAAGGCCGGATTGCCGTCAGCGCCCCGGTTGCCCTCGGTCAGATTGACCGGCGCGCCGCCGTCCAGCGACACGCGGTACAGGTCGCTGTTGTTGGTGAAGGGCTCGCCCGCGCCCTGCTTCTGGGTGCTGTAGATCAGGGTCTTGCCGTCGCGCGACAGGGTGAAGTCGCCGTCGCCCGCCGCCACGTCGGCGTCCAGTCCCGGCATCAGGTCCCGCGCCTCGCCGCCCGCCAGACCCGAGCCGTTCAGCGGCTGGCTGAACAGGTGGGTACGGCGCCCGTCGGCCCAGTGGTCGAACACGCGCAGCGGCAGACGGTCATAGGCCTGCAGCCCGCTCTTGGCGCGCTCGGCCAGTCGATCCTTGACGCAGGTCAGGGTGGCGCAGTCAGTGAAGACCGAGACGCCCAGGATCAGCGAGCGGCCGTCCTCGGCGATACGGAAGCCCGAGACGTCGATGGGCAAGGTTGTCACCTGGGCCGCCGCCATGCCCTCGCGATCGGCGCGCCAGACCTGATTCGATCCCCCGCGTGACGACATGAAATAGATGGCCTGCCCGTCCGGCGCCCAGCGCGCGCCCGCGACGCCGCCCTCGGAAATCGCCAGCTTGCGCGGCGGCGTCGCGCCGTCGGCCTCGGCCAGCCACAGGGCGTTGACGCCCTTGTTGCCGTCCCAGTCGGTGGTGCGCACGGCGTAGAGAATGCGGCGACCGTCAGGCGAGACGCGCGGATCGCTGACCCGCTCCATCATCGCCAGCTCCTTGACCCCCAGCCCGACGCGGGCGGCCGGCGCCTCGGCGGCGGGCGTCGCAGCGGTCTGCGCCATATCGCTCAGGGCCAGGGCGGGCGAGGCCGCCGTCATCAGAGCCCCGAAAGCGGCGGCCAGCATCCAGCGTGATTGCATCGTCAAACCCATCCCTGAAACAGCGTCGCTGGATTGATAGGCCGTCGAATCCCCAGCGCCAAGTCGCTTGCCGCCGTCGCCCGGAGCGGCGACAAGCGGGATCATGAGTCCCGCCTCGCCCCACATCGTCGACGTGCTGATCGCCGAGCGCGCGCCGCGCCTGACGCGCTCAGGCGCCTGGCCGCTGGTCCGTCCCGCCCTCTACGGCCTGCTGGACTACGCCAAGGCCCGGCGCATGGCCGACGCCATCGCCCCGATGGGCGGGCGTCAGGCGCTGGACTATGTCTCAGATCTGCTGGAGTTGACGGTCGAGACGCAGAACCTGAACCGTCTGCCCGCCACGGGCCGCTGCCTCGTCATCTGCAACCACCCGACCGGCATCGCCGACGGCCTGGCCGTCCACGACGCCCTGCGCACCGTGCGCGACGACCTGATCTATTTCGCCAACGCCGATGCGCTTCGCGTCTCGCCCCGCCTGTCCGAAACCGTGGTCCCGGTCGAATGGGTCACCGCCAAACGCACCCGCGAAAAGACCCGCGCCACGCTTCAGTCCGCCAAGGACGCCTTCGAGGCCGAGCGCTGCGTCGTCATGTTCCCCGCCGGGCGGCTGGCCCGGGTCGATGAACAGGGCCGCCTGACCGATCCCGAATGGGCCACCACGGCGGCGTCTCTGGCGCGCAAGTATGAAGCCCCGGTCATCCCGATCCACGTCGCCGGGCCGACCAGCCGCCTGTTCCACCTGTTCGACCGCTTCTCCCAGGAACTGCGCGACATCACCCTCTTCCACGAACTGCTGAACAAGCAGGGCCGTGAATTCGACCTCAGCGTCGGCCTGCCCATCCCTCCCGAGGCGCTGGACGCGGACGCCGCCCGCGCCACCGAGGCGCTGAAGACCTTTGTCGAACGCGTCCTCGCGACCGACCCCGACGCGGTGTTCGCATGACGACCTTCCAACTGACCGACGCCGACGCCACCACCCGTCTGGGCCAGGCCATCGCCCCCCTGCTGGAACCGGGCGAATCCGTTCTGCTCTACGGCCCGCTCGGCATGGGCAAGTCGACCCTGGCGCGCGGCCTGATCCGCGCCCTGACCTCGCCCGACGAGGACGTGCCCAGCCCGACCTTCACCCTGGTCCAGTTCTACGAGAGCGATCCGCCCGTCGCCCACTTCGACCTCTATCGCCTCAGCCGCCCCGAAGAGGCCTTCGAGATCGGTCTGGACGAGGCCCTGGACGAGGGCTGCGCCCTGATCGAATGGCCCGAACGGCTAGGCGAAGACCCGGGCCATATGCTCGGCCCCGACCGACTGAGCATCACCATCGCCGAGGACGGCGAAGGCCGCCTTGCGACCGTGTCTGGCGCAGGGGCGTGGGAAGCGAAACTGAAGGAAGTCCATGTCTGACCGCGAAGCCCTCCGTCTCGATTTTCTGCGCTCGGCCGGTCTGGCCGGGGCCGTCCGCGCGCCCCTGCCCGGCGACGCCTCGACGCGCCGCTACGAGCGGCTGACCACGGTCTCGGGCGCCAGCCTGATGCTGATGGATCAGGCTCCCGCCGCCGAGAGCCAGATCTGCGATCCGTCGTGGACGCCGGAAGAACGCCACGCCCATGGCTGGAACGCCGTCGCCCGCCTGTCGGCCGGCCGCATCGAAGCCTTCGCCGCCGTCGCCGCTCACCTGAAATCGCTGGGCCTGTCGGCGCCCGAGATCGTCGCCGTCGACGCGCCGAACGGCCTGGCCGTGATCGAGGACTTCGGCGACGCCCTGTTCGCCAAGGTGATCGCTGAAGGCGCCGAGGAGGTTCCTCTCTACCGCGCCGCCGTCGAGGCCCTGACCGTCCTGCACGCCGCCCCGACGCCGGATATCCTGACCGGCGCTGCGGGCGACTGGCCCCTGCTGACCTATGACCAGACGGCGCTGCAGGGCGGGGCCGACCTCTTCGTCGAATGGCTGCCGAAACTGATCCCTTCGCTGGCCTTCAATGACGACGCCGTCGCCGAATGGCGCGCCGTCTGGGCGCCGATCACGGCGGCGGGCGAGGCGGGCGCCAGCGTCATGGCCCACCGCGACTATCACGCCGAGAACCTGATCCGGCTGGACGGCAAGACCGGCGCCGCCTCGGTCGGTCTGATCGACTTCCAGGACGCGGTGAAGGCCCACCCGTCGTGGGACCTCCACTCCCTGCTGCAGGACGCCCGCCGCGACGTCTCGCCCGCGCTGGAAATCCTGGCGCTGGACCACTATTTCGCTCTGCGGCCCGAGACCGACCGCGAAGCCTTCATGGCGTCCTACAAGGGTCTGGCGGCGCTGAACGAGGCGCGCATCCTCGGCATCTTCGCCCGCCTGATCGCCCGCGACGCCAAGCCGAAATACGCCGCCTTCATGCCCCGCATGTGGGCGCACCTGAACGCCAACCTGAAGGCGCCGGGCCTCGAAGCCGTCGCCGGCTGGATGGACCGCCACGTGCCGGAGGATGTGCGCCGATGACCGCCCCCACCACAGCCATGGTCCTCGCCGCCGGGCTCGGCACGCGGATGCGGCCCCTGACCAATGACCGGCCCAAGGCTCTGGTCGAGGTCGGCGGCCGCGCCCTGATCGACCACGTGCTCGACCGGCTGGCCGAGGCGGGCGTGGAAAAGGCCGTGGTCAACGTCCACTGGTTCGCCAACCGGCTGGAAAGCCATCTGGCCGCCCGCACCCGTCCCGCCGTCGTCATCTCGGACGAGCGCGCCGAACTGCTGGAGACCGGCGGCGGCTTGAAGAAGGCCCGCCCCCTGCTCGGCGACGATCCCGTCTTCGTCGCCAATATCGACAGCGTCTGGATCGACCGGGGCAACGCCCTCGCGGACCTCATCCGCCTGTGGGACCCGGAACGCATGGACGCCGCCCTGCTGCTGGCCCGGCGCGAAGGCTCCATCGGCTTCGAGGGCGGCGGCGACTTCTTCCTCAGCGACGACGGCCGACTGACCTTCCGGGGCGAGGCCGCCAGCGCCCCCTTCGCCTACATGGGCGTCCACATCACCCGCCCCGACTATGCCGACCACGGTCCCGACGGCCCCTTCTCGCTCAGCCCCCTGTGGCGCGCGTCGGCTGCCGAAGGCCGCCTATTCGGCTGCGTGCTGGACGGCGACTGGATGCACGTCGGCGACCCGCAGGCGCGCGACGAGGCCGAAGCCCGACTGAAGGCCGAAGCCTGATGTCCACGGGCGGCCGCTTCGATCCGTTCGCCGGGTCCGGCCCGCGCTGGCGCGCCGTGCCCGCTTGGCGGCCCTTCCTCGAAGACCTCGCGGCGGGCGTGCTCGACTGGCTGGGCGATCAGACGCCCGAGACCCTGACCGACGCCACCATCCTGTTGCCCAACCGCCGCGCCGCCCGCGCCTTCTCGTCGGCGCTGGGCAAGCTGGCCGGCGACCGCCCTGTCCTGCTGCCTCAGGTGCGCCCGCTCGGCGATCTGGAGGAGGACGAACCGCCCTTCGCCCCCGGCGAACTGGGTCTGGACCTGCCCCCGCCATCCCCGCCCTGACCCGCCGTTTCGAGATGGCGCGGATGATCGCCGAGGAATTCGAGCCGGGGATGAAGCCCCTGCGCGCCCTCGAAATGGCCGACGCCCTGGGCGGCTTCCTCGATTCCTGCCAGCTGGAAGAGGTCCCCGACCTGTCGCGCATCGCTGGACTGGCCGAACAGGATCTCGCCGCCCACTGGCAGGACAGCGCCCGCTTCCTCGGCCTCGCCGTCGAGGCCTGGCCCAAGCGGCTGGAGGCCCTGGGTCTGGTCGATCCCGCTTGGCGCCGCGCGACCCTGCTGCGCCGTCTGGCCGAGGCCTGGGACGCCCGCCCGCCGTCGCAGCCGGTCATCGCCGCCGGCTCCACCGGCACCGTCCCCGCCGCCGCCGACGTTCTGGCCGCCGTGGCCCGCGCGCCGCAGGGCGTGGTGGTCCTGCCCGGCCTCGATCTCGATCTGGCCGACGGGGTCTGGGACCGCATCGACGACCAGCACCCGCAGGCGGCGCTGAAGGCCCTGCTGGCCCGCGCCGAGGTCTCGCGCGATCAGGTCAGGCCCTGGTTCAAGCCGGCCGTCGAGCCCCGCATCGAGGCGCGCGGTCTGGCCCGCCAACGCCTGATCAACGAGGCCCTGCGCCCCGCCGAGGCCACCGACGACTGGCGCGCCGAAATCGCCCGCCTGCGCGCCGACGCCGCCGAGGCGGGTCAGGCCGCCGACCCCATCAAGGAGGGCTTGAAGGGCCTGTCGGCGCTGTCCGTCCGCGCCGAGGAGGAGGCCGCGACGGCCATCGCCCTGCTGATGCGCGAGACGCTGGAACGGCCCGGCGAAACCTGCGCCCTCGTCACCCCTGACCTCGACCTGTCGCGCCGCGTCGAGGCCCGACTGGCGCGTTGGGGCGTCGTCCCCGACGCCTCGACCGGCGCCCCCCTATCGCGGATGAGCGCGGGGGTTCTGGTCGACCTCGCCGCCCGCTTCATCGAGACGCCGCTGAAACCGCAGACCCTGCTGGCTCTGATCAAGCACCCGCTGACCCGCCTCGATCTCGACGGCGCGTCTCTGCCTGACGCCGCCTCGGCGCTGGAGGAGCACGCCCTGCGCGGCCCGCGTCCGCGCGACTGGGCAGATGTGCAGAAACGCCTCGACAAGGCCGCCGAACCCAGTCGCGGCGGTCAGCCCCTGCCCGAGTGGAAGGCCGCCCGCCTGTCCGGCGCCCGCGCCCTGGCTGCGCGGCTGGAGACGCTGGCCGCCGAGGCCCTGTCCGTCTTCACGCCGACCGCCGCCCCCGACGCCGCCGCCCGCGCCCTGACCGCCCTGATCGAGGCGCTCGCGGGTCAGAACGCCTGGGCCGGTCCCGACGGCGAGGCCGCCGCCTTGCTACTGTCCGCCCTGATCGACGGCGGCGGGTCGCTGGGCGCCGTCTGCCGCGCCGACTTCGCGGCTCTGGTCGCCGGTCTGCTGGGTGAGGAAACGGTGCGCACCGGCGGCGCCACCCATCCGCGCCTGCGGATTCTGGGCGCCATCGAGGCCCGCCTGACCCGCGCCGACCGCATGATCCTCGCCGGGCTGGAGGAAGGCGTCTGGCCTCGCCCCGCCCCGGTCGATCCCTTCCTGTCGCGACCGATGAGGAAGGCGCTCGGCCTGCCCACGCCCGAGCGGCGTCTGGGCCAGACGGCGCAGGACTTCGTCCAGGCCGCCTGCGCCGACGAGGCCGTCCTGATCCATTGCGAACGACGCGGCGGCCAGCCCGCCGTGCGCTCGCGCTGGCTGTGGCGGCTGGAGATGCTTACGCGCGGCGCGAACGCCGAGAAGACCCCCGTCGCTATCCCCGCGCCGGAGGGTTTGGCCGACTGGACCCGCGCCCTGGACGCCCCGCCGCCCGGCCCCGCCCGCTTCGCCCCGCGTCCCATGCCGCGCCCGCCGGTCGAGCGCCGCCCGCGCAGCCTTGCCGTCACCCGCATCGAGCGCTGGGTGCGCGACCCCTACGCCATTTACGCCCAACGGGTGCTGGGCCTGAACATCATGGACCGCCCCGGCGCCTCGGCCGAGGCGATGGCGCGCGGCAATGCGGTGCACAAGGCCATCGAGCGCATGACCCTGATGTGGCCCCACGTCCTGCCCGACGATTGCGAAGAGCAGATCGAAGCCCTGCTGATCGAGGAGCTGACCGCCCACGGTTTCGAGGAGGCCGCCATGGCCCGCGAGACCCCGCTGACGCGCAACTGCGCCCGCTGGCTGGCCGGGTTCGAGGCCGAGCGCCGGGCGCGCGGCGTCAATCTGCTGATCGAACAGCAGGGGACCATGACGTTTGAGGCCCCCGCCGGCCCCTTCACCATGAAGGCCTACGCCGACCGCATCGAGGTCGGAGCTACAGGCGCCGCCATCATGGACTTCAAGACCGGCGGCGTGCCTTCGGGCAAGCAGGTCAAGGCGGGCTTCGCGCCCCAGCTGACCCTGACCGCCGCCATCCTCGCCGACGGCGGCTTCAAGGATACCAATGGTCCCATCCCCGCCGACGAACTGACCTATGTCCGCGTCGTCGGCCGCAAGAAGGCGGGCGAGGTCGCGGTGCGCGCCTCCGGTCCCGAAGCCGCCGCCCTCGGCGAAGCGGCGCTGGAGGGGCTGAAGAAACGGGTGGCCCGCTTCGATCACCCCGACACCCCCTATGTCTCCTGGGCTGCGCCCCAGTTCATGGGCAATTACGGCGGCAACTACGACCATCTGGCCCGCGTCTGGGAATGGCACGTCGTCGGCGCCGAGGAAGGCGACAGCGAATGAACATCGCCACTCCGCAGATGCGCCCGGACCCGCAGATCCGCGCCGCAGATCCGGCCCTGTCGGTCTTCGTCACAGCCAACGCCGGCTCGGGCAAGACCACCACCCTGGTCAGCCGCGTGGCCCGCCTGCTGCTGGGCGGGGCCGGGGCCTCGGCCATCCTCTGCGTCACCTACACCAAGGCCGCCGCCGCCGAGATGCAGGCCCGCCTGTTCGAGACCCTGGGCAAGTGGGCGGTCATGGACGACGCCGCCCTGTCCGCCGAACTGGCGAAACTGGACGCCAGCGATCCCGCGTCCCTCAACCCCGCCCGCCTGTCCGAGGCGCGGCGCCTGTTCGCCCGCGCGCTGGAGACGCCGGGCGGGCTGAAGATCCAGACCATCCACGCCTTCTGCGAAAAGCTGCTGCGTCGCTTCCCCATCGAGGCGGGCGTCTCGCCGCGCTTCACCGTGCTGGAGAACGAAGCCGCCATCGCCCTCAGCCACGCCGCGCGCGAAGAACTGGCCCGCGCCGCGCTGAAGGACCCCGACGGTCCCGTGGGCCAAGCCTACAGCCATTTCGCCGTCGAACTGGACTGGGGCCGCTTCGAGAGCCTGCTGGCCATGATCGAGGCCCGGCGCGCCGACCTGACCGACTATGTCGCCCGCGTCGGCGACGGTTCGGTCCCCGGCCCCCATGTGCTGACCGGCGCCGATCCCGAACAGACGCCCGACGACATTGAAGCCGACTTCATCCGCTGGCTGGACCGGGGCGAGGTCCGCCGCATGGCCGGGCTGATGGCGACCGGCGGCAAGACCGACAAGGACCGCGCCGCCGAGCTGATCCACGCCCTCGACCACGAGTGGAGCTTCCACGGCCTCGGCGTCGTCTTCCTGACCGGCACGGGATCGCCGCGCAAGTCGATGGCCACCAAGCAGGCCCCGCCCGACGCGGGCGGCTGGCTCAGCGATTTGCAGGACAAGTATCTGGCCACCCTGGACGTGGTGCGCGCCGCCAAGGTCGCCGCCGACACGGTCAAACTTCTGACCCTGGCCCGTTACCACGCGGCTTACTACGAGGGGGCCAAGGCCGAGCGCGGGGCGCTGGACTTCTCCGATCTGGTGGCCAGGACCGTCGACCTGCTGACGCAACGCTCGACCGCCGCCTGGGTGCTGTACAAGCTGGACGGCGGCATCGACCACGTCCTGATCGACGAGGCCCAGGACACGGCGCCCGAGCAGTGGGCCATCATGCGCGCCCTGACCGGCGAGTTCTTCTCAGGCGAAAAAACCGACCGCACCGTCTTCGCCGTGGGCGACGAGAAGCAGTCGATCTACTCTTTCCAGGGCGCCCGACCCGAGCGCCTGCGGCAGGAAGCCCAGGTCTATGACGCCCTGATCCGGGCCTCGGGCTCCGCCTTCGAGGGCGTGCCGCTGGAGACCTCCTATCGCTCGACCGAGGACGTCCTCGCCTTCGTCGATCACGCCTTCGCCGATCCCGAGCGGACCCGCGCCCTGGTCGGCGAGGCGGGCGACATTCCCCGCCACCTGCCCGCCCGCGTCGGCCAGCGCGGCAGCGTCGACCTCTGGCCCCTGTTCATGGACGAAGCCCCGCCCGAGCGCGACGCCTGGGACGACCCGGTCGACCAAGAAAGCGTCGCCGGCGCCCGCAAGCGCATGGCCGCCGCCCTGGCCCAGGAGATCAAGCGACAGGTCGAAACCGGCGCGACCGTCTATGACCGCAATACCCGCCAGCCGCGCGCCAGCGGCTATGGCGACTTCCTCATTCTGGTGCGCCGTCGCGACGCGACGTTTGAAGAGATCATCCGCGCCCTAAAGACGGCGGGTGTGCCCGTCGCGGGCGCCGACCGGCTGAAACTGTCCAGCCACATCGTCTTTGACGACCTGAAGGCCCTGGCCCGGTTCGCCCTCTTCCCGGGCGACGACCTGTCGCTGGCTGAGGTGCTGCGCAGCCCCTTCTGCGACGTGGACGAGACCTCGCTCTATGACCTGGCCGGGCGCGAGAAACGTCAGGGCCTGTGGCGCGAACTGAAGACCCGCGCCGACGAACGCCCCGAATGGCGCCGCGCGCTGGACCTGTGCCTGAGCGCCCGCGCGGCACGCGACGGCGACCCCTTCGTCTTCTTCTCGACCCTGCTGAACCGGGTGGACGACACGGGCGTCTCGGGCCGCGCCCGCGTGCTGACCCGTCTGGGGCGCGAGGCGGAAGAAGCCATCGACGAGACCCTCAATCAGGTGCTGGCCGCCGAGAACCGGGGCGGGGTCGATCTGGAGACCTGCCTGGCCCTGCTGGAAGCCGCCGACGTCGAGGTGAAGCGCGAGCTGGAAGGTCCGCGCGGCGAAGTTCGCGTCATGACCGTCCACGGCGCCAAGGGGCTGGAGGCGCCCGTCGTCATCCTGCCCGACACCACGATGAAGGCGAAGGCGCAGGGGCCGACCCTGATGCCCGTCGCCACCGAAGACGGCGAGGCCTGGCTGATGTGCCCCGGTTCCTCAAAAGAAGACTGCGCCGCCTCGAAGGCCGCCCGCGACGCCCGCGAAGCTCGCGTCAGCGACGAGTCCCTGCGCCTGCTCTACGTCGCCCTGACCCGCGCGCGGGACCGGGTCATCGTCATGGGCCGCGGCTCCAAACGCTCGCCCGAGCCCGGCGACTGGTGGTCGGTCATCGAGGAGACCTTCAACCGTCTCGGCGACGAGGTCCGCACCCTGGACAGCAACGTCCGCCGCTACGGCGTCGATCTGGACGTCCTGCCCGCCGTCACCGCCAGCGCCGAGACCCGGCCCGTGGCCCCCGACTGGACGCGCAGCATCCCCGCCCGCGACGCCGCCGCCCGCTTCGCCTCGCCGTCGCAGATGCAGGAACAGAAGCGCATCCCGGCCCCGTCGCCCTTGGCGCGCGGCGAAGGCCCAAATTCGGGAGTGGGCGCGGGTCTGGGCCGCTTCCGGCGCGGCGACCTGATCCACCGCCTGCTGGAACGCCTGCCCGACATCGCCCCTCCCGACCGGCCCGACGCCGCCGTGCGGATGCTGGCGCGCGAACGCGACCTGTCCGACGAGCAGCGCGCCGAGATGATCGGCGCCGCCTTCGCCGTGCTGGACGACGCGCGCTTCAATCCCGTCTTCGGCGAGGGATCCCGCGCCGAGGTGGCCCTGACCGGGTCCTCGCCCGACCTGCCCTCCGGCGTCTCCATCTCGGGCCGCATCGACCGGCTGGTGGTCACGCCCGAACGGGTGCTGGTGGTGGACTTCAAGTCCAACCGCCCGGCCCCGGATCGCGTCGAGGACGCCGACCCGGGCTATGTCCTGCAGATGGCGGTCTATACGGCGGTGCTACGTCGCCTCTATCCCGACCGGGCGGTCGAGGCGGCCCTGGTCTGGACCGATGGACCCAAGCTGATGGCCGTGCCGCAGGGCCTGATGGACGAGGCGCTTTCAAATGCGCGTTGATTTGTGCGGGATTCGCACCCACATCTGCCGGGAACGCTGAACCGATCCTCAGCGCGCCACCATTCGGTGCTCAAGCAGCGAGGCCCCGCAGGCCGAGCGGTAGCACCCCTTAAGGAGAGCCATTCATGGCGACCGTGAAAGTCACCGACGAAAGCTTCGAAGCCGACGTCCTGAAATCCTCGACCCCCGTCCTGGTGGACTTCTGGGCCGAGTGGTGCGGCCCCTGCAAGCAGATCGGCCCGGCCCTGGAGCAGATTTCGGACGAGCTGGCCGGCAAGGTGACGATCGCCAAGGTCAACATCGACGACAGCCCCATGACCCCGTCCAGGATGGGCGTGAAGGGCATTCCGACCCTGATGCTGTTCAAGGACGGCCAGCTGGCCTCGATGAAGGTCGGCGCCATGCAGAAGGGCAAAATTGTCGAATGGCTGGCCGAAGTCGGCGTCAAGGCCGACTGAAAACTGGATACCTGATGTTCTGAAGCCCGCCGGATATCCGTCCGGCGGGCTTTTCAATGGACAAGGCCTCTGCCGCCGCCAATGCTCAAGGCCTCATGAAACATGCCGTCCTGACATCCGTCGCACACAACCTCACGGACTCTTTCGCCGGCGGCGCTGGTTTCATGATCGGCGTATATGCAATCGATATCTGGGCTGCAGTCGCCGAAACACCATCGCGACAGCTGGACATCGACTTCCTGACCGGAGAATGCAATCCGGCCACTTCCGACTATCTGGCTCGCGCCGTCCAGCTATACGCCAGGGCCCTGCCTGATCTTTGCCGGAGGCAGGGCGTCAACATCGCCGACTTTGCAGAACTGACAGCGCACTTCTCGGGCGCGCCCCCTCTGTATAGGATCGACATCACGGTGACGGATCGCCTGGGGCGCACCTCAAACGACGCCTATTTCGGCGCGCCGCTCAAGCGCCGAAAGGTTCTGGACGTGCTGGGGCGGTTGCGCCCAGCCTAAAGATCAGGTCGGCCAGGTCTCGGGACTGGCGCCCAGCACCTCGCCGGCCAGATAGAGCGAGCCGCAGATGACGATGCGGCCCGCGCCCAGCGCCAGGGCGCGGTCCAGAGCCTCGTCTACCGAGGCCGTCGGCATGGCCCCGAAACCGCGCCCCTGCGCCACTGCGGCCAGCGCCGCCGGATCCGCCGCCGCGCCGTCGAAGGCCACGGTGAAGACCTGGACGTCGAGCCCCTTCAGCGCCTCGAAGAAGCCGCCCGCGTCCTTGTTGGCCAGCATGGCGACGATCAGGGCCGTAGGGCGCGGCGCCCGCGCCTGACGCTCGGCCAGGGTCCGGGCCATCGCCCTACCGGCATGGGGATTGTGTCCGCCGTCCAGCCACAGCTCGGCGTCGAAGCCTTGCGCCTTCTCTGCATAGGGTCCGGCGGTCAGGCGCTGCATCCGCGCGGGCCAGCGCACGGTCTTCAGCCCCTCGGCGATGGCGGCTTCGGGCAGGTCCAGTTCCAGGGCGGCGGCCACGGCCACGCCGGCGTTGTCGAACTGATGCGGGCCGCTCAGCGCCGGAGCCGGCAGGTCGAGGAAACGCTCCTGATCCTGATAGACCAGCCCGCCGCGCTCGGCCCAGGCGTCGAAATCCACGCCCATGACGGTCAGCGGCGAATGGACTTCGGCCGCACGGCGCTCGATCACGGCCATGACGGCCTCTGACTGTCGGGCGATGACGCCGCGCGCCCCGGCCTTGAGGATGCCCGCCTTCTCGGCGGCGACCCCCTCGATCCGGTCGCCCAGGAACTCGGCGTGGTCCAGATCGACGGGGGTGATGACGCTGAGTAACGGCCGGTCGATGACGTTGGTGGCGTCCAGCGATCCGCCCAGACCCACCTCGATGATGGCCAGGTCGGCGGGGGTCTCGCTCATGGCCACGAAGGCGGCGGCGGTCGTGCTCTCGAACACGGTGGCCTCGCCCGACACGGCTTCAATGCGATCCAGCACGTCGTTGAGATAGTCGTCGCTGATCAGGCTCCCGGCCAGACGGATGCGCTCGTTGAAGCGCACCAGATGCGGCGAGGTGTAGGCGTGGACCCGCAGACCCGCCGCCTCGGCGATGGCCCGGATCAGGGACACGGTCGAACCCTTGCCGTTGGTCCCGGCGACGTGGACCACCGGCGGCAGCTTGTCCTGCGGATTTCCCAGCGCCGCGCACAGCGCCCGCATCCGATCCAGCGACAGGTCGATGCGCTGGGGATGGCGGGCGCGCAGGCGTTCCGAGATTGGGTCCATAGGGTGGCTTTAGGCCGCCTTGCGCTTGCCGCCCATCAGCATGGACATGATCTGGCCCAGGGTCGTCGGCAGATCGCCGCGCGCCACGACCTTGTCGACCATGCCCTTGCCCTGCAGATACTCGGCGCGCTGGAAGCCCGGCGGCAGTTTCTCGCGGATAGTGGTCTCGATCACGCGCGGACCGGCGAAGCCGATCAGGGCGCCCGGCTCGGCCAGATGGACGTCGCCCAGCATGGCGTAGGAGGCGGTCACGCCCCCCGTGGTCGGGTCGGTCAGAACGACGATATAGGGCAGCTGCGCCGCCTTCACTTCCTGCACGGCCAGGGTGGTGCGGGCCATCTGCATCAGGCTGAGAGCGCCTTCCTGCATCCGCGCGCCGCCAGCGGCGGTGAAGCAGACGAAGGGCACGCCGCGCTTCACGGCTTCTCGCGCGGCGGCGACGAAGGCCTCGCCCGCCGCCATACCCAGCGACCCGCCCATGAAGGTAAAGTCCTGGACGATGACGACCGCGGCCACGCCGTCGATCTTGCCGAAGCCGATCGCCATGGTGTCCTTGCGGCCCGCCGCCTTGCGGGCCGCGTTCAGGCGGTCCTTGTAGGGCTTGCCGTCCGAGAATTTCAGCGGGTCTTCCGGCACGTCCGGCGTGTCGATGCTCTCGAACACGCCGTCGTCGAAGGTGGCCTTCAGACGCGTCGGCGCATTGATCCGCATGTGACGGCCCGACGGCGTGACCCACAGGGCCGCCTCCAGGTCCGTGCGGAACAGCATCTCGCCGCTGTCCGGGTCTTTCACCCACAGATTGTCGGGCGTGTCGCGCCGGCTGACGATCTTGCGCACGCCCGGAGCGAAGCGGGACAGCCAGCCGCCGCGCGGCTTGTTCTCAGGATTCTTGTCGACCATGAGCGCGCCTTTAGACGGTTTCCGCGACGGAAGCACTAGTTCTGGCGGTTTTCACCGCATCCGCCAGGGCCTTCACCCTGGCCAGAACGCGGGGCACAGCCGGTTCGTTCGCCGCCAGGGCCGCGGCCACCTCGTCGACGAAGACCGAGCCGGCCACCACCGCATCGGCCACGCGGGCGATCTCGGCGGCGCGCTCGGGCGTCTTGACGCCGAAGCCGACGGCGACCGGCAGGTTCGCAGCCTTTCGGACGCGTTCAACGGCGGGGGCGACGGACGCGGCCTGCGCCTCCTTCACGCCCGTCACGCCCGCGACCGAGACGTAATAGACAAAGCCCGAGGTGCCCTGGGCGATGACCTTCAGCCGGTCGTCGTCCGAGGTCGGCGTGGCCAGACGGATCAACGACACCGACTCGGCGTCCAGCGCCGCCGCCAGAGGCCCGGCCTCTTCTGGCGGGCAGTCGACCACGATCAGCCCGTCCACGCCCGCCGCCGCCGCATCCGCAGCAAAGGCCTCGTAGCCGTAGCTCTCGACCGGGTTCAGATAGCCCATCAGGATGACCGGGGTGGCGTCGTCGCTCGTACGGAAATCGGCCACCAGATCCAGCGTGCCGCGCAGGGTCATCCCCGCCGCCAGCCCACGCAGGGCGGCGCGTTGGATCGGCGGCCCCTCGGCCATCGGGTCCGAAAACGCCAGACCCAGTTCGATCAGGTCGGCGCCGGCGGCCGGCAGGCCGCGCAAGATCTGCAACGCCTCGTCGCGGCTGGGATCGCCGGTCATGACATAAGGGATAAAGCCAGCCCGGCCCTCGGCCTTCAGCGCGGCGAAACGGGCGTCGATACGTGCAGTCGTCACTGGGGCGTCGCTCCTGCGGCGGGCGCCGGTTGGCCGGCGCAGACGTCCCCGGGGATGGTGGCGAAGCCGAGGTAGCCGGGCGCGGTCGCCTCGGCGGGCTTGGACTCGTCATAGAAGGCGATCATCTGCATGCCGTCGCAGCCGCCGTTCTCGCGGCGTTTGATCAGGATCACGCGGTTGTCGTCGCCGGCGGCGGGCAGCCAGCCCTCCTTCTCGAACTGCGCCAGATAGGCGTCGGCCAGGGCGCCGACCTGATCAAGTTGCGCGGTGACGCAGAAGGCGGGACTGCGCAGTTGTGCGCCGCAGTCGGGCGAAGCGACAGCCGGAGCCAGGATCGGCACCCCGGTCGCGGCGGCGCCCTGGCCGAAAGACGGCGCGGCGGGCGCGGGGGCCTGAACCGGCGCCGGCGCGACGGGCGCCGCCTGGGTCTTGGCCATCGTCAGAGTCGGCGACGCCAACACGGCCAGGGCCGCGATCAGAAGACTGTTCATGCTCAAAGCTCCACGCCCAGATGCTTGGCCACGGTGAAGATGTCCTTGTCGCCCCGGCCCGACAGGACCAGGACGACGTCGCCGCCCTTGCCCACGTCCTTGGCCACTTCGCCGATGCGGGCCAGGGCGTGAGAGGGCTCCAACGCCGGGATGATGCCTTCCAGTCTGGACAGCATCTGGAAGGCCTCCAGCGCCTCGTCGTCGGTAGCCGACAAATACTCGCCCCGGCCCAGATCGTTCAGCCAGGCGTGCTCGGGCCCGATGCCCGGATAATCCAGACCCGCCGAGATCGAGTGGCCTTCCAGAATCTGGCCGTCGGCGTCCTGCAACAGATAGGTGCGGTTGCCGTGCAGCACGCCGGGGCGGCCGCCCTTGAGGCTGGCGGCGTGTTCGGGGGTGTCCAGACCATGGCCCGCCGCCTCGACGCCGATCAGGCGCACGCCCTCGTCCTCGATGAAGGGGTGCATGGCGCCGATGGCGTTGGAGCCGCCGCCGATGCAGGCGACCACGGCGTCGGGCAGGCGCCCGATCTGCTTCAGCGACTGGCTCTTGATCTCCTTGCCGATCACCGACTGGAAGTCGCGCACCATGGCCGGATAGGGGGCCGGACCGGCCGCCGTGCCGATGATGTAATAGGTGTCCTCGACGTTGGTGACCCAGTCGCGCATGGCCTCGTTCATGGCGTCCTTCAGCGTCGCCGCGCCCGCCGTCACCGCCGCGACCTCGGCCCCCAGCAGCTTCATGCGGAAGACGTTGGGCTGCTGACGCTCGACGTCCACGGCGCCCATATAGACGGTGCAGGGCAGGCCGAAACGGGCGCAGACGGTGGCCGAGGCCACGCCGTGCTGACCGGCGCCGGTCTCGGCGATGATCCGGGTCTTGCCCATGCGGCGGGCCAGCAGAATCTGGCCCATGCAGTTGTTGATCTTGTGCGCGCCCGTGTGGTTCAGGTCCTCGCGCTTCAGCCAGATCTTGGCCCCGCCGAAGTGATCGGTCAGGCGCTCGGCGAAATAGAGCGGGCTCTCGCGACCGACATAGTGGGCCAGGAAACCGTCCAGCTCGGCCTGGAAGCTCGGGTCGGCCTTGGCCGCCTCATAGGCCGCATTCAGCTCGTGAATGAGCGGCATCAGGGTCTCGGGCACGAAGCGGCCGCCATAGGGACCGAAACGGCCCTCGGCGTCAGGCCAGGCGTAGGAATTGGGAAGAATGGCGTTCACGAGCGGCAGTCTTTCGCGAGAAGGCGACGAAATCAGGACCGGGATACGGCCTCGAGGAAGGCGCGGATGCGGTCCGCGTCCTTAACACCGGGTTCGCTTTCGACGCCAGAGGAGACATCGACCAAAGGCGCCCCCGAAATCCGCACCGCCTCGGTGACATTTTGCGGATCCAGCCCGCCTGCGAGGAACCAGTTTGCCGGAAGCGCCCGATTCTGCATCAACGACCAGTCGAACGAGGCCCCCACCCCGCCGGGCAGGTTGGAACCCTCGGGCGGCCTGGCGTCGAACAGCAGATGGTCGGCCACGTCGGTCCAGTCGGACACGGACGCAAAGTCGGCCTCGGTTCGGATCGGCAGGGCCTTGATGATCCCCGCCCCCGTCAGCCGCCGCACCTCGGCGGCGCGCTGCAGCGTTTCATGGCCGTGCAGCTGGATCAGGTCGGGCCGCAGGATCAGCCCCACCTCGGTCAGCAGGGCGTCGTCGGGATCGACCAGAACGGCGACGATCTTGGCCCGTTTCCGCGCCCGGTCGAACAGGGTGGCGGCGTGCAGCGGCGGAATGTGGCGGGGGCTCTTCTCGAACACCACCGCACCGACAAAGGCCGCGCCTCCATGCAGCGCCGCCTCCAGCGTCTCGGGCGTCGTCAGTCCGCAGATCTTGGCCAGAGTCGTGTGCTGGGTCATGGGAGGGAGGTGCGCGAGACGGCGCGCGGGGTCAAGCTCAGGCGAAGATCAGCTCGATCTCGTCCGGTGTCAGCAGCCGCCACTCCCCCGGCGCCAGATCATCCGGCAGCACCAGCCCGCCCAGCCGCTCGCGGTGCAGGGCCTCGACGTGGTTGCCGGCGGCGGCGAACATCCGACGCACCTGATGATAGCGACCCTCGGTCACGGTCAGCAGAGCCTCGGTCGGCGACACCACTTCGAGGATGGCGGGCGCCAGCGGCTTGTCCTCGCCCTCCAGCACCAGATCGCCCGAGGCGAACAGCGCGCCTTCGGTCCCGGTCAGGGGCCGGGCCAGGGTCGCTCGATAGACCTTGGCCACGTGGCGCTTGGGGCTGATGACACGGTGCAGCAGGTCGCCGTCGTCGGTCAGCAACAGCAGGCCGGTCGTCTGTTTGTCCAGCCGCCCGATGGTCGAGATGGCCGGGTCGCGACGCTTCCACCGATCCGGCAGGATGTCATAGACCAGCGACCCGTCTTCCTTGCGCGAACAGGTCATGCCCAGCGGCTTGTTCAGCAGCATGACCAGACCCTGAACCGGGTCCAGCGGCTCGCCGTCGATCTCCATCCGGCTCGGCAGGTCGGGCGTCACCGGAATACGCTTGGACACGTCGGTCAGGTCGGCGCCGTCCAGCACGATGCCGCCCGCCTTGCCCAGCCGCGCCATCTCGGCCCGCGAGCCGTAGCCCATGGAGCCGAGCAGTTTGTCGACGCGACTGGTGGGGATTTTCTTGCTCATGCCCTACCGCCCTTCGGGCTGCTTGAGGGCGACATTACTTCACCGCCTCGAAAATCTTGTAGCCGCCCTTGTCGAGCACCGGCTTGACCCGCTTGAAGGCCGCGTTCAGTTCGGCCTCATAGGGCAGGTGCCGATTGGCCACCAGCCACAGCACGCCGCCTGTCTTCAGCAGGGCGGCCGCCTGACGGATGAAGTTCTGGCCCAGACGCCGGTCTTCCGTGCCGCCGTCGTGGAAGGGCGGATTGCTGACGATGAAGTTCAGCTCGCCCGCCGTCGGCAGGGTGCGAACATCGGCCCACTCGAAACTGGCGCGCGGGTCCTCGACATTCTTCTGCGCCGCCGCGACAGCGCGCCGGTCGATATCGACCAGACGCAGAGATGTCACCGTCGGCGAGCGCAGCGCCACCAGAGACAGGGCCCCGAAACCGCTGCCCAGATCGGCGCCCGCCCCCTTCATCGGCGGCATGACCCCGGCCAGCAGGGCCGTGCCCGGATCGACCCGGTCCCAGGCGAAGACGCCCGGCTGCGACCAGGCCTCCAACCCTTCGACCTGTTGCAGGGCGCCCGCCGCGATGGCCGCGTCCAGGCCTTCGATGGTCTCGGGACGGGTGACAATGCAGCGGCGATGGTGGGCCTTGGCCGTCTCGCCGACTTCCAGACCGAAGTCCTTCAGCTCCTTGCCCAGACGCGAGCCGCCCTTGCTCTTGTGCGCCATGACGTCCAGCCGTCCGCCGACCTTCAGCGCCCGCAGCGCCATCGCCAGCGTATAGCGCCGCTCGACCACGCCGGGCGGGGCGTAGATCATCGCCTCGTCCACCGAACCGGGGGCGAGGTCTTCCAGCGCGGTCGCGCCGGGGATCAGGGGCGAGGTCTGCATCGCGCCGGTCGGAACGTCGAACACCGCCGGCGGGCGGCCATAAAGGATCGTGATCATGGGGCGCCCCATACCCTTTTCCCGCCCTTTCGCGAAGGGCGAGCCGTGACACCCCGGAACGGATCAGGCACAACCCGCCGATGCTCGCTGACCCCCGCCGTTCCGCCCCGCCCGCTCCGCTCGACCTGAGCGACGCGCGCGAGGTTCTGGGCCGGGTCTGGGGCCATGCCGATTTTCGCGGTCTGCAGGCCCATGTGGTGGCCGAGGTTCTGGCCGGACGCGACGTCATGGCCGTGCTGCCGACCGGCGGCGGCAAGAGCGTCTGCTATCAGATTCCCGCCATCCTGCGCCCCGGCGTCGGTCTGGTGGTGTCGCCGCTGATCGCCCTGATGACCGATCAGGTCGAGGCCCTGAAACAGCAGGGCGTGGCCGCCGCCCGCTTCGATTCCGGCGTGCCGATGGAGGAGCGCTCCGCCATCTGGCGCGCCGCCCGCTCGGGCGAACTGGACCTGCTCTACGTCTCGCCGGAAGGTCTGGCTGCAGGCTCCATGCTGGAGCGCCTGTCCGAGATCGACCTCAGCCTGATCGCCATCGACGAAGCCCACTGCGTCAGTCAGTGGGGTCACGACTTCCGCCCCGACTATCGCTCGCTGGGTCGTCTGGCCGAGATCTTCCCCGGCGTGCCGCGCATCGCCGTGACCGCCACCGCCGACGCCCGCACCCGCGACGACATTCTCGCGTCGCTGCGCCTCGGCGAGGCCCGCGTCTTCGTCGACAGCTTCGCCCGCCCCAACCTGCAACTGTCCGCCGAGCGCAAGATCAACGGTTCGCGCGCTCGCACCGACGCCGCCGTGGTCGATCTGGTGCGCGAGCGCCGCGGCAAGTCGGGCGTGGTCTATTGCGGCAGCCGCGACGGCTGCGAGCGCGTGGCCCAGACCCTGCGCGACGCCGGCACCAACGCCATCGCCTATCACGCAGGTTTCGACGCCAAGGACCGCGACAGGCGGCTGGAGCGCTTCCTGGCCGAGGACGGCGCCGTCATGGTCGCCACCATCGCCTTCGGCATGGGCGTCGACAAACCCGACGTCCGCTTCGTCATCCACGCCGATCCCCCCGGCAGCCTCGAGGCCTACTGGCAGGAGATCGGCCGCGCCGGACGCGACGGCGAACCGGCCGAGGGCATCACCCTCTATGGTCCCTCCGATATCGCCTGGTCCCTGCGCCGCCTCGAGGGCCGCCCGATGGCCGAGGAGGTCAAACAGGTCCAGACCCGCAAGGTCCGCCAGTTGTTCGCCATGCTGGACGGCGCCGTCTGCCGCCCCCAGGCCGTGCGCCGCTATTTTGGCGAGACCGACGCCCAACCGTGCGGCGTGTGCGACATCTGCGGCGACCCGCCCGCCACCTTCGACGCCGTGGTCCCGGCGCAAAAGGCCCTGGCGGCGGTGCAACGCCTCGGTGAACGCTTCGGCCGGACCCGCGTGGTCGACCACCTGCTGGGCAAGACCAAGGATGTCCAGAACTGGGAGTCGAGCTTGTCCACCTGGTCCATCGGCGCCGACCTGTCGCTGACCGCCTGGCGCGACGTCATCGATCATCTGCTGTTCGAGGGCCTGCTGGTCGAGGACCCGAACGAGGGCAAGCCCATCATCCAACTGGGCGACCCCGAGGCCGTCCGCGCCGTCTATCGCGGCGAGCGTCCCATCCAGGTGCGCAAGGCGCCCGTCCGCGTGGTCGAGGCCGAGCGTCCCCGCCGCAACGCCGGCCGCAACCTGGCCGTCGAGGCGCTGGACACGGATGTGCGCGCCCGCTTCGAGGTCCTGCGGGCCTGGCGCCGCGACCGCGCCGCCGAGCAGCACGTCCCGCCCTATGTCATCTTCCAGGACAAGACCCTGGTCGAAATCGCCCTCAGCGAGCCGCGCACCCTCGACGCCCTCGGCCGCATCTCCGGCGTCGGCGCGGGCAAGCTGGAACGCTATGGCAAGGGCGTGCTGGAGGCGCTGGCCGCCGCCGTCTGATCCGCCTCACGCGCCAGAACAGCCGGATCATCGCCCAGCCCTGGCGCCGTCTGCACCGGCCAACGACAGGCGCTGGCCAGCCCCGGCCCGCTCTGGCTGCTGGTCGACAAGGGCTCCAGCGCCCCCTTCATGCGGCGCTCGACATGGTCCCGCACCACCGCAGCAGAAGGCCGAGCGTCGAAATGCGCCAGGGTCGAACGACCGTCGCAGCGATACTCATCCAGGAACCAGACCGCCTCCTGCCCCAGGAAGCCGTCCCGGCGCGTCAGCCAGACGGCGCGCGGCGCAGCCCGTTCGTCCGTCAGCGCGATCAGGACGACCATCTCGCCTTCCAGCCCGGAGAACAGCGTCCCCTCGCGCGCGAACAGGACAGCCTCGCCCCCCTGCACCGCGAAGGTCTCCAGCACCCGCGTCTGCGGTTCGGCGCGCAAGGCCGCGATCGAGGCCGCCGTCATCGCGTCGCGCTCACGGCGATAGCCGACCCAGTCCTCGCGCAGGGCCTCGGCCGCCATGACCACCTGGCTGGCGAAGACGCCGATGGGCGCCGGGGCCGGGCGCGGCACGGGCGCCATCACCGCCACGGCGGCGTCCGGTTCTCCGGCGTCGAGGTGGATCTGGGCCCGCATGACCCGGGCGTGCCAGGACGGCTGATCCTCGCCGCACAGGGCGATGATGCGCTCGCTGGCCGCCGCAGCGCCCGCATGGTCGCCGGTCGTCATCCGAAAGGCCGCATCGCCCCACAGAGGGTCGGTCGCAGCGCAATCGGTCACCCCGGTCGGATCGATCCGCTCCCGCGCGCCCAAGAGATTGCGCACCATCTCCTCGCGCACCGCCGCACCGGCGGGCAGCAGGTCGATATAGGCCTCGGGCGAACCGCAGATCGAACCGCCCATCGCTGGCTCGCCAAGCAGGAGCATGGCGCCGCAGGCGTCCAGACGGCGGGCCTCGTCATCACTGACGCCGGGCGAACTGACCTGGGTCATGATGGTCGTACCGGGATTGCCGTTCACGCCGGGCATATAGACGGGCAGGGCCTGGGTGCGCATCTCGCCCGCCCGCGCCCTCAGGGCCTCGGCGCCCAGCAGATTCTGTTCGACCCCGCGCAGGCCCATTTTCATCAGGAAGGACAGGGCGTACTGCGCCTGGCGATCCCCGCCGTCGCTGCGGGCGCGCAGACTTTCGACCGGTTCGGCGAGCGCCGCCTTCAGCGGAGCGTTACGCACGACCGGATCGACCGCCGTGACACATCCGGCCAGAGCGAACCCCGCCGCCAACACGCCCACAGTCTTCGCCTTGAGCCCCATGCGCCCCTCCTTGCCTTGCTCTCCCCTAGGCGAGGTGGACGAACGTCGTCCAGTGACGTCTTGTCGCCATGACCAAAGCTTAACTGGCTCTGCCCCCCGCACCCTGCCACCCCTTTCGCCGGGACCAGCATGGGGAGCGGGACATGAAACGATCGGTGATGGCGGGCGCGGCCTGTCTTGTCATGGCCTGCGCAGCCCAGGCCTCGGCCTTGGCGCAGGACATTCCACCCGACGCATCCACACCGATGGACCAACCACGCGACTGGTCGGCGACCCTGATCCAGGACGCGACCGGCCTGCACGACATCATGATGGACAGTCATCCGGGCGTGCATGATCCGCTCAATCCCGGCTTCCGCGCCCGTCTGGATCGGGGGCTGGCGGCAACCCTGGAGCGGGCGAAGACGACCACGGATCGCGGCGGTTGGTGGTGGGCCATGCGCGCCTATGTCGCCAGCTTCGAGGACGGCCATGTCCAGATCAGCATGACCCAGAGAGATTTCGGCTTCCCGACCCGCTGGCCCGGCTTTCTGACCGCCTATCGCGGCGCGGACCAGGTGGTGGCCGACCGTGATGAAGCCGACGTCGATGCGCCGCCGCTGGGCGCCCGGCTGATCGACTGCGACGGGGTGGGCGCCGCCGCCCTGGCCGAACAGCGCATCGGCCAGTTCCGGGGGCGCTGGTTCCTGGAGGCGATCCGAACACGCTTCGGCGACTGGATGTTCCTGAGCGCCGAGAACCCCTGGCAGGCCGAGATGAAGACCTGCCGCTTCGAAGCTGGCGGCGCGGTCAGGACCTACGCCCTCGACTGGCGCCCCACGCCCGCTGATCTGGGCGAACGCCGCACCCGGCTGATGCAAAGCGTGCGGCCCGACTTCGCCCTGAAGCATTTCGACGACGGCGGCTTCTGGATCTCGACCCCCACCTTCAACGGCGATCCCGCCAGCGAGGCCCATGCCGCACTGACGGCCCTGGTCGCCGACATGAAGTCCAAGCAGGACGCCCTGCGCGCCGCCCCCTACGTGGTGCTGGACCTGCGCGGCAACGGCGGCGGCTCCTCGCACTGGAGCCAGCTGATGGCCCAGGTCCTGTGGGGCGACGACTGGATGGCGGCCCATCCCGAACCGGCGATCGAAGGGGTCGACTGGCGCGCCTCGGATGGCAACATCGCCGAAATCTCCGCCTTCCTCGACAAGCTGCGCGCCACCAACGGCCAACCCGAGCTGATCGTCTGGGCCGAAGACGCCATCAACGGCATGAAGGCCGCCCAGGCCGCCGGTCAGGTCTATTGGCGCAGCGCCAACGACGAGGAACCGGCCGACGCCGCTCCGACGCCGCCCGCGCCGCAACTGATGGCGGGCCGGGTCTATGTCCTGACCGATTCCAGCTGCGGCTCGGCCTGCCTCGACGCCGTCGATCTTTGGAAAACCGTCGGCGGCGTCCAGGTCGGTCGCGAGACCTCGGCCGACACCGTCTACATGGAGATCAGGGAGCCTACCCTGCCCAGCGGCTTGGCCGAGATCGCCGTGCCGATGAAGGTCTATCGCGGCCGCGCGCGCGGCAACAACGAGCCGCAGCGCCCCCAATACGTCATCGAAGGCGACATGAGCGACGACGCGGCCCTGCTGGCCTCGATCCGTCGGCTGCAGCCGAACTGACGCCTCAGCGCAGGAAGCGTTCGACCGCCTGCTGGAACTGACGGGGGCGGTCGATCATGACCATGTGCTCGGCCCCTTCGATCCGTTCAAAGGCGGCCGGGCGCGGCAGGGAACGGTAGCTGGCGCGGAACAGGCCGTCGATATGGCTGCGCGGGCTGCGATCGTCGGCGCTCCAGCCATAGACGACGGTGACGGGCGCGGTGATGGCGGGCAGACGCGCGCGCAGATCGACCGTCATCACCTCATAGAGGCCTTGCGCCAGGGTGCGCCGGTCGCCGCCCTGCCAGCCCAGGGTCCCGAACAGGCTGTCGGCGGCGCCGCCCATTTCCGCCCCCATGCCGCTGGCCTGGGTCTTCAACGCCTCATCGCCGAACAGCAGCAGGCCCTGATAGGCCAGCCGCGCCAGGGGTTCGACGTCGCCGGTCGTGGCCCCCGCACTGATCAGGGAGGGGAAGAAGGGCGAGGCGTCGACCACCATGACCCGGCCGACGCGCGGCCCCGCGTCGGCAGCGACCCGCAGGGCGATCTGGCCACCCATCGAATGGCCGATGATCGCGGGCCGCGTCAGACCCTTCTCGTTGATATAGCGCCGGATCTCCGCCGCCGCCGGTCCGCCGACCAGTCCCTCGGCGTTGCCGCCCGGCGGCACCTCGCCGAAACCACGCACCGTCACCAGATGCACCCGATACCGCCCCTCTAGGGCGCCGGCCGTCCGCGCCCAGACCGCCGAAGTCGAGGCCAGACCTGGGATCAGGATGACGTCAGGCCCCTGCCCCCGGCTCTCGACCACGATCCTGTCAGAGACAAAACCCCTCGCCCGGGCGGCCGCGGGCGCGGGTTCCATCGCATCGCTCGGCGTCGGAGCCAGAAGCGCCAAAGCGAACGCAAGCATCCTGAAGAAACGGAACATGACCCGAACCTGAGCGGAGATAGTGGCGATTCATCGACGCGCGTCTCCAGTTGAAAAATCAACGCGCCGGGTGTGAACTCGGTCTCATCCTGGGGAGGAAATCATGAAGCTGTCCATCATTGCATCCGTCGTACTGGCCGCCACGAGCCCCGCCTTCGGCGCGTTGGCCGAGTCATGGAGCTCGATCTCAAGCAGTGCCCGTGTCGTCTATCTTGCGGACCTGTCCAGCATAGCAACAGTGGGCGATGACACGACGATCATGGTCGCGCGCATCCCTCTGCCCGTCAGTTCCGGCGACTACAGCCACAAGATCAATGAATACGCGATCCGATGCGCGACCAGCCAGGCCCGCATCGTGATGGAGATCGAATACGGCGCCAATGGAGCCGAGGAAGCGCGCTACCCCGACCCCGAAGCGGAATGGGACCGCCCCTCCGCGGCCAGCCTTGGCGCCTATATCAAGTCCATCGCCTGCGACAACCAACACGCCGGCGACACAGCCAGTCCATCGATCAAAGCCTTCATCGATGGACAACACGGCGGGTAACCTCGAGCTTTCTTTCAAGGCACGGCGGTAGCCTATCCATAGCCCTTGCTCCCACGCCCTGATCGAATGGAGGAAAGGCGTAGAGCTTGGTTCAAACAGCTAAACGCTCGACCGTCCGCGGTGAACTGACCCACGGACGACTTCATTCCTTGTCATCAGGACCAGTGGTCCGCCGTCAGACGTCGACGGCGGCGTCCAGGGCGTTGTCCTGAATGAACTCGCGGCGGGGCTCCACCACGTCGCCCATCAGCTTGGCGAACAGGTCATCGGCGTCGTCGCCGTGCTCGACCTTGACCTGCAGCAGGGTGCGGGCGTTGACGTCCAGCGTCGTCTCCCACAGCTGCTCGGGGTTCATCTCGCCCAGACCCTTGTAGCGCTGGATAGCCATGCCCTTCTTGCCGGCGTCCAGCACGGCGTTCAGCAGGTCCAGCGGCCCGCGGATCGTCGTGGTCTTGTCCTTGCGACGATAGACGGCAGGCTTGTCGAACAGGCCCTCGAAGGTTGCGGCGCGTTCGGCCAGACGGCGCGCGTCCAGCGAGCGGCCCAGCTGTTCGTCCAGCACGATCGTCTCGCTGACGGCGCGGCGGACACGGCTGAACACCACTCCGCCCTGCTCGGCGCGGTCGCCCGACCACGGGCCGTCGCCTTCCTCGGCATAGAGGTTCAGGCGTTCGGCGGCGCTGGCGGCGCGCGCCTCCAGCTCGACGCCGCTTTCGGTGAACAGGCCGGCC
Organism: Brevundimonas pondensis; assembly: GCF_017487345.1. NCBI lineage: Bacteria > Pseudomonadati > Pseudomonadota > Alphaproteobacteria > Caulobacterales > Caulobacteraceae > Brevundimonas > Brevundimonas pondensis. The sequence goes on along the minus strand of NZ_CP062006.1, from coordinate 7,834 downwards.
AGAGCGCTTTGCTCGATAGCGAAGGCGGGAGCGCGGGCGGCCAGACGATCGACCAGGGCCTTGAAGGCCTTGGCCTCACGCACCAGGCTCTGCAGGTCCAGACCCATGCGGCGCTCGCCGTTGGACAGGTCCAGCTCGGCGTCGGCGCAGCCTTCCTCGATCAGGTAGGCGTCCATCTCGGCCTGGTCCTTGACGTAGCGGTGCTGCTTGCCCTTCGACACCTTATAGAGCGGCGGCTGGGCGATATAGACGTGGCCCCGTTCGATCAGCTCCGGCATCTGCCGATAGAAGAAGGTCAGCAGCAGAGTGCGGATGTGGGCGCCGTCGACGTCGGCGTCGGCCATCAGGATGATCTTGTGATAGCGCAGCTTGTCGGCGTTGAAGTCGTCGCGGCCGATGCCGGTGCCGAGCGCCAGAATGAGCGTGCCGATCAGGTCCGAGGACAGCATCCGGTCAAAGCGCGCGCGCTCGACATTCAGGATCTTGCCGCGCAGGGGCAGGACGGCCTGGTTCTCGCGGTTGCGGGCCTGCTTGGCCGAGCCGCCTGCGGAGTCACCCTCGACGATGAACAGTTCGGACTTGGCCGGATCGCGTTCCTGACAGTCGGCCAGCTTGCCGGGCAGACTGCTGATTTCCAGCGCCGACTTGCGGCGGGTCAGGTCGCGGGCCTTGCGGGCGGCTTCGCGCGCCGAGGCGGCTTCGATGATCTTGGACACGATCATCTTGGCTTCGACCGGGTGTTCCTCGAACCAGGTGGACAGGCCTTCCGAGCACAGGTTCTCGACCGCCGGACGCACCTCGGACGAGACCAGCTTGTCCTTGGTCTGCGAGCTGAACTTGGGGTCCGGCACCTTGACCGACAGGACGCAGGTCAGGCCCTCGCGGGCGTCCTCGCCGGTCGGCGCGACCTTCTCCTTCTTGGCCAGGCCCGAGCTCTCGATATAGGCGCCCATGACGCGGGTCAGGCTGGCGCGGAAGGCCGACAGGTGGGTGCCCCCATCCCGCTGCGGGATGTTGTTGGTGAAGCACAGCATGGTCTCGTGGTAGCTGTCGTTCCACCACAGGGCCAGGTCCAGCTCAATGCCGTCCTTCTCGCCGCGAATGACGATGACGTCCTTCAGGATCGGGGTCTTGGACTTGTCGAGGTGGCGCACGAAGGCTTCGACGCCGCCCTCATAGTGCAGCATGATCTCGACCGGCTCGGCGCCGCGATGATCCGACAGCTTGATGACCACGCCCGAGTTCAGGAAGGCCAGCTCGCGCAGGCGGTGCTCCAGCGTCTTCAGGTCGAAGTCGATGTGGCTGAAGGTCGTGACCGACGGATAGAAGGTGACCTCGGTGCCGGTCAGCAGACGGCCCTTGTCCTCGCGCATCGGCGCCTCGCCGATGACCGCCAGCGCGCGCACGGTCTCGCCGCGCTCGAAGCGGACGCTGTGCTTCTTGCCCTCGCGATAGATGACCAGCTCCAGCCAGTCGGACAGGGCGTTGACCACGGACACGCCCACGCCGTGCAGACCGCCGGACACCTTGTAGGAGTTCTGGTCGAACTTACCGCCGGCGTGCAGCTGGGTCATGATGACCTCGGCGGCGGAAACGCCTTCCTCGGCGTGGATGGCGGTCGGGATGCCCCGTCCGTTGTCGGTCACGGTGACCGAGCCGTCCTCGTTCAGGGTGACCGTCACCAGGTCCGCGTGACCCGCCAGGGCCTCGTCGATGGCGTTGTCCACCACCTCATAGACCATGTGGTGCAGACCCGAGCCGTCGTCGGTGTCGCCGATATACATGCCGGGGCGCTTGCGCACCGCGTCCAGGCCTTTGAGAACCTTGATGGAATCAGCGCCGTATTCCGGCGAGGCGTCAGTCGGGTCGGTCATGAAAACGTCGGCTCAGGGTCCGCGGACGGACAGGGAAAAGACGGCCTCTCAGCCGTCCGCATCAGGTCGCAAATCACCGCGCCCCGAGGTCTCAGATATATAGGAAATTTGACGGGAAAAGCCACTCCTTGTCGGCTATCGGAGTCTGCTGCGGCGCCCGCAAGAACAACGCCCCTTCGGGCCTGCAAAAGGAAAACGCCATGTTCCCCACTCCGGTCGCCGACCATTGGCGCGAGGCCTTCGCCAAAGGCGATCTTCTGTACGCCGACGAGACGTTTCGACTGAGCGTCAGCGACGATCTGAAAGATGAAGAGCAGCTGGGCCAGATTCTGGAAACAGCCGCGGGGACAGTCCACGCCCTGATCCGCCCCGCGCTGGCCCGACGCCTGAACGTGTCAGGCAAGGAGAGCCTCAGCCTTGAGCTGTTTCGCCAGCGAACGCAGGAGGCCGGCGCCCGCTTTCACGGCGCAGATCACCTGTTCTACTTCCCGGCGAATGCGACGACGGAAACGCGGGCGCCGCTTTCGCCCGAAACCGCGCGCCGCCTGACGGCTGCGGATGAGGGCATGTTCACGGCCTTCTGCGCGGACATCACAGAAGCCGACATGGACGCCGCCTATGTCGAGCTTGATCATTGGTCCGTCTTCGGCGCCTTCCACCAGGGCGAGCTGGCGGGCGTCGCCAGCATGTATCCCTGGGGCGAAAGCCGCCTGCTGGACATGGGCGTCCTGACGGCGCCGCCCTTCAGGGGGCAGGGCCACGCAGGGCGATTGATCCGACTGATGCATCAGGTCGCCCGTGAAGGCGGGTTTGCGCTGCAATACCGCTGCCAGCTCGACAACCATCCTTCTGTCGCCGCCGCAGCCAGCACAGGCATGAAGGCCTTTGGACGTTGGGACATCATCTTCGATAACGCCGCCGACGCCTAGGCGGACAGACCGCCGCTCTCGACCGCCACAAACTGCGCCCGCCCTTCCAGGGCGGCGAACAGGCTGCGCTCGGTCCCGGTCATGAAGGCCTGCAAGCGCAGGGCCTCGATCTCGTCGAACAGGGCGGCGCGGCGGGCCTCGTCCAGATGGGCCGGGGCCTCGTCCAGCAGCAGAACCGGCTGAGCCTTCTGTCCCGCCAGCCGCCCGACCTGGGCCAGGATCAGGTTCAGCACCAGGGCCTTCTGCTCGCCCGAAGACCCCTCGGCGGCGGGCCGGTTCTTTTCACGGTGGAGGGCCGTCAGGTCCGAACGGTGCGGCCCGAACAGCGAGCGGCCCGCCGCCGCGTCGCGCGCCCGCGCTCGCACAAAGCCCTCGCCCAGCATGCCGACCACATCGGCCTCGTCCGCCCCCGCCGCCGCCATCTCCTCGGCCGGGCCGGTCAGGCCCAGATCGGCTTGGGGAAAGGGCCGGTCGTCGCGCGCGTCGATGCCCGCCTGCAGCGCCGCCAGCGCCCGCGTCCGCGCCACGGCGGCCCGCGCCCCGGCCTCGGACAGCCGCGCCTCCAGCGCATCCAGCCAGAGGGGATCGGCGGGTCGGCCCTCCGCCCCGTCGGTCAGCAGCTTCAGCCGCTCGCGCAGAGCCTTCTCATAGGTCGAGACCGTGGCCGCATGGTCGGGATCGGCCGCAAACACCAGCCGGTCGAAGAAGCGCAACCGCCCCGCCCGCGCGTCCGAAAACAGCCGGTCCTGCTCGGGCGTGGCCCAGACCGGGCGCAGATGATCCAGCAGCCGTCCCGGCGGCGCCGTCTCGCCGTCGATACGGACGATGCGCCGCGCGGCGCCCGGCGTCTGCACCCCGGTGCCCAGACGCACCTCTTCGCCGTCTTCATCCAGCGTCACCATGACGGCCCAGGCCCGGCCCACGGCCTCGCCCGGCTCGCGCCGCCCCATCTCCTGCGCCGTCGCCCCGCGCAGCCCCTTGCCCGGGGTCAACAGGCTGATGGCCTCCAGCAGATTGGTCTTGCCCGCCCCGTTCGGCCCATGCAGCACCACAGCCCCGCCGGAAACCGACAGGCTGGCGCTCGCATAGGAACGGAAATCGGTGAGGGCCAGGGAGGTGATCACCTGCCCTCTCTATCGGGCTGGATCACAGGCGTCACGCCTCGCCCGAATAGCGAATTCGCCAGGCTTCCAGCGTCGCACAAACCGCCACCGCCCCATCCTGCCATCCCCAACCAAGATCGCAGTCGAGCGTGGTGGTTCTCTCCCCCTCAGCCCTGAAGCCTTCCCACACCGGATTGCCGTTGAAGGCGTCGTCCTGATGATCCCAGCCGACAACATCATGCATGCTGGCGGCTGGACGCTCCACGCGAAACTGCTTCACGTCGTCCCATCGGACAAAACGTGAGTGGCCACGGACATGGGAACGGAAGCCTGACCGACCCAAGGTAATGGTGTCCCCCCACCATATCGCACGTATGGCGATACCCAGTTGGAGGGCGACGACAAGCAGGGGCACAAGGCCCAACGCCGACAAGAACGGCTCCTCACGGAACCCGTCGAGAAAGACCTCCCGGCCCATGATGACCCACAAGAACCCGTGGATTCCCGCAACGATGCAGAGACCAACGGCAGAAATGGCGACCCCTGCGACAGTCCGCCACCGCGCCTTTCGTATCACCGTGACCGGTGGGTCGCCGTCGTCAGACATGCAGCACCACGCCCCCGCCGGAAACCGGCAGGCTGGCGCTCGCACAGGAACGGAAGTCGGTGAGGGCGAGGGAGGTGAGGCTCAATCTATCCGCTCATCCCTGAAACCGCCGGCGGCGTCTGACCGCTGGCGTAAGCGCCGTCATTACCCGTATCGTGTTTTCCAGTCATGCAGCACCTCCAGCAGGGCATCCGCCTTCAGTTCGTAGACAGGCAACAAACGGCCATCAGCTTCCGACGGCAGCCCACGGAAAACCCATAGACCGAAATTCTCCCGCCGGAGCTGCCCGGTCAGCGCATACAGCACATAGCTGAATAGCGGGGTGCGCAGCACCCAGAACCTTTCAACGCTGCTCCAACGCACAAGCGGCCGTCGCCTCAGCCCCGAAACCTGAAAACCCTCTGCCGAAAGGACGATGTTCCGGGGAAATAGCGCGCCCATCAGGATTTGGATGGCGAACAACCCAACTAAAGCGCCCCATATCCAGCCGAACAACGACAGCAACGGGTCCTCCGCCCTCGTCAGGGCGAAGGCGGCCAGTGCGTACAGCGCAAAGAACGATAACCGCCAGATGTTAGGCAGGCGTCGGGCGGCTATGACCCGCCGATGCTCACTCACACCCGCAGCGGCATCAGCACGTACTGCACGCCCGGATCGGCCGGATCGAGCACCAGCGTCGGCGACGCCGGGTCGGCGAATTTGAAGTGAGCGGTCTCGCCGGTGATCTGGCCGGCGACGTCCAGCAGATAGCGGGCGTTGAAGCCGATTTCGAACGGCTCTTCGGAATAGCCGATCTCGACCTCTTCCTCGGCCTGGCCGGCTTCCATGTTGCGCACGGTCAGCTTCACCCGGTCATTGTCGAAGGCCAGCTTCACCGAGCGGCTCTTTTCCGCCGAGATGGTGGCCACGCGATCGACGGCCTTGGAGAAGAGGGCGTTGTCGATGTCGGCCTGCTTGTCGTTGCCCTTGGGAATGACGCGCAGATAGTCGGGGAAGGCCCCGTCGATGACCTTGGAGGTCAGGCTGGCGTGGCCGAACTCGAAGCGGATCTTCTGGGCCGAGACCTGGACCTCGACCGGACCGGCGCCGTCGTCCAGCAGGCGGCGGACCTGGTCCACGGTCTTGCGCGGCACGATGACGCCGGGACCGCCCGCCGCGCCTTCCGGCGCCGGGGTCTCGGCCAGGGCCAGACGGTGGCCGTCGGTGGCCACGGCGCGCAGCAGCGGAATGCCGCCGTCCGAAACCGTGTGCAGATAGAGGCCGTTCAGATAATAGCGCGTCTCTTCGGTCGAGACAGCGAAGCGGGTCTTGTCGATCAGACGGGCCAGGTCCTCCTTGGGCAGGCTGTAGCGCGCGCCCGAGGTCTCGGTGGACATGACCGGGAAGTCGCCGGCCGGCAGGACCGGCAGGTTGAAGCGCGAACGCCCGGCCGAGATGACCAGGCGCGGATCGTCGCCCGAATAGGTCAGCGAGACCTCGGCGCCGTCCGGCAGCTTCTTGACGATTTCATACAGGGTGTGGGCCGGGGCCGTGATCTGGCCCTCGACGTTCACCTGGGCCTCGGCCTCGTCGACCATCTCCATGTCGAGGTCGGTGGCGGCGAAGGACAGGCGGTCGCGCCCGGCGCTCAGCAGCACGTTCGACAGGATCGGAATGGTGTTTCGGCGCTCGACCACGCTCTGAACATGGCCAAGGGCCTTCAGGAGCGCGGAACGTTCGATGGTCAGCTGCATGTGGTCTCGCCCGGGCCGCGACGCCTTTTGCAGCGTCGCCGTAAGGATGGGCTGAAACACTAGCGCATTGAGCGGCGGGGGCAACGGGGGGCCGACATCCGACGACGTCTGCCCCCGCTATCCACAGGCCTGCGGTGGAGCTTTAGCCGCGCAGCTTGCGGGTAAGGGCTTCCACGTCGCGGGCGATCTGTTCTTCCTTGGGCATCAGCTCCTCGATCTTGCGCACGCCGTGCAGGACGGTCGTGTGATCGCGCCCGCCGAAGCGACGGCCAATGTCGGGATAGGAGCGGGTCGTGTGCTGCTTGCACAGATACATGGCGATCTGGCGCGGGCGGGCGATGGCGCGGGTGCGACGCTCGCTCAGCAGATCGGCCTGCTTCAGGTTGAAGTGGTCGGCGACCGTCTTCTGGATCTCGTCCACCGTGATGCGGCGCTCGGGTCCGCCACGCAGGGCGACGCCCAGCAGGCTTTGCGCCTCGTCCACGCCCAGGGTCGACAGGCGGGCGCCGGCGACGGCGGCCAGGGTGTTCACGGCGCCTTCCAGTTCACGCATCGAGCCGGGGGTGCGGTCCACCAGGTGCTCCAGCACGTCAGTCCGGGCCTCGCCCGAGACGACGCCCAGCTTGGCCAAGGCGTTCAGACGCGACTGGGCCACGGCGATCTTCAGATTGCGGTCGGCGGCTTCGACCGGGCAGGTCAGGCCGGCGGCCAGGTGGCTACGCAGACGCGGCTCCACGTCGGTCAGGGCGGTCGGGGCGCGGTCGGCCGACAGGACGATGCGTTTGCCGTCCTCGATCAGCGAGGTCAGGGTGTTGAGCAGTTCTTCCTGCGTCGAGGTCTTGCCGCCGACGAACTGGACGTCGTCCAGCAGCAGCATGTCGGCCGAGCGCAGGCTTTCCTTGAAGGCCGCGGTCGAGCGGTCCTGCATGGCGCGCACGAAGGTCGAGAGGAAACGCTCGGCGGTCAGATAGACCACCTTGGCGTCCGGGCGCAGGCGCTGCGCCTCCCAGGCGATGGCGTTCAGCAGGTGGGTCTTGCCGTAGCCATAGGGGCCGCAGAAGAAGACCGGGTTGAAATGGCCGTCGGCCCAGCTGGCGACCTGCTTGGCGATGGCCAGGGCGAAGGCGTTCCCTTGACCTTCCACGAAGCTGTCGAAGGTCAGGCGCTCCTGCAGACCGGCGGCGCGGACGGCGCGGGCGCCGTCGGTCGAGGGGGCGAAGGTCGAGGCGTTGAGGGCGGAAACCGGCGTCGGCGCGACCACGCCGCCGACCGAGGCCAGGCGCGGGGCCTCGCCGACGGGGAAGGCGGTGGCCGGGGCGGGCGAGCCCACCTCGGCGCGGCAGCGCACGTCCAGACGACGCGACAGGCCGTCCAGGCCCAGCCACAGCTCGTTCATGCGACGCAAGGCGTTCTTGCGCACCCAGTCCCGCGCATAGGCGGTCGGCGTCACCAGGATCAGATTGCCGCTCGCATCCAGTCGCACGGCCGAGGGCGCGATGTAGCTGCTGAAGGGCCCGTCGCCGATCTCGGTCTTCAGGCGGCCGGCCGCCTCGTTCCAGATACGGTCAGGATCCGTCATGCCCGTCAT